>CAVZEC010000011.1:0-208191 GCA_963774165.1 uncultured Alphaproteobacteria bacterium | reverse complement strand
AGCTGGTGGAAGTGGTCCAGCAGGTGGATCGGTTGGGCTTCGACTGATTCTGGTGCGGTGATCACGTCGCCTTTGCAATACCGTTTCTCGATCCCATCACGCAGATCGCACAGGCAGCCGTCGTCAGCAAACGCCTGACCTTCGGCACCGCCGTCTTCCTATTGCCGCTGCGTCATCCTACGCCCGTCGCCAAGCAGATCGCGACGCTCGATCACCTGACCGGCGGGCGCTTCGTCTTCGGCGTCGGCATAGGCGGCGAGTTTCCTAGGGAATACGAAGGCTGCGGCGTGCCGCTCAACGAGCGAGGGGCGCGCTTGAGCGAAGGCATCGAGGTCATCCGCAAGCTCTGGACGGGCGAGAGGGTCAGCCACGGGGGGCGCTTCTACAACTTCAAGGACGTGAAGATGACGCCGGTGCCGCGCCAGCCGGGTGGACCGCCGATCTGGTGCGGCGGCCGCTCCGAGGCAGCGCTGAGACGTGCCGCCCGCCTCGCCGATGGCTGGTTCTCTACGCCGTCTCGCCCGAAATGTTCGCCAAGGGGTTAGCCACCATCGAGGCGGCGGCACGGGAGGCCGGGCGCAAGCTAGAGAGGTTCGGCACGGCGCACCTCATGTTCACCCGCATCGGCGACAGCTACGAGCGGGCACTGGACGAGGCGGCGGAGTCGCTCAGCGTCCGCTACGCCATGAACATGCGTCCCGCCACCGAGCGATACGGCGCCATCGGCACGCCGGCCCAGGTGGCTGAGAAGATCCGCGAGTTCTATGCCGCTGGCGTCCGCCACATGAGCCTCGACTTGGTGGGTCCCTACGAGCGGCGCGGCGAGCAGTTCGAGCGCTTCGCTGCAGAGGTGCGTCCACTCATCAAGGACCTGACGACGGCATGAGCGAAGCGCATTTAACATTCGGCTTCAGCGAGGAGCAGCGCCAGATGCGCGCCAGCGTGCTGGGCCTGCTCAATCGCGTGTTACCGCCAACAAGAATCCGCGAGCTCGACAAGGCCGGAGAATACCCCTTCGAGGCGCACAAGGCACTGGCCGACGCCGGCTACATGGGGCTCATCTATCCGACCGAGTATGGCGGAATGGGCGGCAGCTATATGGATTTGGCCGTGCTCGGCGAGGCGCTTGGCTACCACTACGGCGGTATCGCCCAGGCCTACGGCATCACGGTGATCTACGCCGGCATGCACGTCGCGCTGCACGGCTCTGAGGACATGAAGCGCGAGATGCTGCCAAAGATCATCTCCGGCGAGATGCGCCTCGCCTTATGCTGAGCGAGCCGAACCACGGCTCCGACGTAGCCGGCATCGAACTGGCGGCGGTGCGCAATGGCAACGGCTACTCCTCAACGGGCAGAAGATCTATAACAGCGCCGCCCACGTGGCGCACAACCTGGTCGTGGTGGCGAAGACCAAGCCGGGCCGCGGCTACGACGGCATCAGCATGTTCCTGGTCGACACGTCGCTACCCGGCGTCTCCATCCGCCGCCTGAGTGCGCTCGGCCGGCACACCACCGAGGCCAATCACTGCTTCTTCGACAACGTGCGCCTTCCGGCCGACCGCATTATCGGCGAAGAGAACAGCGGCTGGCGGGTCCTGATGAAGGGCCTCAACGTCGAGCGGATGACCCTCGCCGCCTACGGCGTCGGAAACACGCGCCGCAACCTCGACACGTCCTGGACTACGCGATGACGCGAATGCAGTTCGGGCGGCCGATCAGCAAATTCCAGGTCGTCTCGCACAAGCTCGCCGACATGCAGATCAAAGGCAGACGGCGCGGCTCGTCACCTACCGCGTCGCGGAGATGATGGACGCCGGCTCGACCCCGAGTGGAGACCGCCATCGCGAAGACGTACGCCACCGACGTGAACTGGAAGGTGCGCCCACATCGCCATGCAGATCATGGGAGGCGCCGGCTACTCAATGGATCACGACATGCAGATGATGTTTCGGGACGCCCGCGTCGGCCCGATCGGCGGCGGCACCAACGAGATCCAGCGCAACGTCATCGCCCGCTGATGGGACTCTGGAGCTACCGAGGAGGTTGCCCTTGAACAATCCCGAGCCACGCGGCCTTTTTTTCGAGGACTTCGAGATCGACAAGACATACCGCAGGCCGCGCCGGACGATGACGGAGACGGACATCGTCAACTTTGCGTGCCTATCCGGCGACTTCAATGCGCCGCACGCGACCGGGAATTTTGTAAGGAGCAGCCCTACGGTGAACCGATAGCGCACGGACCGCTGGTGCTGGCGATTGCGGCTGGGCTGATGTGCCAGTCGGGCATAAATGACGGCACCATCGCGCATGCTCGGCGTCGACAAGTGGCGCGTGAAGAAGCCGGTCAAGCACGGCGACACGATCGATGTCGCACGACCGTGACTGACAAGCGCCGGACCAGCAAGGGTGACAAAGGCATCGTCTCTTTCAAGCGCGAGATCTGCAACCAGCGCGGTGAGGCCGTCCACTCGATGAATGCCTCCAACATGTACCTGTGCCGCGAGGTCGCCACGTACGTGCCGAGTAGTGCGGTGATCGGTGGGGCGGCCAGCCCCAACGGCAAGCTGCAGACGGCAGCCGATGCTCCCCTGCAGGCCCTCGAGCACGAGATCCTTGCACCGCTTGTGATTGACGCCATGGCGGCAGCCGGTCTGCCCAAGGAGGAGGTCGGCGCGCTCGTCTTCGCCATGTGCCGGCCCTACACGCTGCAAAAGTATTTCGCGACCTTCATGGCGAACTATCTGCGGCTTCCGCTCAAGGGCACCATCATGGAGGTGATGGGCAACGGCATGACGGGCGGCCTCGCCTTCGACCAGGCCGCAACGACGGTCTGCGTGGGTCGCGCCGATGTGGCGCTGGCGCTCGGCATCAACATGGAGAGTGCAGTCTACTCGGCCGAACACGCGATGAGCAGCATGCGCACGACGGCGACGTCGACTTCCAGACTCGGCGGCTTCACGCCCATTTCCTGGTACGCGATGGATGCGGTCCGCTACCTGCACGAGCATCGGCGCCACGCGCGGAGCAAGCGGGCCGGTCGCCGTCAAGAACCGGCGCCACGCCGCCCTCAACCCCTCGCCCAGTAACGAAGCCGCTCACTCTGGAGGACGTGCTCGCCGCACGCCCGATCGTGGAGCCGTTGGGGCTCTACGAGGTGCCGCCGCGTGGGGACGGTGCCGTCTGCCTGGTTGGCGCAGCGAGGAGGTAGCCACGCGGCCTGGGCCGGCCCTACGCGCTGGTGCGCGGACGGGGTTTCTTCCACGACGGGGCGCACCAGATCAGCGAGGTGCCCAACGACATGACGGCGTTCGACGCGGCCCGGGCGCTGCCGCAGCGGCCTACCGCGCGGCTGGCATCACCGCGGCTGACATCGACCTCGCCGAGCTCTACGCGCCCTGCACGATCGTGCAGGTGCTGGCCGAGCGAGGCACTGGGGTTGACGCCTCGCGGCAAGGGCGCGGCGCTGGCGGCCGAGGGGAGACGTCGCTGGGCGGCCGTATCCCGATCTGCACCTCGGGGGGCTGCTCTCGCGCGGTCATCCCGCCTATGTCACGGGCCTGCTGACAATCTACGCAGCTGCCGGAGCAGCTGCGCGGCGCGCCGGCGAGCGCCAGGTGAGAACGCCCATCTCGGTGCCGGCAGCTGTCGAGCTCGGCAACTACAATGCTGCACTGGTCCATGTCCTGGAGGCCGTGGCATGACCCTGCCGTTCGTCGATATCGCGAGCACGCGTCCGTGGCCACCGCGCATAAGCGCTTTTACAGAAGCCATTCTCCGGGATGCACTGGGCCGAGGGGCGTTTGTTCACGACGCGTGGGCGGACGTCAGGCGTCTGACGTTTCCTCCGAAGCCTTTCTGTCCCTACGACTGGGGCCGCGAGGTCGAATGGATCGAGCTCTCTGGCCGCGGCAAACTCTACCCGCAGACCGTAATTCATGCGGTACCTGCAGCTTTCGCCGGCGAGGCGCCGATCCGTAATGGCATCATCGATCTCGATGAGAGGTTGCGTGTCGCCGCCCGCATACTGGGTGAGCCGTCGCTCGACGCAGCCATGGAGTGCGTGGTGTTGCGTTACACGGACGGCCCGCTGTTCGCATTCCGAGGCAGGTGAGCTCGATGCCATACCCTTGAACACGAAAATCCCGAACCTGCTGCATGAAACAGGAAATGGTACCTCCCCGAACAAAGGCTCCGTGACGGCGCCTATACATGAGCCGAGATGCATCGTCCCGGGTTTGCCAATGCGATCAACGTAATGCGAAGTTCGCAAATGAAGATAGCGCGACCGCAACGGTCCATGGTCGGGGGCGCCCTCAGCGCTCCTCGCAGACGGCGAAACACACCGCGTGAGCATCCCAGCAAAGGTCGACAGCGATGACGCCGTGACTACCCCGCCAGTACCCGCTACGGCCCGTGGTCACCACGGGTCGATATAGGGATATTTTTTCTCGGTGCGTGGGGGCACGGGTGGCAATCCGCTAGGCTACTTGCGAGCCAGGTGCGCGTATCAGTCGGATCGATGATGGCGCCGATCGAATCCCGCCGCCGCCCATCACCGCGTTGACCGCCTTGGCTTCGTCGTAGGCAGCCCGCCGAGCGCCGCTCGAACCTCGGCGAGGCGCAGAGCCTCAGGGTCGGTGATGGCAGCGAGCTCCTTGCGATACCCGAGCTTCACCGCTCCTTCAATGTTCATGCCCGCAAACTCGGCCGTAGGCCAGGCGACGGCGAAGAAGCCGACCAGCGCGCCCGCGCCGAGCATCGCCTGCGCGCCGAGGCCGTAGGCCTTGCGCACGACAACCGTGAACAGCGGTGCCGTCATGTTCGCGCCGACATTGAAGAGCCGCGCACAGTGTCGCACGAGGGCCGTGCGCTCGTGCTGCGGACCGACCATGATGCCGGGGCAGTCGATCAGGTTCAGCACAGGGATGTCGAAGGCATCGCACAAGTGCATGAAGCGCGCGCCCTTGTCGGAGCCGTCCGAGATGTCAATGGCGCCGGCCAGATGATGCGGGTTGTTGGCGATAATGCCGATCGGCCGGCCCTCGATGCGGGCGAAGGCGGTGATGATGCCAATGCCGAACTTCTCGCGCAACTCCAGCACCGAGCCCTTGTCGGCGATGGTGTACACAATGCGGCGCATGTCGTAGAGCCGCTTGCGGTCCTCGGGCACAGCGTGTCGCAGTGCCCTCTGGTCGTGCACCTCCCAGCCGGTGATCGGCCCCTGAAAGTAGGACAGATACTTTTTCACCGTGTCGACCGCAGCGAACTCGTTCTTCACGAGTATGTCGACAACGCCGTTCGGCACCTGGAACGCATCGGGCCGATCTCCTCAGGCGTGTAGATGCCGAGGCCTCCGCCCTCGATCATTGCCGGCCCGCCCATGCCGAGCGTCGAGCCCTCGGTCGCGATGATGACGTCCGAGCAGGCGACCATCGCCGTGTTGCCCGCGAACGTACGGCCGTTGACGACACCGATCATTGGCACGAGGCTGGACAGCCGTGACAGCGTCGTGAAGGTCGGCGTGTCAATGGCGACCCGCGGGCCGATCCAGTCCGCCCGGCCGACCGCCGCCACCTTCGCCGAACAGCACGAGGGGCAGTCGATAACGGTGGCACAGCTCGAAGATGCGATCCTGCTTGTAATGGTTGCGGTGGCCCTGCGTGCCGGCCAGCACGGTGTAGTCGTAGTGCACCAGAGCGGCTCGTGAGCGACTCTCCGTCGAACAGGTTGCCGTTGATCGAGCAGGTGCCGGCGACGACGCCATCGCCGGGTGTGTTCTTGCGAAGGGCCTCCATCGCGTTTCGCTGGTGCTGGCGGGCGACCACCAGTGGCCAATATTCGTTGAACGAGCCGGGGTCGACTAGGCGGGCAATGTTCTCGCGCGGCATTCGGTGGCCGGTCTTGCGCCGACGGGCGACCGCCTCGGGCCGGTTCTCATCCAGTGTCAGGGCATGCCGCTCGAGACTTTCGCGCAAGTCGTCGCGAATGTGGTCGAGGTCAATCTCTGCGGAGGCCGCGTCCAACCCGCCCGCCACCTCCGCCAGCTCGATGAAGACGATTGGGAAACCTTCGCGGACCACGTCGCCCTTGGTCATGGTGACCGTCCGCACAATGCCGCCATGCGGCGCCACGACGAGATGCTCCATCTTCATCGCCTCGACGACAGCGAGCTGCTGGCCCTGGCGCACGGCATCACCCACGATCACGTTGATCGAAACGATGGTACCCTGTATGGGCGAGGCGACGCCGACCGAGCCTTCTGGACCGGTCATTTCCAACGGCTCGTCCTTGTCGGGCTGGATGATGGCCTGCTCGGCCTTGATGGCGGCATCGTGGGCGAACAGGGCCAGTGGGTCGCGACTTTTCACGCGTGCGCCGGCGAAACCTTGTTCAGCGCCAACGTCGGCCGGCAACTCCGGTTCGAAGAACCGGCGGCGCTGCTCGGCTATGGCGGCAAGCGTCGCCATCTGCGTGTCCACCCAACGCGTGTGGGTGTTGCCAGCGACGAGGTCGGGGTGGGCCAGGATGTTGCGCAGGAAGCCGATGTTGTTGGCCACGCCTTCCAATCGGAACTCGCTGAGTGCCCGGTCGGCACGGCCGATGGCCTGACCGAAGTCGGCCGACGGCGAAAAGGCGATGACCTTGGCAAGCAGCGAATCGAACGCCGTCGAGGTACGATAGCCAGCGTAGCCAAAGCCGTCGGTGCGGACGCCAGGGCCGCTCGGGGCCTCGTAGACCATCAGCGTGCCGCTGCTTGGCCTGACTGTGCCGTCGGCGGCGATCGTCTCCATGTTGACCCGGGCCTGGATCGCGTAGCCACGAGATGAGATCGGTCGATCGAGCCCTAGTTCGGCGAGCGTTCGGCCCTGTGCCAATCTGATCTGGGTCTGCACCAGATCGACATCCGTCACCGCCTCGGTGACCGTGTGCTCTACCTGCAACCGGGCATTGGCCTCGATGAACACAAACGGTTGCGTGGACGACCGACCAGAGACGTCGACGAGAAACTCGAAGGTGCCGGCATTGCTGTAGCCCACACTTCTAGCGAGCCGCACCGCGGCCTCGATGATGCGCCGCCGCAGACCGTCGTCGAGCGCCGGCGCCGGCGCGATCTCAACGATCTTCTGAAAGCGCCGCTGCACACTGCACTCGCGCTCGCCGAGGTGCGTGACGGCACCGGTGTGGTCACCGAGGATCTGCACCTCGATATGACGGACGCGAGGCAAGAACTCCTCGACGTAGACGTCGCCGCAGCCGAATGCTGTCTCGGCCTCCGATCGGCATCGCTCGTAAGTCGACTCGACATCGTCGGCTGACATCACCGTCTGAGTGCCCCGTCCGCCGCCGCCCGCCAGCGCCTTGATGATCATCGCCCCGCTGTCGAGCGACGCCAGAAACGCCTTTGCTTCCCCGAGGGTAACGGCATGGTCGAGCCCGCCGATCACGTCCACATCGGCCGCGATAGCGGCCTTGCGGGCGCGCGCCTTGTCGCCGAACAACTCGAGATGGGCGACACTAGGTCCGACGAAGGTCAACCCTGCCTTGCTCCATACGCGAAGATTACCGAGTACGCCGCCCATCCATCGCGAGACAGTCTGCTTGGGCACGCGGACCCGCCTCGACGCTATCGGCGACATGCGGGACGGTCGCGACGACGGCGAAGAATGAGGATGGCGTTCCAGAAGACGGGATCGACCGGAAATTGCTCTCGAAATGCGGCGCGCCGGACCAAAGGTCTCGACGTCGGGGTCGCCAGGCAGCAGAGAGTGTCTTCGAGGATGGCGGCTCAGCCTCCACAACAAACTCGAGCCAACCATGCGCATGCCGAGGCCGCCGACCTTGACGCAAACGTTCTGGCAAGCGGCGAGCGATTTGACCGATGCTGCCCAAGCGGGCGGGCGACTTCAGGCAATCGCGGAAGCGGCTGCGGCGGCGCCGATCTGCTTCAGATACCACTCGCCGTCGCCGAACAGCACCTCGCACAGCGTGAGCCGCTTGTAGTAGTGGCCGATGGCAAGCTCGTCGGTCATGCCCATGCCGCCGTGCAGCTGGATGGCCTGGCCGCCGACGAAGCGGGCCGAGCGCGCAGTCTGCACCTTCGCCGCCCACACCGCGCGCTGGGCGCCCGGCGCGTCGTCGTCGAGCGCCTGCAGTGCAGCGTGGACGACGGCCCGCGCCTCCTCGCCGGCGACGCTCATATCGACGAGCCTGTGCTGCAGCACCTGGAATTTCGACAGCGGCTGGCCGAACTGCTGGCGGGTCTTGAGATACTCGACCGTCGCCTGTGTCACCGCCGCCATGGCGCCGCACGCTTCCGCACAAACCGCGATGGCGCCGCGGTCGATCAGGCGATCGATCACTGCGAGCATGTCGGTGTCGCCCTCGCCCAGCTTGGCGTCGGCCGCGACCTTCACACCGACGAGGCCGACAGTAGCCCCCAGCCGGCCGTCGAGCGCGGGCGCGACATTGAGCGCAACGCCGCTGGCGATGCGCGGAACCAGAAACAACCCGACCGGCCCCTTCTCCGACCCAATGCGTGCGGAGACGATGAGGGTGTCGGCCGCGTGCGCGCCCAGTGCGAAACTCTTTGTGCCCTCGATGACGAAGCCACCGCCGTCCGCGCTCGCGACCGCGTGCACGTAGTCGCGGGCGTAGCCGGCGCCGGGCTCCGTGTGGCAGAACGCCATCAGCAGCTTGCCGGCCGCGATCTGCGGCAGCAGCGCTTCGCGCTGCGCCGGTGTTCCGGCCAACTCAATGGCACCGGCGCCGAGCACGATGGTGCCGAGCAGCGGCTCCAGCACGATATGGCGGCCGGCTCCCGCCATCACGATGGCGAGCTCTGTTGCGCCGCCGCCGGCCCCTCCGGCCGATTCCGGCAGCGCGACGCCAAGCCAGCCCTGCTCGGCGTACCTCGCCCACTCCGCGCGTCCGAACCCTTCCAACTCCGGTCCGCGCGCCAGCTTCTTCCAGCGCTCGAAACCGTAGTTCTGTGCGAAGAAGCCCTGCAGGCTGTCGTCGAGCAACTGGCGCTCTTCGGTGGAAAAACTTGGCATCGTCGTCCCCCGCCAGTCCTCAGAGCCCGAGCGCACCCTTGGCGATGATGTTCTTTTGCACCTCGCTCGAGCCGCCGTAGATCGTGGCCGCGCGGCGATAGAGGTGCTCGTAGATGACGTCGGCCAATTCCTCCGGCCCAATCAACTGGCCGTTCCATCCGGCGTGCAGGGCGTCGCTCTGATAGACCATGCCGTGCCGCCCCAGCACGTCGAGCCCGGTCTGCAGGATGGCCTGCTGCACTTCGGTGCCACGCAGCTTTAGTGCAGCGGCGCCCATCAGCGACGGCGCTCCGTTGGTCCTCGCCGCAGCGAGTTGGTCCGCCATCAGGGCCTTGACGGTTGCAACGCCCACCTCGAGCTCTGCCAACCGCCGCTGAAACTGCGGATCCTCGGTGAGCGCTCTTCCCACCTTCCTTGGTCTCGTCGAGGAGCCGCCGGATCTGGACGAGACAGCCCTCCAGCTTGGCAAGGTCGACGTTGCCGACGCGCTCGTTGGCGAGCAGGAACTTGGCGTAGGTCCAGCCCTTGTTCTCCTCGCCGATCCGGTTCTCGACCGGCACCCGCACGTTCTCGAAGAACACCTCGTTGAGATGGTGTCCGAGCGTGATGCCGATGATCGGCCGCACCGTGATGCCCGGCGACTTCATGTCGATCAGCAGGAACGAGATGCCCTCCTGCTTCTTGGCGTCCGGGTTGGTGCGCACGAGGGCGAAGATCATGTCGGCCCAGTGCGCCATCGACGTCCAGATCTTCTGGCCGTTGACGACGTAGTGGTCGCCGTCGCGAACGGCGCGGGTCTTGAGGCCGGCGAGGTCCGAGCCGGCGCCTGGCTCCGAGTAGCCCTGGCACCACCAGGTCTCGTTCCTGATGATGCCGGGGAGATACTTCTCCTTCTGCTCGGGCGTGCCGAAGGTGTAGATCACCGGCCCCGCCATGGTCGGGCCGAACGACACCAGGGGCGGCGCGCCCGCGCGTCCGAGCTCCTCCTGGAAGGCGAGGAACTGCTCGGGCTGCCAGCCGAGCCCGCCGTGCTCCTTGGGCCATTTGCCCGTCAGCCAGCAGCGCGAGCCCAGCCGCTTCAGCCACGCGTCGTACTCGTGGCGCTCCAGATGTTGCCCGCGCGCCTGCTTGCGGCGAACCTCGGCCGGCATCTCGCGCTCGCAGAACGCGCGCACCTCGGCCCGGAAGGCATCGAGCTCCGTGTTAGTGCTGGACGGCACGAATGAACATGGGCGTCTCCCTGTCCTTTGTTGTGGTGCCGGGCCTGCCTGGCAACCTCTATGCATTATTGGATACACAGATAGGCCAATGTTGCCCAGCGCTTATGCAGCAACCCCGAGCAGGGACGGCTTATCTCATATCTGTGAGTAGCCCGTTCCCTTGGTGATCACGCCGCGGCCGGTGGGTTTGTCGAGCAGGCCGTATTCGCCGAGCAGCTGCTGGCTGTAGGTGACGCGGCCGTTGACCTTGTCGGCGGGTTCGCTGGCTAGCAGCAGGGCCGCGCGGGCCATATAGGAGGGCGGCTCGCCGCTGGGGTCGTCCATGCCCTTCATGAGCTTGTGGTAGACGGTGCCGGGCGTCGCCACGGTCTGAGATGGCGACACGGCCGTCACGGCGATGTTGTGGGCCGCCACCTCCTGCGCGAGGCCCTGCGTGAAGCGCTCGAGCGCCGCCTTGGTAGCGCCGTACATGGTGCCGCCATTGGCCGGACGGGCACCCGCGAAAGGGGTGCGGCCCGGACCGATCGCGGATCCGGACGAGATGTTCACGATGGCTCCGCGGCCCAGCTCGATCATGCCGGGGAGCACCAGTTGCGACAGCATGAAGGGGGCGTGCACGTTGACCGCGAACGCCTTGACCCACTGCTTCACGTTGTAGTCGATGATCGGCTTGTAGTAGGTGAGCGCCGCATCGTTGACGAGGACGTCGACCGGGCCAAATGTGTCTCGCGCGGCCTTGACCAGCCTCCGGCAGTCCTCCTCGTTGGAGACGTCGACCGCGACGGCAATGGCCTGTCCACCCGCAGCCTCGATCTTGGCGACCGTGCCGGAAAGCGACCCGGACAGGAGGCGATGGTCGCCTTCGTTCAGCGTCCGCGCCGCACAGACGATGCGCGCGCCTTCCTGAGCGAACAGTCTCGCGATCTCCTCGCCGATGCCCCGGCTGGCGCCGGTGACAATGGCGACACGGCCATCAAGCTTGCCCATGCTGCTGTCTCCCACTCGATCGTAAAGCAAATCTCCATAGTCACTGTTTGTAAAGGCCCGACCTTTAACGCCGGAGGCATCGCCCTCGACACAAAGGAAGACGACTGCACTTCGACAAGGATTGAGCCACCGGCTTGCCGGCCGCAAAGGGAGCGAGCCTGGGTGATGAACTTGTGCGAGGGCGTGGGGAGGGTCAGAGTCGGCCTCCTGTATTGAGGGTCCACGGCGCATGGATAAAAATCAGTTGGCAACTGTCGGCTTAACTGGCCTACGGCTTCACGAAGGCGATGCGCCATTCGATTGGCCTACCTGTGTCCAAGAGCATGATGCGGTCGAACATGCTGACGGTGCTGCCCCTCGCAACGCCGAGATGCTTGACGAGAATGCGGTCGGCCGCGACTTGCGACAAAGTCTCGACGGCCCGACCAAGTTTGAGACGATTGGCGGCGGCTAGTTGTTGGATGTCGTGCAGTGCAGAGGTGCCATTCGTTTTCGGCAGCAGCTCAACCGGCACGCTGACGAGTTCATAGGCAAGTACCTTGTCATCGTCGAGCCGCAGTCGGGCAGCACGAATGACGTGCTTGTCCTGCTCCAAGTCGAGCATGACCTGCTCGTTGTGCGTGGGCATGCCAGTCGTCTGCCAGAGAATGCTGACACGTACCATGCAAGGAACCCCGTCCGCGAGCGGTGGGTGGCCGGAAGGAACGTACACTGCTAGAGTTGAGCGTGCAGCCTCAAGGTGCGGCCATGGCCTCAATCATTTGTGAAAAATGCCGGGTCGCCCTAGAGGTCGGAGACGACGGGAAGAGCACGTACGACGTCGAGGACTGGGCAAACGACTGTGAGCATCAAGCCCATGGAACACCGTTGCTTTGTCCGCACATGAAGGCAGCAATAGAGGCGCATCCTGTCAAGCCCAACAATGGGTCGATGCGCCCGCCACAGTAAGACGTCGTTCTGAGGGGCTGGCGGATGGCCGGTCTATCGACTGTGGACAATCGGACCCCTACCTTCGCCCTGACGCTCCGAAGCTGGCATGAAGGCTGGATGTGCAATCTCTACAGCATCAGGACCAGCCGGGCGGCGCTCGCGCGCAAGTTCCACCTGTCTGATAACCGCATGGTGGCAATCGACGCGCTGCCGGCGATCTTCCCTGGCCACATGGAGCCGATCATCAAACAGTCCGACGACGGTGAGCGCGAACTCGTCATGCGCAGCTGGGGGTTCATCCTCCTGCGGGACGGCTAGCGGCGATGACCGCCTTCGACAAAGCTCTCGATTGGTTTGGCCGATGGCTGGCACAGCGTCTGAGGCGCGAAGTTCCCGGCGAAGAGCCGTTCGTCCCTTCCGATCCAACGGCGCTTCGACGCACGCTGCGTCCGGCAGACGTGCTGCTCGTAGCAGGTAGCAGCAAACTTTCGACCGCCATCAAGTACCTGACGCAGTCGACGTGGTCCCATGCTGCCCTCTACGTGGGGGAAGTGCTGCAGCCGAACGCCGACGGCGAGCCGCGCGTGCTCGTCGAGGTCACTCCGGTCGACGGATGCTCGGCGGTGCCGCTGTCGAAGTACGAGCGCTTCCATACGCGCATCTGTCGGCCGGTCGGGCTCACCGATGCCGATCGGGAAGATGTCCTGAGCTTCATGCTGTCGCGCCTCGGTGCGCAGTACGACATGCGCAACATCTTCGATCTCGCCCGCTACCTGCTGCCGACACCGCCGGTGCCGACGCGTTGGCGCCGCCGCATGATTGCTCTGGGTTCGGGAGAGCCCACACGCACTATCTGCTCGACTTTGATCGCGGAGGCGTTTGGGCGCGTGCAATATCCCATCTTGCCCACCATCGAGCGCCTCTCCGTAGAGGAGGGCAAGATCAGCCAGTTCCGGCGCCGGGAGATCCTGCACATTCGCGACTACAGCCTGTATGCGCCGGCCGACTTCGATCTCTCCCCTTACTTCGATGTCGTCAAGCCGACCCTGGCACAGGGGTTCAACTACAAAGGGCTTGCCTGGGCGCGAGAAACTCCTGAGCGCCCTGCTCTGCCAAACGATCAAAAGCCGGGACGACGGCGGGAGACCGACGCGGATTGACATCCGACGCGTCAATTCACCATTTCTAGCTCGACCGGGAAGAGGCGCTCCACGTCGTCGACATCCATCAGATGGAACACGTTGAAGCGGTAGGCCGCGCCTATCATCACCTCAGGCGGCGTGAAGGGGAACGCCAGATTGCCCGCAGTCGAGAGACGGCCCTCGTAGCCGTGATGCAACAGATACTGCTTGGTCGTCCGCATCACCTCCTCCGCCCGTTCCGGTGTCGGCGCGATGCACTCGCCCATGACGAAAGCCTCGCGCGGCATTTGCGCCGGCGGCTCGGCCCACGCACGCACCCCGTCGACGCCAAACAGCCGAAAACTGAGACGATAGTCCTCGACTGCGTCCTCGCAAACGAGATCGCGGACGACACGCGAGACGGCTGCAAAAATCTCCTCGTGCCGCGCGATGAAGCGCGGATCGGCGGCGCCAGCGATGAGCAGAGCGCGATAGCCGATCATAACGGCGCCCTCCAGCTTGATCGTCATCTGTTCGGCAGGCTCGAAGGTCGCGCCCTCGACCCGCGTGCGCCGCGGATCAAGCGCGCGGTAGGCTACATGGCGCAAGTCGGCGCGTCCGGACGGCTCGCGGATATCGAACGGATCGGCCTGCTCGTAGAGACTGTGGGCCGCGACACTCGACGGCGTCGCCGCGCGGTTCGGAGCCATGCTTTCAAGCTCGAAGCCGTCGTCGTCGAGAACGCCGAGAATTGTGTCGCGCCCGCCGGGCACGCAGCACAAGGACGCGCATTCTATGATCTTGGCCATATGCATCGAGATGCCAGGTGGGAAGCCCAGCATGGCTGGGATGCTGGCGAATATGCCTGTGTCGCAGGCACGACCGAGCACGACGACATCCACGTCCGCTTCCAGCGCGCGCCGGAACGCCTCGAGCCCGAGCTGCCCGACGATGTGGGACGCCGCGTCCACGTCTGTCTCGGTCAGTGGCGGCATGGTATCCATGGGCCGCACGCGCCCGGCGGCGATCGCCTGCTTCACCTCCGTTCGCGGAACGTCCGAGGCAACCACGGCCATGCGGAATGCGAGATCGTCTTCGCGCGCGATCTCGCGAATAATGTCCAGCGTCTGATCCAAATGCGGCTTGGCACCAGCCGAGCCCGCCGAACCGACGATCAGGGGGATGTCCAGTCGCCGCGCCGCGCGCAGCACTTTGCGCAAGTCTCGCTTCGCTCCGATGCGGGTCGGCGCCATCTTGCCGCTCCCGAGATAGGCGGGGCCGATGTCGATCGAGCCCATATCGACGCCGATCATGTCCGGTGCACGCGCCAGGCCCGCCTCGAAAGCCGGTGTCGGGATGCCATAGCCGAGCTGGCCTGAGGCGCCGAGCGAACGCAGCGGCCGGCGCCGGCGGGAAAAGTCGTCGAGCAATCGTCCAATGGCGGTCATAGTTCGATGTCCAGAAGAGGCGCGTGCTGTTGTGCGCCGTAGACGTCACGATCGCCGACATCGCCGGACACGATGTCCCTGGGGAGCGTGATCTTGACTGCGAGCGCGGGCGCGAACGGCAGCACAGCGACTTCGTTCTCACTGCGACTGTATCTTTGTGCGACCTGCCGCCGAAGCAGATCGATGCGCGCAGTGACGTAGGCGAAGGTCGCTTCGTCGGGCAGCATCACGTCGAGGGTCAGCAGGCACGGTCCAGCGTTCTTGCTGCGGATCACCTTGGCGATCGAATCGAGACGCACGGCGTTGCTCCCACGTTATCGCTCGGACCCGGTGCCCCTGGCGGCCGTCGCCGTCCACACGGGATCTCAAGACGACTTTGGAAAATTACAGTAGGCACTGTGTCGCTTCTGGCAACCGCTATCAGCGGACGGTGGTGCCTCAGTTTGAAGTTTCCGGGTCCATCTCGATCCGCACGTCGAGGCCGCTAGGTCTCTTACAAGCGGATCGGATTGACCAATGACCGCTGACTGCCCGACAGCGCCCGCTGACCAGTACTTAAGCACTAAGCCCGGCTCCACTCCAGAGCCGGCGTTGCCGCTCTAGTCTCACTCACTTGGTCGAGGTGCCCGGTACCTTCGGCTGATTCCCAAACCTCTAGAAATGGTGCCTGTTCGCGCGGGAAACACCGAGCCTCGCGAACCACCTGGCTTGCGCGACGCGTGCCACGACGGAGATGATCATGATCACAATTTTCAACACCGATGCTGAGCGCAAAGATCCGCCGACCGGCGTCGCAAGGCGCGCATGCTATGGCCTCTCGGAAGCATGAGGCCAGCCATGGGAGTTGCTAAGGGCACCTGGATCGTAGCGCGTGGCTTCGCCTACTTGCTCGTGTTCGCCGCCCTGCTCGGTGTGGTGGCTGGCGTGCTGGGTGGTCTAGCCGCAATGCTGGCCATTTACGCCGTATCGTGAAGCGCAAAGTGATCAACCTACAATCGGCACATCCTCCGCTCGCCCCGTGCTCGTCTTGTCACAGTACGATGCCACCAGGGGCAGGACTTCGCTTTGCGAAGAAAGGGGTTCACCCGATGCGCCGAACCATTCTGACATTTGCCCTGGCAACAGTCGTGCTGCTCCCCACTTCCACCCGAGCCTGATGGGACGGTGGCGCTCAGCGGATACGATCCCAGACCCAACGGCCGCGCTTCCAAGAGAGTAGATAGTCGCACACACTGCCATCGGGGTCTGGGCAGCGATCCGAGAGCTTTCGGCTGATAGACACGGCCATAAGACGGACATGACCTTTCTGCGACGCGCTAAGGAACCAATCGGAGCTCACCGTCTCGTCGAGGATCAGCTTCCATTGCCGACCGCCGACCTGCTTGAATACCCTCAGGTCGCAGCCGGCCGTGTTGCAACCTGCGCCCTTAAGCGGAACGGCACAGGTGCGCCAAGCCTCCAGAATGATATCCTTCGAGCCGTCTCGATTGAGGTCGACGATCGTGACGCCTGCCTGCGGATAATCCACGACCTCCGCACCCGCCTCCTTGCAATCGCTGCGCGACTGATCGAGCAATTGACCCACCTCGTCGGGATATTGCGACGGATCCAGCGTAAGCCAGCTCTCGGCGAGCGCAATGTGCGGGAACAACAATGCGGCGAGAACGCTGGCGATTGCTCTTGTGGCTTTCATCGATCCGACCCGACCCTGCCGCGAAGTCAGAACCGATACACCAACCAAGTGAGGATCTATGCAAAGCGCCGGCATTTCCTGCGATTAAGGAAAATACCGGCCGACACCCTTTATTACTTGGGCCGGCGCCGACGTGGCGGCCATCCAGTCCGCCCATGGCCGATCTATTCGAGCGCATCGGTATCCCGGTCGCGAAGCGCGACGGCCGCCTCGTGGCTATGAGCGTGTCCCCACAGGGAGAGCAAGCCGCGCTGCCGGAGCCAGGTGCGACGATCGGCGAGCGGCTCGAGCACCCATCCGGCGCGAAGATCCATTACCTAGCTGACGCTACCACCTCGGCGGCTTGTCAACGCGAAGCACTTGACCCTCGAGTCCTGGAGCCGCGGCAGGATATGCTTTCGTCACGCGTGCGTCATGGCCGGGAATGATAAGATCGCGAGAGCCCGCAAGCCGATTGATCCGCCGGTAGCCTTCGAGCATGCCGGGGAGATCGTAGAAGATGGCGAATGGACGCTCCTCGTCGACCTCTTCGAAGACGTGCACGGCATCAGACGCCAATATCACCCAGCCGCGGGCCGTGTGCACACGCAGGACGGCCTGGCCCCGGGCGTGTCCGCCGACGAGCAGGAACTCGATCCCCGGCGCAAGCGTCACGTCCCCCTTGTGGAAGACCATGCGGCCAGCAAAGACGAGGTCAATCAGAGATTTAATGTCGTCCGGGTGATAGGCGGCCCGAAACGGCGCGTGCGTCATGTCGCGACCCGTGACGTGGATCATCTCCTCGTCCTGAATGTGGAAGCGCGCCGTTGGATAGTCCTCCAAGGTACCGACATGGTCGAAATGTGCATGCGTGAGGATCACGTCGGGTTCGCTGGCGGCATCGATTCCGAGTTTCGCCAGCGCTTCGCTTGGCCGGCAGATGAAGTCGTATTTGCGGCCCATCCGCTCCGATTGGCGTGACGTCATCCCCGTATCGACGATCCACGTCCGGCCATTGCCTCTGAGGGCGTAGGTGAAGAAATCGAGACCTTGGATCATCTTGTGATGATCGCCGCCGAGAAACATGTGGCCCTCGGACCGCTTGTCCTGCTTGGCGTAGCGGATGGCGTAGATCTCGTACTCGGGCAGATTGGGCAACGGCTCTCTCCGGTGAAAGTTTTGCCGCGGACTGATCGGACTTGCAGTCCCGGCAGATCAATGTGCGCGCGCCCCGCATCGGCCCGGCGCCGAGGGGTCACCTCGCGCCATCGTTGGGGTCTGTCTCAGCGTCTATCTACACTATCGCCATCCCTCGGGCGTGCTCAAGCGCAACTCCGCGGGGTGCGCAGCTGCGGATCGTCTTCCCGAGAAGGTGCTTTGTTTCCCGTGGAAAGACGGCCAGCATGGCCATGTAGACAGACGTCGAGCCACTTCCCTCCCTCTGTCCAATTAACGCGGCTTCACACATGCGTGACGATATGGATGGCCTCAGCCCATCAAAACGTTGATATCGAGTGCGAGCCGGATCGACGGAGGAGAGCCATGAAAGCAATCGCTGCCTACCTTGGTGCGCTGGCCCTGACAGTCGTTGTTGCGGCCCCTGCCGATGCTGCGCCGTCCAAGAAGAAGCGTCCATACGCGAACCCAACTCCCAAAACCTCCGCGCCCGTTCGCGACAAGGACGACGACCCTACTGGCTACTACGAGCACCGCCTCGAGGCCGTTCGTTTCGGGTCCAAACGCTGGTGGACGATCTACAACGAGCAGAGCGGTGGCCAGCGTGATTGAGATGGGCGCGCCCGCTTATTCTGCCTCTAGGCCACCGACTTCCGCCCAGCCGGCGCGCTCCGGCTGACCGATGTCACGCTTCTGCGGCGTCCCGGACGTGTCCGAGCTGCCGGTGCCTGCAAGAACGCGGCTGCGGTGCGGGCCCAGATCGACGAGTACGGTTTGGCCCAGATCGTCGACAAGATCGAGCCGATCGGCTGCATCATGACCGGTGACTGGCAGCGCGACGCGCCGTGGCGAAGGAAGAAAGGGGTCCGAACGGCGTAACTCCGAGGCTGCGCCGCGGCGAGCGGTGGGTTGCACGACGACGGCCGATGCGACCATGATGTGGCCGCTACGTCTCAAGGTTGCACAGAAATAGCCACAGGGCACCGACCATGGAACGGCAGTTACACCTGAATCTGTTCATCCACGGTCGCGGGCATCACGAAGCGTCGTGGCGCCATCCGACCTCGTCGCCACTGCAGCTGACCGACATACGCTACTACCAGGACTTGGCGCAGCGGGCAGAGTCAGCGCTGTTCGATTCCATCTTCCTTGCCGATCAATTGGCGCTCGGCGGTGACGTGGCGCAGGCGCCGCGCACCTGGCTGGAGCCGATCACTGTGCTGGCGGCGCTTGCCGTGGCGACCAAACGGGTGGGTTTGATCGCCACCGCGTCGACCACCTACACCGAGCCCTTCAACCTCGCACGGCAGTTTGCTTCGATCGATCACATCAGCAACGGCCGCGCTGCGTGGAACATCGTGACCACGTGGTTGGCCACTGCGGCAGAAAATTACGGCGGCGCAGGCCAAGTCAGCCACGCCGATCGGTACACGCGTGGTGAGGAATTCATGGAGGTGGTGAATGAGCTGTGGGACAGCTGGGCCGCGGATGCCGTGGTGGATGACAGGGCCAGCGGCTCCTATGCCCGGCGCGAGCGCATTAGACCGATCAATCATCGCGGTGATCATTATGCCGTGGCTGGGCCACTGAATATGCCGCGCTGTCCGCAGGGTCGACCGGTGCTCGTGCAGGCAGGTTCTTCCGATACCGGACGCCGCTTTGCGGCGCGGTATGCCGAGGCTGTGTTCACGGCCCACATGGCGAAGGCGACAGCTCAGGAGTTCTACACCGATCTGAAGAGATTGGCGGTCGCCGAGGGGCGCAATCCCGCTCACGTCCTGATCCTGCCAGGCTTGAGCCCCACGATCGGCTCCACCGAGACGGAGGCGAAGCGCTTGGCGCGCGAAACTGACGACCTGTCCGATCCGGAGGTTGGTCGCAAGCGATTATCCGGCCGGTTCGGTGGTCACGATTTCTCCCACTTGCCGCTCGACCGGCCACTGGTGCCGGAAGATTTTCCCGATCCGAGTACCGTCGAGGCAGCACGTAGCCGCACTGAGGTGATCCTCAATCTGGTGCGGCGCGACAAGCCTACCTTGCGGCAACTGCTGGGATACCTGGCCGGTGCGCGCGGACACTACGTCATGGCTGGCACGCCGGAACAGGTCACCGACCTCATCGAGGACTGGTTCGTGGACGGCGCGGCGGACGGGTTCAACATCATGCCACCGTTGCTGCCGGTACAGCTGGACGTATTCAGCGCCGAGGTCATCCCGCTTCTGCAGCGTCGCGGGCTGTTTCGGACCGAGTACACTGGAACAACCCTCCGGGAGCACTACGGCCTGCCGTGGCCCGCTAGCGTCTTCGACGATCCCACCAGGAAGATCGCGCTGCAGGACTCTGTCGCCGGGGTTTGAGCGCAGCAGAGCGAGAGATAAGAGCGGCCAGAAGCGATGGGCATGCAGGCGGTTTGGTACGAGCGCATGGGACCGGCACGAGAGGTCCTCACTCAGGGCGAGTTGGCCGTCCCGGAGCCGGGCCACGGCGAGGTGCTCGTCAAGGTGATGGCCTCGGGCGTGAACCCGCACGACACCAAGCGCAGATCCGGATGGCTTGGGCCGGTCATGTACGCCTCGCGCGTGGTGCCGCACAGCGATGGGGCCGGCATTGTTGCCCGCGTGGGACCGGGCGTGCGCGGGATGGGCGTAGGCGAGCGCGTATTCGTCTATCGCGCGGGCTCCGCCAGACCGGGCGAGGGAACCGCGGCGCAGTTCGTTGTCGTGCCGCAGGCCAACGCTATTCGCCTGCCCGAGCCGTTGTCGTTTCGAGACGGCGCCTGCCTCGGCGTGCCCGCCTTCACCGCCTATCATGCCACGCTGTCGGATGGGCCAGTATCCGGGCAGTGGGTGCTGGTACAGGGCGGCGCCGGGGCGGTCGGCGCGGTGGCAATTGAGCTCGCACGCTGGGCGGGAGCCAAGGTGATCGCTACCGTAAGCTCGCCCGAGAAGGCGGAGATCGCGCGCGCCGCCGGTGCCGATCACGTCATCGACTACCGCACTGAGGACGTCGTAGGGCTCGTCATGGACATCACGAGCGGGGCGGGTGTTGAGCGGATCGTGGAGGTCGACTTTGGCGCCAACGTCGCGATCGACGGCGCGGTCATCGCTGAGAACGGCACAGTCGCCTCGTACTCTTCCACGCGAGTTCGCGAGCCGGTATTGCCCTACTACGCGTTCGGCCTGAAGGGGGTGCGCCTCCACTTCGTGCAAGGCATGAACATGCCGCGCGCCATCCGCGAGGCGGGCGCCCGCACCATCTTGGCACTCGCTGAGCGCGGCATGCTCAAGCCCCGCATCGCCCAGACCTTTCCGCTGCATCAGACCGCAGCGGCGCACGAACTCGTCGAGCGGGGGAGCACGATCGGCAACGTCGTGGTCGAGCCGGCGCACAGCCAGGACCCGGCGAGGTGATCTTCACGTCGGCGCAAATGAGCGCGCTGACGAAGGCCTCCAGCGAGAATCTGAAGGCGTCTGCGAGCTTCGCCCGGCCCAAACGGCAATCTTGGCCCTCAATAGCTTCGATCCGAGCTTCGATCGTCCAGCTGATCAGTCGGCTGTCGTCGAACTCCATGAAGATGTCAGAGACTATGCTCATCTGGAAATCGACGCGCCGTTGACACGGAACCGAACGACGCTTCCAGGAAAGCTATCGACAACGATGGACGGGGAAGTCCAGCATCATCCTTGTGCACGTTCGCTACCAGCTTGGTCAATTCGACGGCATTTCGATGCAGGCGAACAAGCAGCATCGTCGCAGAGCGTCTGACCCACGCCGAGCCACATTGCGGCCCACCGAGAGAGGTGGGACTATGCCGTGACGGAACGGGAGGAGCCCATGTCCCATCGCCTCATGCTGAGCCTTTGCCTGAGTGCCCTGCTGTCGACCGCGGCCGCCGCGCAAGACCTGCCGAAGACCAACGTCAAGGTCATCGGCCTCAACAGCCCGACTCCCGTCTCGATCTACGACGAGGTGCCGTTCTGGCGCAAAACCATACCCGAGGCCTCGAAGGGCGCGATCACCGCCGACATCACGCCGCTCGACCAGATGGGCATCGACGACAAGACCATGCTGCGCCTGCTGAAGCTGGGTGTAATGGACTTCGCGGGCATGGACATCTCCAAGATGGCCGGCGACGACCCGCGCTTCGAGGCGTGCGATCTCGCCGGCCTCACGCTCGATCCCGACAAGGCGCGCGCCGCCTGCGAGGCCTATCGAGGGGTCATCGATCGCCAGATGCAGAAGAACTGGGGCGCCAAGCTGCTGGCATTCGGAGGCAACACGCCGCAGGTGTTCTGGTGCCGGACGCCGGTCAACGGTCTCGACGATCTCAAGGGAAAGAAGATCCGCGTCTTCAACAACACCATGCGCGACTTCCTCTCCGGGCTCGGGGCGACGGCGGTCAGCATGGCGTTCGCCGAGGTCGTCCCCGCGCTCAACAATGGCGTCGTCGACTGCGGCGTGACGGGCAGCCTCTCCGGCAATACCGCCGGCTGGCCCGAGGTGACCAAGTCGCTCTACAGCATGTCTCTCGGCTGGAGCATCAACGTGCTCGCGGTCAACCTCAACACCTGGAACCGTCTCGATCCCAAGGTCCAGGCCTTCATGCTCGAGCAGACCAAGGCCTACGAGAGCAAGATGTGGGATACCATCAAGAAAGCCACCTCCGAGGCCGACAACTGCAACACGGGCAAGCAGCCGTGCACGCTGGGCAAGCTCGCCAACATCCAGCTGGTGGCCGTGAAGCCGGCCGAGATGGAAGCGCACAAGAAGCTGGTGGAGGGGGCGGTGCTCGCTGGCTGGGCCAAGCGCTGCGGCGCCGAGTGCGCCAAGGAATGGAACGAGACGGTGGGCAAGGTCCTGGGTCTGACGGCGCCGACTTCCTAGTGGTGGGACGAGTCGTGTCGCCAGGCACTCACGTCGGCTGATACGTGACGGAGCCAGCCGCAGGGGTCGGGGAAGCGCATATGGGAAGCTCGCTTGCCGGTATGCGGCGATTGACCCAGTGGGGCCTGTGGTTCGGGGGCGCATTGGTGCTGCTCGCCGCGCTGCTCATCGGCGTGGACGTGCTGATGCGCAAGTTCCTCGCCCGCTCGATCGGCGGTGCCGACGAGCTGGCGGGCTACGCGCTGGCGATCGGATCGGCCTGGGGCCTCGCAGCCGCCCTCGTCGATCGCGCGCATATTCGCATCGACTCCCTCTACATCCTGTTCCCCACCTGGCTGCGCATTGCCCTCGACCTCGCCGGCCTCGTTCTGTTCATCGCTTTCTTCACCCTGGTCGCGTGGCATGGCAGCGGCGTCGTCATGCAGTCGTGGACATCCGGCTCGCGCAGCCAGTCCGATCTGCAGACGCCGACGGTGATCCCGCAGGTGCTTTGGATCGCCGGTCTCATCCTGTTCGTCGTGGTGGGCCTGGTGCTGATCCTGGAGGCGCTCGCCCGGCTCAAGGCCGGCGACCCGGCCGGTGTCGCCCGGCTCATCGGCACCCGCTCGGCCGAGGAAGAAGTCGAGGAAGAGATCCAGGCACTGCAGGAGCGTCAGGCCAGCGGCGGTAACGCCTGATGCTGATCACGACGCTGCTCATCCTGATCGGGTTGCTGGCGCTGGCGGTTCCGGTCGCGGCCGGCCTGGGCGTGCTCGGCCTGGCGCTGTCGGGCATCTACTCGAAGCTGCCGCTGGCGCTGGCCATGGGTGAGGTCAGCTGGTCGACGTCCAACAATTTCCTGCTCGTGGCGATACCGTTCTTTGTCCTGCTAGGCGAGATTCTGCTGCGCTCCGGCATGGCTGAGCGCATGTACAATGCGCTGGTGCTGTGGATCCCCTGGCTGCCGGGCGGCCTGATGCACTCGAATATCGCGGCCTGCGCGATGTTCGCGGCCACCTCCGGGTCGAGCGTAGCCACCGCTGCCACCATCGGCACCGTCGCCATGGGCGAGATCGAGAAGCGCGGCTACTCGGAACGGCTGTTCCTCGGCACCATCGCTGCTGGGGGAACACTCGGCATCCTGATCCCGCCGTCCATCAACATGATCGTCTACGGAGTGCTGACCGACACCTCGATCCCGAAGCTCTATCTCGCGGGCGTGATCCCTGGGCTGGTACTCGCCGGCCTCTTCAGTCTCACCGTCCTCGCTGATCTGTTCGATCTGGCCGCATCTCGGCGGCAAGCCCACGTCGGCGACGTGGAGCGCGCGCTTCCGCGCCCTGCCGGACCTCATCCCACCGCTGGTGATCTTCCTCGCCGTGATCGGCTCGATCTACGCCGGCTGGGCCACCGCGACCGAGGCGGCGGCGCTGGGCGTGGTGGCGGCGCTGGCCGTCGCCGCGGCTCGCGGCCGCCTGACGCTCACGGTTCTTCTGCACGCCTTCGAGGGCACCATGCGGACCACGGCGATGATCATGGCCATCATCGTCGCCGCCTATTTCCTCAACTTCGTCATCACTTCCATCGGCCTGACCGGCCAAGTCAACAAATTCATCACGGAGCTCGGCCTCACGCCGACTCAGCTGCTGATCGCCGTGGTTATCTTCTATTTCATCCTCGGCATGTTCATGGAGACGCTGTCGATGATGGTGGCGACCGTACCCATCATCGCCCCCATCATGTTCAAGGCCGGCTTCGACCCTGTGTGGTTCGGCATCCTCATCATCATCCTGATGGAGCTGGCGATGATCACGCCGCCGGTCGGGATCAACCTCTACGTCGTGCAGGGATTGCGCAAGCGTGGGCGGATCGACGACGTCATCATCGGCGCCTCGCCGTTCGTCCTCACTATGCTCCTGATGATCGTGGTCCTGTCGCTGTGGCCGCAGATCGCGCTGTGGCTGCCGGCCCTGGCCTCCGGGTGACCGCCCGCGGCCTCAGCGCCGCTGCGTAACCAACGTGCCGATCACGATCAGCGCTGCGCCGGCCATGGTGGCGAGACCCGGAACCTCGGCGAAGAACAGGAAGCCGAATACCACGCCCCACACCAGCGTCACGTAGGTGATCGGTGCCAGCCGGGCTGCCTCGATGCGCGCGAAGGCGTGCGCCAGCATGGTGTGCGCGATCACTCCGATAGTGCCGAGGAACGCGAACTGGCCGAGATCCTCGAGCGTCGGCGTCGTCCATACCAGAATGGCCGGGAGGGCCAGGATCAAGGCCGGGCCAAGGTTCTGGAACAGGATGATCTGGGCCAGCGGATCGCGCGTGGCGCGGTGGCGCAGCATGATGAGGTTGAGCGAGTAGCCGACGGCCGAGACCAGCACTGCAGCCGCGCCGATCAGCACCTCGTCGCTCACGCCTGAAGCCCCGAGCTTGCCGCCGACGATCAGCAACATCCCGAGGAAGCCGGCCGCGAGGGCCAGCAAGATGCGCCAGTCGAGCCTTTCGCCAAGCAGCATGGCCCCGAGCAGCGCGGTCAGCGCCGGGGAGATGAAGCTCATGGCGATGGCGTCGGCCAGCGGCAGGCGACCGAGCGCGAAGAAGAACGACGTGGCGGTGACGACGATCAGGAGCGCGCGCAGGCCGTTATATGTGACGGCGGCCCGCGTCGGCCAACCGGGTCGCATCCACAGCGCGTATGCGGCGGCGCCGATCATGCCGAAGGCGTAGCGCAGGAAGGCGATCTCGAGCGTGGGATAGCGCGGCGACAGTTGCTTGATCAGCGCGTCCATGAGTGTCAGCAGCCCCTCGGCCGCGACGGCGAGCAGGACCAGCCGGGTGAGATTGGGGCTAGCTGGGGGATGGGGCATGAGCGGCGCAAGGTAAGGGTGCGCCCGGCGCCTGCCAAATGGCTGTCTCGCACCCGCGAGCGGCGCTCAGTTTGTGGGCGTGGATTGCCCCGCCCCCGCGTGCTAGGGCACGGGGCACGACCTAAGTGGCCGACGGTCCGGGAGGCGAGGCATGCGACGAGTGGTGGCGGTTGTCCTGGACGGCATGCGGCGGGATCTGATCGACGAGCCCCGCACGCCGTCCCTGGCGCGATTTGCGCGCCGCTCGCGTAGCTTTGCGGCCCACCGCTCCATGTTCCCCTCGGCCACGCGCGTCGTGTCCGCCTCGTTCGCGACCGGCTGCACGCCTGCGCGCCACGAGCTGCAGGGCAACACGCTGGCCCTGCTGGAGGAGGGCCGGCTCGTCTACCACGATGCGGGCCATCCCGACTTCCTGCAGCACAAGCGTCGGGTGACTGGCCGGTCGCTCGCCGTGCCGACGCTCGCCGAGCGGGTGGCCCCGCACGGCGGCATGATCCTGTTCTCCAACGTCTCGCCGGGGGCGGCCTACGCACACGACCCCGACGGCCATGGCCACGTCTATCACCGCGCCGGATCATTCGCGCCGGGCCGCAAGCGGATCGAGGGGGCGCAGGCCCTGAATATCGCCCAGGATACAGCAGGCGAGAGCGCCATGACCTCGCGCTTCATCGACGAGGTGCTCTTCCAGCGCTCGCCGCCGCTGGCGATCCTGTGGATGGGCGAACCGGATGCCACGCAGCACACCCGCCCGCTGGGGTCGCCGGAGCATCTGGCCGTGCTGCGCCAGGCCGATGCCAACGCGGCGCGCGTGATCGAGGCGGTGGACCGGCTGCGCGATGCCGGAGACGACGTGCTGCTGATTGCCTGCTCCGACCACGGCCACCAGACGGTGTCGCGCGTGGTCGACATCGAGGCGGAGCTGGTGTCGGCCGGCCTGAAGGAGAGCCGGGAGTCCGGCGACGTGGTGACACCCACCAGCGGCACCTCCACACTCGTGTACGTGCATCCCGACCATGCCGCGAAGATCGATGCCATCGGCGCGTTCCTGGCGAGCCGCGACTGGGTCGATCGAGTCGTGCCTGCGGCGGAATTGGCAAGCGTTGGGCAGGGGCCGCGCCACGGTCTCGAGTTCGCCATCTCGCTCAAGTCCGACGACGAGCCCAACGCGTTCGGCGTGCGCGGCCGCAGCGTCGAGTCCAAGCCCGTCGCCGGCAAGGGCACGCATCTCGACTGCGGCCAGCACGGCGGCCTCGCCCGCTACGAGCAGATGCCGTTCCTGATGATCGACGGCACCGGCTTCCCCGGCGGCACCGTCTCTGCCACACCCACCTCTCCAATCGACCTCGCCCCAACCATCCTCGCCCACCTCCAACTGCCGGCGGACGGCATGGATGGGCGAGCGCTGCAGGGCTAGTAATTCAAGGCAGTACGAGGACGTCCGCGTTGACGGTTGGTCTTGGGAAAGGGAGTGCTACCCCCTGAGGCTTCCATGCGTTTCCTCACCACCACTATCTGCTGTCTGGGCCAGACACTGGGCGGGGTGTCACGGCTGGAACAGGCAACCGCGACTAAGCGCTGCTACACTGGTTGCCTCGGAAAGTACGTGGGGAGCTCGCCATGGCGTGGGGCGTTGTCATCTGTGCTGCAATCGTCGGCGTTATCGCTGCGTTGATCGTTCGGGCTGTCGCACCGGATCGGCGCCAGAACATGCGCAACGAGAAAACTCACCCCGAAGCTATGCCGGATTTTCTGCGGAGGGTGCGGACCGCGATGTTCCGACGGTCTCCATAGGTTGGCTGTTGCTCAAACGGACCCAGGAAAACGTCGTGAGGTCAGTGGGCGGCGGTGGCCCGGCGGCACCGTCATCTACCGTACCGCTTCACCGCGTAGCCGCCGTCGATCGCGATCACAGGGACTTCGCGGCGTACCTGTTCCGCCGGGAATATCGACCCTCACGGCAATAGGGCACCTCTTACGGAATGTGTTCGATCTGCCGCCATTGCGCGGCGTCCGATCGCTGGAGTTATGCTCATGCCTCGTGCTTTCCTGCTTGGCTGCAATTCGGCCGGTCGTTGGGTCGTCCGGGAGACGAACGGACACCGGGCTGGCGTCTTTCGGACCAGAGAGGCAGCAATCAAGTATGTCCGCGATGAGAGCGCACACGGGACCGTCACAATTCTGGATCAACCAGACGGCCTCGAGCTCGGCGCTGCTCTTGTGGGGACCTGATCGTAGCGCACGGTAGTAGCATCCATCATGGCAGCACGTGCGGTAATCTACGTCTCGCAACTAGCTATTGCGGTGATTGTCGTCTTCGTCTGGGGGGCTGGCGCCTCAGGTCAAGAACGCGGAAACCCGACCAACGCCCTTGCCAGAAATATCAAAGCGCCCGAACAGCTGATCGGCGTCATTGCCCTCGGCGGCACTGCAGAGCGCACGCGTGAGGCCGGCAGGCTTGCCAGGCAGTTTCCGCACCTGCGAGTCATCGTCAGCGGAGCCGAGACTGCGCCCTCGCTAAAACAGCTCGGACGAGGGATCGCCAGGGATCGGATCGAAATCGAGACCGCATCACGCAACACCCATGAGAACGCCGTCAATGCTGTCGCACTCGTCAAGCCAAGGCCCGGCGATCGCTGGCTATTGATCACGTCGAACTGGCACATGAATCGTTCTCTCTGCGCGTTCCGGACGGCGGGTTTTGAGGTTGAGCCGTGGCCGGTTGTCGATCGCGCCATGGGGCAGCAGAAACGGGAGCACTACGTGTCCCGTGAGCGCCTCGCCCTTGCCGCCTATCGTCTCGTGGGGTGGTGCAAGGAATAGCGGCGTGGTCGCTCGGGCGCATGCTGTCGCCATGTCAGGAACGTCCGCAATGGCCAGCTCCGCGCGTCGGATCGGGTGGCAAGCTAAGCCGCGCAGCGTGCGACGCTCGCGATAACCGCGCCCCCTGCCGCCGGCGGCCCGGATTGCTGTCAGCCGGACGCTGTTCGAGGCGAGGATCTTCTCACGAAATCGGAGGCCGAGATGCGCAGCGCGCGAGCAGGTGCATCGCCATGAAAATTACAAAGCTTGGCTCCGAGACGGGGACTGCACTAACATGCCCTCAGAACCGCTGGGCGATGCTCGTCAGGAAGGCCATCGGGCCTCCTTCGCACCGGCGGCAGAAATCGACCTAGGGAGGGTCCAGCCGTGCGGTCGCATCGGCCCTGTGTGGCGCTTTGGCCTGCCGACCCGGCGGCACGGGGGCAGGGCGTATGAATTTCGCGCCGGCCTCCGAGCAGATTAAGGCGGCTGCGGCCATACAGCTTTCGGTTGCGGGGGTCGGCAAGCGTTTCGGCGGCGTCACCGCGGTCGAGAACGTTTCGATAGACGTCCCCAAGGGCCGCATCGTCTCCATCATCGGCCCCAACGGAGCCGGCAAGACCTCGCTCCTCAACATGATCTCCGGCTTCTACAGGCCGGACAGCGGCCGCATTACCCTCGACGGCCGCGACATCACGCACAGGCGTCCCAGCGAGATCGCGGCCCTGGGCGTAGCGCGCACCTTCCAGAACATCGCCCTGTTCGGCGGCCTCACCGTGCTCGACAACCTCATGCTCGGTCGCCACGTGCTGATGCGCTCGGGCGTGCTGCGATGCGTGCTCTACTGGGGCCCGGCGCAACGCGAGGAGATCCGCCACCGCGCGGCCTGCGAGGAGATCATCGACTTCCTGAAGCTGCAGGACCTGCGCAAGCAGCCGACTGCGGCACTTGCGTACGGCCTGAGGAAGCGCGTGGAGCTGGGGCGCGCCCTGGCGCTCGAGCCCAAGGTGCTGCTGCTCGACGAGCCCATGGGCGGCATGAACCAGGACGAGAAGGAGGACATGGCCCGCTTCGTCCTGGACGTGAACCAGGAGCGCGGCGTCACGGTGGTCCTGATCGAGCACGATATGGGCGTCGTCATGGACATCTCCGACCACGTGGTCGTGCTCGACCGTGGACGCAAGATCGCCGAAGGCGCCCCTGCCGACGTGCAAGCCAATCCGGCGGTGATCGCGGCGTACCTCGGTAACAGCCAAGGGAGCCTGTCCGCATGAGCCTCCTCGCCGACACCGCCACCGACACGCTGCCCAAGCTGCTCGTCCGCAACATGAAGGGCTTTCCCAAGCAGATCGGCATGCGCGAGAAGGACCGCGGCATCTGGCAGTCGCACTCCTGGCGCGACTGCTACGCCCACGTGCACGATTTCGCGCTGGGGCTGGCAGCGGCGGGCTTCAAACGCGGCGACAAGCTGTCCGTGCTCGGCGACAACCGGGCGCGCCTCTACTGGGCGCAACTCTCGGCGCAGTCGCTCGGCGGCATGGCCGTGCCGCTGTACCAGGATTCCATCGCTCGCGAGCTCGCCTTCGTGCTCGACCACGCCGAGGTTTCGATCGTGGTCGCCGAGGACCAGGAGCAGATCGACAAGGTGCTCTCGCTGAAGGGCCAGCTGAAAAACCTGCGCCTCGTGGTGTACGAAGACCCGCTCGGCATGGGCGCCTACACGGACGACATCCTCAGGTCGTTCGCCGACATGGAGGAGGCCGGCCGCGCCTTCGCCAAAGAGCATCCGGATTATTTCGAGCGCGAGATGCAGCAAGGCGGCGCCCAGGACGTGGCGCTGCTCACCTACACGTCCGGAACGACGGGGCGCTCGAAGGGCGTACAGCTGAGCCACGCCAACATGATCGCAACGTCCGAGAGCTTCGCCGGCGTGGAATCGGTGGCGCGCGGCGACAACTGGCTCTGCTACCTGCCGATGGGGTGGGTGGGCGACTCGATCTTCTCGCTCAGCATGTCCCTGGTGGTGGCTGCCACGTGCAACTGCCCCGAGAGCCCGGAGACGGTACAGCGCGACCTGCGCGAACTGGGGCCGAGCGCGCTGCTGGGCCCGCCGCGCATCTGGGAGAACATGCTGACGGCCCTGCAGGTCAAGGCGGCCGATGCCTCGCCCCTCAAGCGGCGCGTCTACGAATTCTTCCGCCGCCTGGCCGAGCGGCGCGAGCTGCTGAAGGGCGACGGCAAGCCGATCCCGCGCTCTATGCGGATCGGCTATCGCCTTGGCGAGTATCTCGTCTATGGCCCGGTGCGTGACCAGCTAGGCTTGCGCAACGCGCGCTGGTGCCTCACCGGCGGAGCGCCGCTCGGCGCCGACACCTTCCGGTTCTTCCGCTCCTTCGGCGTCAATCTGAAGCAGATCTACGGCGCCACCGAAGCCAGCGCGCTCGTCGCCCTGCAGGCCAACGACGAGGCCGATCCCAATACCGTCGGGCGCACGCTGCCCGGTACGCAGGTGCGCATCGGCGAGCGCGGCGAGGTGCAGGTGAAGGGGCCCGGCGTGTTCGTTGGCTACTACAAGCAGGAGGACGCCACCCGCGACGCCGTCACGCCCGACGGCTGGCTCAAGACAGGCGATGCCGGCCTGGTCGACCCACGCGGGCATCTTGCCATCATCGATCGAGCCAAGGACGTGGGGACGCTGACCGACGGCACGCCATTCGCGCCGCAGTTCGTCGAGAACAAGCTCAAATACAGCCCCTTCATCCGCGAGGCGGTGGCCTTCGGCGACCAGCATCCGTTCGTGGCGGCGATGGTCTCCATCGACATGAGCACGGCCGGAAAGTGGGCCGAACAGAACGGCCTGCCCTACACCAGCTTTATGGACCTCGCCCGCAAGGCCGAGATGGCGCGCCTCGTGATCGATGAGGTGGCCAAGATCAACGCCACGCTGCCCGAGGCGACCCGGGTGCGCCGCATCGTGCTGCTCAACAAGGAGCTCGATGCCGACGATGCGGAGGTGACGCGCACGCGCAAGGTGCGTCGCGCGTTCGTGGCCGAGAAGTACGCTCCGGTGATTGCGGCACTCTACGACGGCGCCAAGGAGACGCAGCTGACCATGGACATCACCTACGAGGACGGCCGCAAGAGCCAGCTCACCTCGACCATGCTGGTCCACGACGTCGCCGCCCCGACCACCCCCGGTCGCCTGGCCGCGTGAGAGAGGTGGGACCGATGCGGATGCACCCCTCGCACCAATCCCCGGCGTCCGCGCCTCCGCGGCCTCCCAGCATCGATTGTCTGCAGCATTGCCGGCCTCGGGTGCCTGCCGCGTGCTGGACCTCGGGGACAAGCTCCGGGATGACACCGTCGCTCAACGAAGGAGCGCCTGATGTGGGATGAAGTGGAGTTCGGGATCTCGCTGGCCGTCAGCGGGCTGTCGATCGGGCTGATGTACTCGCTAATCGCGCTGGGGTTCGTGCTCGTCTACAAGGCCACTGACGCCATCAACTTCGCGCAGGGCGAGTTCGTCATGCTGGCGGGTTTCGTGGCCGCCGTCGCGCTGTCGGTCAAGGGCATGCCCGTCATCGGCGCGGTGCTTGCGGCAGTGGCGGTGATGATCCTGTTCAGCTTTGCTCTCGAGCGCGTCGTGCTGCGGCCACTGTTGGGCCGGCCCGTCGTCGCCGTCATCATGGCGACCATCGGGCTCGGCGCCATCCTGCGCGGACTGCCGCCGATCACGGTGGGTGGGCAGACGCGCGCGCTGTCGCTGCCGATCGGCGACACGCCGATCACCTTGGGGCCGATCTCGCTGCCGCCGATACAGGTGCTTGGCGTCATCGTCACATTGCTGTTCTTGGCCCTGTTCACCTGGTTTTTCCTCAAGAGCCGCATGGGCATCGCCATGCGCGCCGTCGCCGACAACCAGCAGGTGGCGATGGCCATGGGCATCAACGTCGAGCGCTACTTCGGGCTGGCCTGGGCGATGGCCGGAATAGTCTCGGCAATGGGCGGCGTCATCTGGGGCAGCATGCTGGGGGTCGACACGCAACTGGCGCTGGTGGGGCTAAAGGTGTTCCCGGTCGTGATACTCGGCGGCCTCGACTCCATAGTTGGCGCGGTGGTCGGCGGCCTGATCGTGGGGCTGGTCGAGAGCCTGGCCGCCGGCTACCTCGACCCCTACGTCGGCGGCGGTACCAAGGACTTCGCGCCCTACGTGCTGATGATCATCGCCTTGATGTTCAAGCCTTACGGAATATTCGGCACGCACAAGATCGAGCGCGTGTAAGGGGGACGGACCCAGGTCATGCTGCATCGCGAGTCGGGAGTCTTCAAGACCAGCTACGCCGCCGACATGGCGCTCTACCCGCTGCCGATCGCGCGGTGGACCGTGGCCGCCGTCGTCGTGCTGTTTGCGGTCGTGTTGCCCTTGTTGCTGGGCGAGTACTACCTGTCCATCATCAATCTGTCGTTGATCGCCATCGTCGGCGCGCTGGGCTTGAATATCCTGGTCGGCTACACCGGCCAGATATCGGTCGGACACGCGGCCTTCATGTCGGTCGGCGCCTATACGGCGGCCAACCTCGCGGTGCACTTCCAGCTGCCGTTCTGGGTGACGCTGCCCGCAGGGGGGCTGATGGCTGCCCTGATCGGCGCCATCGTCGGCATTCCCAGCCTCAGGATCAAGGGGCTGTATCTCGCCATCGCCACGCTGGCCAGCCAGCTCATAATCGAGTGGATCATCAACCACACGCCGGCCATTTCCGGCGGCGCCGGGGCGTCGATCCAGGTGCCGCGGCCGGAGCTGTGGGGGCACCAGATGAAGACGCAGGGGGAGCTCTACTTCTTCCTGCTGTTCTTTGCGGCGCTGGCCATACTGGCCACACTCAACCTGGTGCGCAGCCGCATCGGCCGCGCTTTCGTCGCGATCCGCGACCAGGACATCGCCGCCGAGATCATCGGCATCAACATCTTCCGCTACAAGCTGCTCGCTTTCGCCATCTCGTCGTTCTACGCCGGCGTTTGTGGCGTGCTCTATACCTATTATTTCGGCATCGCCAACTACGAGGCATTCCAGATCGGCGTCTCGATCGACTATCTGGCCATGATCATCATCGGCGGTCTCGGCTCCGTGCTCGGCACCATTTTCGGAGCCATCTTCGTGACCATGCTGCCGATCGCCCTGCGGCTGGCGATGGAGCCGCTCGGCGGCCTGATCTTCGATGCCGGCGAGCTTTCGGGCATCATCGCCAGCACCAGGCTCGTCCTGTTCGGCTGCCTCATCATCTTCTTTCTGGTGGTGGAGCCCGAGGGACTGAACCGGCTATGGCGCAACATCCGCAATTACTTCCGCGTCTGGCCATTTTCATACTGAGTATCTGCAGAAAAAAAAGCGAAGGAGGAAACGACATGTCAAAACGAACAACTCTGCGTGCGGTAGCCATGGCGGCTGGCGCAGTTGCGTTGGCGGCAAGCGCCGTCAATGCGCAAGACAAGGAAATCGTTGTCGGCCTGCAGTGCGACCGGACCGGCCCCACGCAGACGGTCGGCATTTATCTTTGCCCCGGCTACCACGACTACATGAGCCTGCTGAACAGCAAGGGCGGAGTCGAGGGCTACAAGATCCGCGTGCTCGAGATCGACAACGAGTACAAGGTACCCCCTGCCATGGAGGCGCATGAGCGCTTCAAGAAGGAGGGAGCGGTGCTGGATGGCATCTACGGCACCCCGCAGACTGCCGCGCTGACCAAGAAGCTGGAGGAGGACAAGATCCTCGGCACCTCCCCGGGCTTCGGCACCGCCGGCGCCACCGACGGCAAGCGCTATCCCTACTTGTTCCCCATCGCCGCCAGCTACTGGTCGCAGGCGACCGCAGCCGTCGCCTTTGCCAAGAAGCAGCTGGGCGGAAGCCTTCAAGGCAAGAAGATCGCATACGTGTTCTATGACAACCCGGCCGGCAAGGAACCGCTCGTGATCCTGGAGGATCTCGCCAAGTCGGAAGGCTTCGAGATGAGGACCTTCGGGGTGCCGGCACCCGGCGTCGAGATGGCGGCACAGGTGCTCGACATCACCGGCCGCTTCAAGCCCGACTTCATCATCGCTCACCTGTTCGGCCGCTCGCCGTCCGTGGCAATCAAGGAGCTCAAGGGCAAAGGCTACCCGCTGAGCAAGGTGATCGGCTTCGTCTGGGCCTCCTCGGAGGCAGACATCAAGGCGGCCGGCGGGTTCGGCGTCGCGGAAGGCTATCACACCATCCAGTTCGCGGGAGTTCGGAACGGACTTCCAGGTGATCCGCGACATCGACGCAATGTACAAGGCGCAAGGCAAGCCAAGTCCCAAGGAGCAGGAAATCAGCGTCTACTACAATCGTGGCGTGATGGTCGCCGCCATCCATGCCGAGGCGGTGCGCAACGCCATCAAGGCCAAGGGCGGCGCCAAGCCGACCAGCGAGGACGTCAAGAACGGCATGGAGGCCATCAAGGGCTTCACGCTTGGCGGCATGGTGCCCCCGATGGAGATCAATCAGGCAGACCACGAAGGCGGTGGCTGGGTGCAGGTATGGACCGTCAAGGACGGCAAGCTTGTCAAGGACGGCGAGTGGTTCCAGGCCTACCGCGACGTGATCAAGAAGCACCTCGCGGCCGTGAACTAGAACGTGCGCTGTCATCCCGGGCCTCGTGCCCGGGATCCAGCTAACGGAGCGCCGAGCAAGTTGCATATTGGATCCCGGCGACAAGCACCGGGATGACGGGGGTTCCGACGGTGCTGTCGATCAACAACATCGAGGTCGTCTACGACAGCGTCATCCTGGTGTTGCGCGGTGTGTCGCTCGAGGTGAAGGCCGGCATCATCACCACGCTGCTGGGCGCCAATGGCGCCGGCAAGACGACGACGCTCAAGGCGGTGTCGGGCGTATTGCGTTCGGAGCGCGGTGAGGTGACCAAGGGCACCGTCACCTTCGAGAACAAGCGCATCGACGGGATGCGGGCCTTTGACGTGACGCGGCTCGGCATCGCGCAGGTATTCGAGGGCCGGCGCGTGTTCGAGCACCTGACGACGGAGGAGAACCTCATCGCCGGCGGCCACATCCAGCGCCACCAACGCAAGATCCGCGAGGGCATCGAGCGCGTCTATGGCTATTTCCCGCAGCTGCAGGCGCGGCGTCAGCAACTCTCGGGCTACCTCTCGGGCGGCGAGCAGCAGATGCTGGCGATCGGCCGCGCCCTGATGTCGGACCCCAAGGTGATCCTGCTCGACGAGCCCTCGCTCGGCCTGGCGCCCATGCTGGTGGAGGAGATCTTCGGCATCGTCAGACGCCTGGTGGAGCAGGAGAAGCTCGCCGTCCTTCTTGTCGAGCAGAACGCCACCATGGCGCTGGCCGTGGCGCATCACGGCTATGTCATGGAATCGGGCCGCATCGTGCTGGAGGGGAGCGTGCAAAAGCTGCGTGAGAACTCCGACATCCGCGAGTTCTATCTCGGCCTCAACGAGATCGGCTCGCGCAAGTCTTACCGCGACGTCAAGCACTACAAGCGCCGCAAGCGCTGGCTCTCCTGAGGCGGCGCTGGGGATCCACGCGCAGGTGTGGCCCTTCTGACAGCAACGTCCGCCAGCTGCTTGTCCACCTTCGCAGCAGCTCTCGTCCCGTCCATGTGCTCGCGGCGCGAGGCGCTCACCCGTATCCGCTGCCTCGGCATCAGCCTCTATTGATCTACCGCCGCCGTCGCGACGAGTTCGAGCTTCACGCCGGTCCCTAGGTCTGCGACGCCGATCGTGGCTCGGGCGGGCAGGTTGACCTCATTGAAATGCGCCTTCCAGACGCGATTGAAGTCGGGCTTGTCGGCGAGATCCGTTACGTAGATTGTTACCTGCAGCACGCGCGCGATGCTCGAGCCACCCGCTGCCAGCAATTTGGTGAGCTGGCGCAGCACGTCGTCGGCTTGGCCAGCCATGTCGAGGCTGGTGTCCTCCGCAACGACTCCGCCTATGTAGAGCACGCCCCCGTGTGCCACGATCTCGTGACCAAGACCATCCCAGGGCAGCAAACGCTTGATCATTGTTCTCTCCAGTGCATCCACAGCGCGCTTAGAGGAGATAGAGGTTCATATTCCGCACATAGGGAACGAAACCCTCACCGGTACGACCGCAATAATAGCTGCTTGAGCGCTGGCCTGCACGCGCCCGCCAGCAGCCCGCTCAGGGACGTCAGAGGCCGCCTCCCGACCAGCGATCCCGCGCAGCTTCAACGATTTCAAACGGCGACGCCCGCTGCCCGTCAACCCAAACGATGCACGCGGCGATCCAACTCCCGTTTGCTCTCTGCCTCCGAGATCGCGCCGACAGCAAGCTGCGTCAAGCTGCTCGTGATCGGCAGACCTGAATCGTTCCGCTGCTCCAGCGCTTTTCGAGGGCTCGCCGCTCCTGGGACGGGGTGAGCCGGCCCCAGCGCCGCACGGGCATTGCACTTGTCAATCCACCGGCTGGAAAACGGGCAGCTCGTAGCGACGCCGGGCTTCGAAAATGATTGATGTCTCGATGCGGGTGACGCCCGGCCGGTTGGTGAACTGATCAAGCGCAAGATCCTTCAAGTGCTGTGTGTCCCTCACGACCACATGCACAACGACATCGTAGCGGCCCGTCACAAGGAAGGCGAAACGCACCTCCGGCACCTTGGCGATGTCGTCCATGAAGCGGTCCACCGTGCTGCGTTTGTGCTTGGCCAGCCCTATCATGAACAGCGCTTCGAGCCCGATGCCCAGCGCCTTGGAGTCGACCTCGGCGTGCGCTCCCCGCAGCACGCCGGACTCGCGCAAGCTCTTGATCCGCTCGTGCGCGGACGACGGCGCGAGGTCGACCTTGCCAGCGATCTCCTTGACGGAGAGCCGAGCATTGTTCTGCAGCAGGCTCAGGATGGCGATGTCCGTCCGGTCAAGAACGGTGCTTGCGCCAGAATTCCGAAAATTGTTCGTTCGATCGGTTTTCATGCCGATGATAATATCGAAAATAAGCCATAATGCCAGATGGAACGATGAGATGCCCTCTTTTGTCCTGCCTCTCTTGGCGCGCCTTGACGAGACCGACATCGCGCGCTTTCGCCGCGACGGTTTCCTGATCGTCGAGCGCTTCCTGTCGGAAGAGCGTTGCGCGGCGCTGCGCGAGAGCTTTCCCAAACTGTTTGCGGGCCGCTTCGATACCGGCATCTATCCGGACGAGTGGTATTGGCGCGAGGGCATGAGCCTGCCGGACGTGACGCGTCACATGGCGAACGCCTGGAAGGCGGATCTGACCATCGCCAAGCTCGCCCTCTCCGCCGATCTTGGACGCGCGGCGTGCCTCCTTACAGGCTGGTCCGGCGCACGGCTCGGCCAGGACACGATCTGGTGGAAGGCGCCGAAGACGAAGCCAATCGCGCACCACCAGGACTCGTCCTTCATGGACTTCCTCGATCCGGCCGTGACTGTGACCTGCTGGGTGACGCTCGACGAAACGCATCCCGATGCTGGCACGCTCGAATATGCGCCGGGCTCGCATCTTTGGCCGCTGACGCCGCTGCCCGAGGCCTTTCACGGGCAGGATGACTATCGGGCGCAGATGAAGGCTGCAGCCAGGGCGGCCGGCGTGGCGCCACCGGACCCGGTGTTCATCGAGGTGCCAGCCGGATCATGCGTGTTTCATGCCGGCGAGATCTGGCACGGCTCCGGTCCCAACACGACAGGCGATCGGATGCGGCGCGCCATCGGCATCCACATGGTCCCGGAGGACGCGCACTTCAGCGACCGCCCGGGCGGCTATATCTATCGGCGCTATCAGCGCACCGGCGATCCCGCTCTCGACGAGAGCTTCTTCCCGATCCTCTGGTCGAAGACAGGACATCGGACGACCTGGATTGACGGCTACTGCGACACTGGTAGACGGAAGTAGGCCACGGAGCGATCCTCCGAGGGCAGTACTTTCTGCGAAAGGCTGCGAGCGCACGGCCGCACCGGCCTGGCGCCAACGTTATCGAGACCTCGCGAGGGTGTTCAGCGCCCGTGGCGGCGTACTATCGGTTGAACACCGCGGCGATGCGACCTTCCTTGACATCCTTCTCGCCGAGCCTGAGCTGCTCGGCCCGGCGCGACAGCCACCAGCCGTATTGCGGCGGCCACAGAGCCCACTCGGCGTCGCCACCGAGCTCCTGCGCGGCATGCAGAGCCCAGTGCGGATTCCTCAACGCCTCGCGAGCGATGCAGATGAGATCGGCGCGGCCCTCGCGCAGGATGCTCTCCGCCTGGCTTCCGGTCATGATCAAACCGACGGCCATCGACGGCGCCTGGACCTCGCGGCGCACGCGATCGGCGAACGGCACCTGAAAGCCCGGTATGCGCGACAGGACGCGTGCGGTCGGCGACAGGCCGATACCGCGCGAGGAGCAGTCGATCAGATCGACGCCCCGCGCCACCAGCTCCGTCGACAGCGCTACGGTGTCCTCGATGCTCCAGCCGCCCTCCTCGCCGTCGATGCAGGAGAGGCGCACGAACAAGGGCTTGTCGGCAGGCCATTCGGCGCGAACGGCCTCCGACACCTCGAGAATGAGCCGCATGCGGTTCTGTCGTGAGCCGCCATAGGCGTCGGTGCGGTCGTTGCCGAGCGGGGAGTAGAAGGAGTGCAAGAGGTAGCCGTGCGCGCCGTGAATATCGAGGACGTCGAAGCCCGCGGCGGCGCAACGCCGCGCGCCGTCGGCGAATGCTTGCACAATGCGCTTGATCTCGGGGATGGTGAGTTCGTGCGGCCCATGCCAATCCTGCACGCGCGCTGTCGGCGAAGGCGCCACAGGCTGCCAGGCCGGCTCGCCGCGCTTGGCCTCTGCCTCTCCGAGCGCCCCGTAACCTTCCCAAGGACGCTGCCGCGACGCCTTGGGGCCGCAATGCACGAGCTGGGTTGCCGGCGTCACTCCGAGCGAGCGCAGGAGGTCGGCGATCTTCTTCAATGGCGCGATGAAATCGTCCGACCAGATGCCGAGATCACCATACGTGTTGCGACCCTCCGGGCTGACGATCAGCGCCTCCGTGAAGACCGTGCCGAAGCCGCCGAGCGCATACTTGGCGAGATGTTGATGGTGCCATTCGTTCGGGAACCCGTCCTTGCCCGTGTACATCTGCATCGGTGCCAGCACCATGCGGTTCTTGAATTCCACACCGCGACAGCGCCAGGGCTTGAGGAGATGAAGATCGGGGACCTTCTGGTCGGACATGGGCTATGCCTCGTTCCTGTTGGATTGATGGGAGCCGGCCTTTCACGCGCGGCGATAGAGGAGATCGGCCTGCGCGGCGCTCACCTTGCCGTTGGAGACATCGGCCTGCACCAGCGCACGATCCCGGCTCGCGGGATCGCCGCTGCCGCTGCCGCCAGCCGTCTCGATGACGACGCGGTCGGAAGGTTGCAGCGTCGTCACCAGCTTGGAGGGGATGATTTCGGTGCGGCCGTCGGCGCGATGGATCACGGCGTGCGCCATGCGGCCACTGCCTCCGCCCTCGGCACCAGTGCCGGCGCAGTAATGCCGCTCGCCGCGATAGGTGAAGGTGATCTCGCCTTTCAGTACCTCGTACTCGCGCACGATGCCGAGGCCGCCACGGAACCGGCCGGCGCCGCCGGAATCGGTGCGCAGGGCGGTGCGATGCACCCGGATCGGGGCGTCCCGCTCCAGCGCCTCGACAGGTAAGTTCATGCAGTTGGTGGCGTCGGTCTCGATGACGTCGACGCCGTCGCTTGCGAGCCCGGCGCCGCTGCCACCCGCGATCAGCTCGCCGACCACGAACGGGCGGCCATTGTCGCGGCGGCCGCCGAACATGATGGCCAGCATCTCGCCGGATGCATCCGCGCCGACGCGCGCGGGCACCGCCTCGCGCAGGGCGCCGACGATATTGCAGCAGATGCGCTTTATGGTTGCGCTTCGAGCATTGACGGCGGCAGGCTCGCGGGGATTGACGATGCTGCCTTCCGGAAGATGCAGCGTCACCGGACGAAAGCAGCCTCCGTTGGTCGGGATCTCGCTGCCCGTGATGACGCGGGCGGCAAAGTAGGCGGCCGCTGCCGAGCCCGACGGCACGCAGTTGAACGGGCCGCGCACCTGCGGGCTCGACCCGGTGAAGTCGCAGTGCATGGTGCCATTGCCGATGGTGACGGCCACCTCGATGCGGATGCGCTTGTCGAGCTCGATGCCGTCGTTGTCGAGATAGTCGACATACCTGTAGGTTCCGGGGGGAATGGCACTCAGCGCCTTGCGCGTCATCGCCTCGGAACGATCCAGCAACTCGTTGAATATGGAGATGAGCCGGTTGTCTCCGTAGGAACTGGCAAGCTCCTTGACGCGGCGCTCCGCCACCGAGCACGACGCCACTTGCGCATTCAGATCGCCGATGAATGTTTCGGGAATTCGCGTGTTGAGTTTTAGGATCTTGAGCAGGGTCTCGTTGAACTCCATGCCGCTCCTAAGTTTGAGCGGCGGCAAGCGCAGGCCCTCCTGATAGATCTCGGTGGCGTTGGTCGGGATCGAGCCCGGCGCCATGCCGCCCACATCCTGGTGATGGGTCATGCTGCCGGCGAAGGCGATCACGCGGCCATCGACGAAAATCGGCATCACCAGCGCGATGTCCGGCAGGTGCGTGCCGCCATGATAGGGGTCGTTCATGAGGTAGATGTCGCCTTCCTGCGCGGAGGACGGCGGAAATTCCTCGATGAACTTGCGCACGATCGGGATCAGCATCGCTAGATGCGCGGGGATGGCGATGGCCTGAGCCAGCGTCTCGCCGCCGAGGGTGAAAAGACTGGCGGATGCGTCCATGCCTTCGCGGACGATCGGCGAGAAGGAGCTCCGCAGCAGCGTCAACTCCATCTCGTTGGCGATGCCGTCCAGCTTGTTGCGCACGACTTCCAGGGTGATCGGATCCTGGGCAGCGAAGGACGACATGTCACACCTCTAGGGACGAGTCATGATCAGGGTGCCGCCGGCGGCGGAACGCGCGGACCAGCCTGGCGGCACGAGCGTGGTGGTGTCCGCCTGCTCGACGATGGCTGGACCATTGATTGTGGTGTCGGCCGAGATCTGCTCGCGCTCGTGGATGACGGTCTCGACTGCGCTGCCGCACCCGGCGAACAGGACGCGGCGCTTCTTCACGCGTGGCGCTTTCAGCTCGCCTCCGCGCTGGTCGGGCTGATCGAGCGCTGCAGAGCGCACGAGTTGGATGGTGCGGAGGTTCACTATCCTGGCAGGAGCGCGGGTCGAATGTCCGAATACGCGGTCATGCGCGGCGACGAAGTCCTCGTAAAGTTTCTTGATTGCGTCCCTCTCGGCCATGCGCAGCGGAATTTCCAGATAGTGGGACTGGCCGTCGTAGCAGACGTCGGCAAAGTGTTGGGTCTCGATCCTGTTCTCGCCAAGTGCCTCCTGGGCCATCAGCCTGCCGCAGGCAGCCTCGAGCTCGCCCAGGGTCGGCGCGAGGTCCACCGGCGACAACCCCTCGAGCGGCCGCGGGAAGGCGGTTGCCATCTCGTGCTCGATGCTGGCGGCGAGCAGACCGGCAGCCGACAGCACGCCCGGATGGCGCGGCACGATGATGCGGGTGATGCCGAGGTCGTCGGCCAACGCGGCCGCATGGATGCCGCCGCCGCCGCCGAGCGGCACGAGGGCGAAGTTGCGCGGATCGAACCCCTGCCGGATCGAAACCAGACGGATGCCCTCCGTCATCTGCGCGTTGATGACGCGATGGATGCCAAGCGCCGCCTCCTCGACCGTCATGCCGAGGGGGCCTGCGATCTTCGCTTCGACCGCCTTTCGCGCCAGCTCTGGTTTCAGCGGGAGAGTGCCGCCGGCGAAGTACTCGGGGTCGATGTAGCCCAGCACGACGGAGGCGTCGGTGACGGTCGCTTCCTCGCCGCCCGCTCCATAGCACGCCGGTCCCGGCTCCGACCCGGCGGAGTGCGGGCCGACGCGCAGGCCGCCGGCAGGATCAATCCAGGCGAGGCTGCCGCCGCCAGCTCCTATGGCGTTGACGTCGACCATCGGCACGCGAATGGGGTAGCCGGCGACGAGGCCCTCGGCGCGGATCAGCGGCTTGCCGGCGTGAATGAGTGCGATATCGCTGCTGGTACCGCCGATGTCCACGGAGATGAGATCGTCGACACCAACGGAATTGCCGACGGACCGGCCGCCGATGACGCCTGCGGCAGGCCCTGACAGGAACAGCCGAACCGGGCGCTCGCGCGCTACGCCGGAGATGGAGACGCCACCGCGCGACTGCATCACCTGCAGCGGGGCCGCGACGCCGGCTGTTTCCAGGCCCGCCTCCAGGTTGGCGAGATAGCGGTCGATCACCGGCTTGATGTAGGCATCGAACGCGGTGACCACGGTGCGCTCGTACTCACGGAAGGCCGGGTCGACTTCAGAAGACAGCGAGACGTAGAGGGCTGGATGAGCGGTGCGAATGATCTCGGCGGCGCGGCGCTCGTGCGTGGGATTGAGAAAGGAATGCAGGAAGCAGATGGCGATGGCTTCGGCTCCGGCCGCGACGAGCTCGGATGCCGCTTGCTCGACGGAGGCCTCGTCGAGCGGCTCGACGACCTCGCCGTCAGCCGACAGGCGCTCATTCGCCTCCTTGCGCATCCCTCCGGGTGCCAGGAAGACCGGGGTCTCCGGTTGGAGCACCACATCGTACATCTGCTGGCGCATCTGCCGCCCGATCTCGAGCACGTCCTTGAAGCCGCGCGTGGTCAGAACCCCGATCTTCGGGCCACGGCGCTCGAGCACGGCATTGGTCGCGACGGTTGTGCCGTGCACGAAGCGCGTAATCCGGGCGGCCGGCACGTCCCATTTCTCGGCCATCTGACGGATTGCGGCGATGATGGCCCGGCTCGGATCCTTCCGCGTCGTCGGCACCTTCATTGCCATCGTCGGGCGGCCAGCAGCACGACAGACTACATCGGTGAAAGTGCCACCCACGTCGACGCCGATTTCTATCATGCGGCAGGGCCCCTTACGGCGCGACGCCCAGGCCGCGAGGGCCGGTGTTGCTTGCACGCCAACTGCATAGTGGAATTCCTAACGCCTTGATATTTTCATTGTCAATGCAATTGTGGCGCTCAGATTTAATCAATGCTGCAACCCGTCCAGGGAAATACCGGAAGCCACGGTCGCATCAATCGGTGTTCGCTTGGGGAGGAGGCGGGCCTCATCTTGCGATCAATAGATCGGGGGCGTCGTGATCCAGAGGGCGCGCGTGACGGCGGAGCCGGTATTGGAGACGAAGTGCGGGCGCGAGCTGTCGAAGGCGAAGCTATCACCTTCCCACAGCGCGTATACGCGGCCGTCGATGACCAGCTCGAGAGAGCCGACCAGCACGAGACCGCACTTCTCGCCGGGACCCTCGTTCGGCTCGGGGCCCGTCGAGGCGTTGGGCTCGAGCGTGATCAGGAACATCTGCAGCTTCTCGGAGCCCGGCGGCGTCAACAGCTCCTTGAGCACGCCCGACTTCGTGAGAGCGAGCCGGCGGCGGTGCGCGGCCCGCACGATGACGTCGCTGTCTTTCTGAAATCCCGGCTCGTCGGCGTGGAAGAACCACGACACCGGCACGTCGAGCGCCTTGCTCAACTGGCGCAGCGAACGGATCGATGGCGAGACGATGCCGCGCTCGATCTGGCTTACGAGACCGGTCGAAACGCCCGCGCGCTTGGCGACCTCCTCGAGGGACAGCCCGCGCGTCTTGCGCACGCGCCGCATCTCCCGCCCGAGGTCGACATCCGCCGCGCTTTCCAGCTGTGTACCGTCTTGCACGTGTCCCCTCCTCAGCTGCGGCACACTGCTTATTGCAGTGTCACTATAATTATCCTAACCTATCCATCAGGGACGCCACAGATTTAGTAGTCTTCCTGAAGATTCCTAACATAGGGGCGGAACGAGCGCGGCGACAAGGCTCAATGGCGAGCGTTGCGGCGATGGCTGGCCATGGTGGCCGACGGGAGGTTCATGTGATGCGCATGTTGACAGGTGTCTCGAGGCTGGCGGCGGTGTTGTGCTGTTGCACCTTCGCGGCAGGCGCGCAAGCCCAAGATCCCCTCGTCGTATCGGCCTATGGCGGCGTTTGGAAAGAGTTGGTCGAGAAGAACTTCGGCGCCTGCTACACGCAGCGCACCGGCAACAAGATCGCCATCCAGACTGGAGAGTCCGCAGACTGGCTCAATCGCATCCGCGCCAATACCAAGACGCCGCCGATCCATGTCGTCACTATGGCGCAGGCCGACACCATGCGCGCCATCAAGGACGGGCTCGTCGAGGACATCGACCCCGCCAAGATCCCGAGCCTCAAGGACATACCGGAGCGCTTCTACAAGCCCTGGGCGGGCAAGGCCATCGACATCCACGTCGGTGTCTTCGGCGTCATGTATAACAAGGAGAAAGTCCCGAACCCGCCGGCCGACTGGAAAACTCTGATCGAGGAGATCATCGCCGGCAAATTCGGCAAGCGCGTCGCATGGCCGTCCGGCACCTACAGCTGGGGGCCGGACATGATCTGGTTCATGAGCCAGCTCTACAACGGCGACGTCGACCAGGCCTTTGCCAAGCTGAAGGCCATGTCGCCCTATGTGGTCAAGTTCTGGACCAGCCCGGTCGAGGTGCTCGACTCCTTCGGCGCCAAGCAGGTCGACGTCGTCATGTACTGGGACGGGCGCGCCCATGCCTTCATCGACAAGGGCAACCCATGGGCCGGCTACTACAATCCCAAACCCGGTGCTCTCGGCGCAACCGTTGCGGTCGCCAAGGTCAAGAACTCGCCGGACTCGGCCTGGACCTACATGGATTGCGCACTGAGTGCGGACGTGCAGCTCGCGCACGCCAAGACGCTGCGCTATGCGGTGACCAACTCGAAGGTCGTGTATCCCGACGAGCTCAAGGACAAGGTCGTCAAGCTCGAGGACCTGATACTGCTGCCCTATCCTCAGGAGATCGACAAGTTCCCAGGCTGGATCGAGCGCTGGAACAAGGAGATGCGCTAGTGTCCTGAAGTCCGCTCACGATCCCAGCCCAGAGCGATGTGGCGGACTTCTCGATCATCACACTGGACTGACGAGGAATGGCCGCAGGAGACAAGCAGGTGCCGGAGGCTGCCGTCCCGCTCGCAAAAATCACCGCGGACGTCTCTCCCGGCGGTCGGCATCGGAGGTCTCGCCTGCCGGCAGCCCTGGTGCTGGCGCTGCCGGCCGCGCTGCTGCTCGCAGTCTTCTTCGTCGGGCCGCTGCTGATCAACTTGCAGGAAAGCCTGCGCGTCGAGCAGAGCTTCCCCGCGCTTGGCCAATACGGCAAGTTCTTCACGGACGGCTACTACCTGATGGTGCTCCTCCACACCGTCCTGTTCGGGTTGGGCGTCACGGTCCTGTGCATCCTCCTGGGCTATCCGTTTGCCTACGCGCTCGCCGAAGCCGATCCGCGCTGGAAGGTCTTTCTGCTGTTCGTCATCGTTGCACCCTTGCTGACCAACGTGGTGGTGCGCTCGTACGGCTGGATGATCATGCTCGGCGGCACGGGTCTCATCAACACGCTGCTCGGACGGTTCGGCTTCGAGCCGCTCGAGATGATGTACACGTGGACCGCCGTCACCATCGCGATGACGCACGTGCTGCTGCCGTTTGCCGTGTTGTCGATCGCCAGCGTGCTCGAGACGCGCGACCGCGCGCTCGACGAGGCGGCTGCGACCTTGGGCGCCAATCCGGCCCGCGTCTTCCGTGAGGTCGTTCTTCCGCTCAGCATGGAGGGCATCGTGACGGGTGCTATCCTGGTGTTCACGCTCTCCGTCGGCAGCTTCGTGACCGTCCTGCTGCTCGGCAAGACGAGTACGATGGTGATAGCCGTGCTCATCTATCAGCAGCTGACGGTGGTATCGAACTGGAGCTTCGGCGCGGCGATGGGAGTCATTCTGCTGGCAATCATACTCGCCAGCCTCGCTCTTCAAGGGCGCCTCAGGCGTGTGGGGAACTGAGCCGTGTCGGCGCTTGGACCATGGCTGCGCATCTACGTCGTCGCCATGACGATCTTCATCCTGGCGCCCCTGGTCGTGGTCGTCGTCGCCGCGTTCAACAGTGCGGAATTCGCGGTGTTTCCCCCACCGGGCCTGTCGCTGCGCTGGATCAGCAAGGCGCTGACCGACCCCGAGTTCATCAAGCCCTTGTGGAACAGCACGATGCTCGGGCTGTCCGCCACGCTGGGGACCGCAATCGTCGCGGTGCCGGCGGCCATCCTGCTGGCGCGCCACACGTTTCCCTTGAAGAGCGAGTTCGAGGCGTTCCTGCTGTCGCCGCTCACGCTGCCGCAGATCGTGCTGGCTACGGGGCTTCTCTTCTTCGTCAACATTATCGGACTCGGCAGCAGCTTCGCCGGCTTGCTGGCGGGACACATGGTTATCACCATGCCGTACATGCTGAGGACGGTGTATGGCGTCTACGCCGGCACCAACCGTGAGATCGAGGAGGCGGCGGCGGTGCTGGGCGCCGGACCGATCCGGACATTCTTCTCGGTCACCTTGCCGATGTTGCGGTCGGGCATCCTGGCCGGTGGCATATTCGCGTTCCTGATCTCCTTCGATGAGGTGCCGATCGCGTTGCTCCTCACCAACACCACGAACGTGACCCTGCCGGTCTCGATCCTGAGCTATCTGATCTACAACTACGATCCAACGATTGCCGCCATTTCGGCCATCCAGATCGCCATCGTGGTCGTCCTGCTTATCGTGCTGGACAGAGTGTTCGGATTGAAGACGCTCATGTTCAGTGCGCGATGAGGACCGGTCCGGTGATGGATGCCACCAGCCCACAACTGAGCACGGGACAGTCCGCGCGGGTCGACATACTGGGCGTGCGCAAGAGCTACGGCGCGCATGTCGCGCTGGAGAATCTCGACCTGCAGATCGCGCCGGGAGAATTTCTGTCTCTTCTTGGCCCCTCGGGGTGCGGAAAGACCACGCTTCTGCGCTGCGTCGCCGGACTGGTGAAGCCTGATGCCGGCGACATCCGTGTGGACGGGCAATCGCTGGTCTCGCTGCCGCCCTACAAGCGCAATCTCGGGATGGTGTTTCAGAGCTACGCCCTGTTCCCGCACCTGACCGTCGAGCGGAACATCGCCTTCGGGCTGCGCGAGCGCGGCACGCCGGCGCGCAAGGCGCGCGTGCAGAATGCGCTCGAGCTGGTGCGCATGGAGGGCTACGACAGCCACCTGCCACGACAGCTGTCTGGCGGCCAGCAGCAGCGCATCGCCCTGGCGCGGGCACTCGTCACCTCGCCGCGTATCCTGCTGCTGGATGAGCCACTCGCTGCGCTCGACGCGAAGCTGCGGGAATCCGTGCAGGTGGAGCTGCGGCAGCTGCAACGTCGGCTCGGCATCACCACGATCTTCGTGACGCACGACCAACGCGAGGCGCTCACCATGTCCGATCGCGTTGCCGTGATGCACAGGGGCAGGATCGAGCAATGCGGCACGCCCGAGGAGGTCTACGCCCGTCCCTGCTCGGCGGCGGTGGCAAGCTTCATTGGCCAGACCAGCCAGATCGCGGCCGGCGTCGTCGCCGACGAGGGCGGTCGCCTGCTGCTGCGCGCGAAGGACACGGACGACACGTTCCTGGCGCCGCGCCAAGCCGGACTCTCTGTGGCGAGGCCCGTCGTGGCGATGATACGCCCCGAGCACGTGGCGTTCACACCCGGCGTGGCGGACGCAAGCGCGGCCGATGCTGGTTTGCAGAGCTTGCCGGGGAAGGTTGCAGACGACGTATTCATCGGCGAGCGCCGGTTGCTGCACGTCGAAACCGGCATCGGGCTGATCATCGCTGGCAATCGCCTGAACAGCGGCGCGGACAAACTCGTGTCCGGCACCACTGGCACGGTGCAGTGGAAAATCGACGACATGATGGTGTTTCCCATGTAGCCGGGCTGCGTTGGCCGATGACCGTAGCTGACCCCCACGCCATCCGAGACTCTTCTTTCGATAGTCACATCTCCCGACACAGCGAAGGCTCATCGCATGTCCGATGCACGAGGCGACTACGCGGCGGCAAGCCACGCCGCATCCTACTGGCTGGCAACCGCCCAGCCGGCGCCATCGGCACCTCCTCTGCGCGTCGACGCCGCGGCGGATGTGGCAATCGTCGGTGCGGGCTTCACGGGGCTGTCGACCGCCTGGCACCTGCAGCGCGCGGGCATCTCGGCCATCGTGCTGGACGCGAACCATATCGGCTGGGGCGCAAGCGGCCGCAATGGCGGCATGCTTCCTCCGCGCTACAAGAAGGGCTTCGCCACTCTGGCCCGGAAGTACGGACACGACGTGACGCGTCGCCTGCATCGCCTGATCCTCGAGGCGGTCGACACGGTCGAGAACATCGTCGACGACGGCGGATTCGATTGCGGATTTGCGCGCGTGGGTCAGCTCACGGCCGCCCTGTCTCCCGATCATCTCGCATCCCTCGAGGCCGATGCCGCCTGGGCAGCGGCGGAGGCGGGCGACCGTACGCCGCGCATCCTGGGCGCCGCTCAGGCCCAGGCTGAAATCGGTGGCGGCGACTATGTCGGCGGCTGGCTCGACCCGCGCGGGGCCGGCATCCACCCGTTGCGGTACGTGCGTGGCCTGGCGCAGACGCTGATCGCGCGCGGCGTCCCCATCCACGGTGCAACGCCGGTGCTGGCGCTGCAGGAGACCGCCGATGGCGTGACGGCATCGACACCCGGCGGCACGGTGCGCGCAAAGCAGGCCATCATTGCCACCAACGCCTACACCGATCTGCATCACGCGGCAGCGGGCGATTTGGTCCGCCGAGTGATCCCCGTGACGTCGTCCGTCATCGCCACCCGCCCGCTCGGGGCCAACGTCGCGGCCAGTGTGGTGCCGGGCCGGCAGATGGTGGCCGACAGCCGCAACCTCATGTTCTATTTCCGCATGATGCCGGATGGCACACTGGTGTTCGGTGGCCGCGGAGACATCACGGGACGGCGCGACGATCCAGCCGTTTACAAGGGATTGGAGCGGGGCCTCGCCGCCACCTTTCCGCAGGCCGCCGACGCGCCTGTCGCCTACCGCTGGTCCGGCAAGGTCGCCGTGACGATGGACGATTTTCCCCACATCGGGCGGCTGTCGCCGCGCATCGCCTACGCCATGGGCTACGGCGGTCGCGGTGTGGCCCTCTCCAACCTCATGGGGCGGCTGCTGGCGGACATGATGCAGGATGTCGCCCTGGATGTCGGCCCCATGGGCGGCAACGGGTTCCGCCCCATTCCATTTCACGCCTTTCGCGTCCCGGGCATGCGCATCGTTGCCGGTTGGTATCGCTTCAAGGATAGCCGCGCAGCGGCCGCCGCGAGGGCCTCGCGACGCGCTAGCGATGGATGAATGCAGAATGCTGAAGCGTGCGGTCAGCAGCGGCGTCCATCTCATCACAGTGCCGGTGGACTGCAGGAGGCGAACGGAGACCGCATCTGAAGTCGGGGCATTGCCCGGCTCTCAAGCCGCTTTGCCATCTCCGGGGCATGCGAGCGAGGCGAGGAGGTCGGCGGCGACCATAAGGTCGCGCGTTGCGAACCCTTCGGTGAATTCGTTGTAGATGGGCAGCAGCATCCTGCGCGCGTCATCGGTCCGCGACCGGGCTCGCCAGAGCTTGGCGAGATCATTTGCTGCGCGCAACCGCCACGACAACGCACCGATCTCCCGGGCAAGCGCCATCGACTCGACGAGAATCGCCTCAGCTTCACCCGTCTGACCCTGGGCGGTCAGAATGGACGCCTGGATGCGCAGAAGTTCTGGAAGGCACCAACCTTCATTCTGTGCACGTGCGATATGGAGCGCGGTCCGAATCGTCGTTTCAGCTTCGCCGAGCCGCCCGCACTTGGCGAGGGCGTCTGCCAGGACACTGAGGTAGTAGGGCATCCGCGCCAGGTAATTGACATTGCGGAACTCCTCGATGGCCCGCTCGAGGCCGTCAATCGCATCGGACGAAGCGTCACCCTGCGCGTGCGCCAGGGCGGCGCGATAGAAACTGGCAATCGGGCGCCTGGTAATCAGGCCCTGCCTCGTGACATGTTCGGCGAGCAATTCGACGTATCGGCCACATTCCTCGTAACGCCCGCTCCAATAGAAAACTGGACACGAATACGTGAGGGCATTGTTCAGCGAAAGGTGATGGTGGGCCGGGCGTGCACGCTCGAACGCGGCGGCCGCCGTGCGTGCGGCTGCGTCGGGGAAACCTGTCAACCACTGTACCTGCGATAGCGCACATTCCAACAGCACGACTATGTCGGCCATGTATCGTACGCTGTACGAGCCGTTGAAATAACGCAGATCGCGCTGCTGAAGGGATTCGAGCCGCCGCTGGGCGTCTTGAAGGCGACCGAGAAAGAGCTCAGCTATGCCCAAGTGCACTTCGCCTTCTGGGAGGATGGAAGGATCATCTGCAGCAGCTACTGAGGCGAAGGCCTCAATTGTGCGCATTCCAGCGTCGTACTCGCCCGTAAAGAGTTCATATGCTGCGATCAACATCAGGCAGCGATGGCGATAATCAGTGTCGCCAATCTGATTGGCGATCTGCGATGCCCGTCGCAACGCGTCCATCGCCTGGGGCTTGAGGCCACGCGTGATCATCGTGGAGCCGCCGAGCCACAGCTTGAACTTCATCTCGAACGCGGTCCCGGCGAGGCCCGCGGCGTCGAGCTCCTCGACCGCCCGCGAAACATGCACGTGGCATTCTTCGATGAGCGAGAAATGATTCCAGAGTAGAAGCCCTGCGGCGGTCAGCCGGATTCGCAGCGATCGGTTCGCCTCGTCCTGGCCGGCCCAGGCGAGCGCAACACGCAGATCGTCGACAACGTGGCCGTAGGCAGCGCCCCATTCGCGGGCAGGACGCTGCGACCACTCGCTCGCGGCCTGCTCGAGCACCGCACAAACATGCTCCGCATGGCGGCAGCGGACTGCCTGGTCCTCGCCGCTGACCCGCAGGCGTTCGAGGCAATAGGCGCGCGTCGTCTCCAGGAGGCGGTAGGTGACCACGTCGGCGTTAGTATCCATCGCCAGCAGCGACTTCGCGGCAAGCTGGGCAAGCGCATCAAGCACCTCGGCGGGGCTTCCGTTCGACACGGCCGTCGCTCCGTCGACACTGAAAACACCTGCGAACACGGAGATAGCGCGCAGCAAGGCGGCCTCACGCTCCGAAAGCAGGCTGTAGCTCCAGTCGAGCGTCGCCAGGAGGGATTGCTGTCTGAGAGGTGCGCCAGGCGGGCCGAGCTTGAGGAGGCGGAATCTGTCGTCCAGCATCTGCAGGATTCGCGCCGGGGAGAATGCGGCCGTTTGGGTCGCGGCAAGCTCGATGGCGAGCGCATTGCCGTCGAGCCGCCGGCAGATTTCCGCCACTGCCGGCGCGTCGGCATCCGTCAACTGATATCCCGCCCGCTCGGACGAGCGCGCGGCGAACAATTCGACCGCGGGAAACTTGCGCGCCTCGTCTGCCGTGGGACTCTCGCGGGGATCGCATTCCAGCCCGCGAAGACGATGCACGCGCTCGCCGCGGATCCTCAGGGGCTCGCGGCTCGTCGTGAGGATGCGCACGTCATCGAGGTGGCGGGCAAGTCGATCCACGGCAGCAGCTACGGCAGGCAGCAGATGCTCGCAATTGTCGAACAGAAGCACCATTTGCTGGGACTTCAGCGCATGTACGACGCTTGCGAGGGGATCCCCGCCCGTCATACCAAGGCCGAGCGCCGAGGCGATTGCTGCTGGCACGAACTGCGCGTCGCTGATCGTCGCGAGGTCGATGAATGCGGCACCGTCGGCGCGCTCCCGTGCCGCCGCATGAGCCGCCGCGATCGCGACCGTCGTTTTTCCGATGCCGCCGGCGCCCACAATCGACACGAGCCGCGTCGCATCCACCTCACGTCGAATGGCGTCGATCGCATCCGTCCTGCCGAAGATGCGGGTTGTCCCGGTGGGCAAGTCATGGCTGCCCGTTCCCGCCGGGGAGACCAACGCCCGGTCGGCCGATCCACTTGTTTGGACGGGCGCGATAAATCGGTAGCCTCGCCCAGTCACCGTCGCGATGTACTTGGCCGCGCCTGGCCCGTCGCCGAGCGCCCGTCTCAAGGCCGCCATGTTGACCTTGAGATTGCCCTCCTCGACGATCGTGTTCGGCCAAGCGCGAGATAGCAGCTCGCGTTTGCTCACGAGTTCGCCTGGCCGCTCAACCAGGGCCGTCAGGATATCCAGCGCGCGGCCCCCGATCCGGACCGGCACGTCGCCTTTGAGGAGCAACTGGCGCTCGGGAACCAGTGCGAACGGCCCAAAGGCGAAGGACCGCGGAGTCCGTTCCGCGAGGTCACCCGTCACAATCCACTCCTTCTGCCGCGAACAGAACATGAATAGCATGGCAGAAGAAGGCGGCCGTGCACAACCTCGATGAGTCAATTCAACACAAGCTGGATGAATTCATCATCCGCTGAGCTTGCCCTGCAAAAGGGAGCCAACGGATAATCTGCTCCTCATCGTGGAAGCCAGCCGATCCCGTGCGCGTGCAGGCTATGGATGTAGAGGCGATCGGCGGTCTCGGTCGCGCCTGTAGTCTCGGGATAGGCAGCGCTCGGGTCCTGCAGATCGGCTGTGACGCGACCGTCCTCGTCGATGGCGAACACGTGACCGTACGACTGCCCGAGCGGCAAAAGGAACCTCGGCAGCCTCAGCAGCACCTTTCGCAGGAATGGTCTCTCGGCGAGGGCGTCCGCCGCCGGGTTGCGCGGCTTGAACAGCCCGACCCAGATGCGGCCATCGCGTCCGCGCATCAGATTGTCCGCATAGCCCGGCAGATTGTCGAGCAGCACCCTGGCCTGCGACGAGCCGCTTTGCACGTCGAGGCCGCTCGCTCGGCCGTCGATCTTCCAGACGCGGTAGCGGCCCGTCTCGTTCACGAACAGGGTATGGCCGTCGGAAGACAAAGCGATCCCGTTGGCGAAGGAGAGCCCGCGGGCCACGATGCGCGTTCTCCCGGTCGCCGGATCATAGGCGAGCACACGGCCGGTCGCGGATTGCTCGATAATGTCGAGCACGCTCGCTTCGTAAGTGCCGCCCCATTCCGCGGGAGAGAAGCGCGTGGACGCATCGGTGAAGTAGATTGTCCCGCCGGCGCCACGACGACAGCGTCGGCATAGCGGATCGGATCATTGGCGGCAAACGTGATCGGCCAGAACGGTCACGCGCCGGTCGGCGGTGATGGCCAGCAGCCCCTTCATGGCGTCTGCGGCAATCATGCGTCCCTGGGCATCGAAGGCGAAGCCGAGCACGCGCCCGCCCGTGTTCGCGAAGACCTCCTGCTTCCCGCCGTCCGGCTCCATTCGTATCAGGTTGCCGCTTGTCATCGCGGCGTAGAGCTTGCCGTCCGGTCCGATCGCGATGTGCTCCGGGCCCACCTCGCTGCCGGTGTCGATGATGCGCAGACCCGACAAGCGCGTGTTCGGCGCGAAAGGCCCCGTGTAGCCCGGCGGCTTCTGCGCCGGCCATGACACCGGCTCCGCGGGAACGGGCCAGAAGCAGAGATAGGCAACCAATCCTATCGAAACGGCCCCCGCGCCCCCGGCGAGCCTGCGAACAACAGGCGCTGTCACATCATGCCTCCTGTGAGTACGACGGCACTTTGCAAGAGTCGCAGTACGGTCGCGATCGGTTCATGGGCGGGCCACGAAGCGGGACACCGTTGCCGGGAACAGGGCGTTGAGAGCAAACAGAAGCTTGAAGATGCCTGGTTGCAGAATTGCTCTTTGCTCGCGTTCGATGCCGCGAACGATGGTGTCGGCGACTTCCTCCTGCGTAAGCGCCTTCATCGCGGCGCTGCTCCTGGGAACATGTTCTCGGCTGCCGGGATTGTTTTTCCAATAGTTCGTTTCGACCGTCCCGAAGGTTGCCAGCATGACGGAGACACCCGAACCCTGCACGTCGGCACGCAGAGCGTTCGTGAATGCCTCCATCGCCGCTCGTGCCGCCGTGTAGGCCACCGCGCCGGGCCAGGCCAGGCGGCAGGCGACCGATGTGATGTTCACAATCTGCCCGGAACTCCTTTTCAGCATCCCCGGCAACAGCTCCCTCGTCAGGTTGAACGCCGCGAGATACGGCAAGGCCATCATGGCGGCGGCTTCTTCCGCCGACGTTTCCAGCAGCGGCAACCAGCGACCGGCGCCGGCGTTGTTGATCAGGATGTTGGGGGTGCCGTGCTCCGCCACGATGCGGGCGGCCGTTGCCGCGAGAGCCTTGGGGTCGCCAAGGTCGACTGCGTAGGCGTCTGCAGTCCCCTTTTTGTCTCGGATGTCGGCGGCGACGTCGCGCAGTCGATCGGCGTCGCGCGCCAGGAGGATCACGTGGCTGCCCCTCGAAGCCAGGAGCCGCGCTGTCGCTTCGCCTATGCCGCTGGATGAGCCCGAAATGACGGACAACGACCCTGAAACTCTCATGGTGACAGCGTCTCCTGGTTGCGGTCGAACATGCGGACTCAGCCCGCAGCGACGACCACCATCTTGTGGTTTACGAATTCCTTGATTCCAAGTTCAGAGAGCTCGCGGCCGTAGCCGGATCGCTTGACTCCGCCGAACGGAAGCTCAGGGGACGATGTCGAGCGGCTATTGATCCAGACCGAACCGGTCTCGAACCGCGATGCCAATGCCTTGGCCCTTTCGATGTCAGCTGTGAAGATCGCGCCCGACAGGCCGAAGTTGGAGTCGTTCGCAAGTTCGACGACCTCGTCATCGTCGTGCACGATATGGACCTGCGCCACCGGACCGAAAAATTCCTCGAAATAGGCGGGGTTTTCCCGCGTGATTCCGGTGAGGATCGTCGGCTGATAGAACGCACCCGGGCCTGCGATTACCTCGCCGCCATAGTGGAGCGTGGCGCCTGCCTTCACCGCCTTGTCGACCTGCGACGCAAGGTTGTCGCGCGCGGCGATCGAGCAGAGCGGTCCCATGCCGGTGGTCTCGTCCATGGGATCGCCGATCTTGAGGCCGGCGAACGTTGCCGTGAATTTGTCCAGGAAGCGGTTGGCGATCTTTTTGTGAATGAGGAAGCGCTTGGCAGCGTTGCAGGCCTGTCCGGCCATGTTGAGCCGCGCGGCGGTGCCCACCTCGACCGCCTTGTCGAGATCGGCGTCGTCGAGCACCACGAACACATCCGCGCCGCCGAGCTCCAGCACCGATTTCTTGATGTGCTTGCCCGCCTGGGCGGCCACAATGCTGCCTGCCTTCTCGGAACCGGTGAGCGTTACGCCCTGGACGCGATCATCCGTGATCAGAGACGCGATCTGCTCGCCGGTGGCAAAGATGTTGGTCCACGCGCCGCGCGGCGCGCCCGCAGCCGTCAGCAATTCCTCGAATGCGAGTGCAGACTGCGGCACGATGCTGGCGTGCTTGGCGAGCACAGGGTTGCCCACCGCGAGGTTGGGAGCAGCAACGCGGATGAGCTGGTAGTAAGGGAAATTCCAGGGCTCGACCGCCACGACGATGCCGATCGGCTGATATTCGATCCAGCTTTCGCCGTGAGAGGTATCGAGCTTTTTGGATGCGAGGAACGTCGCGGCGTTCTGAGCGTAGTAACTCGCGATCCCGGCGGTTATGCTGACCTCCGCGCGCGCTTCCCAAATGCGCTTGCCCATTTCGTTCACCAGAACGCGTGCAAGCTCTTCGGCGCGATCCTGGATCAGGTGGGCAAGGCGCTTCAGCACGTCCAATCGCGGCTGGATTGGTCCCTTCGACCAATCGGATTTGTAAAGCGCGTGCGCCACCGTCAGAGCCGACTGGATCTCGGCGTCCGTATGGTTGGCGAACGTCTTGAGGAGCTCACCCGTCGTTGGGTTCACGCTTTGATACGCCATGAAAGGTCTCCGTCGAAAAGTTGCATGGGCTTCAGGCGGCGTGCCCTCAGTGACCTTGGGTGATCGCGTCGCTTCGAGCCCGGTGTGACATGCCTATGGCAATCGAGGACGGGCGTATTTCCAGATCTTGCGAAGCTATGCGCAGAGGTTGCTGTCGTCTGGATGCTGCCCCGCGCTCTTGATCGTCGCGCAGACGGTCGAGCGCTTCGAATGCGCAGTTGCGCGCTGCCAATGCCCTACCCGCTATTGTGCCAGGTAGCCGCCGTCGATCGCGAGCTCGGTGCCGGTGACGTAGCTTGCCTCGTCGGAAGCCAGGAAGAGGCAGCCATAGGCGACCTCGATCGGCTTGCCTCCCCGCTTCATCGGCGTCGAAGCGATAACGACATCGTTGAGCTCCGGCGCCTGTGCCTCGGTGAGTGGCGTATCGATGAAGCCGGGATGCACCGAGTTGACGCGGATTCCGTCAGCGACGTAGGTCATCGCCGCGTTCTTCGTCATGTTGCGAACCGCCCCCTTGGCGGCGTGGTAGGAATGCGCGCCGGCCACTGCGGCGCTGCCCCAGATCGACGAGATGTTGACGATCGAGCCCGACTTCTGCCTCCGCATGACGCGGATTGCCTCGCGCATGCCGAGGAAGACGCCAGTCTGATCGACCGCGATCATATTCATCCACGCGCTCACCTCGAGCTCGTGCAGCGGCTCGTAGGCAATGATCCCGGCATTGTTGATCAGTACGTCGAGACGACCGCTCTTTTCGACGACAGTGTCGACCGCCTTTTCCCAGTCGTCCTCTCTGGTGACGTCGAGCCTCAGGGCCTCGATGCCATCTGAGTAGGCAAGTTTGGGGGACGCGATGTCGCTGGCGAAGACAATCGCGCCTTCACTGGCGAACAGTTCCGTAACGGCATGGCCAATGCCACTCGCGGCTCCCGTGACCAATACGACTTTTGCTTGGAGTCTCATGCCAGGGTTCCTTTCCTCGTCGCGCAGCGCAAGCTGCCTGCCGAGCCTATGCCGGCACAGGGCGCGGGTATTTTCAGAAGCTGCGGAGCTATGCGCAGACCTTGCTGTCGTGTGGACGTGCGGAACGCTGGTACGCAATCAGCGCAAGCACAGCTCGCGATACTGGCCGGGTGTCAGACCGCTGGCCTTGCGGAATGCGCGCGTGAAAGTGGCTTGCGATCCGAACCCTGTATCGAGTGCCACTTGCACCAGCGAGGATTGATTGAGTGCGAGCATCTTCTGCGCCGCCTGGATTCGACGATCGGTCACGTAGCGGCAGGGTGACAAGCCCGTCGCCTCGCGGAACAGTCGCGAAAAATGGAAAGGGCTGAGGCAGGCCTCAGCGGCGAGGTCATCGAGAGATATGTCGCTCGCCAAGTGCGCTTCGATGAAATCGAGCACGCGCTTCAGCCGCTTGCCGTCGAGCGACGGAGCCCGCGTCGGCGGCTGCCAGCGGTCGACCGTGTAGTTGCCGATGAGGTGGGCGGCGAGCGCGGTCCGCATGCCCTCGGCGAACATGCGGTCGCAAGGCTTCGACCCGTGACGCAGCAGGCCGTGCAAGGCGCTGCCGATATGCGCCAATACGGGATCCGCGAGGCCGCCGGCATAGGCGAGCTGCGTCCTGTCGGGATCGACTTCGTAGTCGGCGAGCGCGCTCTGTTTGAGCAGCGTCGCGGGAAGATAGAGATGCAGGCACTCCAACGGTCCGTCGAGCTCGAGCTGTGTCTCGTGCGTGCCGGCTGGGACGAGCCAGCTCGTGCCGGGCAGCGCGAGGCCCTCCTGCTTCTGCCCGTCGCCCGTACGCCTGACCGTCGCCTGGCCGGACAGGATGAGCACGAGTTCGGTGCAATTGGAAGTCAGGGGATTATGGGCGCCTGCCGGGACTTGCCGATGCTCGACGCGCAGCGCTTCCCACTCGGTTGCTCCGCCAAGCAGCTCACTGCTGGGATACTTCCGGTCACCGTGAGCCTGCAGCGCCATTCCGTCCCCCTGTTACGTCACGAAGCGCCGCCGGCGCGGTTGGCGGAGGGGATGTCTCTTGCCGACAAGCTCATGATCGCCGTCTCGAGCGTCAATGCGGGCGCATCTACAAATCGCGGCAATGACGAGCAAGCTGAGGACGAGGGCATGACCCAGCATCGTGCGCCGCTCGGGCGTCCTGCAAGTTAAGCGCGGTTAAAAGTGGTATGAGGCAGCCGCTGAGGAGGTCGCGCCCTGACAGCGCTACGAACCTCCGACACCAGAGTTCTTTGCCGGTCTTTGCTCTGCACCACTCGAATCTGGTCGTCCTTGCGGTGCGCTCGCGTCCTCCCACGAGCACGACGGGGTGCCTCCAGCCTTGGCACTGCGCCGGCGTCACGTTCGGCGCTCTCGTGCGGGCGGCGCTTCCGTTCTATATTCCGCTCGGCCCAGCCCTGCTCCTGATCACGTACTGGCCCGACTTGGTCTTGTTCGTGCCATGCCTTGTTTCAAGGGTTATCGACCAGCTGCTCGACCGGAGAGACCTTATGCTTACGCCCGACCAGGTGGATTTCTACAGCGAGCATGGATACGTAATGGTACCGCAGGCGCTGTCGGCGAAAGAGGTCGCCGAGTTGCGCGCCGAGGTCGACCGCATCATTGCCGGCGCGGCCAGCGTCACATCACACACCGACGTGTTCGATCTCGAGGATGGCCACAGCCCGACGTCGCCGAAGCTCCGCCGCATCAAGACGCCACACAAGCATTTTCCCTACTTCGGCGCTCTCGTTCGCCATCCCCGCATTACGGCGATGCTCGCCTGCCTGCTCGGCCCGAATATCCGGCTGCACGGGTCCAAGCTCAACATGAAGTCCGCGGGCTTCGGTGCTCCCGTAGAATGGCACCAGGACTGGGCCTTCTATCCCCACACCAACGACGACGTCCTGGCCGTCGGCATCCTGCTCGACGACTGCAGCGAGGAGAATGGTCCGCTGCTCGTAATTCCGGGCTCGCATCGCGGCGAGATCCTCGATCACCATTCGGACGGCTATTTCTGCGGAGCCATTTCAGAGGGCCTCAACAAGATCGACTTCGGAAAAGCTGTATCGCTGACCGGCAAGGCTGGCTCCATGTCGATCCACCACGCCAGGGCATTACATGGCTCCGCACAGAACCGGTCGGCCAAGCAGCGCCGATTGCTCCTGTTCGAGTATGCCGCAGCCGACGCCTGGCCGCTGATGGGCGTTTCCGACTTCGGCGATTTCAATGCACGGATCGTGCTGGGCGAGGCATCCATCGTGCCGCGCATCCGGCCAGCACCTGTGCGCATGCCGCTCCCGCCAGCGAAGTCGCAAGGCTCGATCTATGAGAACCAGCGTGGCGCCAAAGTGAAATATTTTGCCGAAGTCGCCCGCTAACGCGCTCAGTTGCGATGCACGGGGCTGAAAGCGCGCCAATCGCCCCGCCCTCCTGACAATTCGGGAATGTTCAGAAGCAGACGAAGGAATGGGTGGGATCGCATCTCCTTCGAGGGGGGAAGCCATCCCTTCAGGCTGCGGGAGCATGGGCCGTGAATTTCCTCATGCGAAACATATATTCTCTGTGGTTGACTCGCGTGCCGGTGTACGTCACGGTTGCCGTGAGTTTGGGGTAGGTTGGTTGCATGCTCGACACTGCCGCTGGAAGGCACGTCGCCACGAAGCGCCAACGTCACATCTGTCGTTCTGTCGGGCGCCCCCGATTTTGCACAAACGACTGCGCACAATGGCTCAGTTGGATGTGCTCGCACGACAATCCATCCGCCTCTGGGAGTAGCTGACATGACGGACTCGAAAACCGAGAAGATGTGGTTGTCGCGCTATGCGAAAATGGATCGCCGCGACTTCATGATCGGCTCACTGGCGGCTGGCGCCATGACGCTGAAGCCCCGCCACGTCAGCGCTCAGGCCGGCGCGCCCTACCGCATCGGGCTGCTGCTGCCCTCCACCGGCGCCGGCGCCAACTGGATGGAGGAATGCATCCGCGGCATGCCGGTGCTGGCCGCCGAGATCAACAAGAAGGGCGGTCTGCTCGGCAAGCACCCGATCGAGATCGTCTACCGCGACGACCAGACCAAGCCCGACGTCGGCGCCCGAGAGGCGCGCCAGCTCATCCTCAACGAGAAGGTCAACGCCATCTTCGGCGTCTATTCCAGTGCCGTCGCGCTGGCGGTTCAGGAGATCATCCACGAGCACAAGACGCTGCATTTCGCCGCGACCAGCAACAGCTCGGCCATCACCACCGAAAACCACACGCCCTACACCTACCAGTGGTGCCCGGACAGCGACATGCAATCGGGCGCCGTGGTCGTGGCCGTCACCAAGCTGATCAAGGAACGCAACTGGACGAAGTTCGTCAGCATCGGCCAGGACTACGAGTGGGGCCGCGCCACGCACCGCGGCTTCATTACCGGGCTCGCCAAGTCGGCACCGGAAGCCAAGGAGAGCAAGCAGCTCTGGTTCAAGCTCGGCGAGACCGATTTCACGTCCTACATCTCCGCCATCATGGCTGAGCGCCCCAACTTCGTTTATCCCGCCATCGCCGGCAAGGACAACGAGACCTTCATGCAGCAGGCGCAAGCGGCGGGCCTGCTCAAGATCACGGCCTATCCCGGGGGCGTCGTGTCGGTAGTCGAGCTGCGCCAGCAGAGAAAGACGCTGCCGCGCGGGCTGATCGGCCTGGCACGCTGTCCGTTCTTCGCCCACATGGACCAGCCGCTGATGCAGAAGTACGTCAAGGTGCATCGCGACAAGTTCGGCGCCGATTTCTATCCCGACGACTGGGCCTGCATGTACTTCGACGCCTTGAGCGGCCTCGAGCAGGCCGTCGAGCGCGCCAAGTCCACCGACACGGAAGCGCTGCTGAAGGTATTGAAGGGTGGCACCTTCGACACCTGCAGGGGCCAGCGCAAGTTCCGCGAATCCACCAACCAGCTCGATTGCCCGTCCTACGTCGGCGAGGTCTGGGACTCGCCCGACTATCCCTTCCCGATTTACGATCCCAAGACAATGATCACCGTGGAAGGCAATACCGTCTGGCGCGACGACGAGACGATCAAGGGCAAGATCAAGCAGCGCGCCTGATCGCCTCTTCTATGCTCGCGATGACGTCGCCCGGCAGGCATCGATGGGCGAGCAGGGTGGCCCCCGCTGGGCTGTCCAGCTGGCCCCGCCGCAGGCACAAAGAGCAAGGACTGCGCGCGTGACGCTGCCCGACCTGAACTCCATGCTGATCCAGCTCTTCGCCGGGCTGTCGCGCGGCATGGTGCTGTTCTTGCTGTCGGCCGGTCTGTCGCTGATTTTCGGCGTCATGAACATCCTGAATTTTGCGCACGCCACCTTCTGGCTTCTCGGCGGCTACGTCACCGTCACGATCTATTCCTACCTGGCAAAGACCTTCGATCCGGGCTTCGCATTGCTCGCTCCGGCCGTGATCGGCGCCGTAGCGGTGATGGTGGTGGTGGGCCTGCTGGTGGAGCGCTTCCTGATCCGGCGCATGTACGGGCGCGAGTTGCCCGAGCAGCTGCTCCTCACCTTCGCCCTGGTCCTGATACTGGGCGATGTCATCAAGCTGATCTGGGGCGTGCAGAACCGCCGCATTTTCGTGCCGGTGCCGCCGATGGAGGCGTTCGGGGTCTTCATCAATCCCTACCATTTCTTCCTGATCGGGTCGGGCGTGGTGGTGGCCGTCGGCCTGTGGGCCCTGCTGCACCGGACCAGGTACGGCAAGATCGTGCGCGCCGCCGTCCACAGCCGCGAGATGGTGAGCGCGCTCGGCATCCGCATCCACGCCATCTATGCCAGCATCTTCGCCCTCGGCGTCGGCATCGCGGCCTTCGCCGGCGGCATCTTCACCCCGCTGCTGCCGATGGCGCTCGGCGGCGACATCGACATCATCGTGCAATGCTTTGCCGTGGTGGTGATCGGCGGCTTCGGAAGCATTCTGGGCACATTCGTCGCCTCGCTGCTGGTCGGCGTCGTCTACTCCTATTCGATCCTGATCTGGCCGGACGGCGCGCTCGCGATCGTCTTCCTGATCGTCATCGGCGTGCTGATCTGGCGGCCGTGGGGGCTGTTTGGCACCGAGCTGCGCACATGAAGAGATTGGAAATGTGCCGGTGAGCCCGAAAGAGAGATGGCTGGGCGCTCTCAGCCTCAACGACCGGCTTTCGCTGTCGGTGGCGCTCATCCTGTTCGTGGCGCTGCTGTTCGTGCCGCTCCTGCCCGGAGAGTTCTGGATCTACGTCGCGACGGAGATTCTGATCCTCGGCCTGTTCGCCATGAGCTTCAACCTGCTGCACGGCTACATGGGGCAGATCTCCTTCGGCCACGCCGCGTTTTTTGGTCTCGGCGCCTACGCCACGGCGTTGCTGATGCGCTTCTTCAAGGGTGGCGGCATCGCCGACATGGGGTATCTGGAGTTTTTTGCCGCGCTGCTCGCGGGGCCGCCGATCGCGGCCGCGGGCGCGCTGGTCGTGGGCTATTTCTGCGTGCGGCTCACGGGCATCTACCTCGCCATCCTGACGCTGGCATTCGGCGAGCTGCTCTATTACATCGTCTTCTCCTGGTACAGCTTCACCAGGCGGCGACGATGGCGTGCAGGGCCTGCTGCCGCCCCGCTTCTTCCAGAACGCCACCCACTACTACTACTTCACGCTGCTGGTGGTGACCGCCGCGCTCTGGGTCATGTGGCGCATCGTGCAGTCGCCCTTCGGCTACGTGCTTCGGACCATCCGCGACAACCAGCGTCGCACCGGCTTCCTCGGCATCAATGTGCGGGCGCACATGCTGGTGAATTTCGTGACGGCCGGCGCATTTGCCGGCATTGCCGGTGCGCTGTGGGCGCCGTTCCAGCGCAGCATCGCCCCCGGGCTGCTCGGCTGGCAGGAGTTGGGCATCGCCGTGTTCATGGCGCTGATCGGCGGCACCAAGTTCTTCATCGGCCCCATGATCGGATCGGCCATCTACACGTTCCTGCACGCGTGGGTGACGATCTATACGGTCTACTGGCCGCTGACGATCGGCTCGGTGATCCTGGTGATCGTCCTGTTCGCGCCGGGCGGCGTGCTGGGCTTGTTGGCGGAGACACTGCTGCGTCCGGCGAAGAAGCGCGCCCTGCAGGCAAAGCAAGCCTCGACGGGGGATGCGGACGCCGAACGGCAGGGCGGAGCCAGCCCGTGAGCAACATCCTCGAGGTGAAAGGGCTGGACAAGAGCTTCGGCGGCAACCGGGTCACACAGGACGTCACGCTGACGCTGGGCGAGGGCACCAAGGAGGCCATCATCGGACCCAACGGCGCGGGCAAGAGCACGTTCTTCAACCTGCTGACGGGCTACCATCGCCCCGACAAGGGCACCATCACCTTCGATGGCGTCGACATCACGGGCTGGACCCCGCACGCGATCGCGCGGTCGGGCATGGCGCGCGCCTTTCAGATCAGCAACATCTTCACCAGCCTGACGGTGCGCGAGAACGTGCGCGCAGCCGTTCACGCGCAGATGCGCCAGGCCTTCAACATGCTGGGTGCCGCTGCCGGCATCGGCCGCGAGCGCACCGACGAGGTGCTGCAGATGTGCAGCCTCCAGGACCGGCAGAACGTCGCCGGCGGGGAACTGTCCCAGGGCGACAAGAAGAAGCTGGAGCTCGCTCTCGCGCTTGCCGGTCGCCCGAAGCTGCTGCTTCTCGACGAGCCGACGGCGGGCATGTCGCTGGAGGAGACGCGCTCGACCATGGACCTGATCGATCGACTCAATGCCCAGCTGCGGCTGGCCGTGCTTTTCACCGAGCACGACATGAGCGTCGTCTTCAATCATGCGAGCCGCGTCACCCTGCTGCATCGCGGCGAGATCATCGTGCAAGGCCTGCCCGATCAGGTGCGCAACGATCCCACGGCGCAGAAGATCTATCTGGGAGAGCACCAGATATGATCCATCTCGAGGTCAAGGACGTGCACACGCATTACGGGTCGAGCCACATCCTGTTCGGCATCAGCCTGGAAGTGACGGAAGGGCACGTAGTGTGCCTGCTCGGCCGCAACGGCGCCGGCAAGACCACGACCATGCGCACGATCATGGGCCTGGCACGCGCGACCCGGGGGCAAATCGCCTACAACGGCAGAAGCCTCGTCGGTCTGGCGCCGCATGACATCGCCCACTTGGGCGTCGGCTTCGTGCCGGACGACAGGATCATCTTTCCCGATCTGACTGTGCGCGAGAACCTGGAGGTGGCGGCAAGGCGCGGCCCCGGCGCCGACAAGTTCGGCTGGACCATCGACAAGATCTACGACCTGTTTCCGGTGCTGCGGCGGCTCGACAAGCACATGGGCGCCTATCTCAGCGGCGGCGAGCAGCAGATGCTGACGGTCGGCCGCACGCTGATGGGCAATCCGCTGCTGCTGCTGCTGGACGAGCCGGTCGAAGGCGTGGCGCCCATCGTCGTGCAGGAGCTGGGCGAGAAGATCCAGGCGCTGAAGGCCATGGGCCTCACCATCCTGATGGCCGAGCAGAATCTGCACTTCGCGACGCAGATCTCGGATTTTGCCTACGTGATCGAGAAGGGCCAGATCCGCTACCAGGGCACCATGAGCGATCTGGCCCACAACGACGAGGTCAAGAGGAAGTATCTGATGATCTGATGTTCCGGTTCCAACGGATGAATCCCGCTGTCATCCTCGGGCTTGTTCCGTGGAGCCAGCCATCCACGAATGTTGGAGCAAGCGGTTGGATGGATGGTCGGGACAAGCCCGACCATGACAACTGGCTAACTCAGCGCAAGAGTCACAACACCAGCAAGCGCTCAGCCGGATGAGGAGACGATGTCGGCGCAGACAAGGCACGTCACAGAAAACCGCACGATGGGTCGCGTGATCGCGCTGGCTTGGTCCGACTCGGCGTTCAAGGCGCAACTGCTCGCTCACCCCAAGGCGGCCCTGGCGCAGCTCGAGTTGGCCGTTCCCGCCGAGACGACGATCGTTGCGCGTGAGAACACGGACAGCGTGGTGCATCTGGTGACCACAGCCAAGCCGATGGCATTGCCGAGCGGGGCTCTGTCCGATATCCGCGATTTCGCGGAGGTCTATCGCGATCCTCGCCTGGTATCGCTGAACTGGCTCGGACGCGACGCGGTGGCGACCGGCCGCATGGTCGCCGATCCGCAGGGCGAGCTGGCCAAGATCGGCGTGCACCTGCCGAAGGGGCTGGCGGTCACCCTGCTCGTGAACACCCCCACGCTCGCTCACTTGATCCTGCCGCCGCAACCTGCGCCCAGGTATTGCACGCCCTCGCTGTTTGCGCGGCTGTCCGCCGGACAGGTGTCCGCCGCGCTCCGCTTCGGTCGGCTGTTCGGCAATGGACCCTACGACAGTCTGATCGCGGCACTCTCTGCCGGTGGCGAGACGTCCCATGGTGGCGCCGATGCTTGAAACCGAAACAGTGGTTTATGGCTACGTCGATGGCGCCTCGCTGCTGGCCGACATCGCCCGCCCGCAATCGAAGGCCGTGCTGCCGCTGGTGCTGTCGGTGCATGGCGGGCGCTGGTACTACGGCACGCGGCGCGATACAGGCGCGATCGACGTGCGCCAGTGGGCCGAGTTCGGCTATGTCGCCATGAGCATCGACTACCGCCTGGTCACCTGCTCCCCCGCCCCCGCCTGCTACCAGGACATGCTGTGTGCGATCCGCTGGGTCCATGCCAACGCCCATACCTATCGCGTCGATACCAGCCGCATCTTCCTGATCGGCATGTCGGCGGGAGGGCATATGGCGGCGCTGGCAGCGACATTGGGTAAGGGCAAGTTTCCCACGTCCGGCGGTTGGGACGACTACCCCATCGATTTCCGCGCGGCGGTCTCGGTGTCGGGCGCGTACGATCTCGTCACGCTCGACTGGGGCGCGGGCTGGGTGCCGGCGGGCGAGCCATTTCCCATGGCGCGCGAGTACGCGTCACCCCTGCGTCACGTCCACGCGGGCGCGCGGCCAATGCTTCTGCTGCACTCCGATGACGATCCTTCGATCCCCATCGAGCAGGTGCTGCGCATGGATGCCGCTCTCGCCGACGCAGGTGCGTCGCACCGGTTCGTCCGCTATCGCGATAAGGGTCACATGTTCATCACAGATGAAGTCATCACCCAAGCACGCAAGTTCATCGACAGCTTCTGACGGAACGCGGCGAGTGACGACCGGCTACGGGGGTTGTTTCAGGCTCAACCCCCCTATCCCCCGGATTGAGTCAGGTGCGTCGGTTGACCGAGGTCACTCCGGCCAAGCCCGGAAACAAAGTCCGGTTGCCAAACTCGTCAAGCACCCGACGAACAGGTAATGTGGCGAGCATCACCTTTGCCGCGTCGGCCTCCTTCCTGATGCCATTGCAACGCCGACAAATCTAACGGAGGTGGCACATGCCGGCTGACTTGCCGCCGCCGACGGACCTCGACCCGCTTGCATCGGTTGGCAGAAACTGGAGGGAGTTCGTCGTCGTAGGCGCAATCCTCGTTGCCTGCGGCGTTGCCGCAATATTCGCACCCGCGGTCGCCAACTTCGCAACGAGCACTCTTCTTGGCACGGTATTAATCATCGCAGGTGCAGCCTGCGTGTATCAGGCTATGCACACGCGAGATTGGGCCGGCTACAACTGGCAGCTCCTGCTCGGCGCAGGAGAAATGGTTGGCGGAATTTTCATCGTCATCAATCCTCTCAAGGGTGCGGCAGCCGTCACGCTGCTCGTCGCGATCGTGGTGATAGCGCTCGGCATCCCGCAGATCGGCATGGCGCTCAAGATCAGGCCGCAGTCGGGATGGGCGTGGCTCGCCGGCGCTGGCCTCGTGTCGCTCCTCTTGGGAGTCGCGCTCATCGTGCGCTTTCCGTTCAACCTCACCGAAAATCCTGGTGTCATGGCGGGGATCTCGCTCGTCGGTGGCGGCATTGCGCATGCCATGATCGGCTTCAGCCAGCGCATGGCGAGACCGACCCATACGGGATGATGACGCTGCGTCCCTCGATAGCTCGTTGAGGAGACCGCCCGTGGTGTGCGAACGCACTTTGCAGACAGTGACGGCGGGGCGGCAGCATACGTGCATGCAGGATCGTTGGCTGCTCAGCCCGTCGGTATGGGTGGGCCCAGAAATTCGACGCCCCAGTCCTGCCCGAACCGGTTCAGCACGTGCCTGTCGGGAATGCCGTCCTGCATCAACGCGCCGAGGCCTGTGAAGAACGCAGCGGCATCGATGCCGGGCAGCAGCATCACGAGCTGCCGAGCAGGGTCGTCCGAGACGTTCACGAACGCATGGGCAACCCCGCCGGGCACGCTGACAACGTCGCCCGCCTCGGCGAGGAACAGCCGGTCGTCGACCTGGAACAGGTAGCGTCCCACAAGCACGCGGAATATTTCTGTCTCGCGGCGGCGGTGCAGCGGCGGCCCGTAGTTCGGCGCGTTGGTCGTCTCCATGATGGCGAGCGCACCGCCGGAGGCCTGCACGGGAAGCCGCACGCAAAGGTCCAGACCGATGGCGGGTATGCTGATGACGTCCTGGCCGCGGCGCGAATGCCAGACGGTGAAGGCCATGCGGAGTATTCCTCGCTATTGCAGCCTGTAGAGATTTGCAGCGCGGCAGCCGGAGCGCCTGCGGCCGCGCCTGCCGCGAGGAATGCACCTCTCGTCGATGCGCGAGTTGTCAGGCGGCTTGCGGCACGCGTCCCACAGCTCCACGTCCAGCAGGGTTGCGCGACAGCCAAAGCAGGGCCGCACCGAACAGCGGCAGCAGAATGTCCATCCAGAAGATCACGCCGGCGTTTCCCGGCGCGAAGTTGTGGGACGTGACCATCTGATGGATGTGTCCTGCCGCCGCTCCAATCGAGAAGATCGCGGGACCCAAGATCGCGGCGAGGCGAAGGTCGAAGCTGCCGAAGGCGGCGAGAAGCCCAACGACTGCGAATCCCAAGCTGGCCGTGCCGACCTCGAGCTGGAACGGACTATCCGTCCAGCCGATGAATCGCGCCGCCATCTCGCCAAAGAAGACGTGGAACACGAAATTGTAGAGATAGGCCACGCCAACGGTCCAGAAGACGAACCACGACAGGAGCTTCTCGACCGCCACGGATTGGCTCACCGGCCTCGGCGCGCGGGCGATCGCGACGGCCGAGAACAGAAGACCCACGGCCAGGAACGTGAGCGTGAAGTTGGAGAGCAGGTAGGGGATGAGCGTTCTGATCATGGCACGAGACTCTTTCCGAGGTCCTGAGGAATACGAGGCATTGGCATGCGAGGAGTGCTCGCGTCTGCACCGCCCGCGATGGACTCGAGGGCATCGATGTCGGTGAGGCGCAGGCAGCGATCGGGGGCGGCTTTCACGCAGCCTCTTGCTTCGAGCTGGGTGGCGGCGAGTGCCAGCTGGTCGAGGCTGACACCGAGATGGCCGGCAACGATCTCCGCATCGAGGACGCCATCGATAAGGGTCGGGTCGCGACCTTCATCGGCATTGCGCCGTGAGAGCGCGAGCAGCAACGCGGCAAGGCGCGCGACCGGCCGGTCGCGGCTACCCGCTACGAGGCTGGCGCGGCGGAAATTGAATTCACGCTCGATGGCGGCATTGTAGCGGGTGGTCGCCCTGGCATCGTCCGGATCTATCCGGTCCGCAGCGCCGAGGGGAAGGCACCTGACGCGCGTCTCGATGACCGCCTGCGCGCTGCAAGCATGCGCCGCGAGAAATCCCAGGCCGACAATGTCGCCGGGGAATGCGAACTCGATGACATCACGGCGTCCGTCCCAGCGGGCCGTGAAGAGGCAGACCATGCCCCGCTCGATCCGGAAGAGGTCCGTCTTGGCATCGCCTGCCTCGAACAGGATCTGATTGCGCTCGAGCACGCGGATGGTTGCATCCGGTTCGAGCTCCGGCGGCGTCCGCGAGCCCGATCGGAGATCAGCCAGTGCGACAGACTTGCGCATTCGTAAGAACTCCAAGTGCGATTGGCGGGAGGGCATTTGGATGCGGGTGACCGGAGCCCAAGCCTTCCCTACGCTGCGGAACGGAACGCTAGATGCCCCAGCCGCCGTAAACGACAAGGAACGCCACGGCGCAGGTGGCCGCGCCCAGCATCATCAGCGCGCCGCTGGATCGCGCGTCGACACGCGCCTGATGAATGTCTGCAGCCGTTGCTCCTCGCGAGTAGCACAGGGGGGCCTTGCGGACTCGGACGCGCAACTGATGCATTCCCTGATCTGCCTGCTGATCGAATGTCATGACGCACTCCACATCATCGTGTTCGGGGGGCGGCGCTCTGCGACGGGGCCGTCTGATCGGTCGCCGCCAGGGAGCAAAGTGCGCCTTACATGTCGCGTCGATCGCGGGAAGACAAATACCGCCTCGATATGCAGGTATCGGGAGAACCTATGGCTGGGCGAACGGACCATCGCAGTCTCGCGGCGCGGCCATGCCGGCCATATCGGTCGGCGATACCGGCATATCGAGGCGGTATTGGCTTTCCGCGACGCGGCGACATCAATGTGGCCGCAAGTTCGGTGCCGATTACCGATTTGCCTGGTTCTGACGATCTATCCCTGCTGCCGCACAACGTCCGCGCAACAATTCCGGCACCGCGCGAGGATTCGGTGTGCGACTGGGAATGACGTCAGCCAGGCGCTCTCTGGCGGCCGTGGCAGATCAATCTGCCGCGGCGAATCCACTGCTGGATGAGAGTTTGCCTTCCGCGTCCTTGTGACGGCAATCGCAGGCGCGGAAGGCGAACGCTCTCACCTCACGCCGATTGCTGCGGTTGGTGGGTCCTCTGCGGGCAAAGTCGCGGCCCGAAGGGTTAACGGCGCCCGCCAGGCCCTTGGAACCTCAAGGCACCCCTCCCCAAGCCGCAACTCTTATGTATTATGTCCTGCGCTAGTGGACCGTGTGTGGCCACAGGCACGGTCGGCCGCCCCACGATCTTCGATCTGAGCGGGCGGGGATGCGATAGGGATGCAGTTTCGCCATCTGCGATACTTCGTGAGCGTTGTCGAGGCGGGGAGCTTCTCGCGGGCTGCCGCCGCGATCCACGTAGCGCAGCCTGCCCTCAGTCAACAGGTCGCCGAACTCGAGGAGCGGTTGGGCCAGACGCTGCTCAAGCGCAGCTCGCGCGGCGTACGTCCAACGGCTGCGGGCGATGCCCTGTACCGCAAGGCGTCCGCGATCCTGCGGCAATTGGAGCGGCTGCCGGAGCTTGTCCGCTCCAGCAGCGGCGAAACCCAGGGAACGGTCAGCCTCGGCATTGCCACCAGCCTCGCGGGCCAACTCGTTGGCCCCTTCATTGAGGCATGCAAGGTCGCCCATCCCAAGGTCACGTTGAAATGGTTCGATGGCGACAGCGCGTCGCTTGGTGGCCGCGTCGAAGCCAATAGCCTGGACATTGCCGTGCTGTTCGAGGGTGAGCTTGCATCCCCCCTGTCGCGCAGGCCGCTCTTCCGGCAGCGACTGTATTTCGTCGGCAAGGATAGGATCGTCGAGCAAGGCGACTCGGTATCGCTCGGACAAATCGCGGCGCTTCCCCTGGTCCTGCCGAGCCATCCCAACCAGAGGCGCAGGACGATCGAGCGTGCATTTGCCTCGGCTGGACTGTCGCCCAATGTAGTGGCAGAGGCCGACACGATCCCGAGCGAGCTCTATGCCGTCCGCGCGGGCCTCGGCAGCACGATCCTCAACATGGGCGACGTCTCGAGCTTCCTCAGCGACGACTTCGCAAAGCCGCTCATCGTGGAGCCGCCGCTATACATGACGTGCTCGATGATTTCGTCGGGTGACTTTCCTCTCACGCATGCGGGCGAAGCCGTGAGGAGCGCACTCGTCGAGTTCATCGGTGACTACCTGCGAAGCAGGCGGCCTCCCGGGGCCGAAGCGGTCGAAGGATAGCCCCGAATGCAGTACCGGCATCTGCGCTATTTCGTGAAGGTGGTAGAGTGCGGCAGTTTTTCCCGGGCGGCTTCCACCATTCACGTCGCGCAGCCCGCCTTGAGCCAGCAGATCGCGCAGCTTGAGGAGCAGCTGGGTGTCAGCCTGCTCCTGCGCAGTGCGCGAGGTGTGCGCCCCACTGCCGCGGGCGACGTTCTTTACCGGGAAGCGTCGTCCATCCTGAGACAGTTGGAGGAAATCCCGGGCATCGTGCGCTCGAAGGGTGGCGTTGCCGAGGGCGCCGTCCGCCTCGGCATGTCCTCGACGGTGCTCGCCACGGCGCCGGCCTCCTTCATCCTGGAGTGCAAGGCCAAGCTCCCCAACGTCGCTCTCATCCTGGCCGTCTCGGACAGCCCCACCATCAAGTCGCGCGTGCGCTCGAACGAGCTCGACCTCGGCCTGATCCTCGAGGATGAGCTTGCGCCCACCTTCATCCGCAAGCCCCTGTTCAAGCAGCAGCTCTATCTGGTGAGCCGCGGGCCGAGCTCGAAGGCGGCCGCGGTGTCGCACGCGGAACTCGCTGCCATGCCCCTGATCCTGCCGCCGCAGCCGAATATGACCCGCACGGCGCTGGACCGCGCTTTCGCGGCAGCCGGCCTGTCCCCGAACGTCGTGATGGAGGCAGATGTCGTATCAAACATCCTGTCCAGCATCCGGGCGGGAATTGGCAGCTCGGTGCTTCCCAAGGGCGATCTTACGGACCTGTCGGGAAGCGATCTCGCCAAGCCGATAGGGCTTGATCCGCCGTTGTACCTGACGTGCTCCCTCATCTCGTCCGACAACTTCCCGCTCACCGACGCCGGCGAATCCGTCCGGGATCTCTTCACAGGATTCGTGGAACGCCACCTGCGCAAAACGTCGGCTCCCGGCGTCGAGTGGATCGCAGAATAGCGCACGCCGCTGCGGTCGGCCGTGTCCGCCACCCGAGCGGTCGCGTGTAGCAGGCGCGCCGCGCTGGCCTCGCCTTTGCGAGCGACGATCAAATCTCGATGCGTCCGTCGCGATAGATGAGGAAGCTCGATGTTATCGGTGTGAGAGCCCACACCAGGCTGCCATCGCTTATGCTCGTCTGGACGTGGATGTAGTCATCCGTGGCTTCGAGAAGCGTCACTTCAATTTCGTGCCGAGTGTCGCCCGTGCCTCGGCGATAGGTCTGCGGCTTTGCAAGCTCGGCAACGATGTCGGCCGGCGACCTCTCCGCCCAGGCGAGAGTTTCCTGCGACAGCAGCTCGCGCAATTGTGCTTCCGTCATCTCGTGTCCCGGCGTGGCGATTGAAGCTTGCGATTGCGCCAAATGGTGACGGGCCTCCATTCGCAGGGCAACATCTTTTGCCGGCTCGCATAGCAGCGCTGAGCGCAGTTCGTTCGCGGGCCAGACCATCGAAAGTCGTGGGCCACAGCATCCAGCTTTTCAGAGAAGGTTGCGGGAAACCTGGCCATATGGGGGCGACGCCAAGTGCTTCTACGCGCTTGGCGTCCTGCGCGTGGTCGGGGCCACGACGGGAGGCGGTGGGCCCTTGCCCTCAGGCGATCTTGAAACGCTCGAAGATGGTCTTGATCCTGCCGACCGCCTCGTCGGTTGCCTGTTCTGGAGTCATGTTCTTCTGCGTGATGTTGGCTTCCGCCTGGCTCCAAATCTGCTCAGACAGCACCGCAGAGTAGGCGGGGTTGTAGTTCATCCACCAGGACACGGTGGGCTTGATCAGGCCGGCGTCTACCGCAACATGGCGATGCGGGTCGGCGGGGTCTTGCCACCAGGGATCCGACTTGATGTTCGACATCATCACCGGGAGGAAGCGACCGCGCGTCTCCTTGAGATATTGGTTGAGGTTGTCCGGCTTGATGAAGCTCTTCAACAGCTCCTTGGCGGCGTCGACGTTCTTGGCGCCCTTCGGGATCAGGCACGGCGCCACCGCCAGTATGCCCGGCACGGGCTTGCCGTCATTGCCGAGCGGGATGCCCTGCGTGATGATCTGCTTGAAATACTGATCTGCCTTCTCCATCTGCGCGACCGCGATCGAGATCGTTGCGTTCGGCGTCATCACGATCTGCTTGGCGAAAAAGGCGTTGTTGTTGTCGACATCGCCCCAGTTGATGGCCCCCGGCGGCACATAGCCCTTCTTGTACGGCGTGGTCAGGCGCTCGAGCGCCATCGCGGCGGCCTTTCTCACCGCGGGGTCGTCGATATTCAGCTTGCCGCTGGGCAGCACGATATCCGTGCCTCCGTAGGCCATCAGGAAGTGATGGAACAGGGTGCCGGCATCGGCCTCTTTCGCCGCCATCGAGTATCCCAGTCCGTAGATCCGCTTCCCCTTCGATCGCAGCTTGTCCTGGGCGGTCTGGAAAAAATCGAAATAGGCGTCATGGGTCTTGGGTATGTCGGCGTCGGAGAAGCCGGCGTCCTCGATCAGCGGACGCCATACCTGCTCCATCAGGGTCGAGCACTTGATGGGAACGGTGTAGAATGAGTGTTTCTTGAGCTTGGCGTTGTAGAAGCGCGAGCCGGAAAGCGCGGTTGGATGGAACTCCGCCTTCTGGCTGTCGATAACGTCCGACACGTCGACCAACTGATCGTCCCATACCGCGCGCGGCACCAGGAACCGATCGCCCGTGACCGAGTGCACCAGATCGGGCACCTCGCCCACTTGCATTCCCGCGATCAGCTTGGTGATCAGGTCTGGCCCGTTCATGATGGTCAGGTTGACCTTGGTGCCGGTGGCCTTCTCCCAGGCAGCCAGGTTGTCGACGACGGCCTTGTTCTCCGCCTCATAGAAGCCCTGCGTCCACCAAACGGTGACCGGGTCCGCGGCCTTTGCGGATCGGGAGCGCGTGGCAGACGCGGCCGCGATTGCGCCCAGGCCGGCGATTGCATGACGGCGCGACACCTTTGTCATGGGATTTTCTCTCCAATGCATCCCTTGTTGCAGGGATCAGCCCTTGACGCCGCCCATGGTCAGGCCGCTGCTCATTTTCCTGCGGAAGGAATAGTAGATGACCATCGGCGGGATGGCGTACACGATGGCCGCCGCCATCAGATAATTCCAAGGCGCCTCATCGCTGTTGAGGAACTTGCCAAGCCCGACCGGAACGGTGAGCTTGCCGTCGGACGACAGCAGCAGAAACGCGTACAGGTATTCGTTCCAGGACAGCAGCAGGGCATAGGTGCCGATCGCCACCAGCGCCGGGGCCATGAGCGGCAGATAGATCTTGAAGAAGATCTGCGGCGGCGAGGCGCCGTCGATGCGCGCGGCCTCATCCAGCTCGTATGGAATCGAGGCGCTGTACTGCTGGAAAATGAAGATAGCGTAGGGCGTGGCAAAGGTGACCTCCACCGCTATCACGGCGAGCGGATTGTCGGTCATCCCGTATTTTCCCATGATGCCGTAGAACGGAATCGCCAGGAACGACATGGGGATCACATAGGTCATCAGCGCGGCGTTGGTCAGCATCCAGCCTTGCCTGATGCGCATGCGCCCGATCGTGAAACTCGTGAGCGTGCCGATGATCAGGGTCAGCGAGGCGACGGTGATGCCGATCCAGAAGCTGTTGCTCATCTGCCCCCAGAACCTAGCCAGCAGCCAGTACGATTCATCGAAAACCGTCCAGAAGCTGTTCAGGGTCGGCGCGACCGGAATGACATTGCTGCTGAAAACGTCCTCTTTTTCCTGCAGTGCCACGCGCACCATGTTGTACAGCGGCACGAGCGACCAAACGATCAGGAATGCGCTGAGGAAAACGACGGCCGCTTCCACCGCCCATCGGTTCAGGCGCGCCCGACGCACGAGGTTCATAGCTGCACCTGGCCCTTCTTCAGCTGGCGCATCAACAGGATGACCAGTGGAATCAGAACCGGCAGCGCCGACAGTACCGTGGCCATGCCCAGCGCCGGATTGCCGAGCTCGAACGCGTTGCGAATGCCGAGGGTCGCCAGGACATGGGTGGAAAGGGCAGGCCCGCCGCCCGAGATGAAGCGCACGGCATTGAAATCACCCAGCGCCCATATGGCGCTGAGCAACGTGCAAACCAGATAGAGACTGGCCAGCATTGGAATGGTGATGTGCCTGAATAGGCCCAAGCCGTTGGCGCCATCGACCTTGGCGGCCTCGTAAAGCTCCGGCGGGATGGCCATGCGCCCGGCCAGGAAAATGATGGTCCAGAACGGGAGCCATTTCCAGATATGGGCGTAGATCACCGACCCCAGCGCGAGCGTTCCGTTGTCCAGCCATGGAGGGCCGTCGGCCTGGAACAAGTTCCAGATCACGTTGTTCACCAGACCCCACTGGCTATTGAGCATCCAGTGGATCGAGATGTAGCTCGGGATCGCAGGCACGGCCCAGGGCAGAATGAAGATCAGCAGTACCGCCTTGGTCCGCCATCCCTTGCGCATGAAGAATCCCGACAACAACAGCGCCAGGAACAGCTTCAGATTAACAGCGACCAACAAATAGATGAGCGTGTTGAGAAGCGCCGACGGATAAACGGGATCGGCAAACAACTCCCAGTAGCTGGCCGGATTGCTGCCAAGCCACAGGCCGTAGCATATGGGATAAACCACAAACGCCAGGAAAATCCCAATGTACGGGGTCGCGAATGCGAGCGCCCACAACCCGTCGGATCCGGCCAGTATTCCGCGCCTTGCCCGCCGCCCTTCGGCACGCGCAATCGACGGATTCTCGATGGTCGTGGTGACTACCATCGGAGCGTTTCCTTTCGCTGCCCGGTCGGGCAGCAGCTCCTTATGATGGAGCTTGCTTAGAAATTAGACTTCCGGCCCCCGCCGAAGTCAACAGGATCCTCGCAGGCCTGTGGCCCAAGACCTCGTTGTTGCCGGCGACAGTGGCAGTCCTTGTCGCATGGCTTGCCAGTCCGAGCGCGGCGGGCGCATTTTGCAAAAGGTTGGACGGCGACGCATGAGCTTGATGCGGCCAAGGAGCTGAGGGAATCCCAGATCATGTCAGACAGCGACCTGAGGCGCGCCGCGCTCGACTATCACGAGTTCGATCCTCCGGGAAAAATTGCCATCCAGGCCACTAAGCCTGTCGCCAACCAGCACGATCTGGGACTTGCCTATTCTCCAGGTGTCGCCTTCGCGTGTACCGCCATCGCCGACAATCCCGCAGATGTCGTGCGCTACACCGCTCGAGGCAACCTCGTGGGCGTCATCTCCAACGGCACGGCTGTGCTCGGGCTCGGCGACATCGGACCGCTGGCCGCCAAACCGGTGATGGAGGGCAAAGCCGTCCTGTTCAAGAAGTTCGCCGGCATCGACGTCTTCGACATCGAGATCGCGGAGAAGGAGCCTGAGGCTTTCGTCGAGGCCGTCGCACGCCTGGAGCCGACATTCGGAGGCATCAACCTCGAGGATATCAAGGCGCCGGAATGCTTCGAGATCGAGCGTCGACTCCGCGAGCGCATGAATATCCCCGTGTTTCACGACGACCAGCACGGCACCGCAATCGTGGTGGCCGCAGGCATCCTCAACGGCCTCAAGATCGTAGGGAAGGACATCTCGAAGGTGAAGCTCGTGGCGAGTGGCGCAGGCGCGGCAGCCCTCGCCTGCCTCAATCAGCTCGTCGCATTTGGCCTGCCGCGCGCCAACATCACCGTGACCGACATCAAGGGCGTTGTATACAAGGGCCGAAAGGAGCTGATGGACCCCTACAAGGCGCCTTACGCGCAGGAAACCAGGGCGCGCACGCTGGCCGAGGTGATGCCGGGCGCCGACGTGTTCCTCGGGCTCTCGGCCGGCGGCGTCGTGACGAAGGAGATGGTTGCAAGCATGGCGCCGCGCCCGCTGGTGTTCGCGCTTGCCAATCCTACGCCCGAGATCATGCCCGAAGACGTGAAGGCAGTGCGCCCAGACGCCGTCATCGCCTCGGGCCGCACCGACTACCCCAACCAGATCAACAACGTGCTCTGCTTCCCCTTCGTGTTTCGCGGAGCGCTCGACGTTGGCGCCACCACCATCAACGAGGAGATGAAGAAGGCTGCCGTGGTGGCGCTGGCCAGCATTGCCGAAAGCGAGGCATCCGACATCGTGCTTTCCGCCTATCATGCGGACACGATGGTGTTCGGGCCGGACTACATCATTCCCAAGCCCTTCGATCCGCGACTGATCATCGAGATCGCTTCCGCGGTGGCCCGGGCGGCCATGAACTCGGGCGTCGCTACCAGGCCCATCGCCGACTTCGGCGACTACCGGCAGAAGCTGTCCCGGTTCGTCTATCGGTCCGGCTTCCTGATGAAGCCGATTTTCGATGCCGCCAGGCTGGAGAATGCCCGAGCGCCCAAGCGCATCGTGTATGCCGAGGGCGAGCACCCCTACGTCTTGCAGGCCGCCCAGCAAGTCATAGCGGAAGGCCTGGCCAAGCCGATCCTCATTGGCCGGCGCGAGAACATCAAGCGCATGATCACGCATCTCGGCCTGCGCATCCGCGCCGGAACCGACTACGACCTGTTCGACCTCGATGAAGACCCACGCCTTCCATCGCTGTACCAGGAGTATCATCGACTGGTCGAGCGTCGGGGTGCCTCGCCGAGCCATGCCGCCCGCATCGTTCGATCCGGTTCCACCGTGGTCGCCGGGCTGTTGCTCAAGCGCGGCGATGCCGACGCCATGATTTGCGGCACGGTCGGGCGCTATCATACGCAGCTGCGCCACGTCTCCGATGTGATCGGCAAGCGTGGCGGCGTTCGCGGCTTCGCGACCGTGTCGGGTCTGATCCTGCCGCAGGGGCCGCTGTTCATCACCGACACCTACGTCTGCTATGATCCGAACCCGGAGCAGCTGGCTGAAATCACGCTGCTGGCCGCCGATGAGGTGCGCCGCTTCGGCATAGAGCCGAAAGTCGCCCTCCTGTCGCATTCCAGCTTCGGCACTGAAGACACGCCTTCCGCCCTCAAGATGCGCGAGGTGCTGGAAATCCTGACGCTGTGGCAGCCGAAGCTCGAAGTGGAAGGCGAAATGCATGCCGATGCCGCCCTCTCGACCCTGATCCGCGATGAAATCTTTCCCAACTCGCGCCTGAGGGGTCCAGCCAACCTCCTGGTCATGCCGACGCTCGACGCCGCCAATATCGCTTTCAACCTGCTGAAGGCGGCTTCCGGCGCCGTTGCCCTCGGGCCAATCCTGCTCGGCGCGGACAAGCCGGTGCACATCGTGACACCTTCGGTAACCGTGCGCGGGTTGCTGAACATGAGCGCGATCGCAATCACCGATCGCGCGGCGTCCGGTCGAGTGTGATTGGAGCCATTGCCACGCGACGGGCCCGATACAGCACGTCGGCTTCATGTCTCCGAGATTATCGGGTGCGCGAGCTCAGCAAAGAGCGGACGTGCGGGAGACCCGTTCGGCTCGAGCAGACTTCTTCTCGAACGCGAAGCGGATTCGGATCCCACATGATGATGTGCCTGCAGGAACAGCGATGTTGCCGTCTTCTCGATACAGTGCCGCCATGAGCAAGATCCTCGACGAAGCCATGGACGCCGTGCGCGCATTGTCGGCCACCGAGCAGGCGGATATCGCGCACGAGATGCGAGACCGCGCTCTCCAAGCGCAAGGGTTCACCCGCGCGACCGGCGGCTATGAGCTCCGCGTGCCGAGTGCGTGGATGCTCGGCCGCTCCGCCCGCTATCTTGCGACCGATGCGCAAGTAGAAGCGATCAGCGAAGCAAGAAACACGAATTCCGACACGGCAATGGCGGTGGCTGCGTCCGCTGTCGCGGTGGCTGTCGTGTATGTGCTGCCGGCGGCATGGCTGCCTTCCGATTTCTTTGCCGGGCAGACCGTCGGTCACGTGTGCTTTTGGATCGGGCAAAGCGGGCTCACGTTCCTTGCATGTGCGCAAGCTTACCGGTGGTTGGCATTTCGCCGCCTTCAACCGGTTGTCGCTGGTCTCTCGCCATCGGTATCAACCTCGACGAAGTAGATCCCGACTGACACACACGAATGCCGGGCGAATGCTCCACTCCGCTCGGACCTTCTCTCGCGCGTTCCGATGAGGTGATCCAATGGACAACAAATCGTCGCCGTCGCTCAATGCGAGCCGGGAGTATGCGGCGCAGACATCGAACGGCTATTTCATGCTGTTCCTTCTGTTCGCCGTCATCGTCGTCGGCCTTGTCGGCCTTTCTGCGGGCCCGGCGGGGATTGCAGTCACCATGCTCTGCGCCTTTGCCTTCGTTCTCATCGCGAAGGGGTTTTACGTCCTGCAGCCCAACCAGGGGGCAGCGATCATGCTCTTCGGGAGCTACAAGGGGACGGATCGCGCGACCGGCCTGCGCTGGGTGTGGCCATGGATGGGCAAGACCAAGCTTTCGGTGCGGGCCAACAACGTCATTTCGGAGACGATCAAGGTCAACGACCTCAGGGGGAACCCCATCGAGATGGCGGCCCAAGTGGTCTGGCGCGTGACCGACACGGCGCAAGCCCTGTTCGACGTCGATGACTACAAGGCGTTCGTCAAGGTCCAGAACGAGGCCGCGGTGCGCACGATCGGGTCACGCTACCCCTACGACGATTTCGAGCACCAGGAAGTCACGCTGCGCGGCAACAGCGATCAGGTCAGATCGGAGCTGCGCGCGGAGCTGATCAACCGGCTCCGCGTCGCGGGCATCACCGTGGACGAATGCGGGTTCACCCATCTCGCGTACGCTTCGGAGATCGCAGGCGCGATGCTCCGGCGCCAGCAAGCCCAGGCGGTCGTGGCCGCGCGCAAGACGCTTGTCGAGGGCGCGGTCGGCATGGTGGAAATGGCGCTCGACATGCTGTCCACCAAGAAGATCGTAGAGTTCGACGTCGACCGACGCGCGGCGTTGGTCTCCAACCTGATGGTGGTGCTCTGCAGCGAGCGCGACACGCAGCCCATCGTGAATGCCGGAACGCAGCATCAATGATGGGATCTCCTCACGACCGTCCTCACAGGACGACACCTATGCCGTGCTCGTGCACACGTCCCCACGCACGTATTCCTCGGCTGCCTCGGCGCTGTGATTGACGCTCGCCGAATACTAGAAGAACCTGCGCACCCGAGTTCACGATGCACGAGATGCCCTTGCTGATCGAAGCACTTCGCTTCGATCACGGAAGGTGGATCTTGCTCTCAACTCCATGATTTGAGCAGGATTGCCACTTGAGCCATAGGGTGAAGCAACCCCGACACTAGCGCAGGCCCAATCGGACACATGAACCCCCACCTCTTCGTCTACGGCTCGCTGATGTCGACGTCCGGCCATGCAATGGGCGCGCGGCTGCGCACCGAGGCGCGCCTGATCGGTGCGGCCACGATCCAGGGCCGGCTCTACCGCGTCAGCTGGTATCCGGGCGTCGTCGACAGCGCGGACCCCGGGCAGCGTGTGCATGGCGAGGTCTACGCGCTCGCCGACCCGGTCAAGGCGCTCGCATGGCTCGACGCCTACGAGGGCATCGTTCCCGGGGGAGGAGGAGGCCGGCGAATATCGGCGCCTAGAACGCACGGTGCGGCTTGCGGCGGCCGGGGAGCTCACGGCCTGGGTCTATCTGCTCCAGAAGGACGTGACGGGCCTCCCGCCCGTGCCCGACGGACGCTGGACGGCTGCCGCGCGCTAGCGAGACCGGCCTTGCATTCAGGCGCGCGCTCGGCACTATTCGCAAAACGACGATTTGCGCGGGCCGTCTTCGGCCCCGAAGTGGAGGAGCGCCCCCGTGTCGAGCCGCTATCACGAGGTCTACGCCGCCTGGAAGCGGGATCCGGAGTCGTTCTGGGCCGAGGCCGCGCGCGAGATCGACTGGTACAAGCCCTGGGAGAAGGTGTTCGATCCCTACGCCGGCCAATACGGCCGCTGGTTCGTGGGCGCGGAGTGCAACACGGCCTGGAACTGCCTCGACCGGCACGTCGAGCGGGGCCGCGCCCAGCAGAGGGCGCTGATCTACGACAGCCCCGTCACCAAGACGACGCGGGCCTACACCTACGCCGAGCTGCGCGACGAGGTGGCGACGCTGGGCGGCGTGCTGCAGGACCTGGGCGTCGGCAAGGGCGACCGCGTCATCATCTACATGCCCATGATTCCCGAGGCGGTGATGGCGATGCTCGCCTGCGCACGCATCGGCGCCATCCATTCCGTGGTGTTCGGCGGGTTCGCCGCGCCGGAGCTGGCGACGCGGCTCGACGACTGCAAGCCGGCGGCCATCCTGTCGGCGTCGTGCGGCATCGAGCCCGGCCGCGTCGTGCACTACAAGCCGCTGCTCGACTCGGCAATCGAGCTCGCTGCGCACAAGCCCAAGACGGTCCTGATGCTGCAGCGGCCGATGTCGCAAGCGTCCATGCTTGCGGGGCGCGACCATGACTGGGAGACGGCGATGGCCGACGCCAAGGCGCGCGGCCGCAAGGCCGGGTGCGTCTCGGTCTCCGCCACCGACCCGCTCTACATCCTCTACACCTCGGGCACGACAGGCCAGCCCAAGGGCGTGATCCGCGACAACGGCGGGCACATGGTGGCGCTGAAGTGGACCATGAAGAACCACTACGACGTGAACCCCGGCGAGACGTTCTGGGCCGCCTCGGACGTCGGCTGGGTGGTCGGGCATTCCTACATCTGCTACGCGCCGCTGCTGCACGGGTGCACGAGCGTGATCTTCGAGGGCAAGCCCGTCGGCACGCCCGACGCCGGCACCTTCTGGCGCGTGATCGCCGAGCACGGCGTCGCCGCCATGTTCACAGCACCCACCGCGTTCCGTGCCATCAAGAAGGAAGACCCCAAGGGCGAGCACATCTCCCGCTACGACCTGCGCGCCTTCCGCACGCTGTTCCTGGCGGGCGAGCGCGCCGACTCCGAGACCATCAAGTGGGCCGAGGCCAACCTGAAGGTGCCCGTCTACGACCACTGGTGGCAGACCGAGACCGGCTGGCCGATCTGCGGCAACCCCGCCGGGCTCGGCCCGCTGCCGGTGAAGTACGGCTCGCCCACCGTGCCGATGCCCGGCTATGACCTGCAGGTGCTCGACGCGTCGGGCAAACCGCTGCCGCCCGGCGAGACCGGCACGCTTGCCATCAAGCTGCCGCTGCCGCCCTCGTGCCTGCCGACGCTGTGGGGCAACGACGAGCGTTTCCGCACCAGCTACCTCGCGGATTTCCCCGGCTACTACACGACCTCGGATGCCGGCTACATGGACGCGGACGGCTATGCCTACGTCATGGCGCGCACCGACGACGTCATCAACGTGGCCGGGCATCGCCTCTCGACGGGGCAGATGGAGGAGGTCGTCTCCCGGCACAAGGACGTGGCCGAATGCGCCGTGGTCGGCGTGGCCGATGACATGAAAGGCCAGATCCCCGCCGGGTTCATCGTGCTCAACGCCGGCGTCAACCGCCCGACCACCGAGATCGAGGGCGAGGTGGTGAAGCTGGTGCGCGAGGAGATCGGCCCGGTCGCCGCCTTCAAGACGGTGATGACCGTGAAGCGTCTGCCGAAGACGCGCTCGGGCAAGATCCTGCGCGGCACCATGCGCCAGATCGCCGACGGCGAGAGCTGGAGGATGCCGGCCACCATCGACGACCCCGCCATCCTCGACGAGATCACCGGCGTGATGAGCGAGCGCGGGATGGTGAAGCCGGCGGAGCCTGAGGTCCGGCGGCATCCTGGACCTGTGCGGGTAGTCCCACCGATAGCCGACCCTTTCGTCACGGGTTCAAATGGGCGCCGGCACCCGCTTGAAGACCTCTGGGTCAATATCGTCGTGCCGCTCGGGCAGCTTCTCGAGAAACCGATAGAACCTGGCTCGCAGCCGCGAGCCGAAACTGGTCCACTGTCTTTGGGGGGTGGCGTGGCGTTCGCCAACGGCGATCGTGATGGTTGCGGCGCTCATGATCGATCTCACTCTTTTTGGTTGCGCCCGTTTACGTAGTGTCACTGCGTATGCTTGCAATTGATACTTTCTACGCTCAGCCATGAAGAATGCTCATGCCAGCGGCTCTGCTGACGGAGTGCCGTCAGTAGGGATGCCGCGAGATGGAGCGCCGCGACGTCCAAATTGCCGCGGGTCGGGCGTTTGCATGTCGCCGGCCAGGCCTCACCGGCGCAGCAGCAGGCGCACCCAGGACTTGTCCGGCAGCTCGACGTGGTAGCCGAAGTAGGCGAGCACATCGAGGCCGACGTCGACCAGATAAAGCGCGATGATCGCCGCGGCGACGGACAGCAGGTACTTGAAGACCGGCAGCACGTCGAAGGCGATCCTGGTCAGGCGCCAGAGCTTGGCCCATCGGCTCTGCTGGCGCGCTTCCTCCTCGAACGAGATTACCGAGCCGGGCGTAGCCCCTTCCGACTGCGACACGTGCTCGACGAAATCGACGATGTTGGTGTTGAACACCCTGCGCGTGTCGTCCGTGAGGATCTCGCCGACCTCCGCTTTCCGGCGCGGCGCCAGATGCGCGCAGGATTCGATGAATCCCGCGAGCGCCCCATCCACCATGCCCGCCGAGTTGCCGCGCAGAATGCGCGCGCGAACCTCCTCCGGGATGGCGAGGAAGCAGGCGTACGGCTGCTCGCCGGCCGCGAGCAGGGCAATGCCCTTGGACTCCCTGACGTTGCAGCACACGACGTGCCTGGTCTTCAGGAGCTTGCAGATCGCGCCGATGTCGAAGGCAGCGCTGCCGCCGGTGTCTACGAACTGTCGAAACGCGGCAATCTCGGTCTTCGCAGCCCCGAGCTGCTCCAGGATGATGGCGAGGACGCCGAGCCTCGCGCTCACGCACGTCGCCATGTTCTCGTCGTGGCTGTTGATCCACCCGCGCTTGCCGGCCAGCGGCGACCCGATGCAAACGAACAGCGGCTTGCCGCTGTCGTGCGCGTGCTCGGCGACGTGGTTGACGATCGAGACGGCGAGATCGGCGTCCAGCACCAGCATGTCCGCCCATGCGAGTGCCGAGGTCAGGAAGGCCCCCTCGTCGCGATCATGGAAGATGTTGGCATCGTGCATCGCCGCATCGACCACGGCCTGGCGCACCAGCCGATGATCGTCGAGGATGCCGACATAGCCGCCGCCGCGCACGTGACGGGAGTTGAATTCCTTGAAGAGCCTGACGAACCTCGAATTGATGCGGGCAGCATCGATCTTGTACTTGATGATCTCGGTGAGCACCGAGTGTTGCGGGAGAATGCTGTAGACGGCTGCTTCGCTCACGGCGCCTTGGCGGCCATGGTGGGCTGTGAGGTTTGCCGCGATGTTGTAGGCACTTCCCCCCACGGAGTGGGTGATGCTGCCGATATGGGTGACGTCCTCGGCGGGATCGTCGGAGCGACTGAGAGCGATCGTATCCAGGTGCACGGACCCGATCGTGAGCACGCGCTTGCCACTGCGGAACCACCACATGCTGACTCCCCCGCCCCTATTTATTCTTACAATACGTAGGAACATAGCAGGCGAGCGAACAACCGTCCAATGGCGACCTGGCGGCAGATCAGTAGGGGTAGATGAGGCCTCGACCGACAACGGTCGGCGCGAGCCGCACGTCAGCCTCGCGGCGAAGTGCGGTTTCCGCGCAGCAGCGGCGCGAGCAGGCGGTCGAGCAGCGGCTGGTCGCGCACCGCTATCTCGAGCAGGGTCATGCCGGGGGCGATGGGGGCATTGGCGCCGTCGACGGCGATGGCCACCACGCGGCCCGCCACCGGCGCGCGCACCTCGCTGCGGGCGAGCTCTTCCTCGGCAATGGCGATGCGCGTCAGCAGCCAGTGTGCCTCCTGCTCCAGCTCACCGGTACGCTGCTCGAGGGAAGCGAGCACAGGCCGGTCGTTGGCAACCGCGCCAGCGCCCGTGACGAGGCCAGAGGCGTCGCTCCGCACGAGCGTGAGCTGGCGCCTCGCCGTCTCCGCCTGCGACTTGAGGGCGGCGATCTGCCGATCCAGCGCCGCAGTATCGAGCGTGACGATGCGATCGCCTGCCGCACGTCGGCGCCTTCGCGCACGTGCACGCGCGCAACGATGCCGCTCTTGGGAGCCTCCACGACGGCCAGGCTGGTCTCGAACAGCGCCCCGCCGGCCAGCGCCGCGAGGTCGCCGAGCCGGATGAAGGCGGCGACCGTGGCTGCCGAGACGAAGACCAGGACGGCGCCGAGACCGAACGCCAGCGGACCGCGAATGTTGAGGCGCGGCGCCGCACGGCCCGAAGGCACGGCGACTGCGACCGGCGGAGACGCATCGTGCCGGCTTTGCTCGCGATCGGGGAGCGCTGCCAGGCGGCGGTGAGCCGCAACGGCCGCCTGGATCGCCGGCAGCGAGCGCACGAGACGCTCCAGCGGCGCCAGCAGGCAGGCGTTGATCAGCACGCACGCAACGAGCACGGGCAGCGTCAGCTCATGGCCGATCACGAGCCACGCTCCCAGCGCGACGAAGACGACCTGCGCAGCCGCCCGCAGCAGAGCCGACGCATCCTGCAGCAGCGCGCTGCGCTTGCCGAGCGCGTAGGCGCCGGCAACGTGCGCGCGGTCGAGCTGCGACCACTCGGCTGCGGCACCGGACGGCAGGCTCGGCGCCAGCGTGGCCGCCAGCCACCACGTCGCGGTGCCCTTGCGGGCCTCCGCCACCTGCCGCGCGATGCGCCCGAGCGGGCGCGCCTGCGCCATCGAGACCAGGATCACGAGCGCGGCACAGGCTGCCGCCACCGCACCCATCATCGGATGCAGCAGCCCCAGCACGACGACAGACAACGCGAGCCACGGCGCATCGAGTGCCGGCACCAGGGACCGCTCCGCGAGAGCGGTGGCGAATGCCGCCAGCGCGTCCGCGTCCTTCTCGATCTCGGCGGGAGGGCTGCCGGACCGCTCGCCATCCTCGAGCAGACATTGCCCCAGCGTGTGGTCGAGCCACAGGCCCGCCCGCAGCAGGATGCGATCGCGTGCAGCCGCAATGCAGGTCCATAGGGCCACGGTGCCGGCGGCGATCAGCGCGAGCAGGCCGAGCGTCTCGATGCTGGCGGCGGGAACGGCGCTCTCCAGGACGTGCAGCGCATAGAGCGGCAGGGTCAGCTGCAGGAGGCAGGCAAACCCGCCCAGCACGAAGGCGGCGAGTACGGCGCGACGCGCCTGCTGCAACAGTTTCCTCGGCGTAGGCATGACGCTGCGACCCGAACGCGCGGAGCTGCCTCCCCACAATGGGCAAGCTCCGACGCGCCACTTTCGCAGCCGGACCTAAAGGAAGTTCTAATCGGGGGTTAAGCCGCGTATCAGACCGGAACGATCAGCTACACGACACTGATCGGAACGACGCCATTCATCCTGAATGCGCGCCGCTATCAGGAGTTCAATGCGGTGAACAGGTGGGAAGGGACGACCACGATCATCTCGGGCACGATCCGGTTCTGATCGCAGGTTCAGCCCTCGTGCCAATGCCTCAGTTCGCCAGGGCTCTTCCCAGCTAGTGTCCAGACTTTAACGGTTAGTATCCGTTGTTATGGCCGGGCTTGTTCCGACCATCCAGCGATCTGTCAGCTTCGGCGCCTGCTGGAAGCTGGATCCTCGGGACAAGCCTGGACAAGCCCGAGGATGACACCGGTATTTTCTAGTGGCGCCAGGACACTAATACCGCTCGAAGCCCGCGCATCAGTTCCCAGTCGGTGACGCGGCGGTCGTATTCGAACTGCTCCCACCTGGCCGTGTGCACGTAGTGCTCGACCACGGCGTCGCCGAATGCCTTGCGCAGCAGGCTCGGAGTTGGCAAGGCAGCCCGTGGCCTCGCGCAGCGTCTTGGGCACCTCGGGGAGCATCTTCCCGCCGTAGGCATCGCCCGAGAACGGCGCCTCCAGCTCCAGCTTGTCCTCGACGCCCTGCAGGCCGGCCGCGATCAGCGCCGCGAAGGCGAGATAGGGATTGAGATCCGCCCCGCCGATGCGGCACTCGATGCGGATGGCCTTGCTGCCCTCCCCGCACAGCCGGAAGCCGGCGGTGCGGTTGTCGCGGCTCCACACCGTCTTGGTCGGCGCGAAGGTGCCGACCTGGAAGCGCTTGTAGGAATTGATGTAGGGCGCCAGGAAATAGGTGATGTCGCGGGCGTACCTGAGCTGCCCGGCCACGAACGCGCGCATCAGCGGCGACATGCCGTGCTCGGCCTTGGCGTCGTGGAACAGCGGCGTCTTGCCGCCCTTGTCGTCCCACAGCGAAAGGTGGATGTGCGCGGAGGAGCCGGCGAGGTCGTAGTGCCACTTCGACATGAAGGTGACGGCCTTGTCCTGCGCGTGGGCGATCTCCTTGATCGCGTTCTTCAGGATCACGTGGCGGTCGGCCATCTCCAGCGCGTCGGCGTAGCGCACGTTGATCTCTTCCTGGCCGGGGCCCCACTCGCCCTTGGAGTTCTCGACCGGAATGCCGGCGCCCTGCAGGCCGCGGCGGATGGCGCGCATGACGCCCTCCTCCTTGGTGGTCTGCAGGATGTGATAGTCCTCGATGTAGGCGCCGGCCGTCTCGAGGCCCGCGTAGCGCTTGGCGGCTGCCGACTTGTAGCTCTCGTCGAACAGGTAGAACTCCAGCTCGGAGGCGCAGAAGGCGCGCATCTTCTGGGCCGCGAGCCGCGCGATCTGGCGCTTGAGCATGGCGCGCGGCGAATGCGGCACGTCGTGGTGGTGGTGGTCGAGCACGTCGGCCAGCACCAGCGCGGTGCCTTCGAGCCACGGCAGCTTGCGCAGCGTGGAGAGGTCGGGCTTCAGGACGAAATCGCCGTAGCCCTTGTCCCAGCTGGCGGCCGCGTAGCCCGGCACCGGCTCCATGTCGATGTCGTTGGCGAGCAGATAGTCGCAGGCGTGCGTCTCCTCGTGCGCGCCGTCGACGAAATACTCGGCCTGGAAGCGCTTGCCGACGAGGCGGCCCTGCATGTCGACCATGGCCACGAGCACGGTGTCGATGGTGCCGGCGGAGACCTGCGCCTTCAGCTCGTCGAACCCGAGATTGCCGGCCATGAGGAACCCCCGCTGCTGTGCACCGCCCGAGAAAATCCGCCCGAGTTGTCATACCGGGGCTTGTCCCCGGTATCCAGCCATCCGCCGGCGCCGGAGCACGCGGCACGATGGATCCCGGGCATAAAGCCCGGGATGACAACGAACTATCGGATCGCGCGCTGAGCATCCTCGATCGCGGCGGCGATGATGTCGAGCGCCTGGAGCATCTGTGCCTCGGTGACGGTGAGCGGCGGCGTCAGCGTCAGCACGTTGCCGATGGTGGTCTTGAACGACAGGCCGCGGTCGAGCGCGGCGTACAGGGTCGCCTCCGCCAGCTCGTTGTCCGGCGTGCATGCCGGCGCGATCGCGACCAGCTCGATGCCGAGCAGCAGGCCGCGGCCCGCGACGTCGCCGATGAGCCGGTATGCGCGACTTCATGTCGTGCAGGCGCGCGAGCGCGAACGCGCCGACCCGGGCGGCATTCTCGACCAGGTCCTCGTCCTCGATGATCTCGATGGTGGTGAGCGCGGCGCGCGTCGTCACCGGGTTCTTCTCGTGCGTGTAGTGGCCGAACGCCCAGTCGCGCGCCGACATCGAGCTCGCGGCCGCGCCAGCACGGCCGCGATCGGCAGGATGCCGCCGCCCAGCGCCTTGCCGAGCACCAGGATATCGGGCACCACGCCGTCGTGCTGGCAGGCGAACATCGTGCCGGTCTTGCCGAGGCCGGTCGGGATCTCGTCGAAGATCAGCAGCGTGCCGTGACGGTCGCAGGCCGCGCGCACGCGGCGCCAGAAACCGGGCGGCGGGAGGTACGGCACCGCGCGCATCGGCTCGGCGATGAAGCGCGGCGATGTCGCCTTCGCGCTCCAGCACGTACTCGATCATGCGCGCGCAGGCCTCGCCGGATGCTTCCGCGCTCGACGTGCCGTAGGGACAGCGAGTGCTGCCGAAGGGCGCGACGTGCTCGGCGCCCGGCATGAGCGGGCCGACGCGCCGGAGCGGAACAGCGCCTCGCCGCCGACAGCGCCGCGGCGCCGAAGCCGGCGCCGTGGAACGCGTCCCAGAACGACAGCGTCTTGTAGCGCCCGGTCGCGGCGCGGGCGATCTTGATCGGCGACCTCGATCGCGTCCGAGCCGCCGGTGGTGAACAGCACCTTGGACGAGCCCGAAGGGCGAGATCTCCGCAGCTTGCGCGCCAGCGCGACCGCCGGCTCGCAGGTGTAGCGGCGCGGCGCGAACGGCAGCGCATCCATCTGCTCGGCGATCGCGCGCTTCAGGCGCGGATGGCCGTAGCCGATGTGGTGCACGTTGTTGCCGTGGAAATCCATGTAGCGGCGGCCGGCCATGTCCTCGATCCAGATGCCCTCGGCCTTGGCGATGGCGTTGAGGCAGGGCGTCGAGACCGACTGGCGCAGGAAATAGCGCTCGTCCTCGGCGAGCACGGCGCGGGTCGCGCCGTCGAGCGCGCGCGCCTGCCATGCCGCGCGGCGTCCCGTGAGATTGGTGTCGCTTTCGGATTGAGGGACGGGCTTGCCCCCTCGATTGTTCGATGTTCGCATCTCGCTGTCATACCGGGGCTTGTCCCCGGTATCCAGTCATCCGCGAGCGCCGGAGAGTGGAAAGATGGATCCCGGCAACCCTCGGAACAAGTCCAAGGGCAGGCAAGTGCCGGGATGACACCTACCGTTTGCGCCAGGCCTGCAGCTTGCCGAACACCAGCGGTCGAGCACGAGGTGCAGCACCTTCGCGGCCAGCGCGGTCAGCACGATCAGCGTCGCCATCGCGGCGGCGGCGGCGGTCGCGCCGGCCTCGTCCATGTGCACGATCGAGATCGAGGCGAGCTTGGTGGAGGCGCCGTAGAGGAAGATCACGGCCGACACCGTGGTCAGCGCATTGACGAACATGTAGACGGCGATGTCGAGGATCGCCGGCATGCAGATCGGCACCGTGACGCGCGCGAAGGTGCGCCAGAACGGCACCTTCAGCGAGGCCGACACGGACTCGAACTCGGGGTCGATCTGCTTGAGCGCGGTCACCGCGGTGACGTGCGCCGTCGTGTAGAAATGCGCGATCGAGTTGATGACGAGCAGCAGGATGGTGCCGTAGAGCACGCCCAGCGGGTTCCATCTGGCGTTGATGAAGAACACGTAGCCGAGGCCGAGCACCAGACCCGGCACCGCCATCGGCAGCATCGCGAGCAGATGCGCGAGCGCCCGCCCGGCCGGAAGCCCTGGCCCTTCTCGACCAGATAGGCGCCGCAGAAGACGATCGCCGTGCCGAGCACCGCCGCCAACGCCGCCATCTGCAGCGAGGCGAAGTAGGGACCAGCCGTTCGGCTCGAAGTCCGCGAAGTTGTAGTTCTTGAGGCTGAGGCGAGAGATTGTAGGGCCAGTAGGTGATGAACGAGGCCCACACCGACATGCCGAGCACCGCGGCGATGAGGCCGCCCACAGCCAAGCAATAGGCCGCGAGCCCCATATCCTTGAGCGCGTTGCGCTTCGGCTCGAACGGCACGGCGCGCGCCGACAGCAGCGCCACCTGCCGGCGCTGCACCAGGCGGTCGAGCGCGAAGGCGAGCACCGCCGGCACCAGCAGCACGAAGCCGACCACCGCGCCCATCTCGAAGTTCTGCTGGCCGATCACCTGCTTGTAGGCGTCGGTGGCGAGCACGTTGAACTGCCCGCCGATCACCTTGGCGATGCCGAAGTCGGTGACGACCAGCGTGAAGACCACGAACGCCGCCTTGATCAGCCCGTAGCGCACCCCCGGCAGCGTCACGGTCCAGAAGATGCGCCAGCGCGGCGTGCCGATCGCCGCCGCCACCTCGTAGAGCCGCGCCGTCGGCGAGCGACAGCGCCGTCACCAGGATCATCAGCGCGTGCGGGAAGCAATAGAACACCTGCGCCAGCACGATGCCGATGGGCCCATAGATCGATGGCGCCGAACAGCAAGCCCTTGAGGAAGCCCTGATTGCCGAAGATGTAGATGAAGCGAGATGGCCGACAGCAGCGACGGCGCAAACAGCGGCAGCATCGCGAGCGCGAAGAACAGCCGGCTTGGCCGGCATGCGCGTGCGGGTGAGCGCATAGGCGTAGACGAAGGCGAGCGGGCACGACCAGTGCGGTCGCGAGCGCCGCGACCCAGACGCTGTTCCAGAGCGAGCCGAACAGCGTCGGCGTCGAGAAATAGCGGATGTAGTTGGCAAGGCCGACGAAGTGGCCGTCGCCGTCCTGGAAGCTCTTCGACAGCAGCGTCCCGAGCGGGAAGGCGATGGAGAGCAGCAGGAACGCCACCAGCGCGACGATCGCCGCGCGCATGACGATCTCCTCGGCCGCGAGCCGGCGCCGGGCGGGCAGCGCGGCGGCGGCGAGGCTCACGCGCCGGCCTCCGCGCCATCGTCGAACACGCGCAGCAGATCGGGCGGCAGCGCGACGGTGAGCGCCTGGCCTTCGCGGATGCCGAGGTCGCGCATGGCATTGGCGGAGAAATCCGACAGGATCGCCATGTCGGGGGCGGCCTCGGGGCGCAACGTGGCGCGGCAGAACGAGCCGAGGAAATCCAGCAGCTTCACGGTGACGGGGATGGCGTTGGCGGCGCCGGGCTCGATGCCGCGGATGCGCACCTCCTCCGGCCGCAGCCCGAGCCGCACGCGCCGCCCCGCGGCGCGCCCCGCGAGCCCGTGCAGGCCAGTTCGATCTGCCCGACGCGTACGCGATCGGGCCCGGCGACGACGGCATCGAACATGTTCATGGTGCCGACGAAGTCGGCGACGAAGGCGGACGCGGGACGGCCGTAGATCTCCGCCGGCGCTTCCCACCTGCTCGACGCGGCCTGGTTCATCACCACGATGCGGTCGGCCATGGCCAGCGCCTCCTCCTGGTCGTGGGTGACCATGATGGTGGTGACGCCGAGGCGGCGCTGCAGCGTCTTGATCTCGTCGCGCAGGCGCACGCGCACGCGCGCGTCGAGCGCGGAGAGCGGCTCATCGAGCAGCAGCAGCGACGGCGAGGAGGCGAGCGCGCGGGCGAGCGCGACGCGCTGCTGCTGCCCGCCCGACAGCTGGGCCGGATATTTGGCGCCCTGCTCGGGCATGCCGACCAGCGCCAGCAGCTCGCGCGACGCGTGCGGCGATCGCGCGCGCGGGCCTTGCGCTGGTTGACGAGGCCGTAGCCGACGTTCTGCGTCACGGTCAGGTTGGGGAACAGCGCGTAGGACTGGAAGACGATGCCGAAGTCGCGCTGCGCCGGCGGCAGATGCGACACGTCGCGGCCGGCGATCTCGATGCTGCCGGCGTCCTGCGCCTCGAGGCCGGCGATCACGCGCAGCAGCGTGGTCTTGCCGCAGCCCGAGGGGCCGAGGAAGCAGACGAACTTGCCCTTCTCCACCTCGAGCGAGACATCGTCGAGCGCGGTGAAGGCGCCGAAGCGCTTGGTCACCGCCCTGACGCGCAGGTGCATGGCAGTTTCGGCGGTCGCAGGGACGTTCGGGGCGCTTCGATGCAGCACGTCAATCGTCATGCGACTAACCGTGAGGCGTGCTCGACGGGATTCCCCTCCCCTTGACGGGGAGCGGGCTAGGGGTGGGGTGAAACCACGCGCTTCGTCCAAGCGTCTACCCCCACCCCCGACCCCTCCCCGCAAGGGCGAGGGGAGCCACTGCGGCCGTGTACAACTCAATCGCCCGTCAACACAGCTAGTTCTTCGGTGCGGCCTTGGATTCGTAGCGCTTCGACCACTCCGCCAGCATGCGCTCGCGGTTGTCCGCCATCTTCTGGAAGTCGACCTTGGCCATGCGCTCCTCGGCGTCGGCCGGATAGTTCTTCGGCGTGTTCTTGACCTCGGGGTGGGCGACGATGGCGTAGTACTTCGAATACAGCTCGTTGGCGGCCTTGCTCACGGCCCAGTCGGCGAGCTTCTTGGCGGCGTCCGCCTTCTTCGTGCCCTTGACGATGGCGAAGGCCTCCATGTCCCAGCCGATGCCCTCGACGGGCGAGATCACCTCGATCGGCGCGCCGTTGGTCTTCTCGCGGGCGCCGCGCATGTCGATGGAGATGCCGGCCACGCGCTCGCCCTTGGCGGCCTGCACGCAGGGCGCGCTGCCCGAGTGGGTGTAGACCGCCATGTTCTGGTGCAGGGCGTCCATGAACTTCCAGGCCTCCGCCTCGCCCATCAGCTGGATCCAGGCGGCGACCGTCAGATAGCCGGTGCCGGAGGATGCCGGATGCGGCATCACCAGCTTGTCCTTGTACTTGGCGTCGGTCAGGTCCTTCCACGACTTGGGCGGCGTGAGACCCGCCTTCTGGCCCTCGACGGTGTTGTAGCAGATGACGCCGAGGAACGCGTCCTGGCCGGTCCAGGTGCCGTCGCTCGAGCGGAACACGGCCTTGAGGGCCTCGGCGCCCTTGGGCTGGTAGGTCTCGAGCAGGCCGGTCTTCTTGAACAGCAGGAGGCTCGAGGCGGCGAGCCCCAGCACGATATCGGCCTTGGGGTTGTCCTTCTCGGCCAGGAAGCGGGCCGTGATGACGCCGGTGGAGTCGCGCACCCACTCGACCTCGACATCGGGCACGGCCTTCTCGATCTCGGCCTTGAACGGCGCCAGCTGATCGTTCTCGAGCGCGGTGTAGACGGTGAGCTTCGTCTTCTGCGCCGCCGCCGGAAGGGCAAGCGCGCCACTCAGCAGGGCGGCCGCCGCCGCTGCCTTCAGAATTCTCGCGAACATGGAACAACTCCCCTTTGGACGATGACGGATGCCGCCAAGCCGATCACGCCGGCCACGGCAGCGAGTAGGTCTTGACGTTGGTGTAGCTCTTCATGGCTTCCCACACGCCTTCCTTGTAGCCGAGCCCGGAATCCTTGATGCCCCCGAACGGGCTCATCTCGATCCGGTATCCCGGCACCTCCCAGACATTGACGGTCCCGACCTCGAGCTCGTTGACGAAGCGGGTGATGTAGTCGAGCCGATTCGTGCAAACGCCAGATGACAGCCCGTACGCCGTGGCGTTGGAGATGCGGATCACCTCGGCGATGTCGTCAGGGCAGCGGATGATCGGGATGACCGGCCCGAACGTCTCCTCGCGCACCAGCTCGGCGTCGTACGGCACGCGGTCGACGACGGTCGCCGGATAGAGCGCGCCCTTGCGGTCGTTGCCGTGCAGCAGCCTGGCGCCTTTCGCGACCGCATCGTTGACGCGCGCCTCGAAGGTGCGTGCCGCGCGCTCGTGGATGACCGTGCCGATGTCGGTGTCGGGATCCATGGGGTCGCCGCTCTTGAGCTTCTTGGCCTTCGCGAGCACGGCCTCGACGAACTTGTCGGCGACACTCTCGACCACCAGGATGCGCTTGACCGCCGTGCAGCGCTGGCCGGAATTCTTGGTGGCGCCCTGCACGGCCAGCTCCGCCGCCTTGTCGAGGTCGGCGTCCTCCATGACGATCAGCGGGTCGTTGCCGCCGAGCTCGAGCACCACGCGCTTGTAGCCGGCCTTCTCGGCGATGTACTTGCCGACCTTGACGCTGCCGGTGAAGGTGACGATGTCGGCGTGCGGGTCGGTGATCATGGCGTCGCCCATCGTGCGCGGATTGCCGGTCACGATCGACAGCATCTGCGGCGGCAGCCCGGCCTCGTAGAGGATGTCGGCCAGCAGCAGCGCGGTCAGCGGCGTCAGCTCCGTGGGCTTGGCCACCACGCGGTTGTTGGTGGCGATCGCGGGGGCGATCTTGTGGCTGATCATGTTGAGCGGATGGTTGAACGGCGTGATGGCCGAGATGCAGCCCAGCACGGGGGTGCGCGAGGTGTAGATGCGGCGTGCCTTGCCGTGCGGAGTGATGTCGCAGGAATAGACCTCGCTGTCGTCGCGGATCGCCATCTGGCCGGCCAGCAGATAGACGTCGTAGGCGCGGCCGACCTCGTAGAGCGAGTCCTTGAGGCAGAGCCCGGACTCGGCCGTGATCAGGTGCGCGATCTCCTCGCGCCGCTTGGCCAGGATCTCGGCCGTGGTGGTGAGGATCTTCTGGCGGTCGTAACGGGTGAGCTTCGACTTGTAGGCGTTGCCGATCCTGAAGGCTTCCGCCACCTGCGCGGGGCTCGCCGCCGCAACCGTGCCGACGAGCGCGCCGGTGTACGGGTTGCGCACCTCGATGCGCTCCTCGCCGTCCACCAGCTTGCCGGCGATGCGCATCTTCTCGTGCGCCTTGATCGGCAGCTTCGGCTTCCTGACGCGCTCCTGCATTCGCAGCTCCGTTCCAGTTTCCGGCTGGCTTACGCCGATCGCATGCGCCCGATGCCGAGCTCGCCCAGCACCTCGGCCACCGCCGCCAGCGCGCCCCGCATATGCTGCGCATTGATCCGGCCAATGCAGCCGATGCGGAAGCTGTCCGCCACCGTGAGCTTGCCCGGATAGATGACGTAGCCGCGATCCTTCAGCTTGTCGTAGAAGCTCTGGAACACGAACTTCGCATCCTTGGGCATATGGAATGTGACGATGATCGGCGCCTGCAGCCGTTCGGGCAGCAGCGTCCGGAAGCCCAGCTCGCGCATGCCCTCGATCAGGACCTTGCAGTTCTCCGCGTAGCGCGCCCCGCGGCCGCGCTGTCCGCCCTCGGCCCAGAACTCCTCCAGCGCCTTGTGGAAGGAGACGATCACGTGGATCGGCGGGGTGAAGCGGTATTGCCCGGTCTTCGCCAGGTTCTGCCATTGATCCTGCAGGTCGAGCACCAGGGTGGTGGCGTTGCCCTTGGTCTCGGCCAGAGCCGCCTCGCGGCAGATGACGAAGCCGAGCCCGGGAACGCCCTCGATGCACTTGTTGGAGGAGGCGGCGACGGCATCGAATTTCGTCTTCGCGGCATCGAGCGGCAGCGCGCCGAACGCGCTCATGGCATCGATCAGCAGCCTGCGTCCATGCTTCTCGACCAGCGCGGCGATCTCGGGAATCGGGTTCAGGATGCCGCTGGTCGTCTCGCACTGCACGGCAAACACGTGGGTGATGGTGAGATCGGCCTTCAGCGTGCGCTCGATCTCGCCGAGGTCCGGCGGCGTGTCCTCCGCCGTCTCATGCACCTCGATGCGGCGCCCGGCGATCAGGCAGATGCGCTTGGCGCGCTGACCATAGGCGCCGTTGACGAGCAGCAGCACCTTGCCCGTGCGCGGCACGAAGGTGGTGAGCATGGCCTCGACCGCGAACGTTCCCGAGCCCTGCATCGGCACGGTGACGTGGGTGCCACGCGCATTCACGATCTCGGGCAGGCGCTCCAGCACCTCGTTGTTGATGGCGAGGAAGGTGGCGTCGCGCGAGCCCCAATCGTGGACCATCGCCTCCTTGACGCTCCTGGAGGTCGTCAAGGGACCGGGCGTCAGAAGCAGCGGATCGCCGGTTTCGGACGCCCCGCGCGGTGCTTCCCGCTTGGCCATGTGCAGCTCCCCCAAAGATCGAGCGCCATCAGCAATCCGCTAACCTCACGAAGGCTAGACGCTCTGGCCGGCTTTATCAAATCGCATTGCATTGCCGCGCGCTGGAGGCAGGCGCAATGGATGGGAAGCCAGCGCCCCGTCAGGAGGCCTACAGATAGACCGCGCGCCTACGAGTTGGGCCTATTCAGGCGGATCCGCCGGCCTTGCCCGATCCCGCCCGGGGGGAGGGCGTCTGCAGCGCCTCGCGGACGATGCGTGCCAGTTCCGCCTGCCGATAGGGCTTGGGCAGCACCTGGAGGTCGAGGTCCTCGCCCCATCCGCTCATCATCTCGGCCGAGTAGCCGGAGGTGAGAATGACGTGGACGCCGGGGTGGATCTCCTGGACGCGCCTGGCGAGGTCGAGCCCCGACAGCTCGCCGGGCAGCACGAGATCGGCAAAAACCACCTGGATCTCGGGATGGCTGCCCAGCATCTCCATGGCGGCGGTGCCGCTGCCTGCCTCGAGCACGCGATAGCCGAGGTCGATCAGACGGGCGACGGTCACCTTGCGCACGCGGGGCTCGTCCTCCACGATCAACACGATCTCACCACCCGCGGATCGCGCAAGCACTCCCGCGGGGTTGGTCTCGACACCGTCGGCACGCTCAGATTGTGGCGGTGAATTGGGCTTCACGGTCGTTGCCTTTCCGATGTCGTCCTGCGGTGACTGCACATGAGGCGGCTCAATGAGCTCCCGCTGCGGCAAGCCTTGTGCCGCCTTCGGCGCACCCGTCGTGCATCAGGCCGCATCCGTCCGAGAGCAGTGCTTCGATTTCGTCCGCCTTGACCGGCTGGCCGAAGAGGAAGCCCTGCACCTCGGTGCAGCCCTCCGAGCGGACGATCTCCAGCTGCTCGGCCGTTTCCACGCCCTCGGCGGTCGTCGTCATGCCGAGGCCCTTGGCCATTGCCGTGACCGCCCGCACGATGTTGAGCGAACCGGTATCGTTGGCGATGCCCGTCACGAAGGAGCGGTCGATCTTGATCTTGTCGACATGGAAGTTCTGCAGGTAGCTGAGCGAGGAATATCCCGTGCCGAAGTCGTCCATGGAGATGCGGATACCCAGGTCGCGCAGCCGCGACAGCACGCTCAGCGTCGCCTCGTTGTCGCCGAGGAGGACCGTCTCGGTGATCTCCAGCTCGAGGCGTCCCGGCGCCAGGCCGGACGCGTTGAGCGCGCCGATGATGACCTGCCCGAGGGCCGGACTGCGCAATTGCACCGGCGAGAGATTGACGGCGACCGTCAGGTGCTTGGGCCATGTGGCCGCCGTCGCGCAGGCGTTGCGCACCACCCACTCGCCGAGCGCGACGATGGAGCCGACGTTCTCCGCCAGCGGAATGAACGTGCCGGGCGGCAACAGGCCGTTCTTGGGATGCCGCCAGCGGGCGAGCGCCTCGAAGCCGGTGATCTCGTTGCTCTCGAGATTGAGGACCGGCTGGTAGTGCAGCTCGAACTCGCCCGCAGTCAGCCCGCGGCGCATGTCGTACTCCATGGCCCGGCGGGCCTGCATCTGCGCGTCCATCTCGGACTCGAAGAAGCAGAAGTGGCCGCGCGTGTCGCCCTTGGCGCGACAAAGCGCGAGATCCGCGTTGCGGATCAGCTCGGCCGGGTTCATGCCGTTGGCCGGTCCCATGGCGATGCCGACGGAGGTGCCGATGATGACCTGGTGGCCCTCGATATCGTAGGGCTTGCTCACCACCTCGATGATGCGCTGCGCCAGCGTGGTGGCATCGGAGGGATGCGCGATGGCGACCTGGATGACGGCGAACTCGTCGCCGCCCATGCGCGCGACGGTGTCGGTCTCGCGCACCAGCGCCCGCAGCCGATCGGTCACGGTCTTGAGGAGCCTGTCGCCGGCGGGATGGCCGAGGGTGTCGTTCACGGCCTTGAAGTGATCGAGATCGAGCATGTGGATGGCCACCACCTCGCCGCGCCGGACGCGCGTGAGGGCCTGCTCGAGGCGCTCGTTCAGGAGCACGCGGTTGGGAAGGCCGGTCAGCGTGTCGTGCAGCGCCATGTGCACGATCTTGGCCTCTGCGCGCCGCTGCTCGGTGATGTCCTGGTGCGTGGTGACGATGCCGCCGTGCGCCATCTGCTGCGCCGACACGGCAATGGACCGACCGTCGCCCAGCTCGCCGATGTGGTGCGGCCCGCCCCGCCCGGCGAGGCGATGGCGCAGCCAGCCGAGCAGCTCCGCCGCTCCGGGCTCGGAATAGCGGCCGACGCCGACCAGCTGGTCCGCGATCCGCTGCAACGACATGCCCGACTCCACCTGTAGGGCAGACAGGCCGTACATCTCGGCAAACAGCTTGTTGCAGACGACCAGGCGCTGCTCGGCATCGAACATGGCGACGCCGTGGGACATGTTGTTCAGCGCCACGTCCAGCTGCTCTCGCTGGAGCTCCAGCTGGTCCTCGCGGTGTCGGAGGAGCTCGTTCTGCTGCGCCAGCTCGGCGTTGAGATTCTCGCGCTCGGTCACATCCTGGTGCGTCGTCACCCAGCCGCCCCCGGGCCGCGGCCGGATCGAGACCAGAATGGCGCGTCCGTCGCTCAGCCTCTCGGCCAAGTGCGAGACCTTGCGGCGCGCGAAGTGCTGGCGGACCACCTCCAGCTGATGCTCCGCCGACTCCTCCACGTAGAGCCCGCTGGAGGTGCGCTGCTCCAGGATGCGGCGCAGGGTCGTGCCGGGCACGATGTCCTCCGACGTCAGGCGATACATCTCGGCGAAGCGGTTGTTGGCGATGACGAGGCGCTCGTCGGTATCGAACATGGCGAGGCCCTGGAACATGTTGGCCAGCGCCGCGTCGAGAAGCATGTTCTGCCGCCTGAACCTGGCGTTGGCTCTGCCAAGGTCGCCGAGGGAACGGTGGAGCACCTTGAGCGGAAGGATCGCGAACACGAAGTAGGCGGCGAGACCGATGCTGAGGGTGATCACCGCGATCAGTGCGGCCTCCTTCAGCAGCGGACGCAAGCTCGCGATCACCACGGCCCGCCCGACCTCCTTGCCGTCGGCCAGGATCGGAGCGCTGCGAAAATACGTCGGAGAAGCGGGCGGCGCGCCCTGCTCGAGGACGATCGCTCCTTCCGCATCCCTGATGCGCTGCATGGCGGGCACGGGGTCGCCGACCGCGCGGCTCGAGCGCACGGGCGAGCTGCCCGGCCTCCTTGCGCCAATCGGATGGTCGCGTGTGGATGAAGCTCTCGGCGCGCGCCGCGGTCACCTCGGCCTTGACCGAGAGCGTCCGGGCACTGCCGATGTGGCTGACCAAAGCGTAGCCGACCGGGATGGACAGCGCCGTGAGCAGGGCTGCGATGGCGCCCAGCGACCCGACCAGCCACTGCACCGAGACCGCCCGCATGGACAGGTCGAGCCTGTTCATGAAGCGTCCCGTGGCCCCGCGCGGCCTGCGCCGCTCGAAGCCTTGCGGAATATCGGGCCTTGCGACCCGGGTATCCGCCTCGTTGTAAGACGCGGAGACCGGTCGCCTTGCGACCGGACCTCGCGTACCAAACGACACGCGCTTACGCGCAACGTCGGGCATTTTTGCTACCCTCTGGAGTCTCCCCCCGACGCTGCAATCAGCCTAATCGGCAATTCCTGCGATGTCGGTAAATCTCCGAAAATGCCGAATGTGATGGCAAACAATAGATTAACGCCCGGGCCACCTGCCGAGCGGCTACCGGTTCTGCGAGCTGCACGCGGCCAACGCTGACGTGGCTCGGCGCTGCACGCCCGCCGCGGGACCGCCGGCATCCAGCGTCGTCCATGCGGCGGACAGCGCTCCGATCTCCTTGGCGAGCTGCGCCCGGACCACCTCCTCGGTGGCATCGGAGGCATCGCCCCGCCGCCCTGCCACCCGTTCGACCAGCGTCCGCGGGGAGGCGGTCAACCAGAGGCCCTGGAAGGGCACACCGAGCTCGCCCGCCAGCGCTTCGATCGCCGATCGCTCCTCGGGGGCGGAAAAGACAGCGTCGGCGATGACCGATTGCCCCGCCGTGAGCGCCAGCCGGGCCTTGCGCAGCACGATTGCATAGACCTCGGCACCGGCCTGCGGCGTGTACGACTGGCTGGGGAGGCGGTCGGTCTCGTCCACCGCGAACATGCGCTTGCGCTCGAGGTCGCTGCGCACATGTACCGCCCCCGGCGCCGACCCCAGTCCAGGCGCAAGCGCCGCCGCCAGCGTGGTCTTGCCGGTGCCCGACAGGCCGCCGACGGCAACGAGGCAGGGTCGGACCGGCTCCAGGTAGGCCAGCGCCGCCCGCAGGTAGGCACGGGCCGTCTCCCTGTCCTCGCGGGCGGCGTGCGCCTGCTCCTGGGCCGCCCGGTCGGCCGTCACCATGCCGCGGATGCCGGCCCGGCACGCCAGGAAGAGAGGCAGGGCCTGCAACCCGCGCAGGGTGAGATCATCGCCGTCGCACCACAGATAGCGGTTGAGGACGAGGTTGGCGGCGGACCGCTGGCGATGGCGGTCGAGGTCCATGAGCAGGAAGGCCAGGTCGTAGAGCGTGTCCACGGTGGCGATGGCCTCGTCGAACTCGATGGCGTCGAAGAGGACGGGGCGGCCGTCGCGCAGGACGATGTTGCCGAGGTGAAGGTCGCCGTGGCATCGGCGCACGCAGCCGCGCCGCGCGCGCTCATCGAGAACCGCGGACGCGCGGCCGAGTTGCTGCCGGGCGGCGTGGGCGAAGGTATGCGCATCGGTTGCATCGAATACCTTCAGGTCCGCCAGCGATCGGGACAGGCTCGACACGAGCCGGCGCATCGGCGCCGCGCCGTCAACGCAGGCGGCGGCCGCGGCTCGGCGATGGCTCTCGAGCACCGTCTCGGCAACGGCGCGCGCCAACTCGGGTCCAATGCCGCCCGCGCAAGCGATGCTGCTCAACACCGCCGATTGCTCGAACCGGCGCATATGCACCGCCCACTCGACCGCCTCGCCGTCGCCGCCCAGGGCGAAACGGCCGCCCTGCGCGCGCGTGACGGGAACGCAGCCCAGATAGAGGTCGGGTGCCAGTCGCCGGTTGACCTCCACCTCGCGCATGCAGGCCACGCGGCGCTTCTCGAGGGTGGAAAAATCCATGTAGGGGAACGAGACCGCGCGCTTGATCTTCCAGGCTTCGGCGCCGGCGAGGAACACCAGGTTGCCGTGGGTCTCGAAGCGGTCGACCGTCTCGACACCGCCATGGGTCGACGGATCGCCGAGAAAGGCGATCACCTCCGACTGGCTGTCCGGTCCGGTCGTGCGCTCGTCATCGCTCACATGGCACCTGCCAATCGCGCCGAGCCCGAGGCCCATAGCTGGCCTGCCGACAACATCCATAGACCAGCCCCGTTCCGGGCCCTTGATGCCGGTCAACGCCTCCGGCTCGATCCGGGTCGGGCTCGGGGACGGCGTCGCCCCTGTCCCCTCTCCCCATTCTTCTTCGGAATGGAGAGTGGGAGAAGACGCCGCGTGCATGGCGCTTCCAGGCCTGCTCGCGCCATGTTAGGGCACCGTGAGCGGTGGCAAGTGCGCTGCCCACGACGAGAACCAGAGCGGAGAATGCCAATGTCGCTGTCGATGTATCAAGCGTCGGTGCCGGTCTTCACGCAGATCCTGGCCGCGCTCGGCACCGTGCTCGACAAGGCGGAGGCCCACGCGGCTGCCAAGAAGATCGATCCCGCCGTGCTCGTTGCCGCCCGCCTCGCCCCCGACATGTTCCCGCTCGGCCGGCAGATCCAGATTGCCTGCGACTTCGCCAAGGGATCGACCGCGCGTCTCGCCGGCATCGAGCCCCCCAGCTGGGGCGACGAGGAGAAGACCTTCGCGGACTTCAAGGCGCGGATCAAGAAGACCGCCGGCTACGTGCAGGAGTTCAAGGCCGCCCAGATCGACGGCTCGGAGGCGCGCGAGATCACCCTGAAGGTCGGACCCAATATGCGCACCTTCAAAGGCCAGCCGTACCTGCTGCAGTTCGTCATGCCCAATTTCTTCTTCCACAGTGCGACGGCCTACGCCATCCTGCGGCACAACGGAGTGGAGCTGGGCAAGCGCGACTTCATGGGCCAGGTGCCCGGAATGAATGCCTGAGTATGTCCACGATGACCGCCAAGAACCTGCTCTCGCTCGCGGGCAAGGCCGCGCTGGTGACCGGGGCCTCCTCGGGCTTCGGGCGCCATTTCGCGCGCGTGCTGGCGGGAGCCGGAGCCAGGGTCGCGCTCGCCGCGCGGCGGGTCGATGCGCTGGAGCGCGTCGCGGCCGAGATCCGGGCGAGCGGCGGCGAAGCGGCAGTGCTGGCCATGGACGTCACCGACCGCGCATCGGTGGAGCAGGCCGTCGCCGGTGCCGAGGCGGCGCTGGGGCCGATCACCATCCTGGTCAACAACGCCGGGATTCCCTCCGGCGCGTTCTTTACCAAGACCAGCGAAGCGGAATGGCGTTCCGTGATGTCGGTTAACCTTGACGGCGTGTTCCGTGTCGGCCAGGAGGCGGCGCGGCGCATGGCCGCCAACCGCACGGGCGGATCGATCATCAACATCGCCTCGCTGCTGGGCTTCGGCGTGATCAAGGGACTGTCGACCTACTCCGCCTCCAAGGCGGCGGTGATCAGCCTGACGAAATCGATGGCGCTGGAGCTGGCGCGCGACCGCATCCGCGTGAATGCCCTGGCGCCCGGCTATTTCGCCACCGAGTTCAACGACGCCTATCTCGCGAGCGAGGCCGGCAAGCGCATGATGTCGCGCGTGCCGATGGGCCGGGCAGGTGCCGTGCACGAGCTCGACGGGCCGCTGCTGCTGCTGGCCTCGGACGCGGGAGCCTTCATGACCGGCAGCATCGTCACGGTCGATGGCGGGCACCTCCTGGCGATGGGCTGAAATCCGCAACACGTTGTCATCCCGGTGCTCGTCACCAGGATCCATCGAGCCGCTCGCGCCGGAGCCCGCGGATGGCTGGATACCGGGGACAAGCCCCGGTATGACAATGAGGCTGAGGCGAGGACTGAAGCAAATGACCGACAGACCCGAGCTGCGCAAGCGCCCCGCCAACTTCGTGCCGTTGTCCCCCGTGAGCTTCCTGGCGCGCGCGGCGGAGTTCTTCGGCGACCGCGTCGCCGTCGTTCACGGCGAGCTTTCCTTCACCTACCGCCAGTTCTACGCACGCGCACGGCGGCTGGCGCATGCCCTGACGAAGGCCGGGGTGAAGCGCGGCGACACCGTCGCGATCCTCGCCGCCAACGTGCCGGCGATGCTGGAAGCGCACTTCGCGGCACCGATGATCGGCGCGGTGCTGAACCCGATCAACATCCGCCTCGATGCGCCCCTGATCGCCTTCTGCCTCGAGCACGGCGAGGCCAAGGTGCTGCTCGCCGACCGCGAGTTTCACGCCACCATCGCGCCGGCGCTGGACAAGCTCGGCGGCAAGCGGCCGATCGTGATCGACATCGCCGACGCCGAGACGCAAGGCGCGCCCCGCTTCGGCGAGATCGAGTACGAGGACTTCATCGCCGCGGGCGAAGCGGATTTCGCCTACCCCGGCCCCGAGGACGAGTGGGACAGCATCTGCCTGCTCTACACGTCCGGCACGACAGGCAATCCCAAGGGCGCGATCTACAGCCATCGCGGCGCCTACCTCGGCGCGCTCGCCAACGCGCTCACCTTCAAGCTCGACCACGAGAGCCGCTACCTTTGGACCCTGCCGATGTTTCACTGCTCGGGATGGACCTTCACGTGGGCCGTGGCGGCCACGGGGGGCACGCACGTGTGCCTGCGCAAGGTCGAGCCCAAGCGCATCTTCGAAGCAATCGTCGCGCATCGCATCACGCACATGTGCGGCGCACCGATCGTGCTCAACATGCTCGTGCATGCCCCAGCCGACGCCAAGCGCCCGCTGCCCTTGCGCACCAAGGTCGCGACCGGAGGCGCCGCGCCCCCGGCGATCGTCATCGAGCGGATGGAAGCGCTGGGCTTCGAGGTGCTGCACGTCTACGGCACCACGGAGAGCTACGGCCCCTCCACCTATTGCCCGCCGATGCCCGAGTGGCAGGCGATGCCGGAGGGCGAGCGCTACACGCTGATGGCGCGACAGGGCATACCCAATCCCGTCATCGAGCACCTGATGGTCGCCGATCCCGGCACGCGGCAGCCCGTCGCGAGGGACGGGGTTGCGGTCGGCGAGATCATGCTGTCCGGCAATACCCTGATGAAGGGTTACCTCAAGAACGAGGCGGCGACGGATGAGGCGTTCGCCGGCGGCATCTATCACTCGGGCGACCTCGCCGCGTGGCACGGCGACGGCAGCGTCGAGGTGAAGGACCGCTCCAAGGACATCATCATCTCCGGCGGCGAGAACATCTCCTCGCTGGAGGTGGAGGAGGTGCTCTATCGCCATCCGCAAGTGATGGAAGCGGCGGTCGTCGCGCGCTTTGACGAGAAATGGGGCGAGCACCCCTGTGCCTTCGTCACCTTGAAGCCGGACAGCGGACCCGTGACCGCCGAGGAGATCATCGCGTTCTGCCGGGCCAACATGGCGCACTACAAGGTGCCGCGGACGGTGATCTTCGGCGGCCTGCCGAAGACGTCGACCGGCAAGATCCAGAAATTCGTCCTGCGCGACAGGGCCAAGGGCCTCGGCTGAGGCAATCCGGCCGGGCGCGAGGCCTGCGCCATCCGGCGGGATTTGAGCAAGACTCGCATTCCCTGGGCGAAGCAAAGCCGTCCAGCAAGGGCGCTGCGGCCGCCAATTCCACCCCACAACCATGGGTTGTGCGACATTGGAGCACGCGCGACCTTCGTGCGCCCCCGCGGAACCCTTTACCGCGTTAACCATTGTCCGCCTGGCTTGTCCATTGCGGGGGGCAACCGGGTTACACAGCGATTGGTTCGCGGGGTTAACCAACATCGTCCGAGGTCGGTGCGTCACCGTACGCAGCGATCGCGGCTGTCTTCAGTGATCGATGGAGTTAAGTCATGCGACCGTTCTCGACCGAGTGGCGACACGCCGCTCTCCGCCTGCGACTTGGTAAACGTTTGTCGCGATCCCTTGGCGGCCTGACCCTGGTGCTCGCCGCCGCCACGACGACGTTCGGCTGGCAGCCCGCGCGGGCAGCCGTCGATGACAACTGGGCGGGACCCATGATCAGCGAGACGCGGTCCGAGCCTCCCCAGGAAGCGGCGCGAGCCGCCCGCGGCAGGTCCGACTCCGACGACGACGGCGTCAGGCCGCAACGCAAGACGCCCTTGAAACATAAGACCGCAAAGCGCAACCGGGACAGCAGCCGAACGGCCAGCCTGGCACGCGATGTCACGCCCGCGCCATTGCGGCCCTTGTCCGTGATCGAGTGGGCGCGTCCGAAGTTCGAGGCCGTCATCCTGCCCAAGGAGATCGCGTCTCCGCCGAAGGACATTGGACCGATGGTCGCCAGCCTGGGTCGCGATTTCCTTGCGCCCTCTCCCTCCGCCGCGCCGGGACTGGCAAGCGAACGGATCCACTGGCTGCCGAAGGCTTCCGTCGAGTGCCTGGCAACGCCGCTGCAGGGCGTGCTGACCGAGCTGGCCGCTGCCTTCGGCCCCATGACGGTCAGGTGGACCTGCCGCGACAAGCAGCTCAACGCCAGGGTCGGCGGCGCCAAGCGCTCCTACCACCTCACCGGTAACGCGGTCGACTTCAACATGACCGGCAACTACCGCGCCATCCTGTCCTTCCTGAAGAGCAACAAGCTGGTTGGCGGGCTCAAGCACTACGGCGGGGGCGCCTTCCACATCGACACGGGACCGCGCCGGACCTGGTAGCCACCCTCCGGGCGCCATCGCGACCTCGGCAACGGCCACCTCCACACCGGCGGGTGGCCGTTGCTTCATGCAACCGGCAGCGCATATTCCCGCCGTGAAATCGGCGGCAACGGATGGGATATTTCGGCAACGCCGGAGCCGGTGCCGGTGCCGGGCTTCTTTCTTCCGCCGAAATAGCAAGTCATTCTATCGAGTTGGTGCGGCGATCGCGCGGGCCTCGGCCCGCTGGGGCTTTCGCCAGGGGAGGCAGGTTCATGGTCGAGTTGAGTCCGCTGCGGCAGCTGCGCATGGGGCAACTGCCGAAGATGGTGTCGTGGTACGACCCGCGGCTGCTGGCGCGCATCGGCGTGCGCACGATCATCTCCTCGGTATTCGGCCAGTATGCAGATCAGCGTCTCATCCAGGCCGTGACGGACTCCTGCGAGGACAAGGACCTCTGCACCCGTTACGACTACAGCGACCTGAAAGCGACCGATCCGAACCGGCGCATCGCCGCCGACGAGAACGGTGCCGTCTGGATCGACTACGTCGCCGACACGGGCGACGGTTTCGAGTCCACCTACGCCATCGCCTATCTGCTCGCCCAGGACAACCTCGACATCCGGCAGGCAGGCCGGCTGCGTCACGGCGAGGTCCTCATCATGGGCGGGGACCAGTGCTATCCGCAGGCCACGCGCGAGGACTACAAGAAGAAACTGCTGACGCCGTACAACTGGGCGTTCACGGTGAAGGACCCGGACCGCAAGCTGTTCGCGCTTCCCGGCAACCACGACTGGTACGACGGCCTCAACTCCTTCGACAGCCTCTTCTGCGCGACCCGCGACAGGAACTCCAAGGGCAATGCGATCGGCGGCTGGCAGTGCCAGCAGCACCGCAGCTACTGGGCCGTCAAGCTTCCGTACAACTGGTGGATCTGGGGCGCTGACATCCAGTTCTCGAAATACCTCGACGCCAGCCAGGTGGCCTACTTCGAGACGGTCGCGGCACAGATGGGGCCGCAGGACAATCTCATCGTCTGCCTGGCGGAACCCTCCTGGCTGCTGGCGGACAGCACCGGCGAGGACGAGGAGGAGAACTTCTTCAAGATCAGCACGATCGCGCGCAAGCGAGGCGTGCGCATCCGCGCCGCCATCGCCGGAGACTGGCACCACTACGCGCGCTATTTCGCCCACGAGCTGGACGTCCACTTCATCACGTCGGGTGGCGGCGGCGCCTTCATGCATCCAACGCACATCCTGAAGAATGCCATCTCCGTGCGCTGGCCCGAGCGCCCGGACGACGAGGAGAGCCCGGCGCCCGGCACGACCGGCGTTCGGGCCGGCGAGGGCTGGAAGCCCAAGCAGTACGACATCCACCTCAAGCGCAACACGAAGGCGGCCGAAGGCGTCGTCGAGCAGGCGGTGCAGGATGTGAAGGACGCGCTGGAGCCGCTGCAGGCTCCTGCCACGCTCTCGCCCAAGCGCAAGCGCCAGCCGCTCAAGCCGCAGGCGCCCAAATGCTATCCCGAGAAGAGCAGGAGCTATCTGCTCAGCCTCGGTAACATCCTCTTCCCTTTCTACAATCCAGGCTTCGCCATCGGCCTCGGCCTGCTCTATTGGCTCATCACCTGGGAGTTTCAGACACTCGTCACGCGGCACGAGATTTCGTCGGGCAAGATCGACAAGCTCGGCATCGGCACGTCGCTCGGCGAGGTTCTCGCGTTCATGCCGCTCTATCTGCTCCAGGCGATGATTGCATCGATCAGCCTGGTCGTGATGTTGGGAGGCCTTTATGCCGTGCTGGTGTGGTACGTCGATGCCGTCGACTATCCGGGCCCGCGCCGCTACCTGACGAAGTTCTTTGTCGGCACCAGCCATTTCCTGGCCCATCTCACCGCCATGTTCACCCTCTCGCTGTTCATCGTCATGCTCAACAATTGGATGACACCGCCGATCGAGAACGCCATCAAGAGCATCTACGAGGCCCGCCAGGGGCAGAACGAGGTCGTCAAGAATGTCATCGAGGAATCGCTGACACCACTGCAGCGCCGCACGCAGGAGCAGCAACGAAGCTCCGCTCCGGGTGAGCAAAAACCCAAGCCCATTCGCGAGATCGTCGGGTTCATGTCGTATCCGACGCTGATGATCGGGCTCGGCGCGCTCGTCGGCGGCTCTTTGTGGGGCTTCTACTGGGTCCTGACCGGTCTCAACCGCATGCACGCGGGCGAGGCGTTCGCCGCCCTGCGCATCAAGAACTACAAGAACTTCCTGCGCATCAAGATCGAGCCGGACAAGCTCACCATCTACCCGCTGGCGGTCGACAAGGTCCCGGGTCCCGACCATTGGATGAATGCGCCGCGCGGGAAGGCCAATCCCCTGCCGAACAATCCCAAGCTGATCGCCGTCAAGCCGATCGACGTGCGCCTGATCGAGAACCCGATCGTGATCACCAACTACGACGACACCTACGAGTGAGGGTCGCCGACCACCGCGCCACGGTTGCCGGCGCGTCGGCTGTGGGGATTATCTGGCAGGCTCGACGTCGGCGTCCTGGCCGCGCACGAATGGCTCGAGCCACGGGCCCTGCATCGTCACGCTCTCGGCGCCGGACATATCGGACGCCTTGAGCGGCCGATCGGTCGGAACTCCGGGCTTCATGGAAACCCGCAGATCGAGGGTGCGCTCGGCCAGATCGATACGCCCCGACGCGGCAAGGCCAGCGGCCCCGGAGCGGGCCTGCACCATCTCGGTCAGCACCACGCCGCCGCGAATATGCGCGCGGGCTTCGACCATCTCGAGGTTGGTCTGGCCCTTGGCCAGAGGTCCCCAGCCGGGCGGCCCGCTGGCCTTTGCGGCGGCGCGCAGGGCCTTCATGTCCATCGCGACGCGGCCACCCTCGGGCATCGTCAGCGTCGCCTTGCCCGACAGCCTGCGCACCACCTCCGCCGGCGTCTGCCCGGAACCTTCGATATCGACGGAGAGCGTCGAGCGGCCTGTCAGAACCGCGGAGCCGAACACGGCCGCGCCGGCCGGGCCCGCGTCGAAGTTCTCGACCCTGCCGCGCAGGGTGTAGCGCGGCACGATCTCGTTGGCGCTGGCGGTCACTTGCGCGCTCAGCTTGCCGCCGTACAGATCGAGCTCGGCGATATCGGCGAGCAGCTTGCCCGAGCGGACGGCAATGGTCGCGGCACCACGGCCGAGGCCGAAACCCTTGAGCGTAACCTTCGGCGCCGACACGCGCAGGTCGGCATCGACGTGCCTGATCAGCGGGAACGACAGGTCGAACAGCGACCACGTGGCGGTCTGCCGGTCGAACAGGAAAGACTGCGAGCGCGCCGCCTCCGCGTAGGGCGACAGGTCGAGCGCATGAAACGCCAGCGTGGCGTCGATCAGAGGGCGCTCGCCGGCAAGGTTGAGCACGAGAGCGCCGGCTGCCTCGTTGCCGTCGATCACCACCTTGGCGTCCTCGACGGCAAAGGCATTCCCCGCCCAGGTGGCCTGCCCCTTGACGCCGATGGCGTTGAGGCCGTCGGCGATCGGAACCGGTACGCCAAACCAGCGCGCAACCCGCCGCAAGCTCGGGCTCGACAGGTCGACCTGCCCCGACAGCTGCAGGTCCTCGGCCACGCCGAGGTGCCCGTCGAAGCTGACGTCCAGCAGGTCCCCTTTCAGCGCCACCTTGAACGGCCAGCGCGTCGGCGTCGGCTTCTCGGCGGATGGGGCGAGCGCGCCATCGAAGGCGAGCCGCTGTCCGCGAATGGTGAAGCTGCCCTTGCCGGCGATCTGGCCCTTGCGCCGGCCGGTCAGCTCGGCCTGAATGTCGCCGAGCGTCTCGGAAACCCCGGCGGCGGTCGTCACGTGCAGCGTGCCCTGGCGCACCGTCAGCCCGTCGAAGCCCATGGCAACCAGCTGCTCCACCAGCAGCGGCGCGACCGAGCCGGTCAGCATGTTGGCCAAGCCGGCCTCGAAGCCGGGTGTGTCGGGCCGCAAGCCCGAGGCGTTCAGATGGAACACGGGCGCATCGAGAACGAAGCGCGAAATCGGCGTGCCGGCCGCCGCGTTGCCATCGGCATAGAGTGTGCCGCGACTGAGCGTCAGATCGGGCGCGTCGCTCAGCCGTATCGGTGCCGTGATCACGTGCATGTCGCGCGGCGATGCCATCACGGCGTAGCCGGAGAACGGCTCGTCGGTCGCGCGCGGGCCGAACAACATCGGTGCGAGCACGGCCAACAGCAGACACGCGATCGTCGCGAAGAACAGCGTGGCAAACCGCGAAATGAAGCTCTTGCGTCTCATGCCGTAGACTTCAGCCTGGCTCTTTCCGGTCGTACCGGCGCCGCCTCCCACGTGGGATGCAGGCAACTTCCTGCCGCAGTCAGGGCTTGCGATCCGATCCTGCTTCTACAAAACCAGTGCCGTCGAGCGCAAGCAGTAGCTCTATGCCTTGTTTCTAAGCACGCGACTCGTGACGACGCCCCCCTGGCGCATTGATAGCGCGATATGACAGAAAGAGAAAGCCAAACCCGTCGCAGGACCAGGCCATGAGCGATCCGCTGTGGAGACCCGAAAAAGCGCGCGCCGCTCAAACGACACTCGGCACTTTCTCAGTCTGGATGGCATCGCGCGCCGCCAAGCCCTTTGCCGACTATGAAGAGCTGCACCGATACTCGACGCAGCATCCTGCCGAGTTCTGGTCGGCGCTGTGGGACTTTGCCGGCGTGGTCGGCGACAAGGGCGCTCCGCCCTATCTGGTCGACGAAGACAAGATGCCGGGCGCCCGCTTCTTTCCTCAAGCCCGCCTGAACTTCGCCGAGAACCTGCTCAAGCATCGGGATGGCGTCGGCGATGCACTCGTCTTCTGGGGCGAGGACAAGGTGAAGCGCCGCCTGAGCTGGCGCGAGCTCGCAGACGAGGTCGCGCGCGCCGCGCAGGCCCTGCGGGAAGCCGGCGTGACCGCCGGCGACCGGGTGGCCGCGATCCTGCCGAACATGCCCGAGAGCATCGTCGGCGTGCTGGCCGCGGCATCGATCGGGGCGGTGTGGTCGTCGTGCTCGCCCGATTTCGGCGTGCAGGGCGTGCTCGATCGCTTCGGGCAGATCGAGCCCAAGGTGCTGATCGCGTGCGACGGCTACTACTACGGCGGCAAGACCCTCGACATCGCCGACAAGCTCGCCGCCATCGTCGCCAAGCTGCCGTCGGTGCGCGCGGTGATCGTGGCGCCCTATCTGGGCCGCGATGTGGGCGTGGTGCAGGGCCTCAACGCCAGCCTGGTCCACAAGGGTGCCCGCGCCCAGACCTGGGATGACGCGGTGCATTCGCGCGCGGCGCCGCCTCTGCGGTTCGAGCGCCTGCCATTCGCGCATCCGCTGTACGTGCTGTTCTCGTCCGGCACGACCGGCATGCCCAAATGCATCGTGCACTCGGCCGGCGGCGCTCTGATGAAGCACATCTGCGAGCATCGCCTGCACGCCGACGTCAGGGAGGGCGACCGCCTCTTCTACTTCACGACGCTGGGCTGGATGATGTGGAACTGGCTCGTCTCCGGCCTCGCATCCGGCGCCACCCTGTTGCTTTACGACGGTTCCCCGTTTCATCCCGACGGCAACATCCTCTGGGACTACGCGCAGCAGGAGAAAGTCACGCAGTTCGGTACGTCGGCGAAATATATCGACGCCCTGAAGAAGGCCGATCTGCGCCCGGCAAAGTCGCACGACCTCGCGAGCCTACGCACGGTGCTGTCGACCGGCTCGCCGCTGGCGCCGGACAGCTTCGAGTACATCTACCAGGCCGTGAAGGCCGACGTGCACCTGGCCTCCATGTCGGGCGGCACGGACCTGTGCGGCTGCTTCGTGCTGGGGATTCCGAGCAAGCCCGTCTACGTGGGAGAGATACAAGGCCCGGCGCTCGGGTTCGCCGTCCAGGTGTTCGACGACGAGGGCAGGCCGCAGGCGCACGGCAAAGGCGAGCTCGTCTGCACCAAGCCGTTCCCATCCATGCCGCTGGGCTTCTGGGACGATCCCGGCGACAAGAAGTACCACGCCACCTACTTCGCGCGCTTTCCCAACATCTGGCACCACGGCGACTTCGCCGAGTGGACCGAGCACGGCGGCATGGTCATCCACGGCCGCTCCGACGCCACGCTCAATCCGGGCGGCGTGCGCATCGGCACGGCGGAGATCTATCGTCAGGTCGAGCTGCTGCAGGAAGTGCAGGAGTCGATCGTCATCGGCCAGGACTGGGACAACGACGTCCGCGTGGTGCTGTTCGTCGTGCTGAAACCCGGACACGCCCTGGACGATCCCCTGCGCGACCGCATCAAGAAGCAGATCCGGGTGGGTGCCAGTCCGCGCCATGTGCCGGCGCGCATCATCCAGGTCGCCGACATACCCCGCAGCAAGTCCGGCAAGATCTCCGAGCTCGCGGTGCGCGACATCGTGCACGGCCGCGACATCAAGAACCGCGAGGCCCTCGCCAACCCCGAGGCCCTCGACATCTACCGCAACATGGCCGAGCTGGCGCAGTAGATGCAATTTTGGCCAACCGGGTGCATTGACCGTACCGCCGCAGCGGGGCAGCATCCGCCGTCAACCCACGCGCGTCGGAAGTAAAGGGAGAGAACAATGCAGCGAGCTCTGACCTTGTTGGCGCTGGGCGCAGGCGCAAATCTCTTTGCGGTCCTGCCTGCCATGGCGCAGGCCGCGCCCGAGGTGACGCTCACCCGCTTCGACTGCGGCACGCCTCCGGCCCCCACTGAAGTCAACGCCCGTTTCTCCGACACCTACGCCTATCCGGGCATGAAGGTCCAATTCGTGTACAGCTGCTATCTGATCAAGCACGGCGACGACTACATGATGTGGGACACCGGGCAGGCAACGAGCGCCGGGGCCGTGGCGCCGAAGGTACCGCTGGTGGACCTGCTGGCGCAGATGAAGGTGACGCCGGACCAGGTGAAGTTCGTCGGCATCAGCCACTTCCACGGCGACCACATCGGCCAGGCGAATGCGCTCCCGAAATCGACGCTACTGATCGGCACGGGCGACTGGGACGCGCTGACGAGCGCCAAGCCGCCTACCGGAATCAATCCGCAGCTGGTCTCGCACTGGATCAGCGGCGGCGGCACGGTCGAGCCGGTGCCGCAGGACAAGGACGTTTTCGGCGACGGCACCGTCATCATGCTGTCGACGCCCGGGCACACGCCCGGCCATCACAGCCTGCTGGTCAAGCTGGCGCAGATGGGAAGCGTGGTGCTGAGCGGAGATTTTGCGCACTTCAGCGAGAACTATGAGGGCGGCGGCGTCCCCATCTTCAACTTCAATCGCGCGCAAACTCTGGCGTCGATCGATCGCATCAAGAAGATCGCGGCGAACACGAAGGCGACCGTCATTCTCCAGCACGATGCGCGCGACGTGGCGAAGCTGCCGGCATTCCCGGCATCCGCGAAATAGCCAAGCCGAGAGAGCAGGACGGCCGCGGGTCGGCAGGAAGAGCGAGGGGTTGCCAGTGAACAAGGTCTTTCCCAGTGCCAAGGCGGCACTCGACGGCGTGATCAAGGACGGGCAGGTGCTGGCCGTCGGCGGCTTCGGCCTGTGCGGCATTCCCGAGGCGCTGATCGCGGCGGTGCGCGACTCCGGCGCCAAGAACCTCACTGCCATCTCCAACAATGCCGGCGTCGACGGCTTCGGCCTCGGCCTGCTGCTGCAGACGCGCCAGATCAAGAAGATGATCTCTTCCTACGTCGGGGAGAACAAGGAGTTCGAGCGGCAGTACCTCGCCGGCGAGCTGGAGCTCGAGTTCACGCCGCAGGGCACGCTTGCCGAGAAGCTGCGGGCGGGCGGCGCCGGCATCCCCGCGTTCTACACCAAGACCGGGTTCGGCACGATCGTGGCCGACGGCAAGCCGGTCGCCGAGTTCGACGGCCAGAAGTACGTCATGGAGCGGTCGCTCAAGGCCGACGTGGCGCTGGTCAAGGCCTGGAAGGGCGACAAGTCCGGCAACCTCATCTACCGGATGACCGCGCGCAACTTCAATCCGAACGTGGCCACCGCCGGCAAGATCACCATTGCCGAAGTGGAGCAGCTCGTGGAGACGGGCGAGCTCGATCCCGACCAGATCCACACGCCCGGCATCTTCGTCCAGCGCATCATCCTCAACGCGACACCCGAAAAACGCATCGAGCAGCGGACGGTGAAGAAGGCGTGAGTGGTCAGTCCTCCGTGGCGGGGACTGAAAATCGTCCACCACTCACCATCTCACCACTCACGCATTTAGGAGCAACCCAAGATGGCATGGACCCGTGAACAGATGGCCGCACGCGCGGCAAAAGAGTTGCGCGACGGCTTCTACGTGAACCTCGGCATCGGCCTGCCGACGCTGGTCGCCAACTACATCCCCGAGGGTGTGAACGTGATGCTGCAGTCCGAGAACGGTCTGCTCGGCATCGGCCCGTTCCCCGGCGAGAACGAGGTCGACGCGGACCTGATCAATGCCGGCAAGCAGACCGTGACGACGCTGCCGGGCTCGAGCTTCTTCTCCTCCGCCGACAGCTTCGGCATGATCCGCGGCGGCCACATCAATCTGGCCATCCTCGGCGCCATGCAGGTGTCGGAGACCGGCGACCTCGCCAACTGGATGATCCCCGGCAAGATGGTGAAGGGCATGGGCGGCGCGATGGACCTCGTCGCCGGCGTCGAGCGCGTCGTCGTCGTCATGGAGCACACGGCCAAGAAGAAGGACGGCACGGTCGACAAGAAGATCCTGGACAAGTGCAACCTGCCGCTCACCGGCGTCGGCGTGGTCAACCTGATCATCACCGACCTGGGCGTGCTGGAGGTGACCAAGTCCGGCCTCAAGCTGGTCGAGCTGGCCCCGGGCGTCACCAAGGAAGAGCTCGCCGACAAGACCGGCGCGGCGGTGCATTAGGCGAAGCCTCGCATCCGACTGAATCGCTTGATGCCGAACGAGCGGAGCGCCGATCTTGACCGGTGCCGAATTGGTCGGAACTTGGAGGCCTGTGGCGGTCGTCAACACACGCCCGGACGGCAGCGTCGTCCATCCGCTCGGTCCCGATCCCAAGGGCATTCTCGTATTCGAGAGCAACGGGCGCTTTGCCTTCATTCTCAACCGCCCCGATCTCCCCAAGTTTGCAACCAACAACCGCAATGCGGGAACCGCGCAGGAGAACAGGGCAATCGTGCAAGGAAGCTTCGCATACTACGGCACGTACGCGGTGGCTGACGACATCGTCACCATGCACGTCGAAGGCGGGACGTGGCCGGGCTGGTTCGGATGCCATCTGGAGCGACATGTCATAGCGTTCTCCGGCGACGACATGAGTTGGACGGACCCCACCCCGTCGGTCGGCGGAACAATAGAAAACGTGTGGACGCGAACGAAATAGGTCCCAGCTGCAAGAGGGCGAATACGCGGCTTCACTTGGAATGCCGTTCTCGTGGCACCTGGGACAGAAATCGCGCCGCAGCAGCAAATCGTTGGAGGAGACGCCGATGCCCCGCATTCCCTATCCCGATCTAGAGAAGTCGAGCCCCGAGGTGCGCGAGATGCTCGCCCGGCTGCCGGCGCTCGGCCAACATCTTCAACATGATGGCGCACGCCCAGAGTTGCGTGAAGCCGGTGATGAAGCTCGGCGGCACGCTGCTGGGCAAGCTCGAGCTGGACGCCAAGCTGCGCGAGCTGTGCCTGCTGCATGCGGTCAAGCTCGAGGGCGGCGAGTACGAATGGGTGCAGCATGTGCCGATCGCGCTGCGACCTCGGCTGCACCGACGCGCAGATCGCGGCGCTCGACAAGGGCGACGACGGCGCGGCCTGCTTCAATGCGCGCGAGAAGGCGGCGCTGCGGTTCACGCGCGAGGTGGTGGTGGACGTGCGCGCCTCGGAGGCGGCGCTCGGCGAGGCGCGCAAGCATCTGTCGGATCGCGAGGTCGTCGAGCTGATCCTGATGTCGGGTTTCTACATCATGCTCGCCCGGCTGACGGAATCGCTCGGCGTCGAGACCGAGGCACCGATCGGCAGCGCGCTGATCCGCCAGATCGAAAACCGCGTGGCCGCGCGCAAGGCCAAGGCGACCTGAGGCCAGGACCGGCCGGCGCGATCAATTCTGCTTCTCGTCCTTGACCAGCACGACTTTGGCGGCGAGGTCGGGCACCAGCGTCACATTGTAGATGCCGTTGCTGCATCGGAGCAGCCACACCGTCTCATTCGGCCGTGAGGCCTTGCGGTTGCGCAGCGCGGAGAGAGCCTTGTCGCAGGCGTAGCCCTGCATGCGGATATGCGCGGCGATGATCTCGGCCGGTCTCTCCTGGGCAACCGCCGGGGTGTACAAGGCCGGCCGCTAGCAGCGTCATCCCCGCGCAGGCGGGGACCCACGCAAGTCTGCGTGGCGCTGGACGGTTAGTGGCATGGGTGCTCGCGTGCGCGGGCATGACGTCCGAGAATGACGCGCTGTCAAATCTTGGGTACAGCGGTGTGTGGTCTCGCATGTGCGGGCCTCCGGATTTCCGAAGCATTGCAGCAGCAGAAACGTAAACAAATCCCTGCGCAGCCAGCCGGGTGCGCTTTGGCCTGAATCGGCACGCACGCCAACATGCGCTTCACGCTGACAGAATTCAGGACAAACCGCATATTTGCATGATGAATCCTCCAGTCGTCACGCCGGGTTTGTCAATACACAGCCGCATCCCGCCGCCCTCGGGTAGGGACCGGATTACCCTCGCGGCAACTCGTTAATCAGCTGCCCGATCCGGCGCGGCCGCCGGCGACGGCGCGGTGGAGCAGGAGCACGGGCACCAGGCCGATGGCGACGATAGTCAACGCCCCGAGCGCCGCCTGCTCGAACTGCTCCAGGGCGGCGTAGCTGTAGACGTGGGTCGCCAGCGTCTCGAAATTGAAGGGGCGCAGGAGCAGCGTCGCGGGCAGCTCCTTCATGCCGTCGACGAACACCAAGAGGGCGGCGGAGCCCAGCGCCGGCACCAGCAGGGGCATGTGCACGCGCCGCAGCGCCGAGAGCGCCGTCTCGCCCAGCGTGCGAGCCACCGCGTCGAGGTTGGGCGACAGACGCTCGAAGCCCGCCTCCAGCGCGCCCAGCGACACCGCGAGGAAGCGGATGGTGTAGGCGAGGGCAATCACGAACAGGCTCCCCGACAGCAGCAGGCCGCTGGAGACGCCGAACAGAGAGCGCAACGCGGCGTCGACGTGGTTGTCGAGCGCCGCCAGCGGGATGATCAGCCCGAGCGCGAGCACCGTGCCCGGCATGGCGTAGCCGAGGCCGGCCGAGCGCACCACCGTGCGCACGAGCATGGTGGGCGCGAGCCGCCGCGCGTAGGCGAGGCCGAGGCCGAGCGCGACCGTGGCGACCGCCGCCAATGCCGCCACGCCGACGCTGTTACGCACCGCCCGCCAGAAGCCGGCCGCCAGCGCGTCACCCATGTGGGCATAGGCCTGCACGAGGAGCACGCCGAACGGAGCGACGAAACCGGCGATCACGGGCAGGCAGCACACGAGCGCCGCCGCATAGCCGCGCCAGCCCTCGAGGTCGGAGAAGGGGATCGAGCGGTAGCGCCCGGTCGTGTGATGGAACTGGCTGCGACCCCGCGCGGCGCGCTCGACGACGAGCAGCGCCACCACGAACAGCAGCGCCACCAGGGCGATCTGTGCCGCGCCCGTCAGGCTCGAACGCTGCAGCCAGGTGGTGTAGATGCTGACCGTCAGCGTGGAGACGCCGAGGTATTGCACGGCGCCCAGATCGTTGAGGGTTTCCATCAGGGCGAGCGCGACGCCGGCCGCGAGCGCGGGACGCGCCAGCGGCAGCGCCACCGACCAGAAGGCGCCGGCCGAGGTCCGCCCGAGCGTGCGCGCCACCTCGAGCACGCAGACCGACTGCTGCACGAAGCTCGCGCGCGCCGACAGGTAGACGTAAGGGTAGAGCACGGCCGACAGCACGAGCACGGCCCCGGTAAGCGTGCGCACCTCGGGGAACCAGTAGTCCTTCACGGTGTGCCAGCCGAACAGCGCGCGCAGGGCACGCTGCACGGGCCCCGAGAAGTCGAGCAGCTCCACGTAGCAGTAGGCGATGATGTAGGTCGGCATTGCCAGCGGCAGCACGAGGGCGCGGTCGAGCAGGCCGCGGCCGGGGAACCGGTACATCGTCACGAGCCACGCCGTGCCGGTGCCGAACAGCAAGGTGAGCGCGGCGACGCCCGCCAGCAGCAGGCCGGTGTCGGCCAGCGCGCCCGGCAGCACGGTACGGATGAGGTGCGGCCACACGCTCTCCCGCGGGCTCAGCGAGAGCGCAGCGACGGTCGCCAGCGGCAGCGCCATCACGGCGGCGACGGCCAGCGCGAACAGGGTCCAGCCCGGCGACACCGGCAACCGCCGCCACCATCGCGCCAGCCAAAGTGCGCCCGCCGTGGCCTTGCGGCCGTCTTGCACCAGCTCCGTCATGGGGCGAATTGGGAACGCCCAACCGCCGCGAGCGTCAAGGCCCCAAGCGGCAAATGTTGCAGATTGGCGTCAAGTTTGCCTCCGCCGCACCCAGGTGCGGGTCGAACGGCCGGAATGCGAGCTCGAAATCGCGGCCCCCGGGGCGCTCCGTTCCGGGGCGCCCCGGCTGGCAGCCAGCCGTCAAGCAGGCTGCGGAGCCACTTTGACGACCTCGAGATCGGCCGTCAGATGCTTGCCCTTGGTCTCGGGTCCGAGCAGCACGGCGATGATGACGATGGCCAGGAAGAAGATCGTGCTGATCATCATCGGCATCGCAAAGCCCATGCCCATCTGCACGGCCATGTAGGTCAGCACCGGGGCAATCAGGCCGCCCCAGATCGCGCCCTGGTGGTAGACGAAGCCGGACGCCGTGGCACGCACCTCCGTCGGGAAGCGCTCGGACAGATAGCTCGGGTTCTGGCCGTAGATCGATCCGCCGAAGATGCCCTGGATGATGAAGCCCGAGATGATCCAGAACGGATCCTGCGTCCACAGGTACAGCGGCGTGACGAACATCGCGATAAACGCCGGCACGATGATCGCGGGCCGGCGTCCCCACTTGTCCGCCACGAGGCCCCAAAGTCCGCTGCCCGCGAAGACGACGATGTTGGCCCAGAACAGCGGCGTCGCCACCATCAGCGGCGTCCAGTTCAGCTCCTTCTGCAGGTAGGTCGAGAACAGCGCCCAGATCGAGTAGTAGACGCAGAAGGCGCTGCCCATCCACAGGCAGCCCGTGAGCGTATTGAACAGCAGGCCGCGCTTGAAGATGGAGAACAGGGGCGCCCTGACCTCGGCCTTGTTCTCACGCTGCAGGCGCTTGTTCTCGACCCAGACCTCCGGCTCCTTCACGTAGAAGCGGATCCAGATCACGACGAAGGCCGGCAGGATGCCGATCCACAGCAGGCCGCGCCAGCCGATCAAGTCGAACAGGAAGCCGTAGGCCAGCGCCGACAGCGCGAAGCCGAGACCCCACGAGCCCTGCAGGATGCCGCTCATGAAACCTCGCGAGCGCGCCGGCCAGGATTCCATGGCGAGCGCCGCGCCGGCCGGCCACTCCGCGCCCATGCCGATGCCGAGCAGCGCGCGGAAGAAGAACAGGAACGCGAACGTCGGCGAGAAGCCGGCGATGAAGTTGCAGAGCGAGTACCAGAGGATGGAGATCATCAGCGGGGCCTTGCGACCCATCCGGTCCGCCATCCAGCCGGCCGCGGTCGCGCCCACCAGACGCAGCCACAAGGTGATCGTGAACACGGCCGTGACCGCGGTCAGGGCACGTCGAACTCCTTGGCGATCGGCACCATGATCAGCAGGAAGATCGTGAAATCGAAGGCATCGAGGGTCCAGCCGAGCCAGGCCGCGATATAGGCCTTCCACTGCTCTCTGGTCGGCTCCTTCCACCAAGGAATATTCGCCGCACTCGCCGTCGTGGCTGCCATGTTTGCCTCCCTGCGTTGTTTTGCGTTGTTGGGTTTCCTCCTTCGGACGTATGCATCCTAAGTTACTGCGGCGATTTTTCACAGTCGTCTGACCATAAAAATTATGCCGCGCTCCCTGACAAGAAGTTGCAGTGCAGCATTCGCGGCGGGCGCATTCTCTCGCCGGTCACTCCACGAGCCGTGGTTCGGCCGTCCGGTCCGAGAGCGGGCGGGCTCACCACGGGATTGGATCGACCGTGCCGTGCGGCTCAGGCAGCCACGATGCGATCAGGGCCGAATGAGATGGTGGCGCGCGTGCCCTGGCCGGGGGCGCTTTCGATGGCCAGCGTGGCGCCGTTGGCCGCGGCGAGCGCCCTGCTCAGCGGTAGTCCCAGCCCAAGGCCGGCAGCCCCCGGCTTCGCCGCGCCGCGATGGCCGGCCCCGGCACACGGCGCGTGCGCCCCGTTCATCGCCATGCCGGGACCCGTATCGATGACGGAGATGTGCAGCGCAGCACGCCCCTCGCAGGCAACGGCGATCGTCACATGGTCCCCGGGCCGGGCGAACTTGATGGCGTTGGCCAGCAGATTGAGCAGCATCTGCTTGAGGCTCAGCTCGTCGGCGACGATGCGCGGCAGGTGCGGGACGTACTGCACCCCGAGCACGAGGCCGGCTCGCTCGGCGAGCGGGCGGACCACGGTCAGGCAGCTCTCCACCACGCGCACGGGCTCCAGCTCGGCGAAGGCCAGCGGCGGCACCACCGAGCGGCTCGGGTCGCCCCGCAGCATGCTGTCGACCACGCCGAGCGCATGGCGCGCGCTGTCGTAGATGTCGCGCGCATAGCCCTTGTAGCGCGCGCTGGCGAGCGGCCCGAAGTGCTCGTCCTTGAGGATCTCGGCATAGGCGATGACAGCGCTGAGCGGCGTGCGCAGCTCGTGCGCCAGCCAGGCATCGAGCGCCACGCTGCGCTGCTCGCCGTTGCGCGGAGAGACCGCCGCTGCCGGCTCGGCAGCGAGCGCCTTGACGGTGACGATGCCCGCCGCCGCAACATGCGCCGTGACGCGGCAGACGAGACGCATCACCCCGCGTGCCGTCCAGAACGTCAGCGCCTCCGGCCCGGAGGAGATGGCGCCGTGCCCGCCCGCGATCTCGCGCAGTCGCTGCAGGGCCGGCATGGCGCCGTCGATTGCGAGAGGCGGCGCGGCCGTCGCGGGATCGAGACCCCACGCCGCCCATCCGCCGGGATTGGCGCCCAGCAGCAGCCCGGCCACGGTGTCGACAGTCAGCTCGGGTTCCGCGCAGGGGACCTGCTCCCGGTCGAACAGGCCGAAGTTCGGACGATTTGAGGCCGGGCACATGGGCCGACTATGTTGTGAGAATCACCTAGCGCAATCCTGCCTAACGTGAGGCCGGCGGCGGCGTCCATTGGACAGCGGCCTCGCGAACGAAATCTCCTGTTCGCAACCCCCGGATTTGCCTGCAGACCTCACTTATCGCCGCAACAGCGGGATCGTCATGAGCAGGGCGACGATGCCGAGGACGGCATAGCTCGCGGACAGCGACGCAAAGCCGGCGACAGCCGCGACCAGCAGCGGACCGATCAGCAGCCCCGCATAGCTGGCCGTGAGCACCGCTCCCGTGGCCTCGGCGACGCGCCCCTCCGGCGCGAGCCGCGCCACCTCGGCGAGGAATACGCCGTTCCATCCGCTGGCGGTGAGGCCGAACAGCAGCGCAACGGCCGCGACCAGCGGCAGGGGCCAACCCGGCCCCATGCAGCCGACGAGGATCGCGAGCACCGCCATCGCCAGGCCGATGCCGACGATGACGCCGCGCGCGGTCGACACGTGCGTCGCAACCCATCCCCATCCAAGCCGCCCCACCAGCCCGCCGGCCTGGGCAACGGCAAGCAGCAGGCCGGCAGTGACGTAAGCAACGCCCAGCCGCTCGATGGCGAACGTGACGAAATAAGCATTGAGCGCGAGCTGCATGGCGGAATAGGGCATCGACGCCAGCGCAAGCCTGGCGAGCGCCGGCTCGCTGCGCACGAGGCGGACGGAAGCGCGCCAGTCGAGCCGCTGCGCCGGTCCGCGGGCGAAGCCGTCGTAGCGTGCGCGCAGCGCGAGAAAGACGGCGGCGGCGGCGAGCGCCAGAGCAACGATCACGGCATATCCCGCCCGCGGGGCGGCGAGCGCAATCGCCGGCAGCATCAGCGAACCCGTCATGGCGCCGATCTGGTTGCCGGTCTGTCGCACGGAGAAGATCAGCGGCCGCTGCTCGGGACGCGCCAGACGCGCCAGCAGCGTCGAACTGGCCGGCGTCTCCGGCCCGAAGGCGAGGCCGACGATGATGCCGGACACGAGCAGGGCGGCGAGCGTGCCGAAGCTGGCGACAGCCATGGCAATCGCAACGGCCAGCGCGCACAGCGCCGCCACCATGAAGGAGCCGAGCCTCGCCGCGAGCAGCCCGCCGTAGAGCGACGTGGCGGCTCCGACCGAGAAGCACGCCGTGGCGAACAGGCTGATGGCGCCCTCGCCGTATCCCAGTTGCGGCCCCAGCACGCCCGGCGCGAACAGGGCCAGCGCGACGAGCGCCTGCAGCCCCGTCATGGCCGCCAGCGCCGGCAGGAGCGGGGGCGCGGAAGTGCTGCTTGCCTCATGCCGCTCCGGCGATATCATCGGTCCGCAACCGGGAGGGCTGATCGGTGCCGGGACTTTCCGTACATGCGGTGGACGTGGCGCGCGGCATTCCCGCCAAGGGCATGCGCGTCGAGGTGTTCGCGCTTGCTCCGAAGCGGCGGCTCATCGCCGAGGGCGATCTTGCCGGCAACGGCGCGCTCGAGCACGCCGTCACGTCCGAGCGCCTGCCCGCCGGGCCTTACGAGGTGCTGTTCCATGCGGGAGCGTTCTTTGCCCGGGCCGGCGTGGCGCAATCGGATCCTCCGTTCTTCGACGTGGTCCCGTTCCGCTTCACAATCGCCGACCCGGTCCAGCATTACCACCTGCCGATGAAGATCACGCCCTGGGGCTTCTCGCTCTATCGCGGCAGCTGACTCGGCCCGTCTCGATCTTACCGCAGCCGGCGCGACAGGCCGGCGGCGCGCTCCATCACCAGCATGAGCACCACCGTGAAGGCGATCATCACGCCCGATACGGCGGCGATGGTGACGTCGAGCTTGTTCTCCAGGTCCTGCCACATGCGGATCGGCAGCATGTCGGTGCGGGCGTCGCGCAGGAACAGCGACACCGGCACGTTGTCGAAGGACGACATGAAGGCGATGAAGGCGCCTGCGAGAATGCCGGGGCGGATCAGCGGCAGCGTCACGCGCCTGAACGTGTAGAGGCGCGAAGCGCCGAGGCTGGCCGAGCTCTCGAGCAGCGCCGGATCGAGCTGGGCGAGCGCAGCGACGGTGGTGCGCACGACATAGGGCACGCACACCACCATGTGCCCGATCACCAGCGTCAGCGGCGAGACGGGCAGGCCGATCAGGGTGAAGAACATGAGCGAGGCGAGGCCGAAGGAGAGCGCCGGCAGGATCAGGGGCGACATGAACACGGAATCGAGCACGCGGGCGGTGGCCTTCTCCGAGCGCGCGATGGCGAGCGATGCGGAGACGCCGAGGAGCACCGCGAGCACCGTGGTCCAGACCGCAACCTGCAGGCTGTTGCTCGCGGCGAAATGCAGCTGCCAGGCGTCCAGCAGCGCGACGTACCAGCGCAACGAATAGCCCGGCGGAGGGAATTTCAGCGAGAAGCCCGAGGTGAACGAGACGACGATCACCACCAGCGTCGGCAGCACCAGCAGCAGGAAGCACAAGCCGGCGAGGCCCCACATCAGGCCCCTGAAGCTCGTTGCCTCCAAGCCCTCGCGGCGCTCGATCATGGGCGACTCTCAAGCATGCGCATAGCCTCGGGTCAGGCGGCCCAGCACATTGAACAGCGACACGGCCGCGAGCACCGCGACCAGGAAAATGATGGAGATGGCCGCGGCGAACGGCCAGTTACTCAGGGTCGACGCCTGCTGGTAGATGTACATCGGCATGAACAGCATCTGCCCGCCGCCGACCAGCGTTTGCGTAATGAACGCGGTGATGGAGGCAGCGTAGGTGAGGAGGCAGCCGGCGATGATCCCCGGCAGCGAGAGCGGCAGCGTCACCTTGAAGAATGTCCGCCACTGGCCGGCCCCGAGCGCCGAAGAGGCGTCCAGCAGGTTGGGATCGATGCGCGAGATCGCCGTGATCAGCGGCAGCACCATCAGCGGCATCTGCACCTGCGCGAGGGCCACTACCATGCCGCCCTCGGTATAGAGCAGGCGCAGCGGCGAGCCGATCACGCCGAGATCGAGCAGAGCGCTGTTGACGATCCCCTGCCGGCCCAGGATGACGATCCAGGCGAACGTGCGCACCACCACGCTGGTGAGCAGCGGCAGCAGGATCACGAGGATCAGGAAGGTCTGGGTCCAGCGCGGCGCGCGCAGATAGGCCCAGGCCATGGGAAAACCGAGCACCAGGCAGAGCAGCGTCACCTCCACGCCGAGCCACAGCGTGTGGCCGAGCACGGAGAGCGAGAAGGGGTCGAGCAGGAAGCGCGCGTACTGCGTCAACCCCATGCGCGTCATCTCGGTGTCCTGGTGCAGGCTGACGTAGATCAGGATCAGCAGCGGAGCGGCGAAGAAGACGAGGAAGAAGCCCGCCAGCGGCAGCGCCAGCTTGATGTCGTAGCTCGTGACGGGAGTGGCGGTCGCGGCGGCCATGGCTATTGCCTCCCGGTTGTCATCCCGGGGCTTGTCCCCGGGATCCATCTCTCCGCCGACTCCGGCGCTCGCGGATGGCTGGATCCCCGCAACAAGTGCCGGGATGACAACGCCAGTTGCATCAGATCTTGATGTCGCGGTTGAACTTCTCGATCCACTGGGCGCGCTGCTCGTTGATCTTCTTCCAGTCCTGGAACACGAACTTCTTCTTCATGTCGTCGTGGTCCTTGGCGAGAACCTTGGCGACCTCGCCTCCCATCTTCACCTTGGTATTGGTCGGCACGATCAGGTAGGGCGGCTCCATCAGCTTGGCCTGCACCTCCGGCGTCAGCGAGGACTCGATCAGCTTGGCGGCCAGCTCCTTGTTGGGCGAGTTCTTGACGATATGGATGGTGGTCTTGAAGGCGATCGCACCCTCCTTCGGCGCGGCGAACTCGACCGGCACGCCGCGCGCCTTGAGGATCTGGATGGCGTTGAAGTTGCCGGGCCCGATGTCGATCTGCCCCTGCTGGTAGAGCGTCGCCAGCTGGCCCGGATTGGCGGCGACGGCGGCGAGGTTGGGCTTGAGCTCCTCGATCGCCTTGAAGCCGGCGTCCACGTTGGCCTCCGAGCCGCCGCGCATGCGCGCGATCTCGACCAGCCAGCCGGTGCCGAGCGTGGAGTTGAGGTTGGTGATGCCGACGCGGCCCTTGTACTCGGGCTTCCAGATGTCCGACCACGAGGTCGGCGGCGTCTTCACCTTGTCGGGGTTGTAGGTCAGGCCGACCACCTGGAAGAAGGGCGCGGGTCCCATCGGCTCCTGGGCGTCGGCGATCAGGTCCTTGTAGTTCGCCGAACCCGCCACCGGGAAGGGCTCCACCAGGTCCTGGCCGATCGCCACCAGCGCCGGGCCCGGATCGTGCAGCATGACGTCGATGGGCGGGTTGGCGAGAGAGGCCTTCACCTTGGCGATGGCATCGACCGAGAGCATGGGATCGAGCGTGATCTCGGCGTTGCCGTTGGCCTTGCGGAAGTGCGGCACCAGCACGTCCTTGTGCGCCTCCTCCCAGCTGCCGGTGAAGGTCGCAAACACCAGGCGGCGGGCCTGCGCCAGCGTCAGCTGCGGGAAGGCGTGCATCGCGCCCAGAGCCAGCGCGCTCGTCAGCATGTGGCGTCGTGAGATGGGCATGTCGTTGGCTCCTTTGCCTGTCAAAAAGCGGCTAGCTGCTGCGGAAGACGGTGACGGCATCGCGCGAGACGGGCACCACGCGCACGGGCGTGCCCGCCGGCAGCGGGGCCATCCCGGCCACCCGCGGCTGCGCGATCTTGATGGGCCGGCCGTCGGCGGTTCGGATCTCGTGGACGATGACCGCGCCCAGCGGCAGGCCGATCTCGACCGCGCCGGCGATGCCGAAGCCGCCGTCCACGATGCGCAGCTGCTCCGGGCGCACGCACACGGTCACGCGGTCTCCGGCGGCGAGCGGCTCGGTGGGCCTGCGCGTCGGCAACGTCAGGCCGACATCGAGAGCAACGGTGGCGCCGTCGCTGTCGAGGGAGACAATTTTTCCCGGCAGCAGATTGGCAGTTCCGACAAACGAATTGACGAACAGCGAGGCCGGCCGGTCGTAAACGTCGTTGGGCGTGCCGAACTGCTCGAGCCGGCCCTGGTTGAAGACGGCCACGCGATCGGCCATGGAGAGCGCTTCCTCCTGGTCGTGCGTGACGATCAGCGTGGTCGTCCCCGACAGCCGCTGGATGCGCTTGATCTCGATCTGCATGTCGAGCCGGAGGTTCTTGTCGAGGGCCGCGAACGGCTCGTCGAGCAGCAGGATCGACGGCCGCACGGCGAGCGCGCGCGCCAGCGCCACGCGCTGCTGCTGGCCTCCTGACAGCTGCTTGGGATAGCGCGCGCTCAGCGCCGAGAGCTGCACCAGCGCCAGCATCTCCTCGACGCGGGCGCGTGCCTTCGCTCTCGGCTCCCCGCGTGCCGCCAGACCGTAGGCGACGTTCTCCGTCACCGTCATGTGCGGGAACAGCGCGTAGTTCTGAAAGACGATACCGACGCTGCGCTTGTTGGGCGGCAGATGGTCGACGTTCTCGCCGCCGATCACGATGTGGCCGTCGCTCTGGACGATGAAGCCGCCGACGGCGCGCAGCAGCGTGGTCTTGCCGCATCCCGACGGCCCGAGCAGCGCGACCAGCTCTCCGCCCTTGATGTCGAGCGTCACGTCGTCGACGGCGAAAGCGGGGCCGTACTTGTGGGTGATACGGTCGAGAAGCAGTGGCTGACCGGTCGCGCCAGACGAAAGCATGAACACACACGCAGGCCATGCACGGAAGAGGGTAAATCAGCCCTTAACAAGCTTTGCGCTGCACCGCAATCGCATTTTTGAATGTTGCATGCAATCAATTGGATGTGCTTATAACAACAGCACAATATGTCCATTTTATTGGCAGACGCCGGGCGGTGGCGGCTGCTATAGAGGAGGCGAGATGCAAGCCGACGAGCTGGTGATGCAGCTGAAGAAAAAGCGCGGCCGACCGCGCAAGGTGCTGGGTGTCCGCGGGGCCATGGCCGACCGCACGCGCCTGCAACGCGCAAGCCTGCACGAGCGTGCCACCGAGAAGCTGCGTTCGCTGATCGTCCGTGGCGACCTCGCCCCCGAGAGCGTGCTGGTGGAGTCCGAGCTCTGCGACCTGCTCGGCGTGTCGCGCACCCCGTTGCGCGAGGCTCTCAAGCTGCTGGCGATGCAGGGCCTGGTCGAGCTGCGCCAGAACCGCAGCGCACGCATACCCCCGATCCGCGAGGAGGAGATCCGCGATCTGTTCGAGGCGGTGAGCGGCATCGAGCGGGTCGCCGCCGAGCTTGCAGCCCGCAAGATCACGCCGGAGCAGCTGGACGGCCTGCGCCGCCTGCAGGACGAGATCGAGCGTCTGTTCGCCCGAGGCGATCTGCAGGCGTATTTCACCGTCAACCAGGAGATCCATCGCGCAATCGTCGCCGCCGGGCAGAACGCGATTTTGTGTGAGACGCACGATTGGCTGCTCGGCCGCGCCGAGCGCGCGCGCTATCTGGCCCTCTCCTCCCCGCGGCGCTGGGGAGAGTCGGTGGCGGAGCACCGCGCCATCCTCGCTGCCCTGGCGGCGCGGGATGCGGACGCCGCGGGCCGACTGCTCGGCGAGCACGTGCTGCGCACCGGCAGCGAGGTGATCGAGGTGCTAAGGCCGTCCGCCGCGGCGTAGCGATGCCGCATTCGAAGCACTCCCTGGCTGCGAAATCGAGGAGACCTACATGAAGCGACCCGTGCGTCTCGGCATGCTGACGCCGTCGTCCAATACGACGATCGAGCCGGTGACGGCGTCCATGCTTGCCGGCGTGACGGACGTCACCGCGCACTTCGGCCGCTTCAAGGTGACGGAGATCGCGCTGTCCGACGGCGCGCTGAAGCAGTTCGACAACGATGAAATCCTGCGCGCCGCCGAGCTGCTGGCGCATGCCAAGGTCGATGTCATCGCCTGGAACGGCACCTCCGCCGCCTGGCTCGGCCTCGATCGCGACGAGCGCCTCGTCGAGGAGATCGAGGCGGCCACGGGCATCAAGGCGTGCACCTGCGTGCTGGCATACCGGGAGATCTTCGCGCGGACGGGCGCCAAGCGCATCGGCCTGGTCACGCCCTACACGGACGACGTGCAGGCGGCGATCTGCGCCACGTGGGCGTCGGCCGGCTTTCCCTGCGTCGAGGAGCGGCACTTGCGCATCCGCGACAACTTCTCGTTCGCGGAGGTGCCGGCGAGCGAGCTCGAGCGCATGGTGCGCGAGGTGGCCGCGCAGGGCTGCGACTCGGTGATGATCTTCTGCACCAACCTGGACGGCGCCGCGGTGGCCGCGCGGCTGGAGCCGGAGCTCGGCATTCCCGTCTACGACTCGGTTGCCGTGACGCTGTGGAAATGCCTGCAGATCACCGGTGTCGCGCCCGGCAGAGTTCGCGGCTGGGGCCAGCTTTTCGCGCAGCTGACCTGAAGTCCCCGGCTTGTCCGGAGCTTGCGAGCGAGCGCGGCGGGCTCTAGCAATCCCGGATCGAAAGCGCGACCACAACCCAAAGGGACCAGCATGCTCGACCTGCTGAGCGGCATCCGCGTGGTGAGCTTCAACCACTTCCTGCTCGGCCCGATGGGCATCCAGGCGCTGGGGGATCTGGGAGCCGACGTGATCTCGGTCGAAGGCTCGGACGGGGCGTGGCAGCGCCACTGGGCGGGCGGCAACGTCTTCCACGACGGCCAGAGCGCGCTGCACCTGTGCGCCAACCGCAACAAGCGCAGCGTCGCCATCGATCTCAAGTCGGCGAAGGGCCGCGAGATCGCGCTGCGCCTTGTCGACACCGCCGACGTGGTGTCGGAGAACTTCAGGCCCGGAGTGATGGAGAAGCTCGGTCTCGGATACGAGGCGCTGGCCGCGCGCAAGCCCTCCCTGATCTACGCTTCCGCCTCCGGCTACGGCCCGGATGGTCCCTATGCCGAGAAGCCGGGCCAGGACCTCCTCGCGCAGGCGCTGTTCGGCATGATGGCCATCACCGGCCAGGCCTCGACGGGACCGCGTCCGGCCGGCGCTTCCGTCATCGACCACCACGGCGCGGCGCTGTTCGCGATGGGGATCCTCGCCGCGATCGTGCGCCGGCAGCGCACCGGGCAGGGCTGCCGCGTCGACGCCAGCCTGATGCAGTCGGCGCTCGATCTGCAGGCGGAGTCGCTCGTCGCCTGGATCAATGCCCCGGCGAAGCCGCCCGGCCCGCAAGCCTTCCGCCACGTCGCCGGCTGGTATTTCGCGGCGCCCTACGGCGTCTACGCCACCCAAGACGGGCACATGGCGATCTCGCTGTCTCCGCTGGCGGTTCTGGCCAAGGCCATCGACGAGCCGCGGCTCGCCGCCTACACCGACAGGGATACCTGGACGAAGCAGGACGAGATCACCGAGCTGATCGGGCGGAGACTGGCAACCGCGACCACCGCCGAGTGGGTCGCGCGCATGGAGCCCGTCGAAGATCTGGCACGCGCCGGTGCAAGGCTACGCCGAGATCGTCGAGGACCCGCAAGTCAAGCACATGAAATCGCTCATGACGGTGGCCGGTGCGGGCGCGACCGGCGCGCCCGTGACGCTGGTGAACCACCCCGTCCTCTATGACGGCGATACCGCCGAAGTGCGCCTGGCCCCCCAACCGCTGGGCGCCCAGACCGCCGAGGTGCTGCATGAGCTCGGCATCGGCGAGGCCGAGATCGAGGCGCTCGCCAAAGACAAGGTTGTGACGCTCAGCCGCCCGGCGCGGTAGCTGGCGATATGGCGATGACGATCCCACACGTGTCATCCCGGGGCTTGTCCCCGGGATCCAATCCTCAGAGAACACCGTCGCTCGCGGAAAGGTGGATCCCGGCAACAAGTGCCGGGATGACACCGTGACGCGAATGGCAGTGCTCCCCCGCACTGGCTTTTGCGAGTGCCGGCTAAACAACATCCCGGCGTCCTTGTTATTGCGGGGCCGATAGCGGTAACATGAGCGTCCGGGGTGGCCGCCCTCAAGAAATCCCGAGAAACAAGAGCGGCGCCTCGACGTCTCTCCGTCGAGCGACAATCAGGAGGATGCCCATGCCACTTCGACTGCGCGTAAGCGGCCGCACGCTGCTCAAATCCGCCGCGGCAATCGCGCTCGCCGTAGGCGTCGCGGCCGGCGCTGCCGCCCCCGCTTCTGCCCAGGAGAAAGAGATCAAGGTCGGGTACATGAAGAACCCGATCCAGGACGCTTCCCTGGACATCATGGAGAAGTGGGCCAAGGCCAACAACATCAAGCTGACGCGCATCCCCATGGCCTACAGCGTGTTCATGGAGAAGGTCACGGCCACGCTCACCTCCGGCGCCGACCAGTTCGACATGATCTGGCACAACGACGACTGGGGCCAGCTGTGGCAGAAGTGGCTCGAGCCGACCGACGACGTCAAAGGCATCGACAATGCCGATCCCTGGCCGCTGCTCGCCTTCTGGAACGACAAGAAGCAGCTCACCACCGTGCCGATGGCGCACACGGTCGGCACGTTCTTCTATCGCAAGGACCTGATCAAGGCGGAGGAGGTGCCCAAGACCTTCGACGAGCTGGTCAAGGTCGGCCAGCGCCTGCAGAAGGAAGGCAAGGTCAAGTGGGGTTACGTCGGCGGCATGTCGATGAACAACACCTGGTTCAGCTTCTGGTGGACCATGTGGGCCAACCAGTGCGACATCCTCAAGCCCCTGTTCGAGCGCGACAACGAGAAGCTGAAGGCCGCTAAGTTCGAACCGGCCATCACCGAGCCCTGCCATCGCGAGATCGTCGAGTACTGGTGGGACGCGATCAACACCCACAAGATCAGCCCGCCCGGCATGACCGCCTACGGCCGCAACGAGGCCAACGCCATCTTCATGGCCGGCGACGCCGCGTTCACGCTGGTGGAACTCCACACACTTCGGCGAGTTCAGCGATCCCAAGCGCTCCAAGATCGTCGGCAACGTCGGCATGGCGCCATTCCCGGTGGGACCGCGCGCGAAAGCGCCGACCTCGTGGAACGAGATCTGGGGCTGGGCCATTCCGATCGGCGTGCCGGCCGAGAAGAAGAAGCTCGTCAAGGACATGCTCTCCGCCATGATGAGCGACGAGGCCGGCCAGATCGAGATGTGGAAGAAGACCGGCGGCCCGCCGCCCAACGTCAAGCTGTGGCCGAAGATCGCCGCCGACGACAAGGACTTCGCGGCGCTGAAGAACGCGGTGTTCGACCAGAAGCCGATCACGCACTCGGCCTACTATTTCGCCGAGTGGCCCGCCGTGCACAAGGCCTACTCGGACGCGGTCATCTCCGCCATGTCCGGCAAGCGCGAGGACATCGGCAAGGTGCTGCAGGACAACGTCGAGAAAGTCCGGCGTGCAGGCCTCGGCACGAATTAGCGTTGTGAGCGAGACCAGCGCAAACGTTGCCATCCCGGCGTCCTTCGGCGGGTCGCCGACGCTCGCCTCCCCCTGCGTCGAAGGATCGCCTTCGACGCAAAGAGGGGGTAGGGCGGAGCGTCCGCGGTTTAGCCCGGCCATCACCGACCTCGCAGCGAACTCGACAGCCGGGCTAAGCCGCTGGATGCTCCGGGTGGGGGTGAACCGCAGCGCCCGCAACAGACACCCCCACCTAGGAACGCCATTGGACTTAGCTCGCCTGTCGGCATCTGCGGTAAGCGTTGCGATTGGCGAGCTAAGCCCGTGGCGTTCCGTCCTCCCCCCTCCAGGGGGAGGCGAAAGCCGGCACTCCGCATGACACTGCGCGGGCTCTTCGTGTTCGACGAGAAGAAGCGGTTCATGCTGGCGCTGATCGCGCCGGCCGTGCTGGTGCTGGTGATCTTCCAGGTTCTGCCGATCATCACCGGCACCAATGCCAGCTTCCGCGACTGGCACCTGCACGACCCCAAGAAGACCTGGATCGGATTCACCAACTACGCCTACGTGATGCGGGACGGCGACTTCCTGCGCACCGTGCTGCCCAACACCTTCGGCTTCATGTTCGTCAGCGTCGGCTGCTCGCTGGTCCTGGGCCTGCTGATCGCGCTGCTGCTCAACCGCAAGTTCCCGGGCCGCTGGCTGGTGCAGACCATCATCCTGCTGCCGCTGATGGTGGCGCCCGTCATCGCCGCCATCATGATCCGCTGGATGTTCAACGACCAGTTCGGGATCGTGAACGTGATCCTGGACCTGTTCGGCATCCCGCCCATCGCCTGGCTGACGCAGAAGTGGACCGCGTTCCTGGCCATCCTGATGACGGACGTGTGGCTGTGGACGCCGTGGTTCGCGCTGCTGCTGCTGGCGGGACTGCAGAGCCTGCCGCCCGAGCCGTTCGAGGCGGCACAGATCGACGCCGCCAGCGCCTGGCGCACGTTCCGCTATATCACGCTGCCGATGCTGCGCCCGGTGATCGTGGTGTGCGTCGTCATCCGCGCCATCGACGCCTTCCGCACCTTCGACATCGTGTGGACCATATCGGGCGGCGGGCCCGCGCGCGCCACCGAGGTGTTCAGCATCTACGCCTACGTGGAAGCGTTCCAGTTCATGAATTTCGGGCGCGGATCGGCGGCGGCCGTGGTCGGCGCCATCATCATCGTGCTGTTCGCCATGGGGCTCTATCGCATCCTCAACCGCTGGGTGGAGGTATCGAAATGACGGCGGTCGAGGCATTGCCAGCAGCCCGCTCGCCCGGCTTCTTCGAGGCGCTGGCACCCGGCGGCCGGCGCGCCCTGTTCGTGCTGGGGCTGATCGCGGTGTGCCTACTGTTCGCGTTCCCCGTGTTCTGGCTGGTGCTGACCTCGCTGCGCCCGGGCTATGCGGTCTACTACGTCCACCGCGGCACCGACTTCACGCTCGACAACTTCCACGACGTGCTCTCCCAGGAAATCGTGCTGAAGGCGCTGTGGAACAGCTTCGCAATCTCGACGCTGGCGACCGTGCTCTCGCTGGGCGTGACGGTGACATCGGGCTACATGCTGTCGCGCTTCAAGGGGCCCATACCCACCGCCTGGTTCGGCGCCATCTACGTGTTCCGCTGCGTGCCCTACGTGTCCTGGGTGCTGCCGCTCTATTTCGTGACGCGCGCGATGGGCATCTTCGACACCTACTGGGGCCTGCTGCTGCCGCACGTCGCGGTGCACATCTGCTTCTTCTCCTGGATCATGAAGGGCTTCTTCGACGGCATCGACCCGTCGATGGAATACGCCGCCATGATCGACGGCTGCTCGCGCTGGGGTGCGTTCCTGCGTGTCGCCCTGCCGGCTGCGATACCCGGCCTGACGGCGCTCGCCATCCTGTGCTGGCTCTACACCTGGAACGAATTCCTGTTCGCGCTCATCCTGACCGCGAACAACACGCCGATGCTGACCGTCGTGATGGCGCAGTTCGTGCACGAGCTCGGCATGGAGTGGCACCTTATGAGCGCCACTGCCGTGCTGGCGCTCGGACCGGCGCTGATCGTCACCATCTTCGGACAGAAGTACGTCATACGGGGACTGAAAGTCTGATCATGGCCGAGGTCACCCTCACCAGCGTGCACAAGACCTACGGCGGCGGTGTCGTCGCCGTGAAGGATTTCAACCTGCAGATCGCCGACCACGAGTTCGTCGTACTGGTGGGGCCGTCGGGCTGCGGCAAGTCGACGACGCTGCGCATGATCGCCGGGCTGGAGGACATCACCGGCGGCACCATCGCCATCGGCGACCGGGTCGTGAACCGCCTGCAGCCCAAGGACCGCGACATCGCCATGGTGTTCCAGAACTACGCGCTCTATCAGCACATGAGCGTGTACGACAACCTGGCGTTCGGCCTGCGCAACCGCAAGGTCGCGGAAGCGACGATCGACGCGGCCGTGCGCAACGCCGCCAAGACCCTGTCGATCGAGCCGCTGCTGGAGAGGCGGCCGCGCCAGCTCTCGGGCGGCCAGCAGCAGCGCGTCGCGCTCGGGCGCTGCATCGTGCGCAATCCCAAGGTGTTCCTGTTCGACGAGCCGCTGTCCAACCTGGACGCCCAGCTGCGCGCGCAGATGCGCCTCGAGATCAAGGAGCTGCGCCAGCGCGTGCCGACCACGTCGGTGTTCGTCACCCACGACCAGGTCGAGGCCATGACGCTGGGCGACCGCATCGTCGTCATGAAGGACGGCCTGATGCAGCAGGTCGGCAGCCCGCTCGAGCTCTACCGGCGCCCCCTCAACCGCTTCGTGGCGAGCTTCATCGGCTCGCCCGCCATGAATTTCATCGACATGGACGTGGCCGCGGGCGCCGACGCCTTCTCGCTTTCTTCCGAGGGCATCGCCATCGAGTTGCCGCAGCGGCGCTTCCCCGGATTGGGCGCCCATGCCGGCCGCTCCGTCACGATGGGCGTCCGTCCCCAGCACATGCGGCTGGGATCGGCTGACGGCGGCGAGCACGTCGCCTTCGGCGGCAACCTGATGGTGACGGAGCAGCTGGGCGACGAGCAGGTGCTGGCCGTCCGCATCGGCAAGGCCGACATCCGCGTCGCCGGCGTCGACCCCGAGCTGGCGCTGTCGACAGGCACCCGCATCGACGTTGCGGTGCCGCTGGAAAACCTGCACCTTTTCGACGCCGCCTCCGGCGCCGCCATCCGGTGACACGCGGAGCCGATGGAGTGCAAATCTTGAAGCGGCCTCGACCGAGTTCCCCTCCCACGCAAGGGGGAGGAGAGCGCACGCATGTCAGCTGGGAGCAAGCGTCGAATGAGCGAGTTCTACGTCAAGCCGGGTGACAGCGTCACGTTCGCCAAGACGGTCGGCGAGACCGACATCTACATGTTCGCCGGCATCACCGGCGACTTCGCCGTCAATCACGTCAACGAGCAGTACATGGCGCGCTCCAAGTACGGCCGCCGCATCGCCCACGGCGCGCTGCTGATCGGCTACGCCTCGACCTGCTCGACCATGATGATCGAGAAATGCAACGGCACGGCCGGCGACGAGACCGCGGTGTCGCTGGGCTACGACAAGGTGCGCTTCCTGGGCGCGGTCTACATCGGCGACACCGTCACGCTCACCTACACCATCACCGAGGTCGACCCCGTCAAGCGCCGGTCGCGCAGCGAGATCAAGATGATCAACCAGAAGGGCGAGCTGGTGGGCGTGGCCCAGCACATCCTGGCATGGGTGAAGGACAAGGCGTGAGGCGGAATCTTCCCCCTCTCCCCACTGAAGAGTGGGGAGAGCGAACCAGTCCCGCTCAGGTCGGCTTGAAGTCGAAGGCGTCCTTCCAGCGCACGAAGCGGCCCGTGGAGGGCGAGGGGAAGTGCGCGGTGCACATGAGCGTGGAGGTATCGCAGAAGCGGCCGAACAACTCGCGCCGCGACTGCCCCGCCTGCTTTAAATCGTAGTCCGACATCATGCCGAACTCGGGGTAGCGCGCCTGCAGCGGCGAGTGGATCATGTCGCCGGTGATGACGCAGTCGGCGCCGGGCTTGCCGACCTGCACGGAGTAGTGGTCGATGGTGTGGCCGGGCGTGGGGATGAGATTGACGAGGTCGTTGAAGGCGTACTGGCTCTTGACGACGTCGACGCGGTTGGCGGCCACGATCGGCAGCACCGAGTCCGTCACCCAAGGACACGTGGTCTCATCGTCCTTCTGCCGCTTGGTCCAGTACTCCAGCTCGCGGTCGGCGAAGACATAGCGGGCCTTGGGGAAGGTCGGCACCCAGCGGCCGTTCTCGAGCCGCGTGTTCCAGCCGACGTGGTCGACGTGCAGGTGCGTGCACATGACGAAGTCGATGTCGCCGACGCCGAGGCCGGTCGCCGCCAGGCCCTTCTCGAAGCGGTCGGTCTTCATCATGTTCCAGAACGGACGGGCGGGGCGCGGCTTGTCGTTGCCGACGCAGGTATCGATCAGGATGTTGTGGTGCGGCGTCTGCACCAGATAGCTCTGGATGCAGAGCAGGAGCTCGTCCTTGGGGCTCATGTACCTCGGCTGCAGCCAGGAACGGTTCTCCTCCAGCACCTCTTTGGTGAGGGCCGGAAAGAACTTCAGCATCTCGAAGAACGGCCCCTCCTGCTCGACGATGCGGTGGATGGTGTTGCTGCCCACTTTGATGGGGTCTGCCATTGGTCGGTTCCTCTCCGGGCGTGGCTGCGCGAGCGGGAATGGTAGCCTCGGCGGCACCCCCCGACTAGGCGATGTTTGCAACCCTCCCCCCGCATCCGGCGCGCGGCTCTCGCCATTGTCGTTTGCCGAGCGGGGAGCCTATGCTGGGGCAAGAGAATGGATGGAGGAAACAGCATGGCTCCCAGGATCATCGTCGTGCCGCCGTCGGCCGAAACCGGCGAGATCGCCCGCCAGATGGCGCCGTCCGGGTTCGACCTGGTGCTGGCGCGCGAAGGCGGTTCCGAGCTCGAAGCGGCGCTCGGGCCGGCCGAGTACATGGTCTGCTACCCCAACGTGAAGATGCACGATTCGTTCTATCGTGCCGCCCCGAAGCTGAGGTTGGTGCAGCTGCTGAGCGCCGGCTACGACGCCGTCGACCTCGAGGCGGCGCGCCGGGCCAAGGTGCCGGTCTCCAACAACGGCGGCGCCAACGCGGTCTCGGTCGCCGAGCACGCCATCATGCTGATGCTCACCGTGGCCCGCAAAGTGCCCTGGCAGCACAGCAACGTGGCGGGCGGACGCTGGCGCGGCAACGGGCCCGCGCCCCGCATGTACGAGCTGCACGACAAGACGCTCGGCATCGTCGGCCTCGGCACCATCGGCAAGAAGGTGGCCCGCCTGGCGAAGGCCTTCGGCATGCGCGTGCAGTATTACGACATCGCGCGCCTGAGCGAGGACGCGGAGGACGCACTCGGCGTGAAGTTCCGCCTGCTGCGCGAGCTGCTGCGCACCTCCGACTTCGTCTCCCTCAACGTGCCGCTGAACGCGTCCACCCGGCACATGATCGGTGCGGGCGAGCTGGCGCTGCTGAAGCCGACGGCCATCCTGGTCAACACCTGCCGCGGGCCGGTGATCGACGAGCCGGCGCTCGTGCGTGCGCTGGGCGACGGCAAGCTGTTCGGCGCCGGCCTCGACGTGTTCGACCAGGAGCCGACGCCCGCCGACAATCCTCTCCTCAAGCTCGACAACGTCGTGCTGACCGCGCACTTCGCCGGGCCCACCTGGGACAACCACGTCGCCCGCTTCCGCAACGCCTTCGACAACGTGCAGCGCGTCGCCCGCGGCGAGCCGGCGCTGTGGGTCGTGCCCGAACTGACGGGGTGAGCCCACAGATCGCCATTCGGCCGTTTTCTGACGGCGACGCATCTCGCGTGCGCGAGCTGTTCGTCGCCGTCAACCGCGCGCTGGCGCCGCCGCATCTGAAGGATGCTTTCGAAGCCTACATCGCCCGGTCGCTGCGCGAAGAGATCGACAGGATCGCCGACTACTATCGCGAGAAGCAGGGCGGGTTCTGGGTCGTCGTCGGTGAAGGCGCGATTGTCGGGATGTTCGGCCTCGAGGCGGTGTCCAGCGATGCGATGGAGCTGCGTCGCATGTACGTGGACCCTTCCGCGCGCCGCCGCGGAGTTGGCCGACAGGTCCTCGAGTTCGCCGAGAACGAATGCCGCCGGCGCAACCGCCCCAAGCTGGTGCTGAGCACCTCAGAATTGCAGAGCGCGGCCGTCGCCCTCTACAAGAGCTCCGGTTACCGCCTGGTGCGCGAGGAAATTGCTGAAGCGGCCAGCAACAAGACGCTGGGCGGCGGCATACGGCGGTACCATTTCGAAAAGTTCTTGTAGCCGGCCTTAGCGCGTAGGTTGGGTCGAGCGAAGCGAAGACCCAACACGAGTGGCGCTCTGCGGGTGTGGGGTCTGCGCTTTGCTTGACCCGACCTACATCTACATCCCCGGAGGATGCCGCTTCGTCCACGTCGTGGCGCGCTCGTAGGCGTTGGCGATGCGGTAAAGCATCGCCTCCTGCCAGGGGTGGCCGATCAGTTGCAGCGACAGGGGCAGGCCATCCTGCGTGAAGCCGGCGGGGATGGCGATGGCCGGCTGCCCGGTGGCGTTGAACGGCTGGCGGGCCTGGCGCGGGTACGCCTTGAGACAGGCTTCGGCATCGTCGATGCGGCAGGCCGGGTCCATGTTGGAGACGGTGAGGGCCGCATCGATGCCCGCGAACGCCTCCAGCGTCTGCCGCGTGAGCCGCCCCCGCATGCGTTGCGCGTCGATGTAGTCGGCGGCGCTCATGGCCGCGCCGTCGAGAATGCGCTGGCGGGCGAGATCTCCGTAGTCGCCGGGGCGCTCGGCCATCCACCGGCGATGGATGGCGAATGCCTCGCAGCGGATGATGATGCGCGTGCAGGTGGCATAGTCGGCGAGCGGCGGCAGCCGGATCTCGCGCACGTCGGCGCCGAGGTCCCGCAGCACGTCCGCCGCGCTCTCGATTGCCTGCGCCTGCTCGGGGTGGGCCTGCATATCCTCGACATAGAAGTGCCGCACGAGGCCGAGCTTCAGGCCTTTCACGCCGCGCTCGAGGTCGGCGGAATAGTCGGGCACGGGCACATCGGCGCTGCCGGGATCTTGGGTGTCGTGCCCCGCCAGCACCTGCAGCAGCAGCGCGTTGTCGCGAACGCTGCGCGTCATCGGCCCGACGTGGTCGAGCGAATAGGACAACGGCAGCACGCCGCGGCGGCTGACCCGGCCGTAGGTCGGCTTCATGCCGGTGATGCCGCACATGGAGGCGGGATTGCGCACCGAGCCCCCGGTATCGGTGCCGAGCGCGGCTGGAACCATGCCGGCCGCGAGCGCCACGCCCGAGCCGCTGGAGGAGCCGCCGGGGAAGCGATTGTCGCCCCAAGGATTCACGGCAGGAGGCCAGGGCAGATCGAAGGATGGCCCGCCGATGGCGAACTCGTGCGTGGCGAGCTTGCCCATCATGATGCCGCCCGCTGCCTTGAGGCGGGCCGTCACGGGCGCATCGGCGGTCGCGACGTTGTCGATCAGAACCTTGGAGTGCGCCGTGGTGGCCAGTCCGGCAACGTCGATGATGTCCTTGAGGGCGAAGGGCACGCCGTGCAGGAGACCGCGCCGCTGCCCGGCGGCGATCTCGCGCTCGGCCTGGCGCGCGTCGGCCAGGGCAAGGTCGGGTGTCAGGCGGATGAAGGCGTGATAGCGCCCGTCGAGCTTCGCAATCCGGTCGAGCAAGGCCTGGGTGTACTCGACGGGAGAAAGCTTGCGCTCGGCGATCAACTCCGCCGCTTCCGCGATGCCGAGGTAGGCAAGCTCGGTCACGGCTGCGCGTCCTTGGTGTCGGGAAGACGAAAGACGAGGGCGATCTCCTCGCTCCAGTGCAAGTCCTTGGGCAGCTTGCCGCCAACCTCGCGCGCGGAAGCGACGCTGTTGGCGAGCTGGGCCATGTGCTTGTCGTCGAGCTTCGTCAGGCCGGCGGCAATTGCGATCTCTCGCGCGCGGTCGTTCTCCATGGTCGTCGCCGACACCTCTCCGCTACTTGTAGAAGAAGCTGAACGTGTGCCGCCACTCGTTGTCGATGAGGTGCTCGGTGGCATCGAGGGGCTGAAACACCAGCGGCTGGAACTTGCGCAGGCTCGCGATCGACTCGAGTCGGAACGGCCGGTGCTCGGGCAGGTCGTTCCAGCCGATCAGGAAATGCCCGCCCCTGCGCAGGCAGCGGTGGCAGGTCGCGAACGCCGCCTCCGCCTCGTCCGGCGAGTTGAGCCCCCAGCCGATGACGCCGTTGAGGACGATCACGTCGAGCGAGCCGGGCGCCACGTACTGGTCGAGGTTGCCGACGGCGTCGACGATGTGCTGCTCGGCCCCGTAGCGCGCGCGTCCGGGATCGGGGTCGATGGTCGTGTAGGTCTTGCGCGAGAGCATCCGCGTATAGCCCTGCGTGTACCAGTCGGTTCCAACGAACACGATCGTCTCGTGCGTGCGGCTCAGCTGGTAGTATGGAATGATCACGCACTCGAGGATGCTGCGGTCTTCGGACGGATAATAGAACGAGCCGCCGTAGGCGATGCCGAGCCGCACGCCGAGCCCATGCAGGAAATCCCCGATGAAGCCGCGCTTGCCGCGCATGGCCTTGAGGCGCGCCTGCGCGATGTCGGGGGTGCTGGGTTCCGGAGGTCTGCGATCGACCGGCTGCACGCTCATGGGCGCATCCGTAAATCGATAAACAGACAGCCCCCGCCCATTGCCCGCTCTCGCATTGCTCGCGATGCACCCTTGCGGCTGCGGCCGGTGCGATGCATCCCCAGTCTCCGAGTCCATGACGCACTGCACAGATGCCAGATCGGGTTCGCATGTACAAGCAAACGCCGCTCCTACCTGTCAGAAGCCCTAACGGCGTGGCGGAATAGACGACGCGTGCATGGTCAACGGCATGTTCGGCCAACAGATCGGTCCGAGCGCCGGCGGCCGCTCCGGAGATTGGGCGGATCCCTGCGATCCGAGGCGCCTATTGCGGCCATTTGCCCCAAAGCCAGCCGGTCCTGCGTCTTCACTAACGGCGCCCGGCCACCTCCTCGACCTCGGCTTCCAGCGCCGCGAGCAGTGATTCGATCCACGCTCGCGGGATGTCGCGCCCGATGAAGACGAGGCGGGTGCGGCGGTCGGCGGAGGGCCAGCGCGGGAGCCAGGCGGGCGGGTGGAAGACGTGCTGGACGCCGTGGATGACGGCAGGACGCTCCGGGCTCTCGGCGACGTTGACGATGCCTTTCAGGCGCAGGAGATCGCCGCCGCAATGCTCCGCGAGCGCCTCCAGCAGCAGCGTGAGGGTGACGGCCTGGATCGGCCGCTCGCGCACGATGGCGAAGCAGGAAATGTCCTCGGCATGGCCGCCGCCATGATCGTGGCCGTGCGTGCGGGCGGGCCCTCGTTCGGGCGCATGCGCATCGAGGCCGAGCCACGCCTGCACGTCGCGGTCGCTGCGCGGGGAGGTGCCGAGCGCCATATCGAACAGCCGCGCCGGATCGATGTCGCCGAACGACGCCTGCAGCACGGTCGCCGCCGGATTGAGCGCCGCCAGCCTGGCCGCCAACGCATCGCCCGGTCGATCCTGCAGGTCCGTCTTGGTCAGGATCAGCCGGTCGGCGACGGCGACCTGCTTGACGGATTCGGGGTGCCGGTCGAGCGTGCCGAGCCCGTTGACGGCATCGACCGTCGCCACCACGCCGGCGAGCGCGAGGCGCTCGGACAGGCCGGCATCGCTCATCAACGCGTGCAGGATGGGCGCGGGATCGGCGAGCCCGCTGGTCTCGATGACGACGCGCTCGAACGGCGCCACCCGCCCTTCGTCGCGGCGCCGCAGGATGTCCTCCAGCGTCAGCACCAGATCGCCGCGCACCGTGCAGCACAGGCAGCCGGTCTGCAGCTCGACGAAGCTCTCCTCGCTGGTCTCGATCAGGTCGTGGTCCAGCCCGACCTCGCCGAACTCGTTGATGATGACGGCCGTGCGCGAGAAGGCTGGCGACCCCAGCATCCGTCCCAGCAGCGTGGTCTTGCCGCTGCCCAGGAAGCCGGTCAGCACCGCGACGGGGATCATGGCGCGTCGAGCGGCAGGGGCGCGATGCGCAGCCGAACGGGGCGATAGCCGGGGTCGACGGCCGACCGCACGTTGCGCAGCAGACCCGACACGGAGGTGACGGCGCGCGTGCGCTCGCCCTCGGCCACCATCCACCGGAACGGCAGGTCGGCGGGCGCCCGCGTGATGCGCAAGCGCTTGTCGCCCGCCGCGACGAGCAGCGCCCCGTCGGCCTCGCGCGAGACATCGCCGATGACGCGCCACGCCGACAGGCTCTGGACCAGCAGATCCTCAACAGCGTCGTTCAAGCTCGCGGCCAGCGCATCATGTGTCAATGAGTCGCCAACCATGGAGCTTGCTCCAACAGGTTCCCCTCCCCTTGACGGGGAGGGGTTAGGGGTGGGGTGAAAACGCGAGGAGGACGCGAAATAGAAGAGCGAGCGGGTGCCGCGACGAGGTGCAATACAATGCTCGTTCCACAAACGATACCCCCACCCCCGACCCCTCCCCGCAAGGGGGAGGGGAGGAGCCCTCGCGAGTCGCGTAGCGAGCAATCGTTAGCGATAAGCGTTGCGGCGGTCACAGCAGCGGCTCGGCGATGATCTCGGCGGGGATCTTGCGCTTGAGGTACTGGCCCTCACCCTCGCGGCCGAGGAACCGGCCGTTCTCGACCACGACCTTGCCGCGCAGCAGCGTCACGACCGGCCAGGCGAAGATGTCGTGGCCCTCCCAGGGCGTGTAGTCGGTCTCGTGCAGGTCCTGCGCGCGCACCTTGCCGCGCCGGCTGGGATCGAGGATGGCGATGTCGGCGTCGCTGCCGGCCGCGATCGCTCCCTTCCTCGGATAGAGCCCCATGATCTTGGCCGCATTGGTCGAGACGAGATCGACGTAGCGGGGCAGCGAATAGCCGCGCCGCACCACCATCTCCGTGTACATGACGCCGAGCCGCGGCTCGACGCCGGAGTTGCCGCCGGTGGTGTCGTCGATGCGCCTGCCCAGCGTCTTCTCGCGCAGCGTGCAGCACAGCTCGTCGGTTGCGACGCAGTTGATGGCACCGTTGAGCGTGCCGTCCCACAGCGCCTTCTGGTCCTCGGCCGACTTGAGCGAGGGATAGGTGTGGTAGATCTGCCCGTTCGGCAGCTTGTAGTCCTCGGCCGTGTGCAGCATGTACTGGTGCAGGCTCTCGCCGTAGATGGGCAGGCCCTTGGCGCGCGCCTCCGAGATGGCCTTGACGCCGGTGGCCGCCGACACGTGCATCATGTAGAGCGCGGTGCCGGGCACGCTCTCGGCCAGCCGCAGCACGCGGCGGAAGCTCAGGTCCTCCGACAGCGTGTTGTGCACCTCGGCCAGGTTCTCGAAGCCGACGCGGCCCTCGCGGATCAGCTTGGCGTACATGTGCATGACGATGTCGTTGTCCTCGGCGTGGATGACGCCGAGCCCGCCCTCCTTGGCGAGGACCTTGAACACCTCCCAGATGTCGCCGAAGTCCACCATCCGCCCGGTGCGGTGCGGCCAGATGTTGGTGGTGAAGATCTTGATCGTGGGGTAGCCGGCCTGGATGGCCTCGGCCAGCTCGCCCATCTGGGCGTGCGGCGGATCGCTGCCGAGCATCAGGTGGTAGGCCCAGTCGCAGCAGCTCTTGGGCGCGAACTGCTCGTCGCGCGCCTCGATTCCCTTGCTGCACGCTGCGGTCGGCCGTCGCGTAGGCGAAGTCGATCAGAGTGGTGGTGCCGCCCCAGAGCGCCGCCTGGCCGACGCGGTCGGGTCCCTGCGTATAGAGGGTGTTGCCGTCCGGCGTCATGAACGGATGCAGCATGTGCACGTGCGGATCGATGCCGCCTGGCATGACGATCTTGCCCGTCGCATCGATGACGCGGGCCGCTTGCGCGTCGGCCAGCGCACCCGGCGCGGCGACCGCGGCGATGGCCTCGCCCTTGATGGCGACGTCGCACTTCGCCACGCCCTGCGGCGTCACCACATCGCCACCGCGAATGATCAGGTCGAGCATGATGCACCCCTGCCGGCTCTGGAGTTTGCTGACGCAGAAGCAAAAGTGTGCCTCAAGTCCCGCGCATCGCAAAGCGGCTTGCTTCACCTCCCCCTGCATCGAAGGCGATGCTTCGATGCGAAGAGGGGGGAGGACGGTGCGTCCGCGGTTTGGACCGGCCATCGCCATGTTCGCCGCATGCTCAACAGCCGGTCCAAGCCGCTGGACGCACCTGGTGGGGGTGACTGGCTGCGTCCGCGACAGGCACCCCCACCTGACGCGCCGAACGAGTTAGCGCCGCAGCGACTGCGTGTGGCTTTCGTCGGCGCAAGAAGGCGGCGCCAACTCGTGGCGCGTCTTCCTCCCCCCTCGTCATGACGAAGGCGATGCCTTCGTCATAGGGGGAGGCAACGGGACGCCAGTTTCTCCGGACATCCCTGCGCGCAGGCGGGCATCCGCGGCATGGCGCTGTTCGATCCCAGCGCATTGCGCCCGACGCGCCTGATGGCGCTCGGGGCATGGGCAGACGAGGGGAGCGGGGCGCGGACGCCAGGCTCGGTTCAGGAAACGCGGCATCCGCGCTCCGCTGCTGCAGGGTGGGTCTCCGGGCACGGCGGACGGTGAGACCATGTCCGTCCCTGTCGTTCTTTCCCGGGGACGCCGACGCTAACGGCGCCGCCACCTTGCAGCCCCCAGCCCACACCGTCGGAAAGCGCGTCGCGACAGCGCCCCCTCGATGAGCCGAGGTGTCGACATGATCGCACCGCCGGCGAAAGCGGGGATTGGGCTGAGCACGGTTAAAATCCAGCCTGACCCGGTCCGACCGAGGGTTACGTTCGGGCAGAACGCGCGCCAACAAGACTTGTTGACGAAGATTGGGGCGACCCATAGCCTGACAAAATCCGAACGCCGCTTGAATAATCAGGCGACCGATCAATCAAGGTCGCCGATGGCGTTTGACAAAACTGGAGGAAGCCCGTGCGTGCCAGGTGTCTCGCTTTTCTGATTGCTGCCTCGGTGTTGGCCATCGGCTGGGCCGGCACCGCGAGCGCGCAGCAGGTCAAGGAATTGACCTTCTGGAGCCACTGGGCGGCCGAGGTGCCCAAGCGAACGTTCGTCGAGGAGGCGATCAAGCAGTTCGAGGCCAAGAACCCCGGCATCAAGATCAAGCAGACCTGGTACGAGAAGACAGCCCTCTACGCCGGCCTCAAGACGGCATTGCGGGCCAACCAGGCGCCTGACATCTTCTACGCCGAGCCGGACCAGGCCGAGTACATGGAGAACGGCTTCCTGCTCGATCTCTCGGCGCTCAATTGGGCAGCCGTGGAGCCGTGGGCGAAGGAGGCGTGGACCTATCAGGGCAAGCCGTATGGCCTGCCACTGGAGGCCTGGACCGTCGAGCTTTACTACAACAAAAAGACTATGGCGGACCTCGGGGTGAGCGTGCCGGACAGCTTGCAGCTTTCCCCGGACACGTTCCTCGAAATGGTCAAGAAGGCGAAGGCCAAGAGCATCACGCCGATGGCGCTCGGGGTCGGCGACCGGCCTTATCCGGGCGCCCATCTCGTACACGAGGCGCTGTTGAAGCGGCTCGGCGTCGAGGACTATGGCAAGCTGCTCGCCGGCAAGCTGCCCTGGAGCGACCCGCGCGTGGTCGACACGCTGAAATGGGTGAAGGGTCTGACCGAAGTGGGCCTGCTGCCCACGACCTTCACGACGCTGAAGCTCGCCGAGGCGCACGGCTATTTCCACACCAATCCCGGCGCGCTGACGTTCCTGAACGGCAGCTGGTACACCTCACGCGCCTTCAATCCGGTCGACAAGGGCGGGCAGCCCGCGGACTTCCCGCTCGGCATCATGCAGTTTCCTGCTGTTCCTGGCGCGGTCTGCAACGAATGCCGGTCGATCGCGATCGGCGGCAGCTACGTTGCCAATGCGGCCACCAAGCATGCCAAGGATGTGACGGCGTTCTTCAACTCGTTCCTGTCGGCAGAGATGGGTAACCGCTGGCTCGACGTGGTCAAGGTGCAGACCGGCATCAAGAGCGACCCCTCCAAGATGACGGACAAGCAGGCAGCCGAGTACTTCGCGATGATCGCCAAGACCAATGCCGGGGCGAAATATCAATTCGGCATCCCGATCCAGGTCATGAGCGGCAAGCCGAAGGAGGTTTTCACGCAGGTGTTCAACAATGCCTTCCCGGCGGGCATCATCAGCGTCGAAGATGCAGTGAAGCAGATGGCGGCCGCCTATTGATGCTCGCCCGCGCGCCGCGGCCACGCGACCAGACATATGGCGCCCGAAGTACATGCCTCCGTGGAGAGCCTCGCTAGATGCCGTCGAGCCAAGCCCCGGTCGCGCATGACGATGGATTGAAGAAGCCCTGGGGCACGATCGTCGCCTTTCTGCTGCCGGCGCTGACGCTGTATGTGGGCTTCACGGCTTATCCTGCCATCCGCACGCTGTGGAACAGCTTCCACCGCGTGTTGCCCCGCCGCGAGGACTACATAGGCCTCGCAAACTATGTCGAGCTCGCCCGCGACGACATTTTTTGGCGCGCCGTGCGCAACACCATCCTGTGGGCGTGCACCTCGCCGCTGATCGAGGTGTCGGTCGCGCTGCTGCTGGCTTTGGCGCTCTACGCAAAGGTCCCGGGTGCCCGGTTCTTCCGCGTCGCCTGGTTCACGCCCGTGCTCATGTCCTATGTCGTTGTCGGCATCCTGTGGCTGTGGATCTACAACAACGACTGGGGTCCGGTGAACGTGGCGATGCGCGCCCTCGGCCTCGGCGAGTGGACGCGGCCGTGGCTCGGCGATCCCAAGACCGCGCTTCCCTCGCTGATCTTCGTGACCAGCTGGATGTGGGTCGGCTTCAACATGGTGGTGCTGCTCGCCGCATTGCATTCGTTGCCGAAGGAGGTGATCGAGGCGGCGGAGCTCGACAACTGCGGCTGGGGCGGCAAGCTCGTGTTCGTCATCCTGCCGCTCGTTCGCGCCACGCTGCTGAACCTCATCGTGCTCTCGTTCATCGGCAAGATGAAGATCTTCGATCTCGTGTGGATCACGACCAAGGGCAATCCGCTGTGGGCGACGGAGACGGTGTCGACCTACGTCTACAAGCGCGCCTTCGAGTGGACGACCTTCGACCTCGGCTATGCCTCGACCGTCGCCGCGGTGTGGTTCGCAATCGTGCTGGCAACGGTGCTCACGCTCACCTGGGCGTTCCGCCAGCGCGAAAAGCTCGAGTACTGAAGCACACCGATGGCCATCGTCCGCCGCTCACTGCTGATGCTCGTGCTGACGCTCTACACGTCGTTCGCGGCCGGGCCGTTCGTGTGGGCGGCCATGATGTCGCTGCGCACCACGACGGAGATCCATCGCAACCACTTCGCCTTCCCGAGCCCTGCGCACTGGGAGAAGTTCCCCGACGCCTGGTTCAACTCGAACTACGGCATCTATTTCGCCAACTCGCTGCAGGTGGTTGTCGTTGCCGTCGTGATCCTGACGCTGGTCGGCGCCATGGCCGCGCACTGCCTCGCGCGCTACCGCTTCCGGCTCAACCGGGTGATCTATTTCGTCCTCTTCTCGACCATCATCTTCCCACCCCAGATCACCATCATCTCGCTGTTCCAGATCCTGGTGCAGTACGGGCTTTACAACAGCAAGCTCGGACTGACGCTGGTCTACGTCGCGATCCAGCTTCCGCTCACGATCTACATCCTCGAAAGCTTTTTCGCGCGCATCCCGGCCGACCTGTTCGATGCCGCGCGCATGGACGGCTATTCGGACTGGGAGATCTTCTGGCGCGTCGCGCTGCCGATCGCGCTGCCGGCCGTGGCGACGACCGTGATACTGAACTTCATCCTGCTCTGGAACGAGTTCCTCTACGCGGTCGTGCTCATCACCGAGGAATCCAATCGCACCCTGCCGCTCGGCATCCAGCGCTTCATCGGCGACACGCAGGAGGATGTCGGCATGATCGCCACCGGCCTGATGATCGCGATCATCCCGGTCATCATCGTCTACGCGTTCTTCTCGGAGCGGCTCATCCAGGGCATGACGGCGGGCGCCGTGAAATGATCGGAAATCGCTGATGGCCGTCGTTGCAATCGACAAGCTCACCAAGATCTACGACCGCGGGCATGCGCCGGCCGCCGACAACGTATCGCTCGACATCGCGCACGGCGAGTTCATGGTGCTGCTGGGGCCGTCGGGCTGCGGCAAGACCACGACGCTGCGGATGATCGCCGGGCTCGAGTCGATCTCGTCCGGCACGGTGTCGATCGATGGGCGCGTGGTCAACCAGGTGCCTGCCAAGGACCGGGACATCGCCATGGTGTTCCAGTCCTACGCGCTTTATCCGCATATGAGCGTGAAAGACAACCTGGCGTTCGGCCTCAGACGCCGATCCGTCGATCGCGCGGAGATCGAGCGGCGCGTCGCCAATGTGGCGGGCATCCTGGGCCTGGCGGAGCTGCTCGGTCGCAAGCCGCACGCGCTCTCGGGTGGCCAGCGCCAGCGGGTGGCCCTGGGCCGGGCGATCGTGCGCGATCCCAAGGTGTTCCTGTTCGACGAGCCGCTGTCCAACCTCGACGCGGCGCTGCGCGTGTCGACCCGCGGCGAGATCTCGGCCCTGCATCGGCGGCTCGGCGCCACGATGATCTACGTCACCCACGACCAGGTCGAGGCCATGACCATGGGCACGCGGATCTGCATCATGAACGGCGGCCGCGTCGCGCAGGTCGGACCTCCGCTCGACGTCTATCGCCATCCGGCCAATACCTTCGTTGCGAGCTTCCTCGGCAATCCGCCCATGACTCTGCTGCCTGCGGTCGCGACCGACAAGTCGAGCGGGCGACGCCTGAAGGTAGGCGACAGCGAGATCGAGTTGCCGCCCAGCCGCTGCCCTCCGCTGCAGCCGGGCTCACAGGTCACCTTCGGGATCAGGCCCGAGCATGTGGCCCAGGGTCCCGTCGCGAACGGCGCCGCGACCCCAATCGATACCGAAATTGTTCGCGTGGAACCTCTCGGCGCGGAGACGATCGTGATCGCGCGGCTGCCGGGCATCGAGAAGCTGCTCTTCGCCAGGCTCGCCGGCGACGCCATCTTCCCGATCGGCGAGCGACGGCAGCTCTTTCTCGACCTTGGCATGGCCCACGTATTCGGCAGCGACGGGCTGGCACTGCGGCCTGCCTGAGCTAGCTCGTCCATTTCCACTGAAGCGGCGCCTCTCCTCGCGTTTGGGTCGCGGTGATGAGAAAGGCAGAAGCGAAAGGGGGCACGCATATCGAGCGGCGCTGCTCAGATGGGCCGCTGACCCGAAGCTGGGAGCGACACCGAGATGCCGCCCGCCCCGTCCGGACTCTCGGCCCATTCCGCCTCGCCGCCGTGCTGCCTTGCGATCTGTCGGACCAGGGCAAGGCCCAGCCCGGCTCCGGGACCACTGCTCCCTTCCGGCCGGTAGAAGGGCGTGAAGATGTGCTCCCGATCGCGGGTCTCGACTCCGGCGCCATGATCGACGACGCGTAGCACAGCCCTGCTGCCTTGAAGCCGGACAACGACCTCGATCGGCGGGGCGCCATGCCGCTCCGCATTGTCGAGGAGGTTGCGCACCATGCGCTGCAGCAGTCCTCGATTGCCGGTGACGAAGACGGGAACGCCGGCAACGGCACACTGCTCGTAGCGGGCGGCCTCCTCGGCCGCGAGGGCTAGCAGGTCGACCTCCTCGGGCGCTTCAACGGCCTTGGTGGCGTCAAGCCGGCTGGAGAGCAGGATCTGCTCGATGAGGCCGATCCAGCTCGGCGATATCCTTCTCGAGCGCCGCCTTGCGCGCGGGGTCAGCACTGGCCTGTATCAACTCGATGCCGAGGCGAATGCGCGACAACGGCGTGCGCAGCTCGTGCGAGGTATTGGCGAGCAGCATTTTGTGCGCCGAGACCAGCTCCTCGATGCGTGCCGCAGCATTGTTGAAGCTCGCCGCCAGACGTGCCACCTCGTCCTTGCCCTCGACCTTGACGCGCGCCGACAGCTCGCCTGCCCCGAGCGACTCCACACCGGTCTGCAGCCGTTCCAGCCGGCGCGTCAGCCAGCGCACAAGCGGGTAGGCGCAGATCGCGATCACGAGCGCGATGATGCCGAGAAAGCGTGATGATGCCGGCAACGGGGCGGCGCTGCCGCGCAGGAGGCTTGGCGACGATCCAGCGTCCGTCCGGTACGCGGATGGCCCAGGCCGGCCCGCCGCGTCCGGTGATCCAACCGCCGCTCTCGCGCCGCGCAGGCGGATGCGGCACCGGAAGGCCCGCGGCCGCGAGCGGCCGGCGGTCGCTGGCAAACAGCCCCAGATCGATGCCGAGCCGCGTGTGCAGACTGGTCGATCGCCTGCTGCTGCGCCGCCAACCCTGCGTCTGCTGGCGCCAGGTGCGCAGCGAGGAGATCGCCGGCGATCTCGAACGCCCGATCGGCAGGCGTGTCATTGGGTGCAAAGCGCCACAGCGCGCCGGCCGCCAGCACCACCATGAGCAGGCTGGCGATGATGGTGAGATAGAACTGGTGGTAGAGCCGTCGCATCGGCGCTTCAATCCTGCGCCTTGGCGAACACGTAGCCTGCGCCGCGCACCGTGATGACGCGGCGCGGCTTCTTGGCATCGTCCTCGATGGCCGCCCGGATGCGGGAGATGTGCACGTCGATGGAACGGTCGAAGGCCTCCAGCGGGTGCGCCTTGAGCAGCTCCATCAGCGCGTCACGCGACATGACGCGGCCGGCATGCTCGGCAAGCGCCAGGAGAAGGGCGAACTGATAGCTCGTCAGCGGCCGGACCTCGCCGTCAAGGCGAACCTCGCGCGCATCCGCGGTCGATCTCCAGTCGGCCGAAGCGCAGCAGGTCGGCTTTGGCCGGAGCCTGCCCGCGCCGAAGAATGGCGCGCAGGCGGGCCAACAACTCGCGCGGCTCGAAGGGCTTGGGCAGATAGTCGTCGGCCCCGAGCTCCAGGCCGATCACGCGGTCCATGGCGTCGCCCCTTGCGGTCAGCATCAGGATTGGCACGTTGCCGCGCAGCCGGAGCTGGCGGCAGACATCGAGCCCGTCCATGTCCGGCAGCATCAGGTCGAGAATGATCGCATCGAAGGGCTCGCGCGCTTGCAGGCCAAGCCCGGCCGTGCCGGTGCCGGCACGCTCGACGCGGAAGCCCGCCCCGCCCAGATAGTCGCGGACCATCTCGGCAAGGCGGGTGTCGTCTTCGATCAGCAGGATGCGGTCGCTCACCTCGGCATACTAGCCGCGTCGCCAGCCGTGCCAGAAGCCCCTGCGCTCACGCATTTCCGTCAGGCGGTCGTCAATCTTGTGCCGCTGCTCGGGGGTCAGGACTTCAGCGACGTCGCCTAGCGCCTGCGTGAAACGCTTGCTGGCGGCCTCCGCAAGGGCGATTTGCTCGACCCGCAGCGCCTCGATCGCGGCCCGGTCGATGCTGGGCTGGGTCAGCAGCACACGCCCGCGCTGTCGTGCGGACATCACCTTCTCGCGCATGGGCAGCAGGTCCTTGATGGCGCCCTTGACGATGCTGCGCAGCTTTTCCTGCTGCTCGTTGGTCGCGTCGATCTCGATGGCGAGGTGCCTGACTCCGCGATCGGCGCCGTCCTCGATGCGTGCCGGGTCTATGGGCCCACCCATGAAGCCCGGTCCGTGCCAGGGCTGCTGGCTGATGGCGCGTGAGGCAATGCCGCCGGTCAATGCGGCAGCAAGCGCGATGGTCGTTACAAACAGCCAGCTCCGGCCGCGGCGACGAGGTGCGGGCGGTGCGGCGGTTGGTTCTGAGGCGGGGGATTGCTGGTCGCTCATGATGCTCTCCTTCAGCTGTGCAGGCCGTGTGCCTTGCCCAGATGTGGGGCAGCTTCGTTTCCGGCGCGTCTCCGCAATGTAAAGTTATGTAAAGCCCATGGAATGCGTCCTGCGGGTGGACAGACAGGCACTCAGGGGGCCGACGTGCATGCCCGATTGCGCCAGCGCCGAACCGGGGGCATGTTGCGCGCAAGAGAATAACGCCTTGCGGGGGAAGCGATGGAGTTCGACTACATCATTGTCGGCGGTGGCTCGGCGGGCTCCGTTCTCGCCAACCGCCTCTCCGCACGGGGGACCAACAAGGTGCTCGTCTGCGAGGCTGGCGAGGACACGCCGCCGGGCGCGGAGCCGAAGGAGATTTTGGATTCCTATTCCGGCACCGCCTACCTCAACAACCGCTTCCTCTGGAAGGAGCTGAAGGTCTCGACCGAGGTTGTCTCGCACAACGCCGATCCGACCGCGCCGAAGCCGCGCCTCAGGAAGTATGAGCAAGCGCGCGTGCTCGGCGGCGGCTCCTCCATCAATGGCCAGATGGCGAACCGAGGTGCGCCGACCGACTATGACGAGTGGCAGGCTCGCGGGGCCACGGGCTGGAAGTGGGAGAACGTGCTTCCTTACTTCAAGAAGCTCGAGCGCGACCTCGATTTCAACGACGAATGGCATGGGCAGGACGGCCCGATTCCGGTTCGGCGCGTACCGGAAAAGCATTGGCCCGGGCACGCCAAGGCGCTGGCCGAGGCGTTCAAGCGCGCAGGCTACAAGCATCTCCCGGATCAGAACGGATTTTTCGAGGACGGCTATTTTCCGGTCACCATCTCGAACGCAAACGAGCAGCGCGTCTCCGCCTCGATCGGCTACCTCAACGCCGAAGTGCGCAAACGGCCAAACCTGACGATCTCGACGCGCACGCAGGTTACCGAGCTCCTGTTCGAGGAGCTCAGCTGCGTCGGGGTCAAGGCGCTGGTGAACGGGCAAGCGACGGAGTTCCGCGGCCGCGAGATCATTCTCTCTGCCGGCGCCATCCACTCGCCCGCACATCTTCTGCGCGCCGGCATCGGACCGAGCGGCCACCTTCGCGATCTCGGTATCCCGGTGCGGCACGCGCTGTTCGGCGTCGGGCAACGGCTGATGGATCACCCCTCCATCGCACTCGCCTCGTTCCTGAAACCCGAAGCGCGGGTGACCAACAAGGAGACGCGCCGGCACCTCTTTCTGGGCATGCGCTATTCCTCCGGCATGGGCGGTGCGCCCCCCGGCGACATGTTCGTGGTCGGCGCCACGAAGACGTCATGGCATGCCGTTGGCGAGCAGATCGGGACATTCATCCTGTTCGTCAACAAGACGTTCTCGGAGACCGGCCAGGTCAAGTTGCAGACGCGCAATTGGGCCGACGAGCCGGAGGTGCAGTTCAATTTGCTGTCGGATCGGCGCGATCTGGAGCGCATCGCCGACGGCATCAAGCGCCTCGCGCCACTGTACAACGATCCGGCCATGCAGAACGCAACCAGCGATCCCTTCCCCGCGAGCTATTCCGACAAGGTTCGGCAGGTCGGCGAGATGAACGCCAAGAACCGTATCCTCACCTCCATCATGGCAAAGCTGCTGGACGGACCGGGTTTTCTACGCCGGCTGCTGATTCAGAAGGTGATCATGGAAGGGTATACAATCGACGGCGTGCGCAACGATGAAGAGGAGGCCGAGGAATTTATTCGCAAGGCCGCCGTCGGCGTCTGGCATGCCTCGTGTACTTGCCGAATGGGCGCGCGCGACGACCCCATGGCGGTTACCAACCCCGCGGGTCGCGTCCACGGTGTCGGAGGGTTGCGCGTCGTAGACGCCTCCATCTTTCCCGTTGTCCCCTGCGCCAACACCAATTTCCCGACCATCATGACCGCCGAAAAAATCGCCGATGCAATACTCGCGGGACATTGAAGCGGCCCGCGCGATTCCAGCATCCCACTCGAAGAATGCGTCTCCCGCGCTGCAGCGTGACCTCGGCGACTGGCCGGTTATAGTCGGACGAGAGGGACAGCGCCGGTGACACTTCTCGCGACGGGCAAAGAAGAGAGCGGGCCCACGCATCTGGCGGCGGCGCCAAGCGTGGAAACGCGAGCGTCGTGGGTTGCCGCAAGCATCGTGCTCGTCATTTTCACGTTTTCCTATGGCGCCCCGCTTATTGCTCCAGTCGCCCTCAAGGAGATTCAGGCCGATCTCGGCGGCGCGCGTTCCGTGCCGGCGCTGGCGAACTCCCTGGCATGGCTGGGCTCGGGCGCGGGAGCGATGGCGTTCGGCTGGATCGCGGAGCGCGCCGGAATCCGGATCACTGTGGCTTTTGGTGCCGTGATGATCGGCATCGGGCTCGCGCTCGCGTCACACGGCGGGACCTGGGAGCTACTTATCGGGCACGGGGTATTCGTGGGTCTGCTGGGCGGCGGGGCGACCAATGTGCCTCTCATTGTCTACATCAGCCGATGGTTCGATCGTCGCCGCGGGTCCGCCATCGCCCTCGTATCCAGCGGGCAATACGTTGCAGGTGCGTTGTGGCCGCCTCTGATTGCCCTCGGCATCTCGAACCTGGGCTGGCGGCCGACCATGCTCCTCTTCGGGATAGCTTCCGCCGTGGCCATCCTTCTCGCGGCGCTCTTATGCCTGCGGCCAGTTCCAGTCGCTGCCGTCGAGGGGGAGGAGATGGCCGCCGGTCAAGCCCCCGCTCTTGGAATGGCGCCGGGGACGATGTTCGCGCTCCTCTGTGTTGCCGGCTTCCTTTGCTGCGCGCCGATGGCCATGCCGCCCGCGCATCTCGTGGCGCTATGCGGCGATCTGGGCATCGGGCCCACCCAGGGTGCGCTCATGCTGTCGGTCTTGCTCGGAACTGCCCTCGTCAGCCGCCAGTTCTGGGGCTGGCTCTCCGATCGCGCCGGCGGTCTCTACACTATCCTGAGTGCCTCGATTTGCCAGGCGGCGGCACTGGCGGGCTTCGCCGTTACTCAAAACGAGGCAGGGCTATTCGCGGTGTCGGCGGCGTTCGGGCTCGGATTTAGCGGCATCATTCCCGCCTACGTCGTGGTGCTGCGGCAGATGTTCCCCGCGAGCGAAGCCTCGTGGCGCGTGCCCGTATGGTTCTTCTGCAATATCTGCGGCATGGCGCTTGGCGGCTGGCTCGCCGGGTTCATCTACGATGAGCTTGGCTGGTACGGGCCGGCATTCGCGGCGGGGGTCGCGTTCAATCTCGCAAACATTGGAGTAATTGCGTGGCTGGCGATACGCCAACCCCATTCAGCGTTGGCCGCGACGTGATGCAGGGCGAGAATCCGTTGCTGAAGTAGCTTCCCCGGCTCCCGCGCTGTGCACACCCCGCACCGGGGCTTATGAGCGACCTGGAGGCGAAACGCATGGCAGACACCGCACAGCACCGTGTCTCCCCTACGCGGAGTAGGAGGTGACAGATCATTAGCGTTGCCTCGCGCGGCTGTTCGCGGCAATAAAGGCCTCTCCGATCCGATGTCCGCCGAGACCGAACGCACTGCCTGCTGAAGGGAGCCCTCTGTGAGAAACTCCAATACCGTGCTCATCGACCGTCATCCGGGACGCTCGAGCCAGACAATTGGGGTCGCGCGCGAGCTCGGCACCGAGGTGGACTTCATCCACGAACCGTCGGTGGGCGTTGTCGGCACCAAGGGCGACAGCCAGTGCTACCTCGGCGTCGAGGCCAAGGTGGATGCGATCCACGCGCGCCTCAAGAGCCGCATCGGCAAGGGGCAGGGTCAGCTCAAGCTGCGGCTGGTGCAGCCCGAATACACGATCGCCACGTCGGACGGCATCCGCAACGGCACGCGGGAGATGCGCTACTCGCTGATCGGGCGTGAAGTCACCAACGATGCGCTGTGTGAGCACCTGAGCGCGACCGGCCTGGCCGGAACGATTGCGGTCGTGGCCTGCGACAAGCCGCCGGTCGGTGCGCTCGCCGCGCTGCTCGAGCACAACCTGCCGGCGATCATCATGTCGGACGGCGCCATCCATCCCGGCACCGATCCCAAGACGGGCGAGGCGCTCGACATCGTCAGCGCCTACCAGGCCGCGGGCCACCCCGATCCCGAGCATCGCCTCCGCATCGCCTGCCACGCCTGCCCCGGCTACGGCAGCTGCGGCGGCATGTTCACCTACAACACCATGCAGACGTTCATCGGCGTCGTCGGCATGCAGCCGCTGCACATGGTATCGCCGCCCTCTGACGACCCGCGCCGGCTCGAGGTGTTTCCTGGCGAGCTGGTGGACCTGCTCGAGCAGATGATCGAGAAGGACCTGAAGCCGCGCGATATCGTGGTGCGCGATTCCATCCGCAACGCGGTGATCGTCGCGATGGCCATCGGCGGCTCCACCAACGTGACCCTGCATGCTCCCGAGATCGCGCGCGCCGCAGGCTTCGCCGATTTCTGGAAGGACGTAATGACGCCGGAGGAGTTCAACCACCTCTCGCAGCACGTCGTGCCCGTGCTCACCGACGCGCGGCCCTACGGCAAGTACTCCATGGTCGACATCGACGAGGTCGGCGGCGTGCAGGTGATCGTTCGCGAATTGCTCGAGGCCGGGCTGCTCAACGGCGACGTCCTGACGTGCACAGGCGAGACCCTTGCCGAGCAGGTCAAGCGCCTCGGTGCCAAGCGCGCCGACGGCAAGGTGATCTATTCAGTCGAGAAGCCCTACAAGCCGACCGGTGGCCTGCGCGTGCTCGGCGGCAACCTGTCCCCCGACTTCTCCGCGATCCTGAAGCTCGCTGGCGTCGACAATGGCCTCCAGAACAAGGGGGCGATGACCAAGGCCCAGATCTACGAGGGCGGCCTCGAGAACAATGTCTTCCGAGGCAAAGCACGCGTATTCGAGGGTGAGCAGGGCCTGATCAGCGCGCTCGACAAGGATCCCGACAGCTTTCAGAACAACGACATGATCATCGTGCGCTACGAGGGGCCGAGCGGGGCGCCGGGCATGCCGGAGATGCTCGATCCGACCTCACGCATCACGGCGCTCTGCCGCGAGCGGCGGATTGTCGTGGCGCTGATGACGGATGCTCGCTTCTCTGGCGGCTCGGTTGGCCTCGTCATCGGCCACGTCGGACCGGAGGCCGCGCTCGGCGGCCCGATCGCGTTCATAGAGGACGGCGACGAGATCATAGCCGACCTCAACAAGAACGAGCTCAACTGCACGGCGCTGAGCGACCCTGCCACTCTCAGCCCGCCGCAAGGCGGCCTGGGAGAAGGCAGGTCACGGCGAATGGCGGCATCCATCCGAATTGCGGCATCGCCGATACGCGCCTGCTTCACCGCGCCCGGCACACCGCTGTCCCGGCCACCCGCGGCGGCGGCATGCATCCCAACCGCGAGGTCTGGGTGCGCGAGCCCCGCCAGGCGGAGCGGTCAGGCTTCGTGCCGAAGAACAAGCACCGACCGAATGTGACTAAGGCATTCTAGTAATCCTTAAGATCGAGAAGTCCGCTTCAGAGCGATGATGCAGACTTCTCGATCATCACACTAGGGCTGCGGGTGGTCGGCTGCGCGTAACCGTTGCTGACCACGTCCGTTGGTTTGGCCATTGTATAGACGGCCCGGCGCCGTCCCAAGTTGAGCTGGCGACGGTCTCCATCCGTCAGGCGGCTGGCGCGATGTGCGGAGCCATCCCGCGGCTCACCGCCAAGTGACTGCTACCGATAGCTCCCCCTAAACCACGCCATCGGCTTTCAGCTTGTCGAGGTCGCCCTTCGCGAGGCCCAGCCAGTCGCCGTAGACCGTCGCATTGTCGGCGCCGAGAATGGGCGAAGACGTAACCTTCACGTAGCTGTCCGACATCTTCACGGGCCAGCCTGGGATCGTCAGCTTGCCGCGCACGGGGTGGTCGATCTCGCAGAAGATCTCGCGAGACCGCATAGTGGGATCGTCAGACAGCTCCTTCGTGTCCATCACCGCGCCGCACGGAACACCGGCCGAGCCGAGCTTTTCCATGGCTTCGACCTTGGTGAAATTCTTGGTCCACTTCTCGATGTACGTGTTGATCTCAGCCGCGTGGTTGGCGCGCAGGGGAGGTGTCGCAAGTCGTGGGTCCTTTTTCAGATCCTCGCGCCCGATCACCTCGCAGAGGCGCTCCCAATGCGCGTTGGTGGCGCGGCTCGTATAGATGAAGACGTAATCGTTCTGCCCTTCGGGCTTGCATTTGAAGACTTCGCAGGGGGCATTGCCGAGCACGACGCTGTTGCCGTTGCGCTCGCACGCCTTGTTGGTGAGTAGCTGGCGGGAATAGGCGATGCGGCAATAGTTGACCATGGCGTCCTGCATCGCGACCTCGATCTTCTGGCCGCGCCCGGTCACCGTGCGCTGGAAGAGCGCCGCCAGCACGCCAATAGCGGCGTGCAGTCCGGTGCCGGTGTCGCCGAGCGTCACGCCGGGCTTGATCGGCCGGCCGTCGTGCTCGCCCGTAATCGACATCACGCCGCCGGCGGCCTGGGCGATCATGTCGAACGCCAGGTTCGACTCGTATGGGCTGCCTTTGCCGAAGCCCTTGACCGTCGCGTAGATGATGCGCGGGTTGAGCTTGGACACCTCCTCGTAGGAGAAGCCCAGCTTCTCGATCACGCCCGGCGCGAAATTCTCGGCGAAGATGTCGGCCTTCTTGATGAGGTTGCGCAGCATCTCCTTGCCGCGGGGGTCCTTGAGATTGAGCGTGACAGAGCGCTTGTTGGCGTTCAGCAGCATGAAATAATAGCTGTCGGCATCCTTTCGCTCCGAAGATGCGCTGCGGCCCTGCTCGCCGCCCTTGGGGTTTTCGACCTTGATGACGTCGGCACCGAGCCAGGCGAGCGTCTCGGTGATCGACGTGCCGGCTTCGAACTGCGTGAGATCGACGACTTTGATGCCGGATAGGGCGGGCTTGCCGCTTGGGGTACCACTCACTTAAGAATTCCTCCTTTGTCGAGCGTGGACCGGACGTGCCCGCCGGTCTTTCCACTAGTAGCGATAGTCTCGCTGGTTCTTGGCGCCGTGTCACGAATGGCGAACGGCGCAGCCTGCTCGATCTGGGCGGCCTCGATGAGGTAGCCGATGCTCTTGAAGTCCTCATAGAAGCGCTTGCGAAAATCGAGGAGATTCCGGACGACCGGCACCGACGACCGTCCCCCGTCCTGCTTTGCAACACAGCGGCGTCCCGCGCCGCCCATCCGGGTTGCAATCGTTGTCGCGGGCGTTCGCGGCGCGCGCACCGACACCGCCTGTCGAGCGGCCGGTCGTGCAAACTAACTGCACGTGCGATACGGTGCATCGTTCGCGTCATGGATCGAAGGTAGCCAACAAGTCAAACCGGAGAAGACCGTCAGATCGGTACAATAATTCCATTGGCACGTTCCAACCATGGCTCCGAACGCGGAGCTGATCTCCTGGATTGAACGCCCCTCTCTGCTCGCCACGCCGGCTTCTGCATAGTTCGTTCGGGCTGAGGGCGACCTAGGGCGCTTGCCGCGTCGATTCCCACCCTAGCGTCCGGCGCGTCGTGCCGAGAGGAGAGGCATCGCCCACCTTACTTGATGCATTCCACCCCTGAGCGGGCGCAGTCCTCATCCTCCTGAGCCGTGCCACCACCAACGCCGCAGGCGCCTATGAGCACGCCGCCTTGGAAGATGGGCACGGCACCCTGGCCGAGAAACATATGATTGCCCTCGGCCATGACAATGCCGCGCAACGTGGGATGGTCGGCGCGCGCCGTCAGATCACCGCTGGGCCGGCCGAAGGCGGCTGACGCTACGGCCTTGCCCTGGCTGCCGTAGGAACCAGCCCACATGGCGCCGTCCATCCGCTGAAACGCCACCAACCGACCGCCAGCGTCGCACACGGCTATGTTCATCTTCGCGCCGATCTCCGCCGCCTTCGCAATGGCGCCTGCAATCACTCGGTTCGCATCCGCAAGTGTCAAAGTCATGCCTGTTACTCCCCTTCTCACTGTGGCAAAGGTCGACAGCGCCGCGCATCGCGGCAGGTCTGCTCTTTGATAGCCGCCAATGCCGAGGTGTCGCCAAGGCTAGCGCGGGTAGCACCATCGTGTCTTCGCCGTAGTAGTCCAATTTTCGTCACGTTTGCAGCTGTGAAGAGGTATGGTGCAGATCACAGCAAGTCGTCGACTGCCGCGTTTGAATTCGCAGGCAAGGAGGGAGAGCGGATGCCAGGACTTCTCGACGGACACATCGCGGCCGTGACAGGCGGCGGGTCGGGCATCGGTCAGGGAATTTGTCAGGCGTACGGGAGAGAAGGCGCGCGCGTCGTCGTCCTCGATACCAACCTGGATGGCGCCAACGAGACCGTAGGCCTGGTCACGTCCGCAGGTGGCAAGGCGTCGGCTATGAGGCTCGATGTGACGGATCGAGAGGCGTGCAACACGGTTGCCGCGGAGATCGCCAAGGGCGGCAACGTCTCGATCCTCGTCAACAACGCCGGCATCAACCGTCGCAATCCCTTTACGGGTGACCGGGCAGCCGTGACCAAGGACTGGGACGAAATTCTCTCGATAAATCTCGACGGTGTATTCAACGTCACGCACGCCTTCCTTGACCAGCTGCGCGTGACGAAGGGACGGATCGTCAACATAGGCTCGATTTAATCGTTCGTGCACGTGAGCTGGCCCAACTCGGCCGCCTACACGACGTCGAAGCACGGCGTGCTTGGCTTCACCCGCGCGCTGGCAGCGGAACTCGGCAAGGACGGAGTGCGCGTCAACGCTATCGGGCCCGGCCTCATAGAGACCAGGATCAATGCCGAGGCACGGGCCAAGAACCCTGAGATGGTCGCCTCCGTCATGCGGCACACGCCGCTCAACCGGCCCGGAAAACCAGAGGACATCGCGGGGCCGGCGGTGTTCCTTGCGTCGGATATGTCGGCCTATGTCACCGGCTGCATCATCATGGCCGACGGCGGGTTCCGAACAGTCTGAGTCTGCTCGAAGGCGACAGAGAGAAGTTCGCTGTTTGCCATCTGCGCACAGGTCAAGTCCCGCTGCTCACGTCGCTGACAAGCGGGCATGCTTTGTTGTCCGGGCGCCGTCCGCTGGTGTAGTCAGGTCGACGGGCGTTGGGTAGGCGCGAGGGCGGTCGCGAGCTCGGTGGCCGCTTCGACCGAATCATCCCGCGCGGTGCATGGGGGTGCGCCACCATAGGGCAGCAAGCACCAGCATCGCAGTCAAGCCTTCGCAGGCTATCACTTCCATCGCCGCGATCGATCCCAGCCTCTCGAACAGCAAGCCGGCATGCCAATGGCCGAGCATCGAGGAGCCGATGAAGATCGAGAGCACGCCCGTGGCGCGGCCACGCATTTCGGGTGGAGCGATATTGTAGACAAGCGCGTACTGGGTCGAGGAGAAGGCGGCGGCCGCGATGCCGCTCACCAGGAGGATGACAACCGCGGCTCCGACGGTGAGGTGAAGCGCCAATGCGAGGATGAGCACGAGGCACGCGAGTGTTCCGAAAAAGTAGAAGCGAAAGAGCGTGCGCGGAGTTGCAAGAAGCCCCACGGCCAGGGCCCCGACCGTGCCCCCTAGTCCGTCGCAGGCCGACAGGGCCCCGACAAGGGCCGGTGTGAGCGCAAAATCCTTCTGGCCTATGACTGGGATCATTCCGATGAATGGCCAGCACCAGAGGTTGTAGACGAGCGTCACCCCCATGATGATCTGAAATCGCCGATCGAGAACGAGCTCCCACGGCGGCAGCAGAAAGCCAAGCTTGCCGCGGGCAGACGATGCGCCGCCGCTCGGTGCGTTGGATTGGACGCCCACCTGGGTCGCGAGTCCCAGGCAAACGAGGTAGCTCGTCGCAATGAGCGCGTAGATGCCGCTGATGCCCACGGCCTGATAGGTTGCACCACCAATCAGCGGCCCGAGCGCCCGTGTGGCATACATCGTGGCGTTGTCGAACCCGAGGGCGGCCGAAACGCTCTCCGGCGCGACGGCATCGACCAGGAGGCGCCGACGCACCGGCATATCCGTCGTCCAGAAGGCTCCAGACACCATGACGATCGCCGCTGCGGCCGCATAAGTGGCAGCATCCAACGCGGTGACCACAAGCATGGTCCCCGACGCAGCGGTCATCGTTGCGAAGGTCGCCACCAGCAGGATCTTGCGATCGACGACATCTGCCACAGCTCCCATCAGGAACCCGAGCAGCATGTAGGGGACCATGCGCAGCACGGCGAGCAGGGCGACGAGCGCTGGAGATTGGGTGAGTTCATAGGCGAAGATGGCGATCGCAACGAACTCGAGCCAACGCGCAACGCCCGTCAGGCCGCCAATCGCCCACAGGCGGCGATAGTCGGGCCGAGCGAATAGGAGTCGCGTATCGGCGGGCTGAAACAATGGGAACGGCGATCGAGGTGAGACGAGTCGGTGGAAGCCGGACAGGTGTAGCGGGGAGCTCGGTCCTTGACGACCCCGTTACCGAGCACCTGCGAGATGGCCGCTGACCGGAAGGCCACCCGTCGCTGGTTGCTAATTCGGCTCGATATCATCGGGGAAGTGGCTGCACGATGCCGGCAAGAAAGGGCCGACAGTATCTCGGTGAGCTGCCCCGCCCATCCTGGCATCGAACAGCCGATTGTCCGCTACCCGGAGCCGTCGGCAGACTTCCCGGCCCATGTTCATCTGTATTAGCGCAAACTGCTTTAGATCCTGCGCATACAGCTCGTAGAGGTTGGCGGCTGAAATACGAATTGCGGTGCAATCTTCGACTGCACGTACGGAGGCGCTGCGTTCACAGTGGTCTATAACGGCCATCTCCCCGAAGCAGTCGCCCTCCTTCAGGGTTTGGAGGAGGTAATCCTGTCCGCGCCAGGTTTTCAGCACGGCGGCTTTGCCCATTTCAAGGACGAACATCGCATCGCCTTGGTCGTGCTCGCGGAAAAAGAACTCGTTCGTCAATACCGACACGATCGGACACGAGGCGAGCAGGAACTGGAGGATCTCTGTCCGGATTCCGCCGAAGATGGGCATTCGCTGCAGGAGTTCGATCCGCGCTTCTTGCATGGCGCACTCCAGAGTTGTCGTGACACCGCTCTGCCGCCCGCAGTCTAGCATGTCTCTGCCGGCAGCGCCTTTGCGCGACTTCGGCCCAGCTTAAGTCTCCTAAGGGGATTTATGCGGGCGCGTACTTGCCGCTCAGCTGCGGCGCCACTGGATCGAGGCCTTTCTCCTGGCGCTCGAGGCGTGTCTCTCGGCTCCAGGTGCGCTTCAAGGCATCGCTGATGTTGAAGGCAAGCCGACCGAGGCCGTCGATCTCGAGCTCGATACGATCGCCGTCCTGAAAGGCATGCAGCCCGCGATGGTTGGTGCCGCTGGCCAGGATGTCGCCAGGCTCCAGCGTGTGCAGCGCGCTTGCCCACTCGATGCAGCGCGGGATCTTGTGAGCCATGTCCGATGTGTTGAAGTTCTGCCTGAGCGTGCCGTTGTTCCACAGGCGCACCTGCAGCGCGTGGGGGTCCTTGATCTCATCCTTGGTGACGAGATATGGCCCGATCGGCGCAAACGTGTCGCGCGATTTCATCTGGAAGAACACGTTGTTGGGCGGCGGCAGGCCGCGCGCCGAGCCGTCGATGAAATTGACGTAGCCGAACACGTGATCCATGGCCTCGGCGGCCCTTACGTTCCTGGCCCGCTTGCCGATGACGACACCGAGTTCGGCCTCGCCTTCGAACACGCTCGCCGGCGCGTCAGGCAGGACCATCGTCTCTCCAGGGCCGATGATGGCGGATGGAGACTTGTGGAAGGCGTTGATGGGCGCCGGCTCCTTGCGCGTGCCGTCCTCCATGTAGTTGACGGCCATGCAGTCGATGTTGATGGGGCGCGGCAGCGGTGCCCTCAGTCGCACGGAGGCCAACGGAATGCGCTTGCCTCGGCTCGCAGCCTCTTCCAGCCGCGGTCGGTGGGCGTCAAAGCCGGCGATGAGGCCGTTGACGAGATCGTGCGGACCAAGGCGCGGGATTTCGGCGACGACCGAGGAGACGTCGACGATCGTGTCACCCAGGATCACGCCGAGTTTATAGTCATCGAAGAATCCGATCTTCATGGGCCGCCTCCTCGCAAGTCTTCTTGGGTTCCGCCCAAGCGTACCCGACATTGCCACCATTCGGGAATTGGCAAGAAGGGTTGCCGGTTCAGCAGCTCAGGCCGGAGGCAGGAGCCGGGCGCGCGGCCGATCGACCGTCTGGCGGCCGCGTTTGAAGGCGGCGAGCACCGGCGCGATCGTGGCGACCGCCGTCGCGGGCGTGGACGCATCGATGATCACGACATCGGCGGGATTGCCGACTCTCAGGCCGTAGTCGCCGAGGTTCATGAGCCGCGCCGAGCGCTCCGAGATCATGGCGAACAGCTCCGCCATACGCTCGGGCTGTCCGATCTGCAGGATATTGGCATGCAGGTTGGCCATGCGGATCAGCGAGCCGTCGCCGAACGGTGTGAACGGGTTCAGGATGTTGTTGGATGAGATCGAACAGTTGCACCCCTCGTCGACGAACAAGTTCGCGTCGGCCACGCAGCGCGGCACGTTGTGATCGGCATGGCGGGCGAGCACGAAGAGGTCGGTTGACGGAAGCACGGTGACGGCCACGCCAACGTTGGCGAGCCGCCGGGCTATCTCCTTTTGGCGGGCTGGCGGCAACCCGGCAAGCTTGGTCATATGCCCCATGGCGACGCGCCCGCCCAGTTTCATGCGCTCGGTCAGGTCTGCCACGAGGTGCGTATCGAGGCTGGCGGGATCGTGGCCGGAATCGATGTGCATATCGATGTCGACATCGAAGTGCCGCGCTAGCTCGAAGACACGCTTGATCTGCCCGGGATGATCGACGTCGTAGTTGGGCGCGGCACCGATCACGCGGGCGCCCATTTCCAGGCCCTTGACCAGAGCGGCATCGGCAGCGGGCGCATTCGTAAGGCCCTCCTGCGCGAAGACGCAGATCTCGAGGTCGACTGCCCAGGCGTACTCCTTGGCGAGCTGCAGCAGGGCCTCGACGCCTTTCACGCCGACGGGCGCGTCGATTTCGGCGTGCGTGCGGATGCGCGTCGCGCCGTGTTTGATACAGCCTTCGAGCGTCTCCTTTGCGCGCGTGTAGATGTCCTCGACCGTGAAGGTGGATTTCACGACCTGCACGCGGCGCATATGATCCGGCTGGCTGCGGCTCGGCTCCGGGGCGCAACGGTCGACGATCCGCGACTTGTCGAGATGGATGTGCGTCTCGATCAGGCCTGCGCAGCAGAGACACCCCGAGGCATCGTGCGTGGGCACATCGGCCTCGATACGCGGCTCGATCGCCGCAATCCGACCGCCTGCGAAGGCGATGTCGACGAGGTGGCCATCCGCGGCTGTCGGCAAGCGCGCATTGCGAATGACGAAGTCGAGCATTGGCACCTCCAGCGACGGTTCACCCTCGGTACATAAGCCGTCACATTGCGCTGAGCCGCAAGACGGCCCTGCCCTCGTCTATCCAGCAGCGGCGAGGTCGATTGCGCGACGGTACATCGTCATGGCGGCCTCGGGCGTGTTGTAGCCGGCGTGCGCGGTGAGCGTGACGTTGTCGAGCTTGCGCAACGGGTCGTCCGGCTTCGGCGGCTCTTGCGAGTAGACGTCGGTGGCGTAGTGGCCGATGTGACCGGAGCGCAGCAGATCGACTAGCGGTGCCTCGTCGACCACGCCGGCGCGCGCCGTATTCACCAGGATGGCGCCCGGTTTGAGCTTGCTGAGGCGCGCCCGGTCCAGGAATTGGCGTGTCCCATCGTTGAGGGCGAGATGCAGGCTCACGATATCCGATCGTGCGAGCAGATCATCGATGCTCACCATCGGCACGGGCGCATCTGCGACCGGTGAGCGGTTGAAGGCAATCGTATTGAGCCCGATCCCCTTTCCGAGACGCGCCATCTCGCGGCCGATACCACCGAGGCCAACGAGCCCAAGCGTCTTGCCCTTCAGCTCCATGCCCTGCATGACGCGCCAGCCCCCCTCGCGCATGATGGCGTGCATGGTGGCGATGTGGCGGGCGGCGGCGAAGACGAGACCCATGGCGTGCTCGGCCACCGCCGTGTCGCCGTAGCCCTTGATGGTCGAGACCTTGATGCCGAGCCGTTCCGCGGCGGCAAGATCGACGAAGCTGCCTGCGCCAGTCCCAAGAAACACGATGTGCTTGAGGCCGGTGCAGCGCTTCAGCGTGGCCTCGGTGAAATAGGTCGCATCATTGATGCACGTGTCGTAGCCCTGAAGCAGTCCCCGGGATATCCCCCTCGACGACGGGCCCCATATTGATGGCAACGGCGATGTCCCCCTGCCCGTGCACGCGCTTCCACAGCCGGTCGATGTCAGGAGTGGAGTCGATGAACAGCGTCTTTGGCATTGCTTGGTCCCGGCCTCTCCTGCCTTCCCTCGGCGCCCTGCAACCGAGCGCTTGTGTCCCATCATAGACGCACAATGCTCGCAACGCACAAGCGCGCCGCCTGGCGGCCGGCTCGCTTGCCCATTTCAAAGTCGAGCCACTCGGGTCTATGGTTGCACCAACCAAGGTCAATCGTGTCGGAAGGAAGCAGCATGGACAAGTCGGCCCGCAACTATCCTCTCGAGGACATCGATCGCGAGACCATGTTCCATCCGAACACCTCCATCGTCGATCACCTCAAGAAGGGGCCACACATCCTGGCGCAGGCTCGCGGCGTGCGCGTGAAGGACCACCAGGGCAAAGAGTCTGATCGACTGTGGCGCCGGCCTGTGGTGCGTCAACATCGGCTACGGCCGCAAGGAGATGGCCGAGGCCGCCAAGAAGGCGATCGAGAACCTCGCCTACTATCACATCTTCGGTGGCGCCTCGAACGAGCCCATCATTCGCCTGGCCGAGAGAGTGCTCGGCCTGTTTCACGACAAGGCCGGCGCAACGCACCTCTCGAAGGTGTTCTTCGGTTCCGGCGGCTCGGACGCCAACGACACCAACTTCAAGCTGGTCCGCTACTACAACAACCTGCGCGGAAAGCCCGAAAAGAAGAAGATCATCTCCCGGCTCGGCGCCTATCACGGCCTGACCTATGCGGCAGGCAGCCTCACAGGCATTCCCGTCTATCACAAAGCTTTCGACTTGCCGGTGCCGGGCGTGCTGCACACCTCCTGTCCGCACTACTACCGCTACCGGACGGAGGGGGAGAGCGAAGCAGCCTTCACCAAGCGCATGGTGGCCGAGGTCGAGGCCCTGATCGCGAAGGAGGGCCCGGAAACGATTGCTGCTTTCATCGCCGAGCCCATCATGGGGACCGGCGGCGTGCTGATGCCACCGAAGGGTTACTTCGAGAAGCTGCAGAAAGTGTTCGACAAGCACGACATCCTGTTCATCGCCGACGAGGTCATCACCGGCTTTGGACGCACCGGCCATTGGTTTGCGACCGGCGGCATGAAGCTCAAGCCCGACATCGTGACGCTGGCGAAGGGAATTACGTCGGCCTACTTCCCGGTGTCGGCTTCCGTGATCTCCGAGAAGATCTGGAATGTTCTCAAGGATGCCTCGCCCGAGTTCGGACCGGTCATGCACGGCTTCACCTATTCGGGCCATCCCGTTGGTGGTGCGCTCGGCCTCGTCAACATCGACATCATGGAGCGAGAAGGGCTGGTGCAGCAGTCTGCCGAGGTCGGGGGCTATCTGCAGGAGCTTCTGACCGACCGTCTCGGCGCCCACCCGCATGTCGGCGAGGTCCGCGGCATGGGGCAGATGATTGCTGTCGAGTTCGTTGCCGACAAGACGGCGCGCCGCTTCTTCAACCCGAAGGCGGCTGCGCACCGCATTGTTGCCGCCAAGGCGCTCGAGCTCGGGGTGTTGACGCGGGCGCTGCCGTTCATTGAGGTCAATTCCTTCTCCCCTCCACTCAGCATGACGCGCTTGGAGGCCGAGGAGGCGGTCGAGATCTATGGGAAGGCGCTCGATGCCGTGACGCCCGAGCTCGCCAGGCTGGCCGCCGATAGATAGGGCGCAGACAATTGCCGAAAGTCGGCCAACACCGCATGCCGCAGCGTTGCGAGAAGCAATGCGGACATGACCAAGACAGAGGTGCGGCCGGACGTTTGGGCTCGTTTCGATGCGGCCGAGCCCGAGGCGCCCGCACTCATCGACGTTTCGCGCCGAGCTCTCAAGGAGCAATTCAATCGATCCGAATCAGCCGGAAGATCAGGATTTTCGACGCGCGATAAGCTGGGCACGCAACTGCTCGCGGTCGAAACCACCGTCGCTCCCGCGCACAATCCAACCCGGCAATGGAGCGCGCGCGAACCTGTCGTAGAGCTTCACGCCGTCGTTGAGAATGCCGGCGGCGTAGCTGAACGAGCTCTTCGTCATGATGAAGACGTCCGCTTCGACGAATGCGCGAAATGTCGGTATCGCCGGCGTCTCCAGGCACAGCTCGACATTCAGATCACGAAAGCGGGCGAGATCCTTCTCGTCACCCTGCGAGAACAAGCGCACACGGCTTGCGAGTCCCAGCTCTCTCAGGACCGATTGCGTCATTGAGATCGACTTCGCCATAACATCGTTGTCGACATAGCGGTAGGCGGTTTCGGGATTGTCGCGTCTCACGTCGAGACCCCGCCGCAAATGTGCGCACACCTCGACGACGTCCGAGTGGGCGCTTGGCATGCCGCCTAGGAAGAACTTCTCGCGCAGCCGCGGGATCACCGGCAAATAGGCGTCGGGCATGCGATCCAGGATCATGCTGAAATAGCCGGCTGAGAGTAAGCACGGCGACGACCACAGTCGTTGATCGGCCATGAAATCGTCAATCTCGATGCGCCGCAACGTGCACTCTGTGGCGTCGATCTCGCCATGACCCAGGTTGAATATCCGCTCCCACGTGGCCGCCCATGCCTCATTGGCCGCGTAGATGTCGATCACGCCCGGCCCTTCGGCGACTTGCATGCCCCGGAACGGCGTGTGCACGTACGTCAGGCCGTACTTGTTTGCGAGGGCTATGGCCGACATCCTGGCCAGCGCCTGTGAGCCCGCGCCGTCGTCGCGCCCGCCTATGGTAACGTGGACCTGCTTGCCAATGCGGCCATCGTCGAGCTTGTGGCCAAATTCCTCGAGCAGAAACCGGCGGTCGCCGCGGGTTGGAATGCGCAATGCCCGCTTGACATTGAACCACGCCAACCGCGGCAACCGCATCGTCTCGTACGGCAGCGCGGATCTGGCAACCTGCGTCAGATGCCGAAAGCCGACGCGAGCGCGGCTGGCAAGGTTCATGGCCGGCAACATGCCGCGACTGACGCGAGCGGGCCAGCTCTTGTGCAATCGCGCGGCTGAATCACGGGATGACGGCGCGGCAGAGCCAATACGTCAACCTTCATGTCCCATCCTGTCTCGTGTAAAACTCGCGGGAGTTCCGGCTCGGCGAGACGACGAATAGCGTGACGTTGCGGGCGCGACACTTGACTCGCCGGACCCAGGATCCTCTAGCTTCCCTGCCGGACCGCCCCTAACTAGGCATCGACAATGCAGGAGTCAACGAGCAAGGCCAAACCGACTTTCTCGTGGTCGGACGCCCGCGTTTGGGTTGCCGGCCATACCGGTCTGGTCGGCTCGGCGATAGCGCGAAGCGTTGCGGCCCAAGGCTGCGAGCTGCTGCGCGCCGACCACGCTGAGCTCGATCTGCGCCGACAGGACGCCGTCAAGGCTTGGATGCGCAATTCGCGCCCAGACGTCGTGATCGTCGCCGCGGCGACGGTGGGCGGCATCCAGGCCAATCGCACCCGGCCGGCGGAATTTCTGCACGACAATCTGATGATCGTCAGCTCGATCATCGAGGGCGCTCACGAGTGCGCCGTGCGCAAGCTCACGTTCCTGTCGTCATCCTGCGTCTACCCGCGGCTGGCGCCTCAGCCGATCGCGGAGTTGGCCATGCTCACCGGCGAGCTCGAGCCCACCAACGAGTGGTATGCGATTGCCAAAATCGCAGGCCAGAAGCTGTGCGATGCCTACCGTCGCCAGTATGGCAGTGATTTCATATCCATCGTGCCGGCTACGATCTACGGGCCCGGCGACAATTTCGATCTCGAGAGCGGGCACGTCCTGCCATCCCTCCTGCGTCGATTCCATCAGGCCAAGGTTGAACAGTCGGCTTCGGTCACCCTCTGGGGCAGCGGCGCCCCGGTGCGCGAGTTCCTCTACGTCGACGATTTCGCCGACGCCGTGGTCTTCCTCACCGAGCGGTACGCGCAGGAAGGCCCGATCAATGTCGGCGCCCCCGCACCGACAAGCATACGCGAGCTTGCAACAGCGATCGCCCGCACCGTGGGATACGAGGGCCGGGTCGCCTACGACACGACCAAGCCCGATGGAATGCCGCGCAAGTTCGTCGATGCGAGCCGCATGAAGTCGCTCGGCTGGCAGCCCACCACACCGCTAGAGGCCGGGCTCGAAAAGACCTATCGGTGGCTTGTCGACCATTTGGCGTCAGGCGCCCCGGTTCGCGGCTGGCAGACCGCCGTCACCGGCGCGCGCGTATGATGCGGTCGACGAAGCGCTCCAGGTTTCCACCCTCGAAGTGGTAAGCGGCGAGGTCGGCGGCGCGGGCAGCCTCCAGATCGCTCGCTCGGTCGCCGATGAGAAACGATCCCCCGGCGTCCACCGGCCACTCGGCGAACGCCCTCCTGATCATGCCCGGTCCCGGCTTGCGGCATTCGCAGGCGAGCGCGTAGGAGGCGATAGTGCCCTCGGGATGGTGGGGGCAATAATAGTAGGCGTCGACATGCGCGCCCGCGGCAGCCAACTCGACGCTCATCCAATCGTGCAGTTCGTTGAGGGTCGCTTCGCTGTAGAGCCCGCGAGCGACGCCGGCCTGGTTGGTGACCACGAACACGAAATAGTTCGCCGCGTTCAGGAGCCGGACCGCCTCCTTGGCGCCGTCCATCCAAACGCAATCCTGCGGCTTGTGCAGCCACCCGATGTCGACATTGAGCACCCCGTCGCGGTCCAGGAACGCGGCCGACTTGCGCGTCCAGGCGGGGACCACCGTTTCCGCCCGGCGCAGGTCGTCGGGGATACCGATGTCGATGAAGTTGCCTTCGAGGATGGCACCGCGCAGAAGCCGCTCGCGCGCCAGTCGTGGAAACACGTCCTGCTCGATCGAGACCGGCGGCTTGCCGAGGGCATCGAGGACGCCCCGCGACAGGCAGTAGATCCCGCCGTTGATCAAGCCGGCACCGGACCCGGATTTCTCCGCGAACTGCGTGACAAGACCGTCGTCGATCTCGATCCGTCCGTAGCGGCCGGTATCGCCGACCCTGCGCACCGCCACCGTGCCCAACCACGGCGGCGAGCGCCGGGTCGAGGCCTGCCCGCTGCGCACCAAGCTCAGGAGATCCGCCTGAAACAGCGAGTCGCCATTCAGCATCAGAAACGTGTCCGCGAGCCGATCCGCGACATAGTGGAGTGCGCCCCCTGTGCCCGCCGGGGCGGGCTCCGGCACCAATTGGATGGACACGCCCAGATGCTGCCCGTCGCCCAGCGCCGCACGGAATTTGTCTTCGAACGGACCGGCGAGGATGAGAAATTCGCGCACGCCGTAGCGCCGGCAGTGGAGGATGACATGCTCGATAAAGGGCCGCCCGCCGACGGCCAGCAATGGTTTCGGCGTGTCTCTCGCCAACTCGCCCAGGCGGGTGGCCCTGCCGCCGGCCAGGATGACCGCCTGCCTGGGCAACGCCTCCATTCCGCCTGCGGTCGCGTCATCGGCCATGCGGCGGCGCCTCCGCGTGGCCAAGACCGACCTCGATGGCTTCGCACAGCATCTGGCCGACCAGCAGGTGCATCTCCTGGATGCGCGCGGTCACGTCGGAGGGCACGATCAGCATCGGATCGGCCAGGTCGACGAGGTCCCCGCCACCCTTACCACTAAGGGCGGCCGGAACCAGCTGGCCGCGGCGCGCGGTGCGCAGCGCCTGCAGGATGTTGGGGCTCTTGCCCGAGGTCGTCATCGCCAGGGCCACGTCTCCCGGCCGCCCCAGCGCTTCGATCTGCCGGGCGAACAGCTCCTCGAAGCCGAAGTCGTTGCCGATGGCGGTGAGGGCGCAAACGTCGGCGCCGAGAGCAATCGCGGGGATAGCCTTGCGGTTGACCTTGAAGCGCACGGTCAGCTCCGCCGCCAGATGCTGGGCGTCGCCGGCGCTGCCGCCGTTGCCGAAAAACAGGATCTTGCCGCCGTTTTGCAGACTGCGCACGCATAGCCCGACCAGCGCGGCGAACGGCTCGGCCAGCGCGAGCCGCGTGCGTTCGACAACGGCGGCGTGCTCGGCGAACTCGGCCTGGTAGTAGCGCTGCAAATTCATTGCGACCCTCCGCAGCCGTGCACGCGGCGCACGACCGGCTGCAAGCTGGATTCTGACGCGCTATCGGTCCGGTGCATACAGCACGATCGCACTCCCGGGACTGTTGATCTTGGCGCTGACCTCGATCAGACCCTTGAGGCGCTTCCTGATCTCGCCGTGGCACTCGGGCCGCGCAAACAGCAGCACGAATCCTCCCCCGCCCGCCCCGAGCAGCTTGCCGCCGACCGCACCGCCGGCCATGCCGGCCTCGTAGATCTCGTCGACCTTCGACGTGGTCACCCCAGCGGCCAGCTCCTTCTTGAGCTTCCAGGACTTCGTGCAACAGGCGTCCCAGATCGTCCAGCGGCCGATTGGCCAGCTGCAGTATCTTGACCCCCTCGTCGACGAACTCACGCATCTGGTGCAGCTGCCGCTCGCGCTTGGCCAGGTTCTCGATCTGCTCGGCCGCCACCGCCGAGGCGAACCGCGATTGGCCGCTGTAGAACAGCATCATGCAGTCGTTGAGCGCCTTAACGCGCTCGTTGCCTATGATGAGCGGCTTCAGCTCGAACTTGCCGGTCTGGTGGAAGGTTATGGTTCCCAGCCCGCCCATCGCCGCCCACACCTGGTCCTGGCTGCCGACGCTCTCCTTGATCACTTGCTGCTCGAGGCGGATGGCCTCGCTGGCCAGCTCGTCGGGCGACGTCATCTTGCCGCGCAGGGCGTTGAGCGCGTTCAGCAGCCCGACCGTGAACGAGGAGGAGGAGCCGAGCCCCGAGCGCGCGGGCAGGTCGCCCATGTGCTGGACCTCTATCCCGTCGGAAAATTCGCTGGCGTATTCCATCAGGGCCGCACGAACCGAGGGGTGCACCAGCTCGCGATGGTCGCGTACCAACTCGATCTGCGAGTAGACCACGCGATGCTTGTGGGGGAAGAATGGCGGCAGTTTGCGCACGAAGATGTAGCAGTACTTGTCGATGGTCGTGCCGAGCACGGCACCGCCGTGCTTCTCGTACCAGGAGGGGTAGTCGGTGCCGCCGCCGAGCAGTGAGATGCGATAGGGCGTGCGCGAAATGATCATGGAGCGCTTTCCACGCCAACGGTTGCGATGCGTTCAGGCAGCGCCGTCACATGCCTACCGATCATGACGGGGGCAGAAAATCGATGTCATGCGCGGCCGTGCGCCTCCGCGCTTTCGTGCACGTCGCGCTTGCTTCAAACGTTACCATAGAGCGTCCGGGGACACATCTGATAGCCCTTGATCAGCTCCTCGATGCCGTCGTCGAGCGAAACCTTCGGCTTGAACCCGGTGGCTTCGATCTTGGCGTTCGACACGATGTAGTCTCGCTTGTCCGGGTCCTCGGCGATGTTCGATTGCAAGATCACGAAGCCCGGCACATGCCGCCCGATCGCCTCGCAAAGCTCCAGCTTCGACAGGTTCGCGTCCGACAGGCCTACGTTGTAGGCCTGCCCGCGCATGGCGTCGGATCGCGCGAGGGCATGCATGAAGGCGCGGGCGACATCGCGGACGTGGATGTAGTTGCGCTTGAAGTGGGCCTCGAACAGAACGACGGCGCGATCGAATACGGCGCGGTAGGTGAAATCGTTGACCAGCAGGTCGAGGCGCATGCGCGGCGACATGCCGAACACGGTCGCCAGCCGCAGCGACACCGATCTTTGATGGCTGAGCGCGATCGCCTCGGCCTCCACCTTGGTGCGGCCGTATAGCGTGACCGGCCGCAGCGGCGTTTCCTCGGTGCAGAACTTGCCCTTCTCGCCGACCCCGTAGCCGCTGTTGGAGATCGGCGTCACCACCAGCTGGTCCTTCGACAGCAACCCGACCAGCGTCTTGATGGCGTCGCGGTTGGTGGTGACGGCTGCGGTCGGATCGCGGTCGCAGATGGGCGCGCCGACCAGTGCGGCAAGCGGGATCACCACGTCCGCCTTGCGCACCAGCGGCTGGAGGCTCGAAGACTCGCGGGCATCGCCACGCACGATCGTCAGCCCGCGTTCGTGGCAAATGTGCCCGAACGGCATCTGCCGGAACATGAAGTTGTCGAGCACGGTCACCGCATGCCCGGCGGCCAACAGCTCGGGGACCAGGATCGAGCCGAGGTAGCCGGCGCCGCCCGTTACGAGAATTCTTTTCGCATCCGCCATCGATATTCCCCTGGGCCGATGCCGCCTCTTAGCAGCTCTTGTCCAGCACCCGGTACAGCTTTTCGATCTGGCTCGACAGGTCGAAGGGATGGTTGCCCACGAAAAACCCGTTGTCGTGCGCCGTGTCGGCATTGGGCGCGGCGCCGCCGTGGATCTCGTAGTCGAAATAGCGAATGGCGTCGTGGCGCAGGAAATTGCCCCCGGTGATGATGCGGAACTGGATGTCGGCGGCGTGCAGGGCGGCGAACACCTTCTCCCGGTCGGCCTGCAGGTCCCGATTGAGCACGATCGGGAAGCAGAAGCTCGAGCTCTTGCCGTTCTCGCGCGGAATGATGAAACGGTTGTCGCCCCGGAACAGCCGCTGGAACAGCGCCAGGTTCTCGCGCCGCCGGGCCGTGAAGCCCGGCAGCTTCTTGAGCTGCTCGCGGCCGATGGCGCCGCTCATCTCCAGGGGACGCACGTTGTAGCCCGGCAGGATGAAGCGGTAAGCCTCGAAGTGGTCGCTGCTGCGCCGCTCGAACAGCGGCGAGTCCCTGGGCAAGTCCCGCGTCCAGCCATGGGCGCGAATGCTCTTGCACAGGTGGGCGGTCTCCTCGTCGTCGGTGAGGATCATGCCGCCTTCCATGGTCGAGATATGGTGCGAGAAGAAGAAGGAGAAGGTGTTCACCGCGCCGAAAGTGCCGGCTTTCCGGTTGGCAAGCTCGGCGTCCATCGACTCGCAATTGTCCTCGAACAGATAGAGGCCGTGCCGGTCGCACAGCTGCCGCATGACATCGAGCGCGGCCGGGTTGCCGAGGATGCTGACCGCCATGATCATGCGCGTCCTGGGACCGATGGCCTCAGCCAGCTGCCGCGGGTCCACGTTGAGAGTATCGAGCTCGATGTCCACGAACTTGAGCTTCAGCCCATACTGTTGCAGCGGGTGATAGGTGGTGGCCCACGAAATGGCGGGAACGAGCACCTCGTCGCCCCGCTGCAGGGGGCGCTCCTTCTTGTGGAACAGCGCCGCCACGCCCACCAGATTTGCGGACGAACCCGAGTTCACCATCACGCCGTAGCGGACGCCATGATAGGCCGCGAACTCCTCCTCGAGCCGCGCAACGTTCTCGCCCATCGTGTAGCGGTTGCTGGCGATCACGCGCTGGATCGCGTCGATCTCCTCCTTGCCCCAGGTCGAGGCTGCAAGCTCGTAAGTCATGCACTGCCTTCAGAAGGGGCCGCGGAACTGCACCTGATAGCTCAGCTCCGCGCGGCGCGGGTCCGGCGACCAGGCGGCGTCGCCCGGGCGCACGAGCTTGTGGGCGGCCGCCGCGATCTTGGTCGGGTTGGGATAGAATTCGCTCTCGAGCGCCGGCGTCGTCGGGCAAGTCGTCGGCGCAAAGCCCATGCGCTCGCAGCGAATGGAGCGGTTGTGCACCGGCCGCTCGGCAACGCGCGCAATGATCTCGGCGCTCGCCCCGCAGTTGGTCCAGGCGTTGTCGACCACCAGCAGGCGGCCCGTCTGCTCGGCCGAGCGGATGATGGTGTCGGCGTCGAGCGGCATCAGTGAGACGGGATCGATCACATCGGCGGTGATACCGACATCGGCCAGCAGCTCGGCCGCCCGCAGGCATTCCACGGCCATGTTGGAGATGCCCACGATCGTCAGGTCCTCGCCGTGGCGCATGACGCGGGCACGGCCGAATTCGACGCAATAAGGCTCCTCCGGCACGGGGGCCTGTGTGGGATAGAGCAGCCTGTGCTCGACGAAGATCACGGGATTGTCGTCGCGAATCGCGGCGATCATGCAGCCCTTGGCATCGTAGGCGTTGGACGGCGCCACCACCTTCAGGCCGGGCACGTGCATGAACATCGAATACAGGCCCTGGCTGTGCTGGGCGCCCTGCCCCCAGGACTTGCCGATCATGCTGCGCACCACCATCGGCACGCTGACGCTGCCGCCATACATGTAGCGGGCCTTGGCGGCCATGTTGACGAGCTGATTCATGCACAGCATGAGAAAGTCCATGCGGATGTGCACGTGGATGGGACGCAGGCCGGCCATCGCGGCGCCGATGCCGAAGCCCGTCATGGCGTCCTCCGACAGCGGCGTCGTGAACACCCGCTCGGCTCCGAAGCGCTCCAGCAGGCCGGCCGTGGAACCCTGGATGCGTTTGTGGTCGTCGACATCCAGACCGTAGACGAACACGCGCGGATCGAGGTCCATCTCCTGCGCCACGGCCTCGGCCAGCGCATCGACGTAGCGCAGCATGCGCCCCGGCTTTGCCTCGCCGTGGCCGTTCGCCTGACTGCCGTTAAGAGAAGACATGCGTGCTCAGCTCGCTCGACAGCGGGAAGGAACTGCGCTCGGCGAAGGTGACGGCGTCGCGCACGTCCCGCTCGACGTCGTCCTCGATCTTGCGGCGCGCCCGCGGCGCGATCATGCCCGCGAGCCGGGCAACCTGGTCGGCGGCCTGCCACGGCTCCAGCTCGGAGCGGGAGCGGTAACCGGCATCGAAGTCCGGGTTCGGCCCGACATGCTCGCGCCAGCGATAGGTCATGCACTCGAGGAAGCTGGCACCGCCCGCGCCCGTTCGCATGGGCTCGACGGCGGCAATCGTCGCGGCGCGGATCGCCAGGACGTCGCCATGCTCGATCCTGCGGGCGGGAAGCCCGAAGGCCCGCACCTTGGCGACGAGGTCGCGCACGGCCCACCGCTTCTCGATCGGCTCGTGGATGGCGTAGCCGTTGTTCTCGCACACGAACAGGATCGGCAGCTTGTGCAGCTGGGCGAAGTTCAGGCTCTCCCACAGCACGCCTTCCTCGGTGGCGCCGTCGCCGAAGAATGCCGCCACGACCCGGCCCTTGCCCTCCCGCTTCAGAGCGAACGCGTAGCCCATGGCGACAGGCACGGTGGAGCCGACCACGGCGGAGCTGCCGAGCACGCCTGCTCCCATGTCCACCAAATGCATGGAGCCGCCCTTGCCGCGCGCGCAGCCGCCATCCTTGCCGAACAGCTCCGCCATCATGGCCTTGGCGTCGCCGCCTTTCGCCAGGTAGGTCGCATGGCCGCGATAGGTGCCCGACACGACGTCGTCGGCCCGCAGCGCATCGCACACGCCGACAGCCACCGACTCCTGCCCGATAGACAGGTGCACGGGGCTTTTGATTTTATCGGTGGGATAGATCTCGGCGACGACCTCCTCGAACCGGCGGGTCAGCCAGAGCTTGCCGTAGAGTTGTTCGAGCGTCTCACCGTCAACGGGCGGTGCGCCATCGGGCATGTCGACATCCCTCAAATCCCCATTCTACCATCACCAATTGCCACCGTGAGTCAACACCTTGAAAACACTCGTACACACGACGCTATCTTGCCACAATCACGCGGTTCGGTGAGGTGGTACGGGCTGCGTTGTCCGCACTCACGTGACGCGTCCAGGGCGCGTCCGGTTTCGCTTCAGCAGCGGTCGCGCCCGTTTCCATGAGATACCGCAAGGACATCGACGGACTGCGCGCGGTCGCCGTGCTGTCCGTGGTGTTCTTTCATGCGAAAGTGGCGGGGTTCTCGGGCGGGTTCGTCGGTGTTGACGTCTTCTTCGTGATATCCGGCTACCTAATCACCGGATTGATCGCGGAGGACTGGCGAGCCGACCGCTTCTCTTTCGTGACGTTCTACTTCCGGCGCGCAAAGCGTATCCTGCCCGCGCTCCTGTTCATGTACTTAGCGTGCACGCTTCTCGCCGCACTGATCATGCTGCCTGGCGATATGGCCGAGTTTGGGCGCAGCCTCGTGAGTTCGGCCGCCTTTGTGTCGAACCAATTCTTTTTCCGTCACGCCGATTATTTCGGCGGGCAGTCCGACTTGAAGCCGCTTCTTCACACATGGTCTCTGTCGATCGAGGAGCAATTTTACGTTGTCTGGCCGCTGGTATTCCTGGCGGCGGCGCGCTGGCGATTTGGATGGCTGCAGTACCTCGTGTGGATCGCGGGGGCGATCTCGCTCGTCGGCGCGACGATCATGGTGGGCCAGAATGCATCGGCGGCCTTTTTCCTTGCACCCTTTCGAGCCTGGGAGCTTCTGCTCGGCGCATCACTGGCACTCCTCACTTGGCGCCCTACGCTGCCGGCCTGGGCCGCCGAAATCGCGGCCGGCGTCGGCCTGTCGATGATCGTCGCATCCGTCGTGCTCCTGGATGAGCATCGACCCTTCCCGGGTCTTCTGGCACTGCCGGCTTGCTTCGGGACCGCGTTGCTCATCCTGACGGGGACGGATCGGCAGCCGTTCGTGACGCGGATGCTTTCCATGCGCCCGGCCGTTGCCATCGGACTGATTTCCTACTCGCTCTACCTCTGGCATTGGCCGCTGCTGGCCTTCGCCCGGTATCACTTCGACCGCCCGCTGAGCTGGATTGAGGTCGCCACCCTCTTGGGTGCGAGCGCGCTGGCAGCCTTCATGAGTTACCGCTACGTCGAACTGCCGGCACGCCATCTCAGCTTTGACCTTGCGCCGCGCGTGCTTGGCGCGGGCGTGCTTTTGCTCGGGGTGACCGCGCTAGCCGGACATCAGATCAACAAGAGCCGGGGCTGGACTTTCAGTCTCGATCCCGAAATCCGCCAGCTCGACAGGATCTCCCGAACGAGAAACGTCTATCGCAACGGCTGCAGCGGCGCGAGCAACGTATTCCGCGGCGACGAAGCCTGCACATTCGGCCCACCTCGCACCTCGACCTCCTACGATATGGCCATATTCGGAGACTCGCACGCCGATCACTACACCCCGGCCATGAGCGTGCTCGCACGAGATGCGGGGATGTCGGGCCGGCAAGTCACGGCCGGCAGATGTCTGACACTGCTCGGCTACGACGAGATCACCGGTACGCCCGACATGCAAGCGGCCTGTCGCTCGCTGCGCGAAGCCATGGTCCGCTTCGTGGACGAGAACCCGCGATTGCAGGTGGCCGTCCTGGCACAGCACTGGTCCTCGTACACCGGCAACACAATCTGGCAGGACGTGGAGCCCATCTTTCTCCTGGGCTCGAAGGACGATGTGTCATCGGCGCAGCGCTCGCAGGAAGTGCTGCGGCAAAGCATGGAGACAACCCTCGATTTCTTCCAACGGCGTGGCGTTCGCGTGGTCCTCTTGGGCGAGATCCCTCTCTTCGACCGTGACCCCCTCAAATGCATCGCCGCTGCCGTCAGGCAAGGATTGCAAACGCAAAGCTGCCGGCTTCATGCGCAGGAGGTTCAAAGACGCATTGGAACGATGAACGGCATGTTGGCCGATCTCGCCGGGCGCCGCAGAAATGTGTCCTTCTTCTCGCCTCTCGGAGCCATGTGCGACGGAATCTGGTGCAGCCCCATCGTTGACGGCATTTATATGTACAGAGATCGCATGCACCTCAATCGGATCGGATCCGAGCACCTGGCCAGATCGATGCTCGCCCTGCTCAAGCCTCCGCACTCGTGAGAGCACAGAATGGGCGCCGACCGCCCTGCGGACCGACCTTGGGGTAGTGAATCCGGAAACAGCCTATCTCTGAGATCAACGTGGGATCACCGTCGTGGTGGACGGTGGAACGCCGCGCTCGACATGCGGGCGGTGTTGCCGTTGGCTAAGGACTCGTCGGGCTGCCTGAGTGCAAACCTCACGAGTACACCGATCGAGGCCGCAAGAGGTACGGCGATCAAGAGGCCGACGAGACCGAACAGATACCCGAAGGCGAACAGGGCAAAGATAAGCCAGACTGGGTTCAAATGTACTTTGCTGCCGACCAGATAGGGTACGAGGACATAGTCCGCCAGAGATTGGCCAACGAAGAAGATGCCCACGACAACGAGAACCGGCGTCCAGCTTGGTCCAAATTGCGCAATTGCTACGCCCACAGACAGCAACAGCCCCGTGAGTGAACCAAGATAAGGAACAAATCCGATCAGGCCGGTCACCAGCCCAATGAGTAACGCGTGATTTAACCCGAACATTCGCAGTGCGATCACATAGTACGCGGCTAAGATCAGACAAATAATCCCCTGGCCGCGCAGGTATCCGGTTATTTTGTCGTCGATTTCGCGAGCGAGCGCGCGCACGGTGTTGCGCTGCGCCAGTGGCACTGCCTCGTCAAACGCTACAATGATCCGGTTCCAGTCGTAGACGAGATAGGCGGTGACGATCGGTGTCACGACCAAGAGCGAGAAGATCGATAGCATCGCTCGGCCATCCGACCACAGTGAGCGCAGCAGGTCCGGGAGCCAGCTGGCGCCCATGCTTGTAAGCTCGCTGCTCGAGTGTTGGGCTTCGACCAACCCCACACCAATGATCTTGCTCAACCAGGGATGGTTCGGGTCGACGACCAGAGCTTGCACACGTTTAACGTAGGCTGGAAGGTTTTCGATCAGGGCGGCGATCTCAGCTCCGACAATTGGTACTGCCACCATGAGCAACGTGATGACACCTAGGATAAACAAACCGAGGATGAGAAGCGTTGCAGCTGCCCGGTTCACTCCGAACCGCTCGAGGCGATTGGCGAGCGGGTCGAGCAAGTAAGCGAGCGCAAATCCAGCCACGAACGGCAGCAGAACCTGACGGAGCAGCACGACCATCATGACGACGAGCGCCACTGCCACGATCCAGAATACCAGGGGTCTTGTGTCTTTCATGGGACGCGAAAGTCGCCGTTGCTCGGTTGCCCGAGGGGCACGCAAATCGTCGATTTTCGCAGCGTGACCGCGTTCAAGGTCCCGCAACAATCCGGGTAATGCCTTGAATCTCGATGAGGACTATGCCGAGGTAGACATTGCCGTCAGATCACTGCTGGTCGGGCTTCTTCACCTGCTGCTGGAGATCTTGGACGAGCTTGGAGATGTTTTGGTCGGTCGGCGCCATCCGTGCAAGCTGTTGCGCGTATTCGAGAGCGGTCACCAGATCACCTGACTCGCGGCTAAAACTGATGAGGGCTAGCAGGCTGTCCCGGTCGTCCGGATAGCGAACCAAGCTTGCCCTAAGAACCGTCACAGCCTCACTGCCGCGTCCGGCGGAATGCAATGCCACGGCGTAGACATAGGCGTATCTCGCCTGTTCGGGTGCCAGCTCGGCTGCGCGGCGCAGCTCGCCCAGCGCCTCGTTAAGCCGTTTGAGGCGCACCAACGTCAAGCCGAGCGCGTGGTGAACCCCGGCATCCAGGGCTGTGACAGCAATAGCGGCGCGAAGTACATTTTCCGCGTCATTTTCCCGCTGAAGTCGGCGATAGAGATCTGCGAGGTTGATTGCCGCCAGCATGTACTGTGGGCTCAGCCGCAGCGCGGCTTTGTACTCGGCCTCGGCTTCTGCCGTCGCTCCGCGCTGCGCGTAATACGACCCCAGCATTGAGCGCGCTTCCGGTCTGTCAGCGTTCGTTTTCTGTGCCGCGATGAACTCTTCCGCTGCGCGCCCGAAGCGCTGGCGATCGCTCGCATTCAACTGAGCGGTCGGGACGCCCGCAAGCAGAGACGCGGCCCGGATGCGTACGCCCTGCACGGCATCCGTGAGCAAGGGAGAGGCTAGCGGCCATCGCTGGGCGACGGGCATACCCTCGAGCGTATCGAGGGCACCGATGCGCACCATGGGGTCGGGATCGGTCAAGCCTTTCCGCGCCATATCGGCGTTTGAAGGCGAATTGCGCGGGCCGAGCTCGGTCAGCGCGCTCGCGCGGGCGATCGCTGGCGCCTGGCGATCTGCGGCGATCTCGGCGAGCAGGGCGGCCGCATCTGCTCGTCCGGTCCAGGCTGCATGCAATCCCGCGGCATAACTCTGAAAGCCTTTGCGGTTGGGACCGTGCCAACTCTCGATGGAGGCGGCCGCCCATTGCGGTGTCTTATCGGTGTGGCAGTCATTGCAGGCGTTGGGCGTGCCGAGTTTGACGGACAGATCAGGTCGCGGAATCCGGAAGCTATGATCGTGCCGCCGATCGACCCCCATATATGTGCGCGCCGGCATATGACAGGAGGCGCACCCGAGCGGCGGGCTCGCGCCCTCATGGCGGTTGTGCGCGATCGACGCATACTTGTCCGAAGCATGGCATTGCCCGCAGACGCCATCATCCGGCGCCCGAAGATTGGCGCCATGCGGTTCGTGGCAATCACTGCAGGTCACGCCGGCCGCGAACATCTTGCTCTGCTTGAATGAACCGTAGTTGTAGACCTCGTCGAGCATCTGCCCGTCGGCATGGTAGAGGCCGCGGTTGATGGGCGAAACCACATGCGTTTCCGACAACCATCGGCCCGGGATCCAATTCTCGGAGAATTGGCCGCGGCGAGCGTGGCACAGGCCGCACGTCTCGACCTCCTTGCGCAGTGTTGCGGGCGCAGTGCTCCGCTTGGCATTTCCGGTCTTTGACTCGATCGGCCAGGCGACGTTGCTGCGCTCGTCGAATTGAACGACGAGGCCCTTTGCGGGATCGTCGGTCTTACCGAAGGGCCACCAGCTCTGCCGGTCCCGCGCCCACCCGACGTGCCGTGAGCCCTGTCCGTGGCAGGCTTCGCAGCCGACGCTGATCTCGGCAAACGTGGTGGCGAAATGATCTTTCGCCGCATCGTAGTTCTTGCGCACGCCGGTCGAATGGCACTCGGCGCACATGAAGTTCCAGTTTTGGTTGAGCTTGGTCCAGTGCAGGACGTCGTCGTGACGGATCTCCTCGTTGGGATAGAGGTGGAACCAGCGCTGACCGCCTGCTTGCTTCGGTCGGCTATCCCACGCGATCGATAGGGCTTGCAGTCGCCCATCGGGGAATTCGATCAAGTATTGCTGAAGCGGATCGAGCCCGAATGCGTACTTGACCTGGAAAGTGGCGAGCTTGCCGTCGGGGCCGTCGGTCTCGACCAGAAATTTGTCGTCCTTGCGAAAGAAGCGCGAGCGCACACCGTAGTGGTCGAAGGCCACATCGGAGAAATCGCCCAGGACCGACTTCTCGGTCGCATGAGCCATCGCGTGCTTGTGTTGCGAGGTCTGCCACAACGTGGACTGCGTTTGGTGGCAACCGGCGCAGGTTTCGCTGCCCACGAACGTGGAGGCTGTTTCGCCAGCGACATCGTATCGCTGCTTCCCGTCGATCCACATTTGATAAGATATCCCACCCGCCAGCACCAGGGCTGCAGCAAGCAGAACGCTGACAAGAATTCTCTTCCGCGATAGCGCCGGCTCTTCGCCACCTTGGCGATCTGTCGCCTTGGAGATGCCTGGTGCACGCTCATGCGAGCGCTTCTTCCGAGCCTTGTTTTGAGAGCGCGTCACGATTGCCGCATCTTCACGTATGCACTCGCGACCTCAAAGCAGGCCATAGGGTACTTTGCATCATAGAAATTGAATCGGGGTGAACGGACGCTTGGACCCCTCACTTGGCTCCGTCGTCCCGACAGGTGGCCGATGCGCATGCGACCGAGGCCGATCGCACGACACTTGGCCTACGCTATCGGCAGCGAGTCGATGGAGCTATCGGCGATTACCCTCAGGCTAGGTCGGGTAATGCGGTAAGCGCCGTTTTGGCAATTGAACTCGCGGACCGTGCATTGATGGGCCGCCGTCGCGACTATGACCGAAACGCAACAGGGGCAGCGAGAAAGCCGGCGTCATCGGCAATAGATGAGGAAGCACCTGACCGCAACCGGTTAGCCTCCGCATGTCCTCGCTTTGGGCGAGGGATGTACGGGGGAAGTACGTAAAATGGTCAGGGACACCGCCTGGTGGCCGGGCGCGCTGAAGCTGCGCGCCATGCCCGACGAGAATCGCCGTCCTCTTTCGCCAACTCAGGAAATCACCGGGTCTTGGCTGGTTGCCCTGATCGTTTTGCTCCTTGGAGGCACTCCGGCGGCTGCGACATGTGTCGACGCATCGACACTGGCGCACTCGACGGTGAGCATTACGAGGTATTTCGCCGACGACGAAAAGAAGGCGGACAGCGATTTGCTCGGCATCCGCGGTACCGCCTGGTTCTCTTCGCCTACCTCGATGGTCACCGTCGAACATGTCGCGGCGGCTATGGGCCTTGCGGACCGGAATTGGAGACAAGTCGAAATTCTGGACGGAGAGAACAGGCAGACGATTGATGTCCGCCTCGTGCGTCTGGCCGGCTCGCACTCCGAAAAGATTGCGGTCCTCGAGTTGCGGACGGCGTTTTCCGGCGCCCAGGGGCTGCAGATAAGAACCGAGACTCTGGGCTCGGAAGAGCAGGTCGTGGCTCTCGCCTACCCCGACAATCGGCAGCGTTTCGTTGGGGGGCGCTTCGTAAAGTACGGAGATAGTGACAAGCTCGCCGGCACCGCCCTATTCGAGATATTCGAGGGGGACAACCGTCTGGTGCTCGATCACGGCGCCTCAGGCGCGCCGGTACTGGATTGTGAGGGCCGCGTGGTTGCAGTTGTCAGCAACATCTTCACTCAAACCCTGCAGTTTCCGTCCCGTGCGATACGGATCTCGACCGCTTGGGGAAGCCCGAACGTGGCATCCGTTCCCATACAAGTACTGCAGGAGTTTTCCCAGGCGCAATGAGACGTGCGGCGATTGCCGGCCCGTTGAACACTGCGAAACGGGCGCCCCGACTGTGGGGACGCCCGCTTTGGTCACGTCAAGCTCGTCTCGGCTCGCTTAGTCGCTCGCGTGGCCGCCATTGGCTTTCTTGACCTGCTGCAGCACCTGGCTGAGGTTGTAGCTCTCCGGGGCCTGCAGCGGCGGGAACTTCTCGTACGACAGCAGATGCTTTTCCCACAACTGCTGGCCGATTGGCAGCATGTTCCAGTCGTATTGGAAGGCGGTCATGGGTGCGCCCAGTGCCCCGCCCAAGCTCATGGCCGACTTCTGATCGACCCGACTGCCTGCTCGAACGGATCGCGCTTGATGTTCTGCACCAAGGTGAAGTGGAACGTGGTGAGCGGCATGATCCAGCCCGCCGGTCCCGGCTGCGACATGGTGTAGTACATCTTCCAGTTCTTGTAGCGCACCGCCGACGGCGTTGCGCCCGAGAAGTAGAAGAAGTAGTCGCGGGCCGATTTGGCCGAGTTGCCCTCGAGGTAGTCGCGCTGATTGACGCCGTCGAGGGTGGTCTTGACGATGCCAGGATATTGGCCAGCCTCGATCTGCTGCTTCAGCCCTTCGCCCTTCGGACCGCCGGCGATGTCGACCAGCGTCGGTACCCAGTCGAGAGCCGCGAACAGCTGGTTGTGCACGGTGCCCGGCTTGATATGGCCCGGCCAACGCACGACCATCGGGGCGCGATAGCCACCCTCCCACGCCTCACCCTTCTGACCTTTGAAGGGCGTCACACCGCCGTCCGGAAAGGAGATCGCCTCGGCGCCGTTGTCAGTGGTGAAGACGACGATGGTGTTGTCAAGTTGGCCCATGGCCTCCAGCTTCTTGAGCACATCGCCGATGTTGTCGTCCATCTGCTTCATGCCGGCTTCGTTCACGCCCCAATCCTTGCCGCCGCGTTCGCCCAGCATTGCCTCGTACTTAGGCGACAACACGGTCACGACGTGCATGCGCGCAGGGTTGTACCAGACGAAGAAGGGCTTGTTGGTCTTCTTGGGGTCGTTGCGGTCGAGGAAGTCGATCACCTTGGCGGAGATCTCCTCATCCACCGTTCTCGAACGATCCAGGGTAAGAGCGCCTTCATCGCTGCAGGTCTGGTTCTTTGCGGTGCCGTCGGAGGATTTACACCAAAGCACCGGCCGCGGTGGCATCAAGCAAAGCGTCGTTTTCTGATCTACCGCGCCAGACACCTCGTTGATCCCGGGGATCGGCGTATTGCGGCATGGCGGTGCGACGCCCTGCACATTTGGATTCTTGTTGATGTCGGGGAAGCTCACCTGCTGCATGGCATCGAGGTGATAGAGGTAGCCCCAGTATTCCTGGAAACCATGCGCTGTCGGCAGTGAGTCCGTATGGTCACCCAAGTGGTTCTTGCCGAACTCGCCGGTGTTGTAGCCGAGATCGAGCAAGAATTTTGCGAGCGCCGGAGTGCCCGGACGCAAGTAAGAGGGGCTGCCCGGCAGCTGGGGCGGGATCATTCCCGTACGCAGCGGGTACATACCGGTGAAGAAAGCATTCCGCCCGGAGGTGCAGCTCTGCATGGCGACGTAGTCCATGAAGACTGCGCCTTCCTGGCCGATGCGGTCGATGTTGGGCGTTTCGCCGACCATCAATCCGCGATGGTAGATGCTCGGCTGCATCCAGCCGATGTCATCGCCCATGATGAAGAGGATATTGGGCTTCGACTGCTGCTGTGCCTGCGCAACACTGGGTCCACTGAACAACAACGCCGATAGAAGCGAAGCGCCTATCAATCCGACCAATCGGCGTCCGCACAGTGCAAGCTTCATCGATCCTCTCCATCATCAGTTAGAGCAACGATAAGGACTCCAGCGCCCGGGCGGCCGCTGCAGCTTTCTTGGCAACTTCGCTGGCCGGGGGCGTTCCGCCGGGATCAGTTATCGCTGTCGATTTGGGCGAAGGGCGCCGGCGAACACTCGTGGTCAGCTATCGGAGTGTGGGTCGTCGGCCAAACGGCGGGCTATCGGGGGAATACCTGTTTTGGGGCGGAGGGATTGCTGATGCACCGCGAAGGTTGTCCTGACAAGGTATGTGATCGGCGATCAAGTCGCGGGAGAGCCATCACCGGAAAGTAACGAAGGTCGTATACAGTCGAAGCAGTAGTGTGGAGGCTCTGTCATGCGTCGAATTTTTCTGCTTGCGATTCCTGCGGCCTCATTGTGCGGCCTCCTACCCACCGTTGCCTCTGCCGGTGGGTACGGTCGCACCTGTTGTGCGCCATTCATCTACACCTATCCGGGTCCCACCTATACTTACGGCGGTCCCCACTACTTCAATTCGAACCTGTACTACTACCGAACGTATTACCCCTACACGCTGCCGCGTGACCAATGGCGGCCGCGTAGACGCTGAATCTGCCTCCACGGCGCGTCGAAATTTGTAGCGGACGCGCCTCGGTGGCGGCTGCAATCTCTTGGCATGGCGCGCTTTTTCCGTCGGCGGGATTGAATGCTCAGCCCACGTGACAAGCCCACAACAGCCCGCGTTGGCGAATCAGACTATCGCTCGGGACAATTGGCGATAGCTCGCAACGTCGGAGCACAAGATGCGCGCCGCACGCATTACCCTATTGACCACAGTGTTCGGCTGCCTCTCGCTGGGGACTGGACCTGAAGCGCAGGCTGCGGAATACGCCCTTAGCACCTACGCGCTTGGCCAGAACGGATTTGGAGCGGGTGTTACGCCTCCCGCCGGCTTGTACATGTCGACCATAGGGGGGGTCTACTCTGCCGGTGTCGGGAGGGCCATCGAATTTGGCGGTGTGCCTATAGCCGCTGGAGCCCATCTTGATTTCTTTACTTCCGCGATCAACGGCCTCTACGTGTTCGACCATAAAGTCCTGGGAGGCAATCTGGCAGTGTCGGCCACCATTCCCGTGGGCTACATGACACTCGATGCCATGGTGACGGTTGGGCCTCTGTCGGGGCAGCGGAGCACCGAAGGCGCCGGGCTCGGAGACATCGTTCCCAAAGTTCAGCTCGGCTGGACGCACGGCGACTTCTCCCACACCGCCTACATCCAGACGGTGACTCCGACAGGTCGATATGAAACCGGCTTCAATCCCATCATTGGTCTGCACCGGCCGGGTATCGACACCGGATGGGCATTCACGTGGACCGACAAGACGCACAAGCTCCAATTCAACGGCGCTGTCGGGGTCATGTTCAACTTCGAGAACACCGACACGGACTACAAGACCGGCAACGAGTTCCACTTCGAATGGGCGATCGGGCGGGAGCTGCTGCCTGGCCTCGTATTCGGCCTCGTCGGATACGACTATCGACAGCTGACCGGTGACTTCGGCAGCGGCGCCCATCTCGGCCCGTTCAAGGGCTCAGTGGACGCCATCGGCCTGGGCTTCAGCGGCACCACCCTGGTTCACAAAACGCCCGTCATTTTCAACTTCCGCACCTACCGCGAATTCAATGCCGACAACCACTTTGAGGGCAATTCAACGGTAGGGTCTGTGACTGTCCGCTTTTGAGCGGCGCAGATTGCTCAAGGCGCGTCTTGGGGGGCGGATGCAATACTGTCTGTGGGACCGGCTGGCGGCGCCACAAGAAGCTGCGCAAGCGTTGCGATCAATACGTGGGCGCTGGCCGGTTTGGTAACTACCGGCGCACTCCAGCGCCCCTCCTCAACGTCATCGTAACCCGTGTAATACATGAACGGGATGCCGTACGCCCGCAGCGTCCGGCAAAGCCTGTCATTGTCGTCGGCGCTCGAACCGAAGTCGACCACCGCTGCAGAAATGACAAGGTCGTCCGCCAACTTCAGTGCGTCATCCGGACTGGGGGCGATATGTACATTTGCACCCTCAGCTTCGAACAGCTCTTTCAGACCGAGGGCTATCATAGCCTCATCCTCGACGACCAAGATTGAGCGACCGACAAGAGACGTGCTGCTTCCCATCATTTGCGAACCCCACCTGTTGTTGTCGGAACGTTATTGGGTCCGGCTCCTGCGGTCATTAACCATGAACCCTGACAACCACCTGGGGTGAACCCGGAGTGTTCGCAGTTGGCCCCGGGCGAGGATCATTACTGCAGGCGTGCGAGTAGTGTCCGGGACGCCCTTCCTCCTACGAGCGACCTTCGGCAGGCCGCTGCACCAACCGATCTCTCGAGCGCTTTTCTGAAGCGCGGGCATCATCGTGGTTCTCGAAAATATTGCCGGCTCACCCCGCCTTCAATCAGGGTTACTGCCGATTGCAGCAGCTGAGTAGAACTCTCCTCATTTGCGCCTCGCAATTGCCAGGAGGCCGAGGCAAATGACATCCGCGCCAATTAGCCGCCGCGCGGCGCTCTCGACATTGGCTGCGCTGCCAGCACTCCACGCCCTGCCATTGAGCGTCTTCGCGCAGGCTCAAGCAGCCGACCCGCTGCCTTCTTGGAATGACGGCCGCACGAAGCAGTCCATCCTGGAATTTGTTGCCGCCGTGACGCGAGATGGCTCACCCAATTTCGTGCCACCGTCCGAACGCATAGCCACCTTCGACAACGACGGCACGTTGTGGGTCGAGCACCCCATGTATACGCAGCTTGCTTTCGCGCTCGACCGCGTCGCAGCGCTTGCACCCGAGCATCCGGAGTGGAAGGACAAGCAGCCCTTCAAGGCGGTGCTCGAGCACGACATGAAGACGTTGGCCGAGGCAGGCGAGCGCGGCTTGGTAGAGTTGATCATGGCCACTCACGCCGGCATGACGACCGCGGACTTCGAGATGATCGTCACGGGTTGGCTAGTTACTGCACGCCATCCACGCTTCAAGCGGCCGTACACAGAGCTCGTCTACCAGCCGATGCTCGAGCTCCTCGCCTATCTGCGCGCGAACGACTTCCAGACGTTCATCGCCTCCGGTGGCGGCATCGAGTTCATGCGACCGTGGACCCAGAGGGTCTACGGCGTCCCGCCATCGCAGGTTGTGGGATCGAGCATCAAGACGAAGTTCGAGATGCGAGACGGAACGCCGTTGCTCTTCCGTCTGCCGCAGGTCAACTTCATCGACGACAAGGGCGGCAAGCCCGTCGGCATCAACGAGCACATCGGCAAGCGCCCGATCGCGGCCTTCGGCAATTCAGATGGCGATCTCGAGATGCTGCAGTGGGCGACTCTTGCGGGTGATCGGCGTCGCTTTGGCATGATCGTGCATCACACCGACGCCGAACGTGAATACGCATACGACCGCAATACGCATTTTGGCCGGCTCGACGTGGCATTGGATGCAGCGGCCGTCAACGGCTGGACCGTAGCCAGCATGAAGACGGATTGGAAAGAGATCTTCCCTGCCCCGAACGTGCAGGGTGTGGGTGCCCGGGCGATCAAGTAACGCAGTGCGCTGGAGAAATTCGATCGGCGCGAGTCTGTAGGTATCAAAACGAGCCTGGCGGTTTCCTCCCGATGTGAGCGGCCGCTCCTTCAGCACGCAGCAATCAGTGGGAAGCACGATGATCTCCAACATTCGCGTCATCCTATCGATGTTCATTGCCTCATTGAATTTGATGGTTGCACCCGCGTTCGCCCAACAACAAAAGCCCAACATCCTCGTCATCATGGGCGATGACATCGGATACTGGAACATCAGCGCCTATAACCGCGGCATGATGGGCTATCGGACGCCCAACATTGACCGCATTGCCGGGGAGGGCGCCATCTTCACGGACTACTACGGCCAACAATCCTGCACCGCCGGTCGAGCTGCGTTCATCACTGGCCAAAGCCCATTGCGCACCGGCCTCCTGAAGGTGGGTTTGCCGGCGGCAAAGGAGGGTCTGTCGGCGCAGGATCCAACGCTCGCCGACCTGCTCAAGCCGCAAGGTTACGCGACGGGACAATTCGGCAAGAACCATCTCGGCGATCGCAATGAGTTTCTGCCAACCGTTCACGGCTTCGACGAATTCTTCGGCAATCTTTACCACTTGAACGCCGAGGATGAGCCGGAGCACGCTGACTATCCGAAGAACCCCGCGTTCAGGGCGCAGTTCGGTCCGCGCGGCGTCATGAAGTGCGTCGCGACTGCGACTGACACGCCAGGTGACGATCCCCGATTTGGCCCGTGGGGCAAGCAGAGGTGCGAGGATACGGGGCCGCTCACCAAGAAACGAATGGAGACCATCGACGAAGAATTCCTCAAGGCCTCGCTGGATTTCATCGATCGCGCGAATTCGGGACAAGAAGCCGTTCTTCGTGTGGCTCAACCCTAGTCGCATGCACATCTGGACACGCCTCAAGCCCGAGTCACAGGGCAAGACCGGCCTTGGCATCTACCCAGACGGCATGGTGGAACATGACGGCCAAGTCGGCGAAGTCCTAAAGAAGCTCGACGACCTCGGGATCGCCGGCAACACGATCGTCATCTACACCACCGACAACGGCGCGGAGACGTTCTCGTGGCCTGACGGCGGCCTTACCCCCTTCCGTGGTGAAAAAAACACAAACTGGGAAGGCGGCTATCGTGTTCCCGCGCTCGTGCGCTGGCCGGGCGTCGTGCCACCACGGACAGAAATCAATGACATGTTCTCCGCAGAGGACTGGGTCACCACGCTGGTGGCCGCAGCCGGAGAGCCGGACGTCAAGAGCAAGCTACTGCAGAGCTATAGCGCCGCGGGCAAAACCTTCACGGTCCACCTCGACGGCTATGACCAGCGAGATGTTCTTGCCCGTACAGGCCCGAACAAGCGCCGCGAATTCTTCTACTGGACGGATGACGGCAACCTCGCCGGCCTTCGCTACGAGCAGTGGAAGGCGGTATTCATGGAGCAGAAGGCGCACGGGTTCAACGTCTGGGCCCAACCAATGGTCCAGCTGCGCCTGCCCATGTTGTTCAATCTGCGCTCCGACCCCTTCGAGCGCGCCCAACACGAGGCCGGTGATTACGTGAGATGGTTCATCGAGCACGCCTTCGTGCTTGTCCCCGCCCAGTCGATTGTCGCTGAGCACCTGGCGAGCTTCCAGCAGTTCCCGCCACGCCAGAAGCCCGGGAGCTTCTCGGTCGAACAGGCCATGGACAAGCTGAGGAACCCGCCCTCGAGCAACTAGATATCCCTCGAATCATCGAGGTAAGGCCATATCGCTCCTCGGGCTTGGGCTGGAACCGCGGGTCTTGTCGGCAGGCGACCTCTCCGCCCAGGCGCGACTGCTGGCTTAGGCAGCGAGCTTGTGAGCGGCACCTCCCAGGTCATGCTCTCCGGATCAGTTCGCTCGATGGCAAGATCGCGCTTTGCAACGCCCGGTTCTCCGCGCGGATGCGAATGGCAAGAATGGCCGCATTGGCCAGGGAGAATGCGATGCCATACGCGCAGAGCCCAAACATCATCGGAAGAACCAGGATTTCTGCGGTCACGATTGCGTAATTGGGGTGCCGAATTAATCGATAGGGCCCGCCAGAAATCAGAGGGGCGTCCGGGAGGACGATGATACGCGTCGTCCAGCGCTCCTTGAGTGTAACCAGCACCCAGAGCCGCAGCGCCTGCAAGAGAATGAATACGGAAAGCCAAGCCAGACTTGGCTGCTTCCCGATCGCCGTCAGCCAGAGCCCGGCCAGCCATGCTCCGTGCACCGCCACGATCATCAGGTAGTGGTCAGGAGCATGCTCCACCGCCCCTCGTGCCCTGAGCCGCAGCTCATTGCGACGCGCATAGACGAGCTCGGCGAGCCTCTGCGCGGTAACGAATGAGAGGATGATGATGGTGATGGCGTTGCCAAACTCCGGCACAGCGGACCTCTCCCGAACGCAATCAAAGATCCAATAGGCAGAACGTGACCGTGAAACCCGGTCCAAGCGCAATCAACAGGTGACGTCCGGTCGCACCGGCTGACAGCGTGCGTTCCAGAACAAACAACGCCGTTGGTGACGACATGTTGCCGTATTCGGCAAGGATGTCCCATGCGTGCTTCAGCGCCTGTTGCGGCAACTCCAGGGCGCCCTCGATGGCCTCGAGCACCTTGCGCCCTCCTGGATGCAGGATGACACCGTCAAGGTCGCCCAGCACAAGACCATGTCGAGCGAGAAAACCATCCAGGGCCGGGCGGAGCTCGTGTCGCGCGCATCTCGGGATGTCGGGGCTCAAAACCACCCCGAACCCGTCGTTCTCGATCGACCAGCCCATCATGTCTTCGGTCTGGCGCCACATGTGCTCACCCGTGGCTAGAACGCGGGCCAGCGGCCGCGAGACATCCCGTCCTGACCTGCGCCGCAGCAACACGCCGGCGGCACCGTCGCCGAACAATGCCGCCGAAATGAAATTTGGGATCGTGCGGTCGCTCGTCCGGCAGTTGATCGTACACAGCTCGACGACCAGGAGCAGAACATTGCCCGCTGGCAGCGAACGCGCCAACTGAGCAGATCGCGCGAGGCCAGATACACCACCAGCGCAACCCAGGCCAAAGACCGGCAATCGTTCTACGGCGGCCGGCAGATCGAGGCGATTGGCCAGCATGGCATCAAGGCTTGGCACGGCAAGGCCGGTGGTCGAGACGGTGACGATGGCCTCGATATCGCTGAGAGATATGCCAGCCTGATCGACGCATTGTCGCGATACGTCTTCGAGAAGCTTGACGGCGGCCGTCCGATACACGGTGGCGCGCGAGGACCAATCCTGCGCTCTCATGTGCCACTCCACCGGCACACAGGAAAAACGCGTTCTTACCCCGGTGTTTTGAAATACGGCTGCGTGGCTGCGGAACTCAGGCGCGTTTGCAAGAATGATCTCGCGTGTCAACGCCTGATCGATGCGATGCTCCGGCACCGCCGAGGCGATACCACAGATTTGGACGTCTCGATGACCTGAGAGATCCACGTTCATTTTCTTTACCGGCAGCTGAATTGTCATTCTCGGCGTGCTCCACTCGATATTCATAATGTCACATTAATCTCAATATGGGCTTGATCATGGCCGCTCGACGCGCCGAATGCGCATTTCTCGGATATCGGATTATTCGCGCTTTTCCAGGACACGAAGCAGGACAAGGGCATAACAGTCTAGCTAACCCATATTGATCGCGCCGACGGCTTCCTCGGAGCGTGCGAGCCGACCCTTCTTGTTGAAACCGGCGTAGAGCTCGTCGAGTGCATGGACCAAGTGCGCCATCTGCTTGTCGGAGTGCGCTGGCGACGGCGTGAGACGCATCCGCTCGGTGCCCTTCGGCACAGTCGGATAATTGATTGGCTGGACGTAGATCCCGTATTCGTGGAGCAGGGCGTCCGTCACTGCCTTGCAGCGAAGTAGGGCAACCGACCATCACAGGGACGATATGGCTTGGATTGTCGATAGCGGGCAAACACTTCGCCTTGAGCATCCTCTTGAGGGTCCGAACCCGCTCCTGGTGGCCGGCGCGCTCGAGCTCGCTCGTCTTCAAATGACGGATCGACGCAAGGGCGCCCGCGGCAATTGCAGGCGCGAGTGACGTCGTAAAGATGAATCCTGATGCAAACGAGCGGATTGCATCACAAACGGCGCGGGATGCCGCGATGTAGCCGCCCATGACGCCGAACCCCTTGGCGAGCGTGCCATTGATGATGTCGACCCGATCCATGACGCCGTCGCGCTCGGCAATGCCTCCGCCACGCGGGCCGTACATACCGACCGCGTGCACCTCGTCGAGGTATGTGAGCGCTCCGTGCCTCTGGGCGAGATCGCAGATCGCCGCGATCGGCGCGATGTGTCCGTCCATGGAGTAGACGCTCTCCAAGGCGATGATCTTGGGCGTGCACTTCGGAAATTCCTTGAGCTTCGCCTCGAGGTGGTCAACGTCATTGTGACGAAAAATGTGTTTCTCGCAATTTCCGTGGCGGATACCCTCGATCATGGACGCGTGGTTCTTTTCGTCCGAGAAGACGACCGTGCCAGGAATGAGCTTGAGAAGAGTCGAGAGCGTCGCGTCGTTGGCAACATATGCCGACGTGAAGACAAGCGCGGCTTCCTTGCCATGGAGGTCGGCCAGTTCGCTTTCGAGCTCTACGTGATAGTGGGTCGTGCCAGAGATATTGCGCGTGCCGCCAGAGCCGGCACCCACGGCATCAATCGCCTCGTGCATGGCCGCCAGCACGGCTGGGTGCTGGCCCATGCCCAGATAGTCATTGGAGCACCACACCGTAACCTCACGCGATCCATCTGCCGCGAAGTGCCTTGCCACTGGAAAAGCCCCGCGGCGGCGCTTCAAATCCGTGAAAATTCGATAACGACCTTCTCGATGAAGGGTCTCGAGTTGCCGCTGGAACAAGCCTTCGAAAGTCATGGTGTCTCTCGCGTTTTTCGGTGGGGATGAAGAGCAGTCATTCGGCCTTCAGGCCGAGTGCGATCGCCGCGGCCTCAATCCTGCCCGATGCCGCGGTGTCGTCCTTGAAGACCTCAAGCGCCTTGCGGAATGCTGTTTCCGCGACCTCTCGCTCGCCGAGCACAACGCGAGAGCGCATAAGGCGAGCCCAGCCCTCAATGTCTCGCGGAGAACTCTTCAGGCGCTCCGCCAGGCCGTCGACCATCGATCGGATGGCGTCGTAGCGCTCGCGCGACGTCATGGCTTCGGAGTTGATAATGTTCTCGACTCCAAGACCGCCACCACCCTTGCCAACGCCGTCGCTCTGAAAAGACGAAGCGTCTTCTGCAATGGCGCTGTCGAGTGCCTTGGCCTTGGCCCCCTCGTGTGACCGCTTGAGCTCGGCGGAATCCGGATCAAGCTGCAAGGCTCTCGCGTAGGCAGCAGCTGCCTGTTCATAGCGGCCCGTATGGAAATAGGACCAACCGAGCATCCGCCAACCTTTGATGTCGGCTGGCGTGGCCTCGAGCCGAGCGGCCAGCTTCTCGATCATCGAGCTCACATCAGGCTGCAGTGTGCCAGTCGCCGGCGTGGACGCGGGCTCTTCGGCTCCAATCGAACGCGTGTAGTCTTTGAGGCGCGCAAGCATTTCGCCGTCCGACCCCGAACGCGACAGCGAGGGTGACGTGGCGCCCCCCGGACCGGTCGCCTGGAAAGGGTGCATCAAATAGGACGCGGCTGCGCCAATGCCTGCAACCAGCAAGCAAGCCATCAGAATGAGGGCGAATAAATCCCGGCTGCTCATGAGACCACCTCGCATAACTGCCCATTTTGGTTCGGTACCGTCATCCCCATCGGTCAAAACTTCCTTCGGACCTCGAAACGGATCCCGAAGTTGTTTTCGGCGGCACCCTCGAGGATCTGATAGGTCGCATCGGCGCGGAACAGCCAGGCCCGGTCGATCGGGATCTGGTAGCGCACGCCAAAGCCGTATTGCGGTTTGGCGGCGCCGATGCCGGCGATCGGATCGCCGAAGGGCTGCACCGTGGCCGCTTCAAAGACCAGCTGCTGGTTGAGATTGAAGAGGTACTGCAAGCCTATGGCGCCGCCATAGGCGTTGGAGCCGGTGTCGTTGAGTTTCGGGTAGCCGGTCAGGGCGTCGGTCTCGAAGTTGATGCCGACGTTCTTCAGCAAGCCCGCGTTGAAGCCATCGACCAGGGGCTGAGGGTTGCCGAAGCCGACGAAGAAGTTGGCGTAGGGGATCAGCGTGCTCGGCAAACCCGAGATCAGGCTGTTCTCCGAAATGATGGCAAAGCCTTCGTCGTTCTTGCCGTTGCCGAAGTTCGCGAACACGCGGGTCGAGTTCGACACGGTGTTGGCATAGCGCTTTGTGTAGGAGGCGGTCACGAAGTTCGTCAGCTGGCCGTCCACCGGGCCCTCGACGCCCTGCAACAGGCCGTATCCCGCTTCGATATAGCCGCCGAAGGCGTCAATGAAGGTGGTCGCGCCATAAATGTTGGCGTTGCGTTTGTCCGCTCCAAGGATGCCCGGGTTGTCGACATTGTCGAACCCGGCAAAGAGGGTGATGTCAAAGTTGGAAAGGCCCAGCTTGCGCGAGTTTTTCGCGGTGAGGCTCACCGCGCCGCCGAGAATCGCGTCATTCGCCCAGATCCCGTTCTGCAAAAACAGCGGGAAAAGACCGACGGTGAAAGGCAGGTCGAACCTGGCGTCCCTACCGGAGAGACCGGAAAAGATGGAGCCGATGTCACCCTCGAAGAACAGCGTCTGCGGGTTGGGGTCGAACTCGAGAGTGGCCTTCCCATCGCCGGCACCGCCGCCGAATTCGAAGCGGGTGAATTTGTTGTTTTTCTGAAGCGGCGTGAAGAAGGCGTGTATCCGCTCGGTGCCCGTGATCTTGAAGTCGACGTCGACGTTCAGCCGGGTCGCGATCTGGGCAATATCCTTGCCGTTGTTCTTGTTATAGGCGACCGCCGTCCGCCAATCGCCGTACACGGCAAGGCCCGGCAGCAGCGGATTCAATTGACCAAAAAGGGTGCCGCTCTCGTCGTATTGGCCGGACGTGTATTGCTGGCGACCGAGCTCGAGAGGCGGGCGCGGGGGATCGACCACCGTCTTCGCGCCGTAGATGTCGACGTTTCCCTGAGCGTCGTACAGCTTATCGTACTGCGGACCGGGGCGGAAAAGGTCCTCCTTGCCTTCCACTTTGCGGCGTTTAGGTGCCGCGGTGTCTGCGGTGCTGCCTTCAGTCTCGTCTTTCGAGTATGCGCCCACGTACTGGGCATCGGCTTTACTTGCGGCGGGAGCCGGCTGTGACGCACCGCGCCACACTTGGGTCAACCAGCCCCCATTGCGAGCCTCGCCCTCGCTGGCGGCAGGTTGTGCGGTCGTGGCGGAGGTCGCAAGGTAACTGCCGGCGAGCAGCGCGATAGTGGCGGTCGCTGCCCTGGCAGGTGATTGAAGGTTGCCATCTGCATAGCCTGTCATACGTACGCTCTACCTCGTGGCTCAGACATGCCGGATAAGGTAGGCGACTCTCCTGTTTGGACCCCGCGCGAGTCCCCAATCCGAAACGTTCGGCTTCCTCGTTCTACTGGTTGACTTCGAACTCCACCGTCGACGCCCTGAAGCTCAACATCCGCTCGTTCATGCGCCGCTCCATTTCTCTGGTGGCACCGACGAAACGCATGAAGTAGATCGGCTCGGCACGGCTTCGCAGCCGGAAGGCTAGTCGGTACTTGCCAGGCCTCGTGATCAAGTAGCCCGGCACTTGGTAGTTGGCCTGCCTTTCACCCAGCGGCGGCAGCGAGTTGTTCTCCATGCGCACCAGCGGCGGATGATTGAGGACGGTGGTCGGGATCTGCGGCGGGCGCAGATGCGGCAGCGGGTCGATGTCGAAGTTCACCGGCAGGTACATCTCGCGGTCGGTGCCCTTGACATTGGTCGTCAGGAACTTGGTCTGGAAATTGACCAGCTGCTGGTCGGTCTTGATGCGGCCAGCCGCAACGTCCAGGCTGTGGAGATCGGCCATGTCGCCGTTGCTGTCGACGTAACCGGACTCCCAGATGTTCTTGCCGTCGGGATCGACGAGGGCGACGTTCACCCAGATCTGCGGCTGCGCGCCAAGCGAGCCGGACGGCAGGTTGTGCCCCGAATTGAGGTTCTTGATCTTGTAGGAGAAGGCCAGGTCCCTGCCGACCCTCGGGTCGCTCTGGACATAGGGACCGTCCACCTTGGTTCCGTTCTCCATGACCTGCCGCCTCAACTCGTACCGCTCGTCGAGCTTCGCAAGGTTCGCCTCGATGATCTTGCGCGCGTCTTCACGGTCGAGCGCATCGGCCCAGCGCTTGGGAAATGCGACCTTGGTCTTGCCGCGTGCGACCTTGTCCTCGAACTCCCTGGTGCCCCAGCCGGCGCGCCAGTCGAATTGCAGCCATTCCTTGATGCTGAACGCCTGGGCCTTCGGGTTGTGAGGAAAGATGCCGGGATGCGCGATGGAATACCCGGGGCCGATGAACCGGTGATTGGCATGCCGGCGTCCCGGGTTGATCTCCTTGCCGCCGACCACGGCGGAGGGCGCGGTCGAATACCCCTCAGGTTTGCCGGGCACCTTGCCCATGTGGCAGTTCTGGCAGGTGACACCTGCATTGCGCGCCGGGCTGTCGCGGTACTGGTCCCAGACGATCTCCAGTTTGATCCCCAGGTTGACGGCAACCTGATGACAGCTGACGCAGAACTCCGACTTGGCGAGCTGAGGGTTCGTCATCATCCCGTTGTGGATGTCCGTGCCCCGACCATCTTTGCTGGTCTTGACGGAGTAAGATTCCTTGTCGGCGATGATGTCTCCGATGACGCTCTTCTCGCCCGTGCCATAGACCGGCTCGAAGATCTTGCCCGGCTCGACGCGACGCTCGCCGTTGACCTTGCCGTACTGCTCCTTGACCCGATGGCAGGTGATGCAGGTCACGCCCTCGCGCGAGATCGGGCTGCGCGCCCAGAGCGGCGTTTCGCGGTTCTCGCCGAGCTGCGTCCCGACCTGCTGGTGGCACCGCACGCAGAAGGTCCCGACTGTGCCTTGGGTCAACTCCTGAAACTTCTGCTCGAACGCGTGGAACATCGGCGAGATCGACGCGTAGGCGTGATTCGAGGAGGACCACTCTTCGTAGATTTGCTTATGGCATTGGCCACATTGCGCGGCGGTGGGATAGAGCGAGAGGGTCTCCTCGTCGACTGCGGGGATGGGAGCTTCTTTATCCTTCGCGGCTTTTGCTGCTGCCGTGAGCACGGAAATCTCCCCCGCGACGGCTGCTTCTGTCCCCGCAGGCAGCTTCTGCGCGGCACCGGTCTTTCCGGCGGATTCTGCATTCTGGGCAAGCCTCAAGCCCGGCCGTGCTTGTACGGTTGGCGTCTCCCCAGCCGTGCCCGACCCGGCGACAGCATCCTGGCTAAGGAATGCCGCATGGCTGAGTGTGGCGCTTGCGAATGCGCAGCAAAGCATCGCATTGCGCATTTCCCTCGTTCCCCCGAACGCGGCCAATAGTTCCTCCTTCGCGCGCCAGCACTGGCGCGACGTTACCGAATCGCTGCTCGCGCGATCGTGTAAGGATCGCGGCCCGCAAAGACTGAATCCGCCTGCCTTAGGGCACGTCCCTCCGGACTGCCTCCCCAAGAGCGCTGCGCTAAGATCCCCCGCGTAGAGCTCTGTATCGAATGAACAGCGGCAAAGAGAACAACGGTTCTCTGCCGCGAGCTGTCTCGCTTCGACGACGCCGACTGTCGGCCCGCGGATGGGTTTGAATTGTGGCGTGTGCTGGAAAAAACGAGGACGCTCGATCACAAACGATTAGCTATCTGAAATAGTCTCAAATGCGTCATTTGCTCGATCGCCGCAATCATCAGTTTTCTGAGCAATAAACGTGTTAGGCGAAAAGCATTCTCTCGCCTGATTGTCTCCCTTATTCCGCCCGATACGCTTGATTAGCTGCGCATCCCAGGAAGCGCAGCGATGGCGGGTGACGCGCGCCGACCCAAGATGGGAAACCTGAAGCCTTCCGGGATCAGCAATGGCAAAAACTCTCCAAGTCGTTATCAATGGACGTAGCATAACGGCGCGCCACGGCGAGTTGCTGCTGGATGCCGCTCTGAGCAACGGGATCGACTTGCCCTATGACTGCCGCGCTGGCCGCTGCGGCACCTGCTGCGTGCGGCTGGTATCTGGGAAAGTGCACGGCGGCGAAGGCTCCGAACCAGGCATCGTTCATGCCTGCCAGTGTCGGATCGTCGGCGATGCGGTGATCGAAAGTGGCCAGCTACCGGTTGTTCGCACTGTAGATGGCGTGTTGAGCTCGTTGCGCCCCCTTTCACCCGAGGTCATGGAAGTAGGCATCACGACAGAGGGTGCGCTGCCATATCATGCGGGCCAGTATGCGCAGGTCCGCTTCAGCGGCTATCCGACCCGTCCCTTCAGCATAACCCATCCCTTGAGCGGCAATCCGGACGGCGGCTCGGTTTGGTTTCATGTCCGGCGCATGAAGGATGGCCGCGTCACCTCTTCGCTTGGCAAGCGCATCCGGCCGGGCCATCGGGTTAAGCTGACCGGGCCCTACGGCTCGGCGCATTTTCGGCCATTTTTGAACAGCCGGCTAGTTCTGGTCGCTACCAGCACCGGTTTTGCGCCGATCTGGTCGATCGCCGCCGCTGCGTTGCGCGAGAACCCAGAGCGCATGATCATGATCATCGCTGGTGGGCGTACCATCGAGTCGCTTTATATGTGCCCGGCTCTCGTGCAGCTGGCCGGATTTCCCAACGTCCTCGTCGTGCCCGTTTGCAGCGCGCCGCAGACGTTGAGCGACGCGGTGAAACTGGGTCGGCCGACCGAATATCTGCCGTACCTTTTGCCGAGCGATGTGATCTACGCCTGCGGCGCGGCGGCAATGGTCGAGGCGATCAAGTCGATCGCGGCGCAGATCGGCGCTGTCTGCTACGCCGACCCGTTCCTGCCGGCCAGTGACGATACCGGGAAGGAAGGGTTGCTGACGCGCACCACCTGGTGGCTCGGTGTCCCCACGCGCCTGCACGTGACCGGGCTCGCGCTTCGTCGACCCCGCAATCGGCGACGCGGACATCCGAAGCGGGCGCATGGGACGGCTGAAGCAAGGATGAGAAGTCATTATCACTCTTAGAGTGCATACGCCTGCGGCGGATCGGCTTCGGGTCCAGGGCCTCACGGTCTTCTGCGCTTTGTCTCTGCGGCTCGCTGACGATCTTCAGCCTTGCCGCGGACTGCACAGTTGCGTCCGATCCGGCCAAGGTCGTTGGTCCCAATGCCTGCGCTGAATGTCACAAGCAGGAAGCCGAGGCCTGGAAGGGTACGCATCATTTCAAGACCTTTGGTGAAATGCCGCGCCGGAAGGAAGCGAATGAGATCGCGGAAAGAATGGGCGTTCAGCGCATCAGATCGGAAGGTCTGTGTCTGACTTGTCATTACACAGTGCAGCAGAAGGAAAACACCAAGCAGGCGATCGCCGGCGTTTCCTGCGAAGTCTTGCCACAGCGCCGGTGACGACTGGATCAAGGTTCACAGCCAGTTCAGCGGCAAGACCGAAAGGACCGAGACCAAGGCCGAGGCTGAGGCGCGCTGGAAGCTCGCCGATTCCAAAGGGGATGATCAGGCCGTCTTCTGTCTATCGGCTGGCGAAGAACTGCTACAGCTGCCATGTCGTTCCGCAAGAAGATCTCGTGAATAAAGGCGGCCACTCCGCCGGCAGCGCCTTCGACCTGGTGTCCTGGTCGCAGGGCGAGGTGCGGCACAACACCTGGCACTCCAAGGGCAAGGACAACGTGCCGGCCAGCGCGGCGCGCAAGCGAATGCTCTATCTCGTCGGCCTCGGCGTCGAGCTCGAGACCGCAATCCGCGCCGTCAGCCGTGCGACGGTGAGAAAGCTGTACGCCTTCGAAATGGCAAAGCGTGTCGATCGGGCCCGCAGGCAGCTGGCCGCCGCGGCGAAAGCCGCGCCGAACGTGCCGGAAATCGCAAAAATGGTCGATCTCGCCTATTCGGCGGGGTTGAAGCTCAACAATGAACGCTTGCTGACGCTGGCCGCAGACGGTGTCTCCAAGCAGCTTGTGAGCATCACCGAGAAATACGACGGCAGCACGATGTCTGGGCTCGACGTCCTTATTCCGGGACAGGACAAGCTCAAGGGCAAGGCAAGAGAAGCCGGCGCCGCTAATTGATTCCGGCCGGACGGCAACAACGGGGGCTTGATGGGGACACAACCACCGCGATTGGTGATTTCGGTAGGGTTGCCGTGAGATCAGTGGGGCGATCGACCGGCAGGCGGGATTTGGGCACGCCGGCGCATGTCATCGGCCGGGCAGCCCAAACCCTCCTGATCGCTGCCATTTCCGGCGGCCTGTTCTGGCTCGTCTGGATTTACGGCCACGGGCTGCGTGACCCGCGCTATCTCGACGGCTGGGTGCTTGCTGGCGGCATGAGCCTTCAGCTCGCTTTCCACATCGCCATCAAGACGGCCAGCCTGTCACCGAAATCCGCCGCGCGCTGGCGCAAGATCCATATCTTCGCCGGCTATCTGCTGATTGCCGCCTTCATCTCTCACTCAGATTTCTCTCTGCCGGATACCGGATTCGAATGGGCACTGTGGGCGAGCTTCGTGCTGGTGGCACTGAGCGGCATCTTCGGCACCTATCTGACCTGGTCACTGGACGCCAAGCACGGGATCGACGAACGCATCGCTTATGATCGTATTCCAGCCCGCCGCGCCGAGCTCGCGGAGGATGTCTATGCGATCGTCGCCGACATCGACTTGGGTACCGGTGATATCGCCCTCCCGATGCCGCCCTATGATGCCTGGATCGTGGACCTCTACACGACCCGCCTGCGGCCCTTTCTTCAGGGGCAGCGCAATTCCACGGCCCATCTCATCGGCTCGCAGCGCCCGCTCAGGCGCCTGACCGACGAGATCGACAATCTATCTCGCTACGTTGACCAGCGGTGTAAGGAGAAACTTGCCACCATCAAGGGCCTTGTGGTCGAGAAGGACCGGCTCGATTTCGCGCGCATCTACCTCGGGCTCGCCAATGGCTGGCTGTTCGTGCACGTCCCCGTCACCTATTCACTCATTGTCCTGACCGTGCTGCACGTCGTCGTCGTCTATGCCTTTTCATCGGGACCCTGGTGATGCGGCGCCCAGTATGGACGAAGTCGGTTCGGCCGCCGAAAACGGAGAGGCAAGCGTCTCCCAGCTCCAGGCGCGACCGAATTGCGGCGCTTCTGGCGCTCGCGACCGCCGTTTGCCTGGCCGCGGCCTTCTTTCTCGCAAAGGACACGCGGTTCCTGATGCCCGGTCCGCTGACCAGCGCCCACGGCGCGATCGAGAAGTGCAGCACCTGTCATTCTCAGAGTGGCAGCGGCAAATTGAGCTGGATTGGCGGCCTCGTCGCCGGCGATCCCCTCGCCGACAGCCAAGCTTGCCTTACCTGCCACAAGATGCCGAACACGGCCTTCAACGCGCACAGCGCTTCGGCGGAGGCGCTGGAGCGAAGCACCAAACGGCTGCGCAAACTCGCCGCGGGAACGCCCGTACCGCAATCGGCTCGCGCGCAGAGCATCGCCTTCCCAACCGATGACAAGGTGGCGCACGGTCTCTACTGCGCCACCTGCCACCAGGAGCATCAGGGCGTCAATTTCACTCTGAACAAAATCTCAAACGAACAATGCCGCTCCTGTCACGTCGTGAAGTTTGACAGCTTCGACGGCCATCACCCGGAATTCGAGAAGTACCCGTTCAAGCGGCGTTCAAGGATCATCTACGACCATGCCGGCCATTTCGGTAAGCACTTCCCAGAAGTGGCGAAGAAGGATCCCGCAAGGCGCATTCCCGACACTTGCTCGACCTGTCATAACAGTAGAGAAGATAAGCGAGTTATGGCAGTGGCGCCGTTTGAGCAGACCTGCACCGGTTGCCATCTCGATCAGATCCTCGGGAAAGGAGCGGGTCAGCGGCCCGAAGGGGATTGCCTTTCTGAGCCTGCCTGGCCTCGACCTGCAAACGCTGAAGAAGCACACCTCGATCGGAGAATGGCCGGCCGCCTCCGAAGCCGAGCTCACACCGTTCATGAAGGTGATGCTCAGCCGGAATGAGCAGGGCCGCACGCTGATCAGAACCGTGAACAACCTGAACCTGAAGGATCTGAGTGGCGCTAGCGTCGACCAGATCAGGGCGGTGACAAATCTAGTCTGGGAGATCAAACGGCTGTTCTATGCGCTGATCAAGGGAAGAGCGTCAGGTGTGCTGGCCGACCTCGATATTGGTGGCAGGGCGAAGCCGAATGCGAACCTCGTAGCCGATCTGACCGCGAGCATCCCGCGCGACGTAATCATCAGGGCGCAGCAGCAGTGGTTACCCAATCTGGCCGCGGAGATGGCCAATCGCACGATCGCGGGATCGGCGCCTCCCCCAGCGCTAGCCGGTTCGGACGCGCGTCAGGCGAACTCGAAGCGCGGCAGCCCGCAGGCCGTAGGTAGCGATTCGCCCCAGTCCAAAGGAGCCGCCGGAAAAACCGATGCCGCGAAGGCCGGGGGCAAGGAAGGGCTTTCTTCGGAAAGATCAAGCCCTGCCCTTGCGGAAACAAGACTGGACAGATCGGAATCTCCACAGAAGCCATCTGGTTCGGATACACGTCGGCCAACCCCGAACCCCAACCCGGAATCCACCGTTAGCGAAGCGGCAAGCAAAGCCAGACCTGATCCGCAGGCCTGCATCGCGGCTGTCTTCGGCCAGTGTCTGCTGTCCAAGGGCCTGGAAGCTGGGGCAGCCAAGCCTGAGGCAACGGCCAGAAAGACCGATGCTGCGAACCCCGAGCCTGACGGTGGCAAGGAAAAGTCTTCCGCCGATGAATTGCCTCGCGCAGTACAGCCAGGGCCTAAAGAGAGCGGGCAAGCAGTTCAGCCTGAAGGAGCAGCGGGGAAAACCAAACCCGCGACCGCCCAGCCCGACGGCGGGAAGGAAACGTCCTCCGCCGACGAACGGCCTCAGAACAGAACGGCGGACCAAACCGACGACCTGCTCCACCCCACCGAGGAGGAGCTTCGCGGGATCGCCGCTTCTACCAAAGGCGGCACGAAAGCAACTCAGGATGAGGGAGCGGCCCGAAAGACGCTTGTCGCAATCCCCAAGTCCATAACCGGGGGTGCCCTTGAGAGGGACGCAAACGCGCCAGCCGGCGGCGCCTCGGTGGATTCAGATACCGCCGTGCCCAGGCCTCAAGCAAGGGTTGCGCCCAAGCTCGGCATCGAAAGCGATGTGGATGCGGAAAGCTGGGCCGAATATGGCGGTTGGTACCAACAGGATTACGCGATCCTCTACCGTCCCACAGGCCATAGGGACAAGTTCATCCATGCTTGGCTCTTGTTGACCGGTCCCCAAGCGCCGAAAGGCGACAGGAGTCCGGCTGCGGCCGTCTTCGATCTCCTCACCGGCAAGGACGCACAGGGCGCATGCACGAAATGTCACAGCGTCGACGATATCCTGGGCAAGCAGCGGGTCGTCAACTTCTCCCCGCCTTCCGTCGAGAGCAAACAGGGTCGGTTCACACATTTCATCCACGAGCCGCATTTCGGCATCATGGAGAAACATGGTTGTCTGACCTGCCATGGACTTGAAAAGGGCAGTCCCTATCTGCAGACCTACGAGCAGGGTAACCCGGAAGCCTTCGTGTCCAATTTCGGTTGGGTGAAAAAGGATCTCTGCCAGACCTGCCACACCAGCAGCATGGCGCGTCAGGACTGCCTACTGTGCCACAAGTATCACGTGAATGGCGTGACTAGCCCAATCATGAATACGAGAAACCCTACCGAATGAAGATTGGCGCCTTCACTGCCGAGCGTTGAGGCCACAGGGCAGACGCGTCTGGCATCAATCAAGCCGGCCCAATCATCTCCAATCTTTCTCCCCACGTGGCAAACCCGTCTCTGCGAACTCTGATCGCGGATGTAGTTGGCGTGGTGAAGAACTAGGTCCGTTTCCGATCCTGCAGCGGACCTCATGTAGCGAGCCAGCGCAGTCGACGCCATTATCGGTCGGATGTTCGCTCTCTCTGCGTCGCGTCGTCTTCTCCTCTAAGCTTTAGAACGACTGACATGACGGCCATCGCAGATGTAGAGGCCTCTGCCCCTCTCGATGCTACCTGAAGGCTCGTCGGGCTGATTGGAGTGCAATCCGAGCTTCCGGCTGTCCCCGGTACCGCATGACGGCGTTCCTTGGCGGGCGTGGGTTGTGTTCGATGACAACTTGGTGACGGGCTAAGGCCTAGTTATTCCGCATTACGGAGGCTGATATAGTAGTATACCAGTGACTTAGCCGAATCTTATATAAATTTGATTTCGTTGACATTTACGGTATTCACCGTGCTACAGAGTCAGGGTGCGGGTCAATGCAATAGCCGGGGAAGTCCTACTCAATGCTACGGATACTGATTGCTGACGAGCACGATGTTGTCCGCCACGGACTTAGGGTTCATCTGGAGAGCCAGCCGAACTGGCAGGTGGTTGGCGAAGCCAACAATGGCAATGAAGCCATCCTCAACGCCATCAAGACGAACCCTGATGTCGTTGTGCTGGCCTATGAGTTGCCCCTTGTGAACGGTATCGCGGCGACTCGACAAGTCCGAGCCCGACTGCCTAAGACCGAAGTCCTCATCTATACGGCCTTCAACATCGAGAGCGTCTTGGGCCAGCTCCTTGAGGCGGGGGCTAAGGGATATGTGCTCAAGTCAGAGCCGATGGAGCGTCTTATCGAGGGCGTCCGGTCAGTTGCATCGCACAAGCCATACTTCGCAGGCCTTCCGGCCCCGACAGCGGCTTGCAACAATCCGAATGGGTCGGGAACGCTCCTGACGCACAGGGAACGAACTGTCGTCCAACTTATTGCCGAAGGCCAAAGCAATAAGAGGGTCGCCAACACTCTCGGCATCAGCCTCAAGACGGTCGAGACACACCGTTCTTCCGTGATGCGAAAACTCGACCTCGACACGGCGGCCCAGCTCGTCCGTTATGCCATCCGCAATGGACTTGCGATGGCGTAGGGTCCCTATGCTCTTCACGGGATGGAAGCGAGTAAGCGAAAACGGTCCCGGTCGGAACTTTGGGCTCTTGCGAGCATTCTCTCCCCGCATGACCTAGATCGGTAATGCCCGCAAGTTGGCCGCCCGGCTCTTCGGTCAGGGCGAGATCAGTTTTGCGGAGGCCGTGCTTCGATCCGGACGGGCACGGCCTTTCCCCTCGGATCGTCGTTAACCGACTTTTCAACCGAATCATTCAGACAACGGTCAAGTTCTGACGGATGGTTTTGCGACCCGCACGTCAGACCAAGGGCCGCCCGGCTGTGCCAACCATCCGGGCGGCCTCTCGCGTGCCGCCACCTCTTCGGCCTGCATGCAATGAAAAAAGGGGCACCCGAATCGCCGATGTGCCCCTTTCTCCGAATCGGCCCCGCGACCGATCAACAAACTCGGCTCGCCGTGCGATTGCCGTCGCTGGATACGAGCCAGACGGATCATTAGCAGCAGGGGCGACCCCCGAGGTGTCCTGGCGGCCACATTTCCCAGACTGTCAGTAGCCCCCATAAAACGAGGGATCTGTGGCCACCGAGCACTATCGCGTGGTAGTCGGATGATTTAGGGAATACCCTGGCTTGGCTTCCCACGCTCGGCCACTCGACGGCCTCGCCCCTCCTCCAGCCTGGGGCGGGGTCGTTCGAGACAACGACACAAGTCCGACTTGCCCTCCGACCAGACCTAGCCGCGCTCCATTCTACTTGACCGGGGCCGTTTTTGTTCGCTGCTGCTCCCCGCACTGCCAGCAAGATGCGACTCGTCCTAATGGGTTTGCAGTCGTCGGCACCAGACTTCCGGCGACCACCTTTCAGAACTCTACCCCATCGTCTCTCCCGTGCTTGGGGCTTTTTCCTGTGGATAAATCTGTGGATAGCCGTGCGGCGACTCGTCCGCGAGCTACTATCTGCTTGCTCGGTCCCTAACTGAGCAATCTTCTCTGCGATTCGGTTTCGACCTCGCTCATCCCCCGATGAGTGGGGTCTTTTTCTTTGGATCGGTTAGGCTTTCGGTATGTCGGTCAAGCGGCGGTCGCACTTGATTCATTTCAGTTCGACGCCGAGCACGAGGGTCCAATAAGGACGGCCGCTTGAGCTTTTGGCCATCGCAACGCCGATTGCTGTCACCTCAGGACGCAGCAAATGTTCTGGGCTCGGAACTCCTCCGATGTAATGCCAGTCGACGCCGCTGGGCGGCGAGCCGTTC
>CAVZEC010000010.1:0-98468 GCA_963774165.1 uncultured Alphaproteobacteria bacterium | reverse complement strand
GCTACCGCGCCACAGAACACCACAAAACACGCTGGTCGACCTGCTGCGCAGAGAGCGGAAAACAAAGAGGCTGAAGTCCGCCGCTTCCGGCCATCTCCGAGGAGGGGTCGGGTCGGTGCTGGTATACCTTGCGTCAGAAATTCGAACTACATCTCTGCGGCTCTCGATGTGCCGGCGTGCAAAGTGGCCGCTGGCACGTCTGGTACGTCCCACGCTTGATTGCGACAGCAAGTTCCTGAGTGGCCAGAGAGGGTTCGATATCGTAATCCTCCTCCAAAGAGCGCCAGAGCCCAGCGTAAGCCGCTAACGCGCCGGCGGCGTTTCCCAAATCCATGAAGGCACGCATCAATTCTCGGCAAGCGACTTCGTTAGTGGGATCCAGCCGCACGAGTACGCTCGCGACGTGCCTTCTTACCCTCGGAGAAATTGGTGTCTCCGCGAGCCGATCCTCGAGACTTCGGATGAGGCGTTGTCGAACGCTCTCTCGTTTCACTCTGAGCCAACATCCAAACGAGGGGTCGAGGTCGTCGTAGCCGTGCAGGAGCGCATCCGTCATGCGCGCCTCGCCCATAAGAAAGTCCGCTGGCTCTCCTCGCTCGATAGACTCCGTCGCTTCGTCGAGGTCGGTTGTGAGCGCGGAGCCATCCAGCCTCACGTAGGGACCGTCGCTCAGAGCTCCCCTCAGACTCTCAGTGTCAAATGCTTTGCGAACAATGTGCAGGGTCTGGCGCAGTGACGAGCGAGCCTTGGCGTCTTCCGATTCGCTCCAAAGCAATCCTGCTAGACGATCACGACTCACTCTCATGGCGGGGTTGAGCGCTAGATAGGCTACGAGGGCGCATGCCTTTCTGCTGAAGAGAGGGATCTCTCGATCTCCTACCTGCAGGGATACGCTGCCGAACAGTGCAAGTCGCGCTCGTGGCTTCGGGTTGCTGGCGTGGTCATGGCGCCGAGGCATGACACTGTCCTCCGCCTCTAAGGCCACCGTGTTGGGCGCCAATGCTTGCCTTGGAGTGCCGCATTTCCAAGCTGCTACGACTGTCATCAGTCTCTCCAACGTTTGAGCCGAACTGCCTTGTAGGTCGGCTCGAATACTCCAGCTGTGATGCACATCACTACGAGGCAAGGCTCCCGCCTCGGTCCAGCATGGCCGGGCCGGCCTGAGATCACCAATTCCCTGGTTGTGCCCACGGCCATGCTGACCCTTCCACGAAAGAGCGCCGCAGCCGGTTGCGGGTCGAACATTGACGAAGATGGTGTTTTGGGCCGTCTTGACCTATCGTGACCCAAGGTTGACGAACGTCCAGGAGCGCGCACCTCGTCGTGCCGTGTTCACAATGAGTGCGAAGGACCAACTCGGAACCTCCAGCGCAACGCTGAGCCTTGCGGAAAGGGTTCGACCATTTCTGAGGGCCAACACCTTCTTCGGGGGGTTGCCGGACCCTGCCCTCGCCCACCTGATCGGCCGGGGCCATACGAAGAGGTTTGCCAAGGGTGACACCATATGTCGGCGTGGTGAGCCAGGTGACAGTTTGATGGTGTTGCTTTCGGGCCGAGCCAAGGTTGTGAACACTACGACCGATGCGAGGGAGGTGGCGTTGAACTTCCTCGGCGCCGGCGACCTCAATGGCGAGATCGCCGCTTTGGATGGTAAGGGCCGCACCGCCGACACGATCGCCCTCGAAGCTTGCGAGGTGTTTGTCATCAACGCACGCGACTTGTTGCCGACGCTGACGGCTCATCCGGCTGCACTTCTCGAGATCATTCAGGTTCTTTGTGAAAAGCTTCGCTCCGCATCGGCGATCATTGAGGACAACACGCTCGAAATGCGGGGCCGGACCGCGAAAGGCCTGCTACGCCTCGCCGAGCAGCATGGCCGTACGAGCAAGGCTGGCGTCCGTCTGCAATTGAGCGTGTCACAGAGGGAACTGGGGGCGTACCTGGGTCTGTCACGCGAAAACGTCAGCCGGCAGCTCGGCCGGCTGCGCGACGCTGGTGTGATCGCCATCGACGGCATGCACATTGTAATTACGGACGAGAAGGGCTTAGCTGAAATCGCGGCTGCGCCCTCGCATGCTTGAGTCTTCCGAGTGGGGTTCCGCTGCTGAGATCGCGATCCCTTCCATCGACGACTTCCCTGTCGGCCAAGCATCCTCACGACCATCGTTGAAGGATCGCCAGCTATTGCCTCATCCTACCTGAACCCGGCCACCCGTTCCGCTTGCTCGAGGATGACGCGGGCCGCATCGCTGGTGGGGGTGCCCGTGGGTTGGCCCAGGTACTGCACGCGTGGGTTCGACCAACGCGGCTGGCGCGGACACCCGTCACAGCTTTGCGCGTAGCTCATGATGTCACGCCACTCTCTTCCACTGACGTATGCAAAGGCATAGGACGAAGGGGCATTGTCGGCGTCAATCTGTGGTTCGTGGCGCGCGCCGAGAATGTGCCCAACCTCATGCGCGATCGAGAACGTCAGCGCCGCACAGGAGTGATGCACGACGAAATACGCCTCCTCTGGATCGGGAGCGACGCGCGTTGCGAGGCCACATTGCGACGGGTCGTCAACGATCAGTCCTACGATATCGGCCTTCTTTTCGTTCCGCAGGTTGCCGACACCCTCGAATATCCCGATCCCGTCGACCATTCGGTAGAGGTGCTCGAAATGTCCGAGTCCCGTCTCCGTATAGGCGATTGGCTCTGCATGGACCAGTCGCAGGCTCACGTTCCCTATACCGCTGTTTTGGAAAGAAAGGTTCATCTGATCCACCGTGTCACGGATGAGGTTCGAGATATCGAGCACGTAGCTCTCGGCCACACGTGGCGTGTAGAGGACCATTAGGTCTATGACTACCTCTCGGGCTTCCAACTCCGCCCTCAGACGGTCTGAGAAGGGTGTAACGGTCGCGGGCACCTGCGCGCTTTGCGCGGTCTTCGCAGCCGTAGCAAGGTCCAGAGGGCTTTCGCGCGGTCTGGATCCGAAGGCAAGCGCGCTGGCAGGACTATGGACAGCTAGAGACAGAGTCGGACTAAACTCCGGGGCAGCGGAAACAATTCCATCGGCCTTCCTGAGGCGCAGTATCTTTCCTCTGTAGCTGATTGCGCCCGTCAGACGCCCGTCATTCCATGTCATCAAGAGGGCTGCCTCACCGGTTTCCAGCACGGTGGCGGTCCAGAAGCATCCTTTTGCGGTAGCCGTAGCTTTGACTAGGCCAATGCTGACGGTTCGATCGTCCCCCGTCGCGGCGGTTATCTTGGTGGCGTCTCCGGTGGCCCCATCGTTTCGCTTTGAAGAGCCGAGCGCGTCTACGCATTTGCCGCTATCATTTCGTGCAATCGGCTGGGGGGCAAACTGGCAAAGTGCTGAGGCAGAGTAAGCGAACAGCGCCGCCATCCAGAGGGTGAAGGCAAGCCGATATCGCATGGGACGCACCTTCCATTAGCCGACCGTCGCGCGCGCTCGCTTGTTCGAGCCTGCGAAGTCGGGTAGCTGTGCGGTGCATATGCGCTCGTTCACGTTCATGCGCTGTGTCACGCAGCACAGGCGAGAGCCAACCGGAAAATGAAGATGGATCGGTCATCCGACGACCGCGTTGCTGATCATCACAACGGATCAGCAACAGACAGGAGCTGAGGACGGCCCAGTGACGTCTCGCGCGATTCGATCGCACAAGCTCAGCAGCTCGGATGCTCTGGTGTATTCCGCCAGCAGACCAGTTTCCGGATCGATCTTTTCAATCCGCGGTGATGACGATGCCGCGCGGCTGCCGGCACGAGAAGTCGCACGGTTCAGCGGCGTCTCTCGCCTCTCCGATCACTCGAGTTTGGCCGTACGGTGCGCCGTTGGCTACCTGCGGCTGCCGATGAGACGCCACGTGATGCGACCCATTTCGTGGTCGCCCAGTCTCTGCTTCAAGATGATCCAACCTTTCACCTGAGCGGCCTGGCCTGATTGCCGAAGCGAAGTCACCGTCAACCTCGCCTCGTTACCGGAGCCAGGCGGAAGCGTCACATTACGCAGCTCCAGCACGGTACGGTGAGGTAGTATGAAGGCGGGTCGCTCGTTTGGCCGACCGCGAACCGGCTTGAGATCGAAGCTGGGTGATAGGTGTATGCCCGCCGGCATTTCGAAAACGATTTCGCATCCCTCTGAGAGCGAAACGTCCAGCTCGAAGTCGAACAGCGCGCGGCCGTTCGGACTGCCTACCATCCGGAATGGCAGTTGTATCTGATCGTCGGTGCTCGGCGATGCCACAATGATGTTGCGCCAGGTGATGTTGTTCCAGCCGCGAATGAGGCTGTCGTAGTCCGCCCAGCTGCTATAGTTGGCCGGCAGCGGTGGGGCAGGATCTCGGGCACACCCGATCGCCGCCACCAAGCAAACATGACCTTGCGGCACGTTGCTCCAGGTGATCGGCGGCGAGACGGTCAGGCTTTGGTCAGCCGCAAGGTTGAATGGGGCCGTTTGACCGATGAAACTCCACAAGTCGGGAGTCACGAGCGTAGCTGGTGGGCTCCACCACACCCGGCCGACCACATCGAGTGCGTCGCTACCGCCTCGGTTGCGGGCGCGCAGGTACACAGTGGCGCTGGAATTGGCAGCAATCGATGAACTCAGATCATCCCTGTTGGCATTGGCGCTGCCCTCGCCGAACTCACCTTGAGGGTCGACCAAAGGGGCATCTCGCACGATGATGTCTGGACTGCTCGCAAGGGTCCCCGTCGACGGCACGACACCGTCGTCGCCGATTGAATCCCGTAGGAAGATGTCAGGTACGAGACCGAGCGCATTGGTCAATTTCCGAAGGTCGGGCATGACACCGATCTTCGCCGCGGCGACGCTCGGTGACGGCGCAGTGCCAAATGCGGGATCGGAGAGCAGAGCGCGCATCCGCAATCCCCACAGAGGTGCGCCCGAACTGGCCTTCTGAATACTTTGAAGTAAGGTGGCGGCACCTGCGACGATCGGCGTCGCCGCGCTCGTTCCATTGTACTCGGTCCGGTACCATCGGTTGGCGTGGGTGTTCATGTCGGGGAGAATGGCGGCGCCGCAGGTGGCCACATTCTCCCCCCAGGCGTAGCAGTCAATGCGCGAACCGAAATTGCTCTGGTTCTCCATGGTGTTCATCCGTCTATGCGGAAGAGTTGAAGTGGCGGAACCCACCATGATTGATCCGGAATCCTGAAAATCATTGCTGCTTCGCTTGAGAACTTGCTTCCCGGCCGATGCCCCTTGAGGACTGATATAAGTGTCCAGATCAACGCCCCCGTTTCCAGCCGCGGCTATAACGACGAGGTTGTGTGCCGATACGGCCAATCGAATTGCATCGCGTTCCGCGTCTTTGATCTCGATTGGATGGTTGTCCGGCCAACCTGTGATGTTGCCGCGTGCGGTTTGAAGCTCGAGCATTACGACGTCGCCGGGCGAGAGCCTGGTCATGAGGGCGACTAAGGCGTCAACGACATGGCCGGGCGTATGGCCATCCCACACTGACGCAAGGCGAATCGGGCCGGCGCCGGGAGCGATGCCTACAATGCCCACTGAGTTGTCGCGTGCTGCGATCACTCCAAGCGCCCCGGTTCCATGATTCCAGCCGGGATAATTGGGGTCGACGATGATCATAGGTGAGTAGGGCGGATTTCCGGGGCTCATCGCGCGGTTGATGCCCACGACGAGACTCGGACTTGAGGCCGCGAGATCCTCATGATTAACGTTCCAGCCTTCCTCGACGTCAGCGAAACCGACACCCGAGCCGTCTCCACCGGCCTGCGTCCAGGCCCATTGTGCATCGATACCCTCCGGCGCCGATCGCAGATAACCCTGCGACGCGGAAAACGGATCGTCGGACGCGTTGACCGAGGCGGGAACGACGTGGATGTCGAGATAGGCGTCGTCGACCTCCGGCACCTTCAACAGCGCCTCGACGATCTGGCGCAGGTCGTCCTCACGATGCGTCACATCGATCTGCCAATAGGCGGAAAGGCTATGTTCGGACCGCAACGGGCCGCCTAGTGCGAACCGCTCCAGCTCCAGCAAGGAATTGAGGTCGACAGTTTTCACCAGGCGTTGCGCACTCTTCACTCCGAGATCAGTCAACAACTGCGCAAGTTGTGGAACAAGCGAACGCGCAGACGCGTGCAGCAGATCCTCGGTGCGCATAGCAGCGAGCTCTGCTCGCAAGCGAACAATCACCGATCCCGTGAAGTAGTGCCCCGGTCGGAATGCATCGGCGTCAGTTTTGCTGGCTTCGACCATGTCTAATCCTCCCAGAGTGTGATTGTCATGGCCAATCCCGCGCCGGATGGGCGCGGCCGCCCCGGACCAAACTGCGGCTGGCTGCGTCTTAAAGGGGCGACAGCTGAGGAACTCGCCTGCCGACCGTTAGCCGATCGTTAGTTGATCGTCACTACGCCCGGCGGCCGGGCCCCTCGCCCCTTTTACATGCCGCCCACAGATAGTATCAAAGCAAGCACCTCTTGCAGAATGACGCGACGCGGTTCCCGTCATCCGACGAACATTGCTTGCAGGATCGGAGCCGGGCGTGTTTACTGCGAATGAGGGGACGTCTGTCGGTAGGAGGCGCTCATGGGCTCGCGCACTTTCTTAGTCCTGTACACGTTGCTGGCAATCATGCTTCCGGGGACCGCGTGGGCGGGCAGTGGCGGCCCGGTCACATACACGATCCTCGCCTTGATCGTCGTAGTGATCCTCATGCTGGCTGCGGTCTTGAAAAAGATCAAGTAACGTTCCCTAAGGCCGGGATAGGCTGCAATCTTGGGCACGCATGGAGCAGGCTGACTGGTTACAATCTGCCGGCTCAGGTGCGCTGGTGTTCGGCGTACCTGCGTTGTTGGTGACACTACTGTTGGCCGAGGCGTGGTCGCCACTCCGGCTAGCAAATGGTCCGACGTCGCGTCGGTGGATGATCCACGCAGCTCTCTACCTGATCAACGTGCTGATCGCAGCCGCTCTCGTTCCGAGCCGATGGACACTCGGCGGCGACCTCATAGCGGCGGCAGGGCGGGCGTTCGGCTCCCCGGTCGGCATCGCGCTCGGTCTGCTTGCGCTCGATCTCGGTTTCTACTCTCTGCACCGCCTGCAGCACGCTTTGCCGTTACTGTGGCGGCTCCACATGGTGCATCATTCCGATCTCGATGTGGATGTTTCGACCGCAGTTCGACATCATCCCGCAGAGTTCCTGGTCAATTGCCTGGCACTGGGAACACTTACCGTGGTGCTTGGCATACCACCTGGTGCCGTCGCAATCTATGGTGTCCTCGCGCTCGCGGTGCAGATGATCCAGCATGCGAACCACGGCTGGCCGCCCTGGCTGGAGCGGATTGCGAGGATGATAGTCGTAACGCCCGCCATGCATTGCCGCCATCATTCTCGCGACTGGCGCGCTGGCAATTCCAACTTCGGCATTGTCTTCTCTTTGTGGGATCGGCTTTTTCACAGCTTCGACTCGCGCAAGCCCGTCGCCAGTTTCGGCGTCGATGGTATCGACTGGCCGCAGTGCCGAAGCCTCTGGGCGATTCTCGGATTGCCGCTGGCGAGGCGATCCCGCAGCGACGAGACGCACCTCGATTGATTGTGGTGCGCGGGTGTGCACCTAGCGGGTCGGTGAGCGAACCAACTCAGACTCTGCTAGTTGTTGCGACGGCGCAGTGCAGCGACGCTCTCCTCAGCTCACTTCATTCCGGCCTTGCTCAAGCCTTCGAGGATATGCGCCAGCGCACCCTCATCGACATAGTAGCGCCCCAGATAGGCCTGTGTCCCGGCCAGGTTTCCGTCGCTCTGCGCGATCTGGTCACGCAGTGGACCTGCCTGATCCACCTGGCCGAGTTGGCCCATCGCCGCCACGACATAACGCAGGGGCGCGACGTAGTCCGGCTTCATCGAATGCCCTTCGCGGCCTGCGTCTATGGCCTCGCCATAACGCTGGAGCAGATAGTAGGCGCCACTCGAGACCGGGCTCCAGATAAAGCGCCGCGAATTGTTGGGGCTGAGCGCGTAAGCCGTTTGCACGGCCTCCAGGGCTTGCGCGGGCTGGTTGATGTAGTTGTAGAGGTTACCGAGGTTGGCATGCGCGGCGGCGTGACTGGGATGGAGGCGAATTGTTTGCTCCATCTCGCGGGTGGCGAGCCTGATCTCGCTGGAATGCAGATGGCATAGGGCCAAGGCATACATGGCCTGTGGCGATCGGGTGTCCAGTGCTACGGCACGATGTGCGGCTTGCAACGCTCGCGCGATCAACGTGTCGTCCGACTTCGCCCAGCCGTGCACCTGCCGGTGCACCGTCGATACGGCCAGTGCTGCCGCGGCCTGCGCATAGTCAGGATCGATATCCAGGGCACTAGTGAACCGCTCCTGGGCGCGCAAGTTGTCCTCGTCGGTGTAGCGGTTGTGATGCCACAGACCACGCAGGTAGTTGTCGTAGGCGCTAAAGGATTGAGGTGCCAGCACTGCGCGCTCGCTTTCGTAGCGCAACAGTTCGGGCTCCAAGGCGCCGACTATGCTCCGGGCAATCTCCGCCTGGACCGCGAAGACATCCTCTAGCGTCCTGTCATAGCGTTCGGTGAAGACTTGTGTCGAGGACTTTGGCTCGATCAGCTCGGCGATGATTTGCACCCGCGAGCCGTCGCGCCGCACGCTGCCATGTAGGATGTATCGCACTGCGAGTTCGCGTCCGACGCGGCGCAAATCCGTCGTCACGCCTCGATACGCGAACACCGAGTTGCGCGCAATCACGGGAAAGCTGCGCCAACTTCCGAGCTCAGTTATGACGTCTTCTGTGACGCCGTCCGAGAAATATTCGTCGGCCTTGTCACCGGCGATGTTGGCGAACGGCAGCACGGCTATGGCCGGCCGACCGCGGAAGCTTGTCAGGGTGCTGAAGCGCACATTGTCGGGTGGTCGTTCGAAGCTGTTGGGCAAGCGCACGCTGAACACCCGCGTCTGGTCGCCCATGTTCTTCAGCGCCAACTTGCCGATATCCTCCAGGTCAATCGAAGGATGTCCCCGCACCTGATCGGCAACGGACTGCGTCACCAGAATGCCGCCGACCGGCGCGGCACCCTGCAGGCGCACGGCGAGGTTGACGCCATCTCCGTAGATGTCGTCCGGTTCGACGATCACGTCGCCAAGACTTATGCCGATCCGGAATTCGAGTCGCTCGTCACCGTCGGGCGAGGCGTTGCGCTCGCGCATAGCGCACTGCACGATAATGCCGCAGCGCAGGGCCTCGACGACGCTGCGGAACTCCAGCAGAGCACCGTCGCCCGTTTTTTTCACCACTCGCCCGCTGCACGCGGCGATGGTCGGGACCACCATGTCACGCAAAACGTCGGACACCCGCTCGTGCGTCCGTTCCTCATTGTCGCCCATCAGCTTCGTGTAGCCCACCACGTCGAGCGCTAGCACCGCAGCCAGTCGGCGATCTGGGCGAGTTGACATTTTTGTCCGGGTCGATTGGCCGATCCGCCACTTTGCGCAAGGATATCAACGCGAAAGCGGCAGTCAAGCAACGTAACGCTTCTCCCTGCCTGCTCAGGCCTGCCTGCTGCGTTAGGAGTACAATTCCAGATGCAGCGCTGCTCCCATGCACACACCCGGTCGGCAACGTCAAGCGCGCCGATCCGCAGAGAATCCTACCGGACTCTCCAGATGCTGTCGCCGGACGACGACGCCGCGGAACGTTGGTGATCGTCTTACAGACAGCGCTTACCGTTCCGTCTCCGGTCTTCGCACTTCACTCATCCGAACGAAATGCGGCTACTCCGCCAAGCTCGAGTTCACCTTCCTCATCTCCCGGGAAGGCCATGGGCTTCGCCGGCGCAAGCCGGGAGTCGTCGGGCCGTGCTGTAGGTCACAGCGATCCGAACCCTCCCGCGATATCTCCATATTGCGATGACGGCCGACGATCGTGTTGTCCGGCTCGCATAGATAGATGGAGAAATTTGCCATGAAGACGATCGTATTTGCCGTGCTCGCCCTATCGGTCCTCGCCAACGTCGTGGCTCCAGCCAACGCCCTCGACACGAAGACCTTCTATGAGCAGCAGGAGCGCCAGAGCCACTGACGCAAGATCGGATCGCGGTGGCGAATGCCGCCGCGATCCGTCTCCTGCACCGTGCAATCTGCTTTGACAGACGAAGGCCCACCATGAAACCTCTAGCGAGCACTGCAGTGTTTGGCTTGGTGCCTCTGCCTCAACTACCCGATACCAACGGAGATAAGTGGAAGCGTCAGGCCGAAAAGTGGGCCTCGCCAACCGAAGACACCGAATTCGAGTGGTCTTCCCAATCCCGTGTTGAAGGTATGGCGACAGACGATGAGCTACCCCGACATCGTCGCAAGCGTGACACGGACGCCGGATGAGCATTCGTCGGCGAGAGGTTGGGACACCATGGTCGGGATTCCGGGGTTGGAACATTGGCCGTAAGGCCTTTTCAACGAATGGCGGAGGTGGCGATCCGCATTGGAGCGACCGGCTGCGGCGCAGCCGCCTCCAAGACTACCTCCCGTGCGCAATCCGTTGCCAGAAATCCCGCCCTCTCGGGGGCCGCGTCAAGCTACAAGGCGAACCGCTGATCATCCTACCCGCGAGGAGCGCACCTCACCAAATCCGCCGAGAGCCAGGAACGGCGATGATGCCGTCGGCGCCGCCGAGCGGCAGCGGGGCAGCAGTGGCGGCGAGGCACGCTCGCGTACGGCCAACGGCCACGCAGAGGTCGACAAACCGAAACGCTTCGGCAGCGACCACGCTGGACCCGCTACGGCCGGCACAGGCTCTGGTCAGGCTCCAAACGGCCGGGCCGCCCCACGCGCGGGGCAAGCAGGCGAAGTCTTGCCGGAGAACCTGGATCGGGTTCTAGATGGCCTCGATAACATGCGCCGGGCCGTAGACATGAATCAGCCCTACGATGAGTCGCACGGTACGCCGGAGAGGACACAGGAGGTACACGACGTCGTGCTCGGGGAGCTGCACCGGAACTATCATCTCGTTCCCGTGGCCGCCGTTGGCCAAAGATCGGATCCTCGCCTCCACCATGCGGTCACTACGGAGCCGTCGGAGCGGCCTCGCGGGACGATCATCAAGGTCCATGCCCAGGGCTATCGGGAGGAAACTACAGGGCGCGTGGTGCGTCCGGCTCAGGTGGTCGTATCGGAGGGCCCGCGCCAGCCTGACACGGTCCTTAACTAGATGTTAGGGTTTCGGTAGGACGCTTGAGCAGAGTGCTGAATTTTGGTTTCCGGGCTAGGATGGCTATCGTCATGGTGACCGCGCTTTTCAAACGCAAGAAGGTGCCAAAGCGGCCCGTCGCTGCCGGGCACGATGCGACGATCGAGGACTTCGTTGCAGACGTCGACGAGAAAATGAGGGCGCCGCAGGGCAGCGGTCACAATCGCGGCGAGTTCAGGACGGTGCGCATACTCGCGCGGTCCGCGGCCTCGAAGGGGAACAAAGCAGTCTGGGATAAACTCGAGCTGCTCAAATCCCGCGATGTCAAGGTGATGGCGGTCTTCGCGGCGTTCCGCAATGCAAAGGATCAGAGCAAGACGCTTGACCGCTACAGCGAGATCTTCGGCGTCGATGCCGCTGTGAGCAATCTGCGGATCGGACGGTTCCGGCGTCCCAAGAAGCTCGTCGAGCAGGTTCAACTCGGCGAGACCGCCGTGTGGGACGAGACGTCGGACACGAACCAGAGTGCCTCGGAACCGCTGAAGGCCACTAGAGTGAAGCCAGGGGATCTCGCTTTGTCAGCGGCGAAAGTGTCGTTTGAGATGATGTGGGCCATTTCGGACGAGCTCAAGCTCGCCCCAACCGGCACCGGCGCAGGAAAGACACGCAAAAAGTAGTCACGCCGAAGCGGACGTGAGCGGTTGCCAAGGACACCCCTGCCGAGGTTGAAGGTTTCCGTCTCACTATCTAGATGAGCCGTGGGGCCCTGGAGGACCCCATTTCTCACATCCGCCTCGCACTCTTAGTCGCCGTCGCCTTTGCGGCGCGTTCGACCGCGCCGCCCCTTGCCGCCTTCCACGATCTCCTCAATGGTCATACCGATCGCCGCCGCAGCAGCACGCATCATGCGCGCGATGTCCTCGTCGGCATCGTCGATCGTGAAGGCAACATCCGGCGCAGGCTGTTGAACCAAACCAGCCGCGCCTCCGCGGTCGGCGTCACGGCCTGCCTCAGCCTTGCCCGGAACACCGTAAGCGTCCTCTGACGACTGCGGCCGTGAGGCTTGGCGGCGCGCAGCGAACAGCTGATCGTAACTGTCCTTACGACTGCACTTAAGGACGGTAATGACCAGATTGCCGGAGGTGATCAGCACGGTTCGCCGCCGGCGAGCGTGGAGCACCGAGGAGAAGGTGGCGATCCTGGATGCGGCGTTCCGGCCTGGCGGCTCTGTTGCAGCGGCTGCCGACCGGTTCGACGTGTCGCGGGCTCTGATCTACCTCTGGCGCAAGCAGGTACGTGCCGGCCTGATCCCCGGCGTGACTATCAGCGAGGCGGGCGCGGCAGCGTTTGCGCCGGTCGCGGTGGTTCCTGATGTGCCTGCTCAGGTTGCCCCCACCTCTGCAGAGCGTCCCCATAGAGGGCGCCGGCACGCTGGGTTGATCGAGGTGCGGCTGGTCAACGGTCGCACGATCAGGGCCGACGAGAGCATCGATCCTGCAGCACTCGCCCGCATTGCTGCCGCGCTCGACGGGGCCAGCGAATGATCGCGATCCCGACCGGGCGTGCGTATCTACCTGGCGATGGGCCCGACCGACATGAGGAAGGGCTTCGACGGCCTGTCGATGTTGGCGCAGGAGGTGCTGAAGCAGGAGCCGTTCTCGGGGCACCTGTTCGTGTTCCGCGGCAAGCGCGGCGATCTGGTGAAGGTCCTCTACTGGGACGGCCAGGGCTTCTGCCTGTTCGCCAAGCGGCTGGAGAAGGGGCGCTTCGTGTGGCCGATCACGCAAGGAGGGCTCAGTGACGCTGACGCCGGCGCAGCTGTCGATGTTGCTGGAAGGCATCGACTGGCGAACTCCTCAACGGACGTGGCAGCCGACGGTCGCGGGATAGCGGCGAAGCAGAGTATTGCGTCGGCATGCGCAGCGCCGCCGACCTGCCCGACGACATCGATGAGCTGAAGCGCCGGCTGATTGCGGCCGAAGCCGGCTTGCTGGCCAAGACGCTGGAAGCGGAGAAGCTGAAGTTCGAGCTGGCGCGGCTGAAGCGGATGTCATTCGGCCAATCGTCGGAGCGCATCGAGCGCGAGATCGAACAGCTGGAGCTGAGGCTCGAGGAGATCGAGACGACAGCGGCGAGCGCCGACATGGCCTGAGGCCTCGGAGCCTGATGAGCCTGCGCCGGCCGCATCGCCCGAGAAGAAGCCGCGCCGCAAGCTGCCCGAGCATCTGCCGCGCCGCGAGGAGAGGCACGAGCCCGCCACCTGCGCTTGCCCGCGCTGCGGCTGCGAGCGCCTGCGCAAGGTCGGCGAGGACGTGACCGAGGTCCTGGAGTACGTGCCCGGCCGCTTCGAGGTGGTGCGCCATGTGCGGCCGGCCTACTCGTGCGCCAAGTGCGAGGCCATGACACAGGCGCCGATGCCGGCGATGCCGATCCCGCGTGCGATGGCCGGTGCCAGCGTCCTCGCGCACGTGATCATGTCGAAGTACGCCGACCATCTTCCGCTCTATCGCCAGGCCGAGATCTACGCCCGCGACGGCCTCGATCTCGATCGCGGCACCCTGGCCGACTGGATGGGCAAGGCGGCCTGGCTGCTGCGCCCTCTCGCTGATCGCATCGGCGAGCACGTGATGGCTGGCAACGTGATCCATGCCGACGACACGCCGGTGCCCGTGCTCGCGCCCGGCAACGGCAAGACCAAGACCGGCCGGCTGTGGATCTATCTGCGCGACGAGCGCCCGCATGCCGGGCCGGCGCCGCCCGCCGTGCTCTATCGCTACACGCCCGACCGCAAGGGCGAGCGCTGCCGCGAGCACCTGGCGCCGTTCGCTGGCCATCTGCACGCCGACGGCTATGCCGGCTTCGCCGAGCTGTACGAGAGCGCCGAGGGCAGCCCGGCAAGCCGCAGCAGAACGCATTCGCCGAGAGCTTCATAGGCCGCTTGCGCGACGAGTGCCTGAACGAGACGCTGTTCGCATCGCTGTCCGACGCACGCAGCGTGCTCGACGCCTGGCGTGCCGACTACAACGGCGTGCGCCCGCATTCCGCGCTCGCCAACAAGACACCGGAGGAGTTCCGAGCCCATCACATTGCCGTTGCGGCCAGCGCCGCCAACGTTCAAAACTTCAACCCAGGGCTCTACTTCTGACTGGGGGACGTCGGGGCTCAGGTCACCCACAGCAACTCGATGAGCGCATCCGAGAGTGGCAGATGCGCACGCTCAACTTCCCGTTCTCCATAAACGAAGTGCGGAAATATCTACACGGCAACACTTTGCCGAGCCCAGGAGCCGGCAACGAGGTCACGTGGAACGGAAGTAAGCGGGAGCAGTCCGATCACACGGGCCTCTGTTTCCAGTGCTGGTCAGTGAAGCAGTACTTCTTCATGCCGTGTGAACGGTGCGGCCGTGGACCAACCTCGGTGGACGAGGTCATCTACTCGATTGCTCTATCCGGGCAGTACTACGATCCGCCGACACTCAGGCGGCTATCTGAGCTGCTAATGTCCGGGCAGAAAACTGTCACGCTAACTCTTGAGCAGATGGACGCTCTCCGTCCGGCCGCGTTCAGGATTCTGGAGCAACTAAGCAAGGCGATACAAGATACAAGGAAGATGCCGCAGTAGGTTATTGTTCAAGGCTGTTTAACTCGACAGGCGAACCTCGCTCACCTGAACTGTGCATTCCGACCCCGCCCATAGTGAAACCGCTTCCCCGCCTGCGACGGCCAGCACGAGGGACATGGAAGGCGTGAACATCGCTGCACCTTCGTCCGCCTCACCGGTCAGCGAGACGTGCGCACGTGGCAGTTCTTCGCCGCAGCCGGGATTCGTGATCAGCGCCACCAGCATCGTGCGCGGATGCGCTGCGGCCTCGACCTGCTGGGGCGACTGCTGTGAATTGGGTGGCCTAGTCGGGAAAGTCGACACCTGGGGCTGTGACCGCGACGCGGACGGACCCCGGAGCAAAAGGCGATTGCGGCAGGTGCTTGATCCGGAGCACGTCCCGGGGGCGCAGCTCGCCGCACATCACCGCGCGATAGGTTTGGGTCATCGCGATCCCACGCGCCGCCGCGGCGCAACATTGCATGCGATCCTGCTCGCAGGTCGCGCACGCTTCGGCGCAGAGCAGAGATGCATAGCGACGTTGGCTGACCCTGCTCGGCACCCGCTTTCCCACTGGACCTTCGAGCGCGCACCGGTACTAATCAGCGGGGGAGAGAACGCCGGCATGGCAACGAACGACACCTGGTTGGCTCAGGTCCGGGAAGAGACCATCGATCCGGCGCTGCCGATCTGCGATCCGCATCATCACCTCTGGGATCACCGCGAGGGGCGGGCCGACCGGCGCTACCTGCTCGACGAGCTGCTGGGCGACCTGCACACGGGCCACAACGTCGTCTCGACCGTGTTCATCGAGCACCTCGCCATGTACCGCGCCGACGGGCCGGACGAGATGAAATACGTCGGCGAGGTGGAATTCGCCAACGGCATCGCCGCCATGGCGGCATCCGGCCTCTACGGCAAGACCAAGGTCGCCGCGGGCATCGTCGGCTATGCGGACCTCGCCGCGGGATCGCGCGTGCGGGCGGTGCTGGAGGCGGAGATGGTGGCCGCGCCCGGCCGCTTTCGCGGCATCCGCTGCACCGGCGCCTGGGACCCGGACCCGCGCATCGCGCGTGCACCCAAGCCGGGCCTGTATCTGGATGCGAGGTTCCGCGAAGGGCTGGCCCAGCTCGACGCGCTCGGACTGGTCTTCGACGTCACCAGCCGATACCACCAGCTGTCGGAATGCGCGGACCTGGCAAAAGCCTTTCCGCGCACCACCATGGTACTCAATCATCTCGGCGGCATCACCGGCATCGGCGCCTACGCAGGCCGGCGCGAGGAAATATTCGCCGCCTGGCGCAAAGGCATGGCCGACCTGGCGAAGTGCCCGAACGTAGTGGTCAAGCTCGGCGGGCTGGCGATGGAATACTGCGGCTTCGGCTGGCATGAGCAGGTGAAGCCGCCCACGAGCCGGCAGCTGGCGGACGCGACGCGGCCCTACTACGAGGCCGCCATCGAGCTGTTCGGTCCGGACCGCTGCATGTTCGAATCCAACTTCCCCGTCGACAAGGTCAGCTGCAGCTATAACGTGCTCTGGAATTCCTTCAAGCGCGTCACCGCGACCTATTCGGCGAGCGAGAAGGCCAAGCTGCATCACGACACGGCAGTACGGATCTACAAGCTAACCTAGGGTCGAGGCGACATGAGCAAGCAAGGCGCGGGCGGGAGGAAAGCGGAAGCGAAGGCGGATGCGGTTCTTCGCGCCCAATCGGTGGTGGAGCTGCTGCAGGGCGCCGCGGAGCGGATCGAGGCGGCGCGCGCTCTTCCCCCCGACATCGTCGCGGCGCTGCACGAGGCCAAGCTGTTTCGCCTGCTGCTGCCGCGCTCGCTTGGCGGCGACGAGCTGCACCTCAAGACCCACGCGCAGGTAATGGAGGTGATCGGCGGCGCCGATGCCAGCACCGCCTGGTGCATGGGGCAGGGGGCGGGCTGCGCGATGTCGGCGGCATACCTGAAGCCCGAGGTCGCGCGTCGCCTGTTCGGACCTGCCGACGCGGTCCTCGCCTGGGGCGCCGGACCCCAAGGCAAGGCCACGCCCGTGGACGGCGGCTATCGCGTCACCGGCAAATGGAGCTTCGCCAGCGGCTGCGCCAACGCCACGCTGCTCGGCGGCCACAGCCGGGTGTTCGAGAAGGACGGCACGCCCCGCAAGCGCGCCGACGGCAGCCACCTCGAGCGCAGCATGCTGTTCGTCAAGTCCAAGGCCACCATCCACGACATGTGGCACACGCTCGGCCTCAGGGGCACGGCGAGCTACACCTACGAGGTGAACGACCTGTTCGTTCCCGAGGAGGAGACGGTCGACCGCGACGCGCCCAGCGAGATCGTCGAGCCCGGCACTCTCTTTCTGTTCCCCGACACCTATGCCTATGCGGCGGGCTTCAGCGCGCTGATGCTCGGCGTCGCCCAGTCCATGGTTCGCGATCTCAAGACCCTGGCCATGACCAAGTCGCCGCGCGCGGCGGCATCCTCGCTCCGGGAGAGCCCCGTTTTCCAATCGGAGTTCGCCGTGCTGGAAGCCCGGTTGCGTGCGTGCCGCGCCTATCTGCACAACACGCTCGACGAGCTCTGGGACAAGGTCGAGGCGACGCGCGAGTTCGGGATAGAGGATCGCGCCAGCCTGAAGCTCGCGTCGACCCATGTCATCAACCAGGGGGTGGCGATCGCCACCGAGGCGTACCGGGCCGCGGGTGCGACGGCCATCTTCCCGACCAACCCGTTCGAGCGGCGCATGCGCGACGCGTTGACCGCCTCGCAGCAGCTGCAGGGCCGACCCTCCAACTTCATCACCATCGGCCGCGTCATGCTCGGCCTGCCGCCCGATACGATACTGCTGCGGTAAGCGGCCCAGTCCCATCTCCAGCCAAGACACCTCCAGGAGCGTCCACCCATGAGCGGAGAGAATTGCCTCGAGGGCCTCAAGATCCTCGACGTGACGCAGTTCGAGGCCGGCCCATCCTGCACGGAGGCGCTGGCATGGATGGGCGCAGATGTCGTGAAGATCGAGAATCCCGGCGCCGGCGATCCGGGACGGCACATCGGCCGCACGAGCCCAGATACCGATGCGCTCTATTTCCTGCAGTACAATTCCAACAAGCGCTCGGTGGCGGTCAACCTCAAGGACCCGCGCGGCCTCGAGATCGTCAAGAGCCTGGCGCGACGCGCCGATGTGATGATCGAGAACTTCGCGCCCGGCGCGATCGAGCGCCTCGGCCTCGGCTACGAGGCCGTCAAGGCCATCAACCCCTCGATCATCTACTGCCAGATCAAGGGCTTCGGCGCCGGCAGCCCCTACGAGAAGAACCTGGCGTTCGATATGATCGCGCAGGCCGCCGGAGGAGTGATGTCCATCACGGGCCCGGAGGACGGGCCGCCGTGCAAACCCGGGGCGACCATCGGCGATACCGGCACGGGCATGCTGATGGCGGTTTCCATCCTCGGCGCTTACGTGCGGCGCCTGCGCACCGGCCAGGGCGAGCATCTGCAGCTGGCGATGCAGGACTCGATTATGCACTACATCCGCAACGCCTTCGCCTACATGGAGCGCACCGGCGGCAAGCCAGCGCCGCGGGCCGGAGCCAAGACGGTGGGCGGCGGCCATCCGCCGATCGGCATCTACCCCTGCAAGGGCGGCGGCCCGAACGACTACGTCTACATCTACACGGCCGCGTCCAATCCGGAGCACTGGACGCGACTGCTCAAGGTGATGGGCCGCGAGGATCTCGCCGGAGACGAGCGCTACAGCACGCCGGCGGCACGCATGGAGCGGTGGGCCGAGGTCGACGAGCTGGTGTCGAGCTGGACGCGGCAGCATGACAAGCATACCGCGGCGAAGCTGATCGGCAGCGCGACCATCCCGTCGGGCGCGGTGCTCGACACGCGCGAGCTCGCTGCGGAGAAGACCTTCGAGCAGCGCAAGATCCGGCAGACCATGTCGCACCCCGCGGTCGGCAACTACGTCATGAGCGGCTGGCCGGTGCGTTTCGGCGCCGAGCCGCCGGCGGTAGGCCCTGCGCCGCTGCTGGGCCAGCACAGCGGCGATGTGTTGGCCGATTGGCTGAAGATGGATGGCGACACGATCGGCAAGCTGAAGGCCGGCAAGGTGATCGCGGAAGCCAAATGAGCCACACCTCGAGACACCCATGAACGATGTCGATCTAGCCACCAGAGCCGAATGGACCGCCGTCGAGGCGAGGCGCCTTGCCGCGCACTGGCTCGAAGCCTTCGAGGCAGCGCTCGCGGGCCGCGACCCCGCTGCCATCGCCGCTCTGTTTCAGCCGGACAGCCATTGGCGCGACCTCGTGGCATTCACCTGGAGCCTCACCTCGACGTCAGGCGCGACGCACCTCGCCCGGCTGCTCGCGGACAGGCAAGCCGAGACCGGCGCGCACGGCTTTCGCCTGGCGGCGAACCGCACGCCGCCCCGCCGCACGCGGCGTCTCGGCACCGATGTCATCGAGGCCATCTTCGAGTTCGAGACAGCCCTGGGTCGCGGCAACGGTGTTGTTCGCCTGGTCGCCGACACGTCGGCGCGGGACCGAGATGCGGTGCGGGCCTGGGTCTTCCTCACCACGCTCGAGGAGCTGAAGGGCTTCGAGGAGCACATCGGCAAGCGCCGGCCGACGGGCGAAGCCTACTCGCGCAACTTCGGTGGCGACAACTGGCTCGACCAGCGCCGCAAGCGCGAAGCCTACGCCGACCGCGATCCGACCGTGCTCGTGATCGGCGGCGGCCAGGCGGGGCTTGCGATCGCCGCCCGGCTCGGCCAGCTCGACATCGACACGCTGGTGGTCGACCGCTGGGAGCGCATCGGCGACAACTGGCGCCAGCGCTATCACTCGCTGGCGCTGCACAACCAGATCCACGTCAATCACCTGCCCTACATGCCGTTTCCGCCGACGTGGCCGAAGTACATTCCCAAGGACATGCTCGGAAACTGGTTCGAGTATTACGCCGGCGCGATGGAGATCAATTTCTGGACGGGCACCGAGTTCGTCGGCGCCACCTACGACGATGCCGCGCAATGCTGGACGGCGCGTCTCAAGCGGCTCGATGGGACCGAGCGCACGATGCGGCCCCGGCATCTCGTGTTCGCCAACGGCGTGAGCGGCATCCCCAAGATCCCCTCGCTGCCGGGCCTCGACGCGTTCGCGGGCGAGGTCGTGCACGCCCACAGCTTCACCGACGGATCCGCCTGGCGCGGCAAGCATGCCCTCGTTCTCGGCACCGGCAACAGCGGCCACGACGTGGCGCAGGACCTGCACAGCCACGGCGCGGCGACGACGATCATCCAGCGCGGCTCGACCACGGTCGTCAGCATCGATCCGAGCGCCAAGCTGAACTATGCCCTCTATGACGAGGGGCCGCCGCTCGAGGATTGCGATCTCATCGCCACCGCCGCCACCTATCCGCTGGTCGTGCGCGCCTATCAGCTCGCCGTCGAGCGCATGGTGGAGTTCGACAAGGAGCTGATCGCCGGGCTGATCGCGCGCGGCTTCAAATACGACCTCGGCGAGGACAAGACCGGACACCAGATGAAGTATCGCCGGCGCGGCGGCGGCTACTACCTCGACGCCGGCTGCTCCGGCCTGATCATCGGCGGCGAGATCGGCCTGTTGCAGTTCGACGCGATCGAGCGGTTCGTCGCGGACGGTGCCCTGCTGCGCGATGGCACCGTCGTGCCCGCCGATCTGCTGGTCCTCGCCACCGGCTACCACACACAGCTCGAGCTGATACGCCGCGTGCTCGGCGAGGACGTTGCCCGCCGCATCGGCCCCGTATGGGGCTGGGGCGAGGACGGCGAGATGAGCAACATGTGGAAACGCACCGCGCAGGATGGACTGTGGTTCATCGCCGGCAGCCTCGCCCAGTGCCGCATCTACTCGAAGTATCTGGCGCTACAGATCAAGGCTTTGGAGCAGGGATTGATCGCCGGCAGCGCCGCGCCGCAGAACGCCGCCGAGAGAGTGCGAGGCCGCGCCATGATGCCTGCCGAATACGATATCACCGGCAAGGTGGTCTTCGTCACCGGAGCCGGGCGCGGCATCGGCAAGGGGATCGCGCAGGTGCTGGCCGAGGCCGGCGCCGACGTGGCGCTCAACGCGCTGACGCCCCGCTACGTCGAAGGCACCGCCGCCGAGATCGCCAAAGCCTCCGGCCGGCGCGTCGTCCCCGTCATCGCCGACGTGACGAGGCCGGACGGGGTGACAGCAGGCCGTCGACCAGGTGCTTGCCACGTTCGGGCGCATCGATGTGCTGGTGAATGCGCTGGGCGATGCGATCCGCAAGCCGCTGGTTGGCCTGCCCGGCCAGGAAGGCGCGGGCACCGCCCTCTCCGACGACGATCTGCGCTTCATCATGGATATCAACCTGACAGAGGCGCTGCTGTGCACGCGCGCGGTCGGCCCGCACATGCTCGCGCGCCGGTCGGGCAAGGTCATCAACATTGCCGCGTGGACTGCGCACCAGGGCGGCCGCGAGATGGTGCTGTATACGACGGCCAAGACCGCGCTCGCAGGCTTCACGCGCGCCCAGGCCCTCGAGTGGGCGCCCTTTGGCATCCAGGTGAACTGCATCGGACCGGGCCTCTTTCCTGACGTGGTGACCTCCGGCGAGGAGGGCGTCGCCCGTTCGACGCGGCGCGCGCAGGAGGAGGTTCCCCTGGGACGGCCAGGCAAGTTGCGGGAGGTCGGGCTGCTGGCGCTCTATCTCGCCTCGAGTGCCTCCGACTACATGACCGGCCAGACCATCCTGCTCGACGGGGGCCTCGGCCTTTGAGGTTCCGTCCGCTGGCCACGCGTGGCAGGCTGTACGGCACGGACTGCCGAGAGCTTTTGGAGGACGCCCCATGAAATTCGGACTGCGCTACTGCAACACCGCGCGCTATGCCGATCCCAAGGAAGCCGTGGCGCTCGCCCAGGCGGCCGAGGCAGCCGGCTTCGAATCGATCTGGACGGTCGAGCACACCATCGTCCCCGACGGCTACGCCTCGGCCTATCCCTACGACCCCAGCGGCAAGATGGCCGGCGGCCACAACGACTTTCCGTTGCCGGATCCGTTGATCTGGATGGCCTTCGTCGCGGCGGCAACGACCAGGATCAAGCTCGCTACCGGCATCCTGATCCTGCCGCAGCACAACCCGGTTCTCGCCGCCAAGCAGATCGCCACGCTCGACTATCTCTCGCGCGGCCGCATCCTGCTCGGCATCGGCGTCGGCTGGCTGCAGGAGGAGTTCGCGGCGCTCGGCGTGCCCTTCAAGGAGCGCGGCGCCCGGACCGACGAATACATCGCGGCCATGCGCGAGCTGTGGTCGGCGGACAAGCCGACCTTCAAGGGCCGCTTCGTTGCGTTCGAGGGTGCCTACTGCCGGCCGCAGCCGGTCAACAAGTCGGTGCCGATCATCGTCGGCGGCCACTCGGAGGCGGCTGCCCGCCGCGCCGGCCGGCTGGGCGACGGCTACTTTCCGGCGCGCGGAGCACCGGTCGACCTGATCGCCATCGCGCGCCAGGCGGCGGAGGCGGCCGGCCGCGATCCAGCCAAGCTCGAGATCACGGCGAGCATGCCGGACGACGTGGCGGAACTCGATGCGCTGCGGCGCCTGGGCGTCACCCGCGTGCTGGTGCCGGCGAGCGGCGGCGCCGGGCTGGCGTCGCGCATCCGCGGGCCCGAGGACCTCGCCGGCTGGACCCAGACCATCGAGCGGCATGCGGGTGCGTGAGCCGCTCTTGCGCTAGCCGCCGAGCGTCTTCTTGATCACGGCGGACATCAGCGGCCAGTACGTCGGGCCGAACCGGGCGATCGCGGCACCGATCAGCGCGGCGGCGATCCAGCCCGTGATACGCAGCGCGCGCCGCATGTGATTGAGGCCGACGCTCACGTCGATCACCCGGTCGGGCGGTGACGAGGTGGCGGCGACACCATCCCGGCCGGCCGTGTGCGCCGCCACCGTCAGCGTCAGCCGGTTGCGGCCGCGACGATTGGGCACCACGGTCCAGCTCCAGGTGATGTAGTCGTCCTCGGCGCGGCCGGGCGCGCTCTCGATCCAATGCGTCTCGGGGGTCGTGGGCTCGATCCAGAACCCGCCCTTTGCAGCCTGCAGGCGCACCGACAGCGCCCGCGCCTTGGGGACCTCGCCGGACGGCTTCGGGTCGCGGCCGTTGAGCGCTTGCAGCAGCCCGTCGACCTTGTCGCGGGCGATCCGCACCTCGGCGATCGCAGGTACGCCCATGCGCATGCGGCGCGGCACGGCCTCGATCAGCAGCCCCTTCTCGCCCTGCGGAACGCCACGCGGGGGTCCGGGCCGCTCGGCAGCGCGAGGCGGCGCAAGGAGGCTCGGCGTAGCTGCCGTTGCTGAGCGGAGGCCGCGCGATCCCGCCGTGCTCGGCGGGCTCCGGCCAAGGTGCGCGCGCGGGACGGTTGGCAAAGGTCTGCGGCGTCTGTGCTTGGGCTGCCACCGGACGCGGCGATGGCGGCAACGGTGGGCGCCGAGGTCCCTCATGGGGCTGCAGCGGTCGGGCAGGGAATGGCGGTGTCGGGGCTCGGGCGACGGCTGGCTGCACCAGCCTGACGGGCGGCTGCGGCCGTGGCTCGGGTCTGGGCTCCGGCCTGGCCCTCCGGCGGTGGCGTCCAGGCCGCCCGCGCCGGGCGGGCCGCGGCGGACGGGGGTGGCGCAATGGGAGCCAGCAGCGCCGGCTCGAACGGCTCGGGCACGTCCATCGCAACGGTTGGCGGCAGCGCCGGCTCCGGACTGCCGCGCGCGGGCGAGGGGGACATCGCCGCCTCGATTGCAGCAGTCAGTGACTTGGTCTGCACCGGGTCGATGGGCTCGAACACAGGATCGTTGTCCATCGCCAGGGCAGCCGGAACCGTGGGCTGCTCGAGCGGTGCCGGCCGGGCTTCGCGGACCATTGCCGGCTGCGTCGAGGCCGTGGCTGCCGAGCGCTTCTGAATGCGAGCCCGCGCCGCTGCGAGAATCTCGTCGGCCGACTGTGCCCCCAGCGGCTGGGGGATTGTCGACGCCGGCTCGGTGACGGGGACATCTTCCGACGGGTCGGGCAGGGACGCGGCGAGCGACGGCCCGGCGTCGTCCGGGGCCGGGCCCGCAGCAGACATGGCCGGCGCCTCGCCGGACACCGAGGCGGCCTTGGCAAGGGGCTTCAGCCGCGCCTTCGTATTGGCACGCTGGAGAGCGCGGATGGCCTCCTCGAAGGTCATGCCGAGCGCCTTGAGCAGGCCGGCGGCCGGGCTCTTGCCGTCGCCCACGATCGCGGCCAGCACGATTGCGCCGTCGATCTGCTTGCGCTTGGACTGCTGGGCGGCGGAGGCGGCGGCCTGCAGCACGCGCAACAGCTCCGCGTCCGGACGGGGCTCCATGCCCGGCTCCGCCCGCATGTCCTCCATCAGCCGCCCGAGATAGCCCGACACGTCCGTGCCCAGCCGGGCAAGGTCGACGTTGGCCGACTGCAGGATCAGCGCCGCCTCGGCGTCCTCGGTCAAGGCCAGCAGCAGGTGCTCGAGCGTGACCAGCCGGTGGGCCTGATCACGCGCGCAGCGATGTGCCCGCTCCAGGCTCTGGCCGAGATTGGGCGACATGGGAATCGATCTGAGCTGCTCCGCAAAGGTCTGCGGCATCAACTACCCCCGGATGCGGTGCGGTAGGCCCCGCGGCACCAGCGTCTGCCCAACAGAACGTGATACGCGGGATAGCTTGGCAGACGCATCCCATTCAAGTCCCATACAGTCTAGCCGACGGGCGCGGCCTTTGACACGCCCGGGGAGGCAAGAAGTTGTGCAGCGCTCGTGTCCTGATCGCGAAATCCGCCTCATTGTCCGGCGGGTTCGGAGCGAAGTTCGCGATCTGAAGGACACTAGCTACGTCAGTGCATTCTAGCGTGATTCAGATCGAGAAGTCCGCTTCGCCACCTCGCCCAAAGCGAGGATGCGCACTTCTCGATCGTCACACTAGCCTGGAATTGTGCGCAAATTCCGTTGAGCCGGCGGGCTGGCCGTTATAAGTGCTTGACACAAGAGATGTGGTGCGGCGGGGGATCGAGTCCCGGCGCCCCCGAGGGACGAGGCAATGGCAAAGCATCAGGGGTCAATCGGCGCCGGCGAAGCTTCGGCGCCGTCCGCGCATGCGCAGGCGCGCATCCTGGCCGAAGCCCTGCCGCACATGCAGCGCTACGACCGGCAGACCGTGGTGGTCAAGTACGGCGGCCACGCCATGGGCGATCCGGCGCTGGCGGCGGCCTTCGCCCAGGACATCGTGCTCCTCAAGCAGGCGGGCGTGAACCCCATCGTCGTGCACGGCGGCGGCCCGCAGATCGCCGGCATGCTGAAGCGCCTGGCGCTCAAGAGCGAGTTCGTGCACGGCCTGCGCGTCACCGACAAGCCCACCGTCGAGGTGGTGGAGATGGTGCTGGCGGGCCTCATCAACAAGGACATCGTCACGGCCATCAACCGGCAGGGCGGCAAGGCGGTCGGCATCTCCGGCAAGGATGCCAACCTGATGATCGCCCGCAAGATCACCGAGATGCCGGACCCCGAATCGAACCTGATGCAGGCGGTCGACATCGGCTACGTCGGCGACCCCGCCGAGATCAACCCGCACATCGTCGAGGTGATCTCCGCCTCCGACGTGATCCCGGTGATCGCGCCGGTGGCCATCAGCCGCGAGGGCGAGACGCTCAACGTCAACGCCGACACGTTCGCCAGCGCGCTTGCCGCGCGCATGAAGGCCAAGCGCCTGCTGCTGCTCACCGACGTCGCCGGCGTGCTCGACAAGGACGGCCAGCTCGTGCAGCAGCTCACGATCGAGGAGGCGCGCCGGCTGATCCGCGAAGGCGTCATCAGCGGCGGCATGATCCCCAAGATCGAGGGCTGCATCGAGGTGGTGGAGGCCGGCGTCGAGGCCGTGGTGATCATCGACGGGCGCGTGGCGCACTGCGTGCTGCTGGAGCTCTTCACGGAGCACGGCGTCGGCACGCTCGTCACCCGCAAGACGAAGAAGGGTTGAGGCTGGGGATGGCAATGCGCGGCGAAGCTCCCTCTCCTCTTGCTGCGGAATCACAGGGGGAAGGCACGGCGGCAACGCTCGCGGCGCGGCGCGGCTTCGATGCGACGCGCGTGTGGATCTTCGATCTCGACAACACGCTCTATCCCGCCGATTGCAACCTGTTCGCCCAGGTCGACCAGAAGATGGGCGAGTTCATTTCCCGCTATCTCGGCGTGCCGTTCGTCTACGCGCGCCACCTGCAGAAGACCTACTACCGCCAGTTCGGGACCACGCTGTGCGGCCTGATGAAGGTGCACCGGATGGATCCCAAGCCGTTCCTCGACTACGTGCACGACCTCGACCTCTCGGTGGTGCGGGAGCATCCCGAGCTCGCCGCCGCCATCGACCGGCTGCCCGGGCGCAAGCTCATCTTCACCAACGGCTCGCGCGGACATGCCGAGCGCGTCGCGGGCAAGCTCGGCGTGCTGCAGTGCTTCGAGGGCATCTTCGACATCTGCGATGCCGACTACGTGCCCAAGCCCACCGCGAGCTGCTACGACCACTTCTGTCGCGTGCACGGCGTGGACGCTGCGGCTTCCGCCATGTTCGAGGACATGCCGCACAACCTCGAGGCGCCGCATGCGCTCGGCATGACGACCGTGCTGGTGCGCTCGGAGGCCAACTACGACCATCCCGTGCAGCAGGCGATCCGCGCCTGGGTCGAGCCGCCCGAGCACGTGCACCACGTGACATTCGATCTAGCGGGGTTCCTGGGTCCGCTCGATGGGCGCAGACCCCTTTCCGCCCCCTGATCGGGCAAATTCGCAACCGGTGACAAGAGGGGTCTGTCCCCCCAAGCCGAGAAGGTCCTGCGTGCCATGACAACGATCACCCGCCTGCGGCCGTTGGCCGACCACCAGCCGGCCCGCCCGATCAGCGACGGTGTCCGCATCGGCCACGTGCACCTCAAGGTGGCCGACCTGGAGCGCGCGCTGTCGTTCTATTGCGGCGTGCTGGGCTTCGAGCTGATGCAGCGGCGCGGCCGGGAGGCCGCCTTCTTGTCGGCCGGCGGCTACCATCACCACATCGCCCTCAACACCTGGGAGAGCCTGGGCGGCCCGCCGCCGCCTCCCGGCACCACCGGCCTGTTTCACCTGGCGATCCTGTACCCGACGCGGGCGGCGCTCGGCGACGCGCTGCGCCGGCTGAAGGCGGCTGGCATCGAGTTGGACGGCGCCAGCGACCACGGCGTCAGCGAAGCGCTCTACCTGCGCGACTACGACCAGAACGGTGTCGAGCTCTATTGGGACCGGCCGCGCGAGCAGTGGCCCGTGACTCCCGACGGACAGCTGGACATGGGCCGCCTGCGCCTCGATCTGGAGAGTCTTGCCGCCGAACGGTGAGAATCGGTCCGCAGTCCGCCAACATCCATCCTGCAGACAACTGCCTGTTCATCCTGTGGAAAGTGGGGATAAACATCCCTGCACGGCTGCCTGCGCGCGGCGCCTCTGTAACGTCGTGGCCTGAACATCGAAGGGGCCACAACCCATGCCGCTCACTCCCACAACTCCGGATGCGATCTGCGATATCGACGCCGTCTCCTTCGTCATGCTGGATGGCGACAGCTTCGTCCGCGTCGACGTGCAGCGCGCGCTATTGGAGCGCCTCACGCATCGATACACGGACCAGGAGCATATGGCCGCATTCGACGAGCACAGAGCCACCATCGAGCAGATCGCCAGCGCGAAATACGACCAAGGGGACTTCCGCAGCTTCGCCAACAGCCGCGTCGTGCCCATCGCAACGGCCGATCTGATCCGCTACGAGAGCGCGGCGCTGCCGCATCCCCCGCCGATCACCCGCGCCGACGCCGGGAGGGTGCCTGCGCGATCTCCTTGACCAGCTTGGAGACGAGCAGCTGGCCGAAGGCCTCGAAGCTTTCGGCCTCGACCACGAATGCGCCCGGACCGCCGATGACGTTGTTCTCGTAGTAGGCCGTGAGGCCGCCCGGGGGATGCGTGTGCATCGGATTGGTCGGCAGCGGCACCTCGCTGAGGATGACGAGGCCGTTGATGGTGACGCCCTGGCCGACGGCGGCATCGCGCGCCAGAGTCACCGGCCGGCCGCTGTTGTTGGTGCCGTCACCCGACACATCGATGACCCGCCGCGTGCCGACGAACGGGCTGCGCGCCAGGATGCCCATCGAGTAGTCGATGGCGGCGCTGATCGAGGTGCGCCCCATGAAGGCGCGAGGCGCCTCGCGGATGCGCTTTGAAATGGATTGCGCCTCGCCCTCGCTGCCGACGGGCGTCCAATCGATGACGACGATCTGCTCGCCGTCCGAAGCCCATTCCATGAAACAAAGGGCAATCCGGCCGGTGGCGCCCGTCGTCATGGCGCGCACCACGCGCGGATCGACGATCGCCGCGGCGTAGCCTTCGCGCTGCAGCCTGAACTTCCGCTCGTCGACGCTGCGTGAGACGTCCGCTGCCAGCACCAGCAGGAGGTCGACCTGCTCGTCGTCCGCCAGCGCCTGCCGCGCGAGCGGGACGACACCCGCCGCCATGAGGAGCGCGACGCATAAGGCCGTTATCCACTTGGGCATGGATGCTCCCCGGATGCTCGCGCCTGACGTGCTGGCAAGAGACTAGAGCAGGATCGCCTCGGATGGAATGTCTTTGCCTCCTCCCCAATGTGGCGGTCCAAGCGTGAACCCTGCGCCAGTTCTCGGAGTTGAGAACGGGCCTGGAAGGGCGTCGCGGTCGAGACCCGCGTGGGGCCGGCCGCATTCTGGTGCCATCCGTCGGCTCTGCGTCTCGGCCGGCTAGATGGTGCCGTCGCAGCGCACCAGCTCGGACTTGAGGAAGCCGATCTGGCTCATGACCTCGCGGTCGAGGTTGCCCTGGCTCAGCCGGCACTGGGCCTTGATGAAACGCAGGTCGATGTCGAAGCCCAGCATGCCCTTGAGCTGCTGGCGAATGCCGTCGGGCAGCTCGCCGCCGACGATCGCGCTGCCGAACTCGATCAGCGTGCACACCTGGCCGACGAGCTCCGGGCCGGAGGCGCGCAGCTTCTCCATGGCCGCAATCTGCTCCTCGACGGACTTGACGTACTCCTTGGTGCACTTGGCGAACTTGCCGGGCTCCGGCGCCTGCGGGCCGCCGAACGGGAAGGGCATCTGCGCCGACGCCGAGCCCGAAAGGCCGGCTGCGAGCGCGAGCGTCGCCATGGTCGGAAGCAATCGCATGTGGGTGTCTCCGCCTGCTGCAATACGGGCGGCAGGCACCGCACATCACACGTGTGTCCGCATCTGGGCGGATTCATTACCGCAGCATTACGGATGGTCGCCCGAGTGCCCGCCGTCGTTGTCATTCCGGGCCTTGTGCCGGGATGACAAGTCTAGCGCGAGAACCAGCCCTTGACGCCGCCGCCGTTGAGCGCCTTGGAAAGCGTCGTCCCCAGTGCGGCCGGGCTGTCGGCGACGGCGATGCCGGCCGACTTCATGGCTTCCACCTTGTCCTCGGCCTTGCCTTTGCCGCCGGCGATGATGGCACCGGCGTGGCCCATGCGGCGGCCGGGCGGCGCGGTCATGCCGGCGATGAAGCCGGCCATCGGCTTCTTGCGGCCCTTCTTGGCCTCGCTCTTGATGAACTCGGCCGCATCCTCCTCGGACGCGCCGCCGATCTCGCCGATCATGATGATGGAGTTGGTCTCGGGGTCGGCGAGAAACATCTCCAGCACGGCGATGAAGTCGGTGCCCTTCACGGGATCGCCGCCGATGCCGACCGCCGTCGACTGGCCGAGACCCGCGTCGGTGGTCTGCTTCACCGCCTCGTAGGTGAGCGTGCCGGAGCGCGAGACGATGCCGACCTTGCCGGCCGTGAAGATGTTGCCGGGCATGATGCCGATCTTGCAGGCGTTGGGCGTCAGCACGCCCGGGCAATTCGGCCCGATCAGGCGCGACTTGGAGCCGTCGAGCGCGCGCTTGACCTTGACCATGTCGAGCACGGGGATGCCTTCGGTGATGCACACGATCAGCGGGATCTCGGCGTCGATGGCTTCCAGGATGGCGTCGGCGGCGAAACGCGGCGGCACGTAGATGGAGGTGGCGGTGGCGCCGGTCTTCTGCTTCGCCTCCATCACCGTGTCGAAGATCGGCACGCTCGCCAGCTTGGGATCGGCGTGCTTGGTCCCGCCCTTGCCCGGCGTCACCCCGCCCACGACCTGCGTGCCGTACGCCAGCGCCTGCTGCGTGTGGAACGTGCCCTGGCTGCCGGTGATGCCCTGGCAGATGACCTTGGTGGTCTTGTCGACGAGGATGGCCATGGACGCTGCTCTTTCAGTCGTTGTTGTCATCCCGGTGCTTGTCATCGGGATCCATGGTGCCGCTCTCTCCGGCGCTCGCGGATGGCTGGATACCGGGGACAAGCCCCGGCATGACACCCCGCGCTGAGCGTCCGTGGTGAAACATCAACCCGCCTTCTTCACTTCATCGGTGATCTTCTTGGCGGCGTCGGCGAGGTTGTCGGCGGGGACGATCTTCAACCCCGACTGCGCCAGGATCTGCTTGCCCAGGTCGACGTTGGTGCCTTCCAGGCGGACCACCAGCGGCACCTTGATGGCCATCTCCTTGGCGGCGGCGACCACGCCCTCGGCGATGATGTCGCAACGCATGATGCCGCCGAAGATGTTGACCAGGATGCCCTTCACGCTGGCGTCGGACAGGATGATCTTGAAGGCCGCCGACACCTTTTCCTTGGTGGCGCTGCCGCCGACGTCGAGGAAGTTGGCGGGCTCCAGCCCGTACAGCTTGATGATGTCCATGGTGGCCATGGCGAGGCCGGCGCCGTTGACCATGCAGCCGATCTGGCCGTCGAGCTTGACGTAGTTGAGGTCGTACTTGGAGGCCTCGACCTCGGCCGGGTCCTCCTCGGCGATGTCGCGCAGCTCGGCCACGTCCTTGTGGCGGAAGAGCGCGTTGTCCTCGAAGTTCATCTTGGCGTCGAGGCACAGCAGCTTGCCGGCCTTCGTCACCACCAGCGGGTTGATCTCGAGCAGGCTCATGTCCTTGTCGACGAAGGCGCCGTAGAGCTGGCCGACGAGCTTCACGCACTGCTCGATCTGGTCGCCGGTGAGCTTCAGGGCGGCGGCGATCCTGCGGCCGTGGAAGGCGGAATAGCCCGAGGCCGGATCGACCGACAGCGTGACGATCCTGTCGGGCGTGTCGTGCGCCACCTTCTCGATGTCCATCCCGCCTTCGGTCGACACGATGAAGGAGATGCGCGAGGTGGCGCGGTCGACCAGTGCCGAAAGATAGAGCTCGCGGGCGATCTCGCAGCCGTCCTCGATGAACAGGCGCTTGACCGCGCGACCGGCGGGACCGGTCTGGATCGTCACCAGCGTCCTGCCCAGCATCTGCTCGGCGAACGCTTTCACTTCGTCGACCGACTTGGCGAGGCGCACGCCGCCCTTGTCGCCGGCATCCGGCTCCTTGAACTTGCCCTTGCCGCGGCCGCCGGCGTGGATCTGTGCCTTCACCACCCACACGGGGCCGGGCAGCGCCTGCGCGGCAGCCACCGCCTCGTCCACGCTGAAGGCCGCCGCACCCTGCGCCACCGGCACTCCGTACTGACGCAGCAGCTGCTTGGCCTGGTACTCGTGGACGTTCATCGGCGTGGGTCCGGCTTCGTGCGTTCAAACCGCGCTGCGCGAGGCAATCATCTCGATCTCGACCTTGGCGCCCATGGGCAGCGCGGCGACGGCAATGGTCGAGCGCGCGGGGTAGGGCTCCGCGACATAAGACTTGTAGACCTCGTTGACGGCGGCGAAGTCGCCCATGCTGGTGAGGAAGATCGTGGTCTTGACCACGTGCGCGAACGTCAGGCCGGCCGCGGTGAGGATGGTCTTGAGGTTCTCGAGCGACTGCCTGGTCTGGGCAGCGATATCACCCTCGACCAGCTTGCCGACGGCTGAAATCGAGCGGGATCTGGCCGGATACGAAGATCAGATCGCCGCTCTCTACCGCCGCCGAATAGGGGCCGATGGCCTTGGCCTTCGGCGTCGTGATGGCTCTCTTGGGCACTTTTACCGTCCTCCGCTGCGCGGCGCCTCTCGCTCGTCATGGTCGGGCTTGTCCCGACCATCCAGCGTTCCGCATACACTTTGCTCGCAGTCTGCGGTGCCTTGGATCCTCGGCACAAGGCCGAGGATGACAACGCCGGAGCTTGCCATTGCTCATCCCGCCAAGTGCGGTGCGATCTTGGTGCAGGCCTCGATCAGCCCCTTCACGAACTCGACCGACTTCTGGAACATCGCCCGCTCCGCCGCATTGAGATCGATCTCCACGATCTTCTCGATGCCGTTGGCGCCGACCACCACGGGAACGCCGACGTACATGCCCTTCACGCCGTACTCGCCATTGAGGTAGGCGGCGCAAGGCAGCACGCGGCGCTTGTCCTTGAGGTAGCTCTCGGCCATCTGGATGGCGGAGGAGGCCGGCGCATAGAAGGCGGAGCCGGTCTTCAGCAGGTTGACGATCTCGCCGCCGCCGCCGCGCGTGCGCTTGACGATGGCGTCGAGCTTCTCCTGCGTGATCCAGCCCATCTTCACCAGGTCCGGCAGCGGAATTCCGGCCACGGTGGAGTAGCGGGCGATCGGCACCATGTCGTCGCCGTGGCCGCCCAGCACGAGCGCCGTCACGTCCTCGACCGAAACCTTCATCTCGTCGGCCAGGAAGGTGCGGAAGCGGCCGGTGTCGAGAATGCCGGCCATGCCGATGACCTTGTTCTTGGGCAGGCCGCAGGCCTTCTGCAGCGCCCACACCATGGCGTCGAGCGGGTTGGTGATGACGATGACGAAGGCGTTGGGCGCGTATTTCTTGATGCCCGCTCCCGCCTGGTCCATCACCTTGAGATTGATGCCCAGCAGATCGTCACGGCTCATGCCGGGCTTCCTGGGAACGCCGGCCGTGATGATGATCACATCGGCGCCTTCGATTTCCGCGTAGGTGCTCGCCGGCTTGATCTTGCTGTCGAAGCCTTCGACGGCGCCGGCCTGCGCGATGTCGAGGCCCTTTCCACCCGGCACACCCTCGACGATATCGAACAGGATGACGTCGCCGAGTTCCTTGAGACCGATGAGGTGAGCAAGCGTGCCGCCGATCATGCCCGCGCCGATCAGCGCGATCTTCTTACGCGCCATGACTGATGCTTCCTTGCCTAGGGATGGGTTGAGCCTCGTTGGTTAGCCTGAAACCCCGCCCCGTTCAAGGGAAGGCACCCTACGTCATTCGGCGGAGCGACCGCGCGAGCGAGGATGACGCTGGAGGTTTCGTGGCAAGCGAGCGTGCTTCTGCCGCAATATCGGGCAGACTCACGCGGACGCGGCGGCGGCGTGGCGGTCGAGGCGGCCGGTGAGATAGCCTGCCGATCGCATCTCATAGAGGCGCGAGGCCGTGCGCTCGAACAGGAACTGCATCTCGGTCGTCGGGGCCAGCGCGTTTGGCTCGGCGGCGGCCGAGGCGACGAGGCACACGCGGCTGTCGTAGAGCGTGTCGATCAGGTTGATGAAGCGCCTGATGACGTCGCGCTGCACGTTGCCGAACGACGGAATGCCCTCGATCAGCACCGTATGGAATGTGTGGGCGACATGCAGGAAGTCGTTCGCGCCCAGCGGCTTCGCGCACAGGTCGGCAAACGCGAAGCGCGCCACGCCCATGGAGGCGAGAGGCACGTGAACCTTGTGGCCCTTGACGTCGAGGTCCAGCGGCGCGCCCGGATGGTTGCCCGTCAGCTCGATCCAGAGCCGGTCCATCTCGGCCTTGGCGCGCGCGTCCGCGGGCGCGAAGTAGAGCGGCCGGCCGGCCAGCTTCTCCAGCCGGAAGTCCTTCGCCGCCTGCAGTTCCAGTATGTCCATGTGCTGCGCGATCAGGTCGATGAAGGGCAGGAAGAGCGCGCGGTTGAGACCGTTCTTGTAGAGCTCGTCCGGAGGCACGTTGGAGGTGGCGACCACCACGACCTGCGTCTCGAGCAGGCTCTTGAACAACCGGCCCAGGATCATGGCATCGGCGATGTCGGTGACGTGCAGCTCGTCGAAGCAGATGAGACGCGCCTTGGCCGCCAGTGCGCTGGCGACATGCGGGATCGGATCGCCGGGCACCTCCTTGCGCGCGGCGCCGATGCGGTCGTGCACCTCCGCCATGAACTCGTGGAAATGCACGCGCCGCTTCGGCCGGAACGTGGTGGCCTCGAAGAACAGGTCCATCAGCATGGTCTTGCCACGCCCGACGGGTCCGAAAATGTAGAGGCCCTTTGGCGTGGGGTCGGAGCCCCGCAGCAGCGCCGCAAGGCCCTCGCGCCTGCGCCATCGCCGTAACCTGAGCGCGACCTCGCCGAGCCGGAGGGCGGCCTCCGCCTGTGCCGGGTCGGCTTCGATCACGCCGTTGGCGACGAGGGCACGATACTTGTCGAGGAGGGTCATCGCCGCCCCCGCTAGCGCGACGGCAACAGCGGGTCAAGGCGTCGATCCCGCTCGCACGCAGGTTGGGTCGAGCGGCAGCGATGATTCAACCGAGCGCGAGACCACAACCGCGCGGCCGCACTTCGACCCTCGGAACACGCACGAAAGCATGCAAGCTCAGGGCGAAGTCCGTGTGAACGGTGATGTCCCGGGGTGAGCCTGCTGCCCTCGGAGTTGTTCCGAGGGTCGAGCCACGGCAACGCACAGACGTACTTCGACCGCGAGCGCACGCTTTTCGTGCAATGCCCGGCCCAACCGGTGAACAACCTGCGCGCCGCTCCGGCATTCGCGGCGCATCGCCACATGTGGCGATGCAACATCACGGTTATTTCATTGTTCTGTCGCGATTTTCTATCATCACACTATGGTCACAACCCGCATTAATTGTGCAATGCAGGATGAGATCCCAGATGCGGGGCTCACCCGCGCTCCCAACAAAACGAAACACCGGAGTGCGGCACGAGAGGATGGAGCAGGTCCACGTTTCGGCGGTCGCGTCTCGGATAGGCGGGACAGACGCAATCCGAAGCGACCCTGCTCCGCCAGATGGAGTGACAATATGAGCGAAGTACTTGCCAACCAGGGGGCCGGCGAGGGCACGGTCCGCAAGCTGTGGCCGACGGAGACGGACAAGTTCCGCGATCACATGCTGCGTCTCGACAAGGACAGCCGGCGCATGCGCTTTGCGCATTCCGTCTCCGACAGCTTCATCGAGGACTACTCCAGCCGCATGGCCGAGTTCGGCAGCGTGGTCTACGGCTACGTCGCCGACGGGCGGGTGCGGGCAGCCGCCGAGCTGCGCCGGCTGGGCGACAGCTGGGGCGAGGAGGCGGAGGCGGCCTTCTCCGTCGAGAAGGTCTATCAGGACCAGGGCATCGGCTCGGAGCTGATGGGCCGCATCGTGCGCGCGGCGCGCAATCGCGGCATCCGCCGCCTCTACATGAGCTGCCTCGCGGAGAACTCGAAGATGCAGGCCATCGCCCGCAAGCACGAGGCCGACCTGCGCTTCGAGTACGGCGAGGTGATCGGCGAGATCCTCCCGGACACGCCCAACTATTTCTCGATCCTGGCCGAGGCCGCCGAGGACCGTGTCGGATTCATGATCGCCGTGCTGGAGCTGCAGAGCCGGATGGTGCGAGCGGCTTAGGCTGAGGAGGCCCTTGCACGCTTCTTGCGGAGCACGTCGCCGTCACAGGCGAACATGCCCGAGGAGGAAGACGTGCAGGGCCCCTTTGATCCGAAACGGAACGCGCCGCTGATCGATCTTGGGACAGTGCGCGACACCCTCGCCTACATCCGCGACGACTTCCAGCGCGTGCCGGCACTGGCGCGGGCGGCGGAGCTGATCGGCGTCGTGCTGGGCGAGATCGAGGCGGCCGAACGCCGACGGCTGGCGCCGATTCCGCGCTCGGTGCTGGAGATGCGCCGGCACCCCCGGCGCAAGCACTGATCGGTCGCCCGCGCGAAGGCGGTGCAAGGCGGCGTGCCCGCTTGTTGCATCCGCTCCCCATGCCTTTGGATTGTCATAGAGCTTTCTTCGCTTTGACACAGACCCTCTGTACCCGCTGTTCAGGCACAGACGCACAGAGGGTGGACATGACGAACGACCGAACGACGCTACTCGCCATCGCCGAACGCATCGCGGATGCCGAGAACCGCATCACCCGGCTGCGCACGCGCATCGAGCGGTTGGAGAACGAGGGCAGCGACGCGTCGCAGGCGCAGGAGATGCTTCAAGTCCTGTCGCGCGACCTCGGCAATCTCTACGTCCGGCAATCCGTCATGCGCCGCACGGTGTGGGCATGGCATTCGACGAAGGCCGGCTAGAGCCGGCTTTCCGGACCAGTAGGGAACCGGACCCACATGCACAGCGGTCATCCCGGCACTTGTTGCCGGGATCCATCTATCAGATCGCTTCGGCGTTCGCGGATTGATGGATCCCGGTGACCCTCGGAACAAGTCCGAGGGCAGGCAAGCACCGGGATGACGACGATGACATCGGAGTGGCGGTCGCGGTTCCATCAACACCCGCCGTGCCGTGGCCGCTCCGCAGAGCGCCAAATCACTGCGCGGTCGACAGACGCGTCGGCACGATGCGCTGGACGTTTATCTGCGAGCGATCGATCAGCTCCCCGACTTTTGGGCTGATGACGTTCTTCCAGTGATCGCTCTCGTAGACGGCCTTGTAGAGCCGCTCGCGCTCCGCCTCGCTCTCGAACCGGCGGGTCCAGACGTAGACGCTGTCGTCCTTCTCGCCGCGGTAGCTGCCGGTGATCACCATGCCCTTTCCGACCTGAAAGGGGATGATCTCTTCCTCCATGCACTTGAGCCAGGCTTCCATCTTGCCGGGCCGGATCTTGTATTGCCTGAGCTCGTAGAACACCATCACTCCAACTCCCGTTTAATGGTCGGCCGGTCGCGCACTCGCGATCCCGAGCCTGCCCCGCCTGTACCTGGCCTAGCTAGCACAGAGAACGGGCTACCAGAACAGCGCAAGCGGCAGCTCTCGGCACCGCCCACACCATGGCCGTCGCCATCGGCAAAGGGACCTGGGCGGCCTGCAGGTAACATCTGCGGCCGCTGATGCCGCCGGCGCGGCCAGCGACGACAGGCGCCATTGCGCGCGGCCGCAATTGCACTAAATTCCCAGGCACGGGACCGGCTTAGCCACCACCTGATACTGCTTCCTGGGGCCTCATGAACAACCTCGACCTCTATCGCTCACAGCCGCGCGACACCAAGATCCGGCTCTACGGCCGCGAGGCCTTCGAAGGCATGCGGCGGGCCGGCCAGCTCGCCTCCAGCGCCCTCGACATGCTGGCCGAGCACGTCAAACCCGGCGTCACCACCGAGCACCTCGACGATCTGGTCGTGGAGTTCGCCCACGCGCGCGATGCGATTCCCGCGCCGCTCAACTACCGGGGCTTCCCCAAGGCCATCTGCACGTCCATCAATCACGTGGTCTGCCACGGCATTCCCAATGCCAAGCCGCTCAAGGACGGCGACATCGTCAACATCGACGTGACCCTGATTCTCGACGGCTGGCATGGCGACACCAGCCGCATGTTCACCGTCGGCCACGTCTCGCGCCGGGCGGAGCGCCTGATCGAGGTGACCTACGAGGCGCTGCTGCGCGGCGTGGCGGCCGTAAAGCCCGGCAACACCACCGGCCACATCGGCGCGGCGATCCAGAATTTCGCCGAGCGCGAGCGCTGCAGCGTGGTGCGCGACTTCTGCGGCCACGGTCTCGGCCGCGTGTTCCACGACCGGCCCAACATCCTGCACTACGGCGAGCCCGGCGACGGCGTCATGCTCGAGCCCGGCATGCTCTTCACCATCGAGCCGATGATCAACCTCGGCAAGCCGCACGTGAAGATCCTCACCGACGGCTGGACCGCCGTCACCCGCGACCGCGAGCTTTCCGCCCAGTTCGAGCACACCGTCGGCGTGACCGAGACGGGATGCGAGGTGTTTACCAACTCGCCCGCGGGCCTGCACAAGCCGCCTTATCGCCTGTCGTCCTGAAGTAGACCGCTCGGGGGAGCGCAATGAGCGGGGGCTTGAAGGACCGCGGCACGAGCCCCGAGCAGACCTCGCTGTTTGTCGAACCCGACCATCGCTCCGGCCATCGCCAACGGCTGAAGGAGCGATTCGTCGCTGCCGGCCCGGAAGCGCTGCCCGACTACGAGCTGCTCGAGCTGGTGCTCTTCAACGCGATTGCCCGCAGCGACACCAAGCCGATCGCCAAACGGCTGATCGAGCGCTTCGGCTCGTTCGCGGAGGCGATCAACGCGCCTCCGGAGCGGCTGAGGGAGGTCAAGGGCGTCGGCGATGCCGTCATCATGCAGCTGAAGCTGGTGCGCGCCGCGGCCTTGCGCCTGATGCAGGGTGGCATCATGCAGCGCCCCGTCCTCACTTCCTGGACCGCCGTGCTCGACTACTGCCGTGCCGCCATGGGCTTCGAGGCGCGCGAGCAGTTCCGCATCCTGTTTCTCGACAAGAAGAACCGGCTGATCGCCGACGAGGTGCAGCAGCGCGGCACCGTCGACCACACCCCCGTCTACGTGCGCGAGGTGGTGAAGCGGGCGCTGGAGCTCTCCTCGAGCGCCATCATCCTGGTGCACAACCACCCTTCGGGTGATCCGACGCCCTCCCGGGCCGACATCGACATGACGCGCCAGATCGTGGATGCGGCGAGGCCCCTCGGCGTCACCATCCACGACCACATCATCGTCGGCCGCCAGGGACACGCCAGCTTCAAGACCCTCAAGCTGTTCTGATGGTGGCCGGCAACCGGCCGTGGATGCCAGGCGCCGGCTTAGGGGTGCCGCGGATCCAGGACGCTATCGGGAAGCGGCTTGTCGGACGGCGGGGAGCAACCCTGGGCGCCGAGGAAGAGCAGCACGGCGAGCAGCGTGAGGGCGTACTTCATCTGGCGGTCGATACCCATGTCCTCGGTCGCCCGCAAGTCCCCGTGACTACAGTCCCCGTGACTGGCGCAACGCTGCCCTACCCGGAATCGCATTGCATGGCGGCGGCCGACTCGGACACGACTAGCCTGAGCGTGACCGTGGCCGCGGCGCATCGGAATCAGCCGTGGCTCGATGATGCATTGACCTGCACATTGCAGCGGGCCTATAGCGTTCCCATATCAGTTCGGGGTTCGTTCCGACCAAGGGGTCGCCGGGGTTCTGCCAGCCATGTCGAGCAAGCATGCCAAGGTCATCGTGCTGGGGTCGGGCCCCGCGGGATACACCGCGGCGATCTATGCAGCGCGCGCAATGCTGAAGCCTGTCGTGATCCAGGGCAACCAGCCCGGCGGGCAGATGACCATCACCACCGACGTCGAGAACTATCCGGGCTTCGCCGAGGTCGTCCAGGGCCCCTGGCTGATGGAGCAGATGCAGGCCCAGGCCGAGCACGTCGGCACCGAGTTCATCATGGACCACATCGCCAAGGTGGATCTCGCGCGCCGCCCGATCAGGCTCGAGGGCGACTCCGGTGACACGTATACGTGCGACGCACTCATCATCGCCACCGGTGCCCAGGCGCGCTGGCTGGGTCTGCCGTCGGAGGAAAAGTACAAGGGCTACGGTGTGTCGGCCTGTGCAACTTGCGACGGTTTCTTCTTCAAAGGTAAGGAAGTGGTTATTTTCGGTGGCGGCAACACCGCCGTCGAGGAGGCGCTGTTCCTCACCAACTTCGCCAGCAAGGTGACCCTCGTGCACCGGCGCGACAGCTTCCGCGCCGAGAAGATCATGCAGGAGCGCCTGTTCAAGAATCCCAAGATCGAGGTGGTCTGGAACACGGTTCTGCAGGAGGTCGTCGGCACCGACGACCCCAAGACCGTGACCGGCGTAAATCTCAAGAACGTCAAGACTGGCAAAGTCTCGCCGCTGCGGGTGGACGGCGTGTTCGTCGCCATCGGCCATGCGCCGGCGACGCAGCTGTTCAAGGGCCAGTTGGAGATGAAGGCGTCGGGCTATCTCATCACCGAGCCCGAACTCGACGCGCACCTCCATCCCTGGCGTGTTCGCCGCCGGCGACGTCAAGGACGAGGTGTTCCGCCAAGCCGTGACTGCTGCCGGCATGGGTTGTATGGCAGCACTTGAGGCCGAGCGCTATTTGGCTAAGCTAGAGAGCGCGGCCGAGGCTGCCGAATAAACAACGAATCCGTCACTCGCCAACCGTCTCGAAGCACAAGCCCCCATGGACTGGGATAAGCTCCGGATCTTTCATGCCGCCGCGGAGGCCGGCAGCTTCACCCACGCCGGTGAGGCGCTGCGCATGAGTCAGTCGGCTGTCAGCCGTCAAGTCTCGGCGCTGGAGAAGGAGCTGAAGGTCTCGCTGTTCCACCGCCACGCGCGCGGCCTGGTGCTGACCGAGCAGGGCGAGATGCTGTTCGGCACGGCGAGCGAGATCATGAACAAGCTCTCGACCGCCGAGACGCTGCTCACCGACACCACGACCAAGCCGTCCGGGGACCTCAGGATCACGGCGCCGATCGGGCTCGGCACCGTGTGGGTGACGCAGCGCCTGCGCGAGTTCCTCGAGCTCTATCCCGAGATCCGCATCGAGCTGGTGCTGAGCGACGAGCAGATCGCCATTGCCATGCGCGCGGCCGACGTCGCCATCTGGACCAGCGAGCCGCAGCAGAGCGAGCTGATCCGGCGTCCCCTGTTCAACATGAAGCTGCACGCCTACGCCTCCTCGCAATACATCCGCCGCTTCGGCGCGCCGCAGTCGGTCGACGCGCTCGACGACCATCCAATCATCTCCTACAGCGGCACGCCGGCGGCGCATCTGTCGTCCATCCGCTGGCTGGAGACGGCCGGGCTCAACGGCAAGTCGCCGCGCCGTCCGGCGTTCTCCGCCAACAGCGTCATCGCCATGAAATATGCGATCCGCGCCGGCATCGGCATCGGTCTCATTCCCGATTATTTGATCGGAGAGGAAGCCGACATCGTGCCCGTGCTGCAGGATGCGCCGCTGCCGACGGTGCCCGTCTATTTCGTCTACCCCGAGGAGCTGAAGACGGCGAAGAAGGTGCAGGTCTTCCGCGACTTCCTGGTGACCAAAGCACGTCAGTGGAAGTTCTGAGAGCCGGCTCCGCGCACAGCCATGCGCTGAGCCCATGGCAATCATGCGGGCTGCCCTATTCCCAAGCACCCACCGACTTGGTCATATGCTCACGGCTGTGACGGACAGCTATTGAAGGCTGCTACCCTCCCTTCGACGCCTTCAACCGTCCTCGCCTATCGAGGGCGGCGAAAATACTCAAAGACCGGGCTTCGCGCCCGGTCTTTTTTTGTCGAGGGGCCGTCCTTTACCGCGAGTTGCGCACGACTCCGGCTACACGACTCTGGTTAGTTGACGACGCGAGCGCGCGCGGCGCACTGGCCGCAGGCGGCGGGCCCGTTGCGCATGCGCTTGAGCGCGGCCACCGAATGCCTGACGCATGCCGGCCTTGCGCTGCGCATGATCCAGTTCTGCAGCTCGGCCAAATCGGCTGCGGTGAGAGTCTGCCGGGCCAGCGGGAGCAACACGCAGTTCTCCCATTCGATGTGGCGCCGCTGGTGCTCGAAGAAGCCGCGCAGCATGTAGCCCAGCATTTCCACATTGCGCGCGAAGCCCGTGTCGGCGAGCAGCTGCAGCTCATCGGCCAGCTCGTGAGCGAAACCCTCGTCGGCGGCATGCTCGGCCTCGAGCTGCTGCATGATGGCGCGCAACGGGGACCCTTGGGGCGCGCGGCGGCGCAGCAGGGGGAACAGCATGTCCTCCTCGAGCTGCAGATGCGGCCTGAAGCCCTGACGCAGGATCGCTGCCGCCGAGCGCGCAATGGCCCGGTTGAAGTCCGGCAGGCCGTCGGCGAGACACTCCAGCAGGTCGCAGAGCTCGAGCTGGAGTGCGTGGTCCTCCTCGATCACCGCTAAGGGATCAGGACTGCCGCAGGTCGCCTTCACCGTGGCAGTCCGGGGACGCGGGACTTTCCTGGTCGTGCCTGCCATGACTGTATCTCCGCGTACGCTCCACCTGCGCCGATGGTTCCCCAACCGGATAGTCGGAGCAGTGGCGTCCCGCTTTGATCTCGCTCAAGGTGACCGCGTCGTCACTAGACTGCACTCGCCCGCTCGGCAGACAGCAGGAGGCCACCATAGTGTCGTCGCAAGCGGGTCCCGGCCTTCAGCGCTCGCTATCCCTGCTGCAGGCGACGCTCTACGGCCTCGGCGTGACCATCGGCGCAGGCATCTACGTGCTGGTCGGCGCGGCCACCGCCCGCTCGGGCATGCACGCCCCATTCGCCTTTGTGCTTGCAGCCATGCTGATGGCGCTCTCGGCCGCGTCCTTCGCCGAGCTTGCGGGGCGCCTGCCGGTCGCCGCGGGAGAAGCGGCATACGTCAGGGAGGCGTTCCGATCCGACCGGCTCGCCACCGGCATCGGCCTGCTGGTCGTTGCCATCGCTATCGTCGCGGCCGCTGCCATCAGCCTGGGAAGCGCCGGCTACATCGGTGTCTTTCTCGCCCTGCCGGAGCCGATCCTCGTCACCGGGGTGGTCCTGGCCATGGCTGCCGTTGCCGCCTGGGGCATCAACGAATCGGTGAGCTTCGCCGGCGTCATGACGGTGATCGAGATCGGCGGGCTCGTCATGCTGGTCCTCGCGGGCATGACGATGGAGCCCGATCTCGTCCGGCGCCTGCCCGAGGCACTGCCGCCGCTGAGCAACGGCGGTGCCATCGCCGGCATCGTCGGCACGACGCTGCTCGCCGTCTTCGCCTTCATCGGCTTCGAGGGCCTGGCCAACATCGCGGAGGAGGTGCGCGATCCCAGGCGCACCCTGCCGCGCGCAATCTTCCTGACCCTGGCGATCTCCACCCTGCTCTACGTCCTGGTGGTTTGGGTCGCCCTCGTCTCGGTGGGGCAGGCGGAGCTCTCACAATCGAAGGCGCCCCTCGCGCTCGTGTTCGAGCGGCTTACCGGCGCGTCGCCCGCGCACCATGAGCGCCATTGCCGTCGTCGCCACGCTCAACGGCATCATCGTGCAGATCATCATGGCCTCGCGCGTGCTCTACGGGCTGGCGCGGCAGGGCAACCTGCCCGCGGCCATCGGGGCTGTCAGCAAGCTCACGCACACGCCGCTGGTCGCTACCGCCATCACCTCGGCGCTGGTGCTGATCCTGGCGCTGGCGCTGCCGCTGCAGCATCTGGCCGACCTCACCGCGCGCATGACGCTGCTCGTGTTCGCGCTGGTGAACCTGTCGCTGATCCGCATCAAGGCGCGCGAGCGTCCGCGCGTACAGCTAGGCGATGGCCACGCGCCCGCGGGCTTTGTCGCGCCGACATGGGTGCCCTGGGCCGGCTTCGCCAGCTGCGTCGCGCTGCTGATCCTCGACGCCGTGCTGTTGGTGTGACGACGTCATGCCCGTCCGGGAAAATCAGCGCACCGCGCTTCGCCTCCCCCTGCGACCCCGTCGTTGTGTCGAAGGCGATCGCCTTCGACGCAGGGGGAGGCGAAGCGCGGCGAGCGCGTCATTCCTTGCGCAGGCTGCCGCCGCCGTCGACGAGCAGGCCGACGCCGGTGATGAAGTTCGCTTCCTCCGAGGCCAGGAACAGGGCCGCGTAGGCCACGTCCCAGGCGGTGCCCATGCGCTTCCTGAGCGGCACGCGGGCGTTGCGCGCGGCTTCCACCTCGGCGCGCGGCGTGCCCCACTCGCGGACCCGCGTGTCGACGGCCATCGGCGTGTTCATCAGGCCGGGCAGGATGGAGTTGGCGCGCACGCCGAACTCGGCGTTCTGCTGGGCCAGCTGCTCGGTGAAGGCGACCATGCCGGCCTTGGTCGTCTTGTAGGCCACCGTCGGGTAGTTGGTCGATATGGCGGCGACCGAGGAGATGTTGATGATCGAGCCCGACAGCTGCTTGCGCATGATCGGCAGCACGTGCTTGCACGCCATGATGGTGCCGCGCAGGTTGATGGCGTTGACGCGGTCGAAGGCCTCCTCCGTGATCTCGGTCGGGATGGCGTCGCCGCCGGCCAGGCTGACGCCGACGTTGTTGTGCAGGATATCGATGCGGCCCCACAGCTTCATGGCCTCGTCGACGGCGGCCTTCAGGGTGGCCTCCTTGGTCACGTCGGCCTGGAAGGCGACGCACGTGCCGCCCTCCTTCGCCACCAGCGCGGCGGTCTCCTGCGCCAACTCGAGGCGATGGTCCACGGCCAGCACCTTGGCGCCCTCGCGCGCGAACAGCAGCACCGTGGCGCGGCCATTGCCCATGGTCTCGCCGGGGCTCTGCCCGGCGCCGACCACGATCGCGGTCTTGTCCTTCAGTCGCATGGTTTCCTCCGTTTCTTCTCCCTCTCCCCGTTCTTCTTCAGGTCGGGAGAGGGGACTCGTAGGGGACTCTGCTTCACGATCAGCGCGTCGACCACCGACACGCCCTTGCCGCGCTCGTGCACGAGCACGGGATTGAGGTCGATCTCGGCGACGGTCTCGGCGTGGTCGGCCGCGAATTGGGAAAGCCGCACCATCAGGGCGACGAGGGCGTCGATGTCGGCTGCGGGCGCACCGCGATGGGCCTCCAGCAGCGGCGCGCCTTTCAGCCGGGCGAGCATCGCGCGCGCCTCGCCGTCCCCCAGCGGCACGGGCGCCAGGGCGACATCCTTCAGCACCTCGACCGCGACGCCGCCCAGGCCCACCATCAGCATGGGCCCGAACGTCGGATCGCGCTTGATCCCCAGTATGATCTCGCGGCCGGGCGCGGCCATCGGCTGCACCAGCACGCCGAGGATGCGCGCGGCGGGCGCATGGCGGCGCGCGTTGGCGAGCACGGCGTCGCAGGCGCCACGCACGTCCTCGGCCGACGCCAGGTTCAGCGCCACGGCCTTGGCCTCGGTCTTGTGCAGGATCTCCGGCGATTGCACCTTGAGGGCGACGGGGGCGCCGATGGCGCGGGCTGCCGCGACGGCCTCATCCGCGGTCCGCGCCAGCGTGCCGACGGGATTGCTGCCGATGCCGTAGCCGGCGAGGATGGGCCGCGCCTCCCACTCGCACAGCGCCGGGCCGGCCGCCGCCAGCGCCGCGCGCGCCGAAATCTTGTCCGGCGCAGGTGTGCTCTTCACCTCGATCGGCCGCAGGAACCGCTCGCGTAGCGCGCGGTAGTCGGCCATGGCCCGCATGGTGCGGGCGCAATTGCCGATGTCGGTGTAGAGCGGAAGGCCAGCCTCGCTCAGGACCTGCACCGACTTCGGCGCCGGCTGGGTGTAGCTCCACAGCAGCACCGGTTTCTGCGCCGTCTCGGCCAGGCGCGCGAGGGCGTCGCGCTGGCGCTCGATGCCGTGCGACGAGCGCGCCGTCATGACGAGGACGATGCCGTCGACCGACGGCGAGGGCAGCACCAGCTCGGCGAGTCCGGCGTAACCGATCTTGGATACCGCCTGCGCCGTGGCATCGACCGGGTTCTGCGAGGTGCCGTAGGACGGCAAGTGCCGATCGATGCGCGGCGCGCGTTTCCGCATCGAGCTGCGGCACCTCCAGGCCCGCGGCCGTGCACGCATCCGCCATCCAGCCGCCACCGCCGCCCGAGCCCGTGCAGATGGCGACGCGGCGGCCTTGCGGCAGCCGTTGTCCCCAGGCGACGAAGCCGGCGGCGATGTCGACCATCTCGCCGATGTCGCGGCCTTCGATCAGCCCGTAGCGCTGGAACATCGCCTGATAGGCGGCATAGGCGCCGGCGAGCGCGGCCGTATGCGACGCCGCCGCCCGCACGCCGGCATCCGACTGGCCGATCTTGTTGACGATGATCGGCTTGCCGGCCCGCAGCGCCTTCTCGGCCACGCGGCGGAACGTCTCCGCGCTCTTGATGTCCTCGAGCAGCAGCAGCAGCGCGTCGGTCTTGCCCTCGTCGAGGATGAAATCGGCGAAGTCGAGCGCCTCCAGGCACGCCTCGTTGCCGGTCGTGACGACGTAGCGGAACGACAGCTCCTTGGCGCGCCCGTGGTCGAAGAAGGCGAAGCCGATGCCGCCGCTCTGCGCGCACACGGCAAGCTGCGGGCGCGCACGGCCTGCCGGGACCAGCGGCCGGCCCCCGGCCTCCATGGCGGGGCTGAAAGTAGGGCACAGATTGTTGGCGATGTTGGCGAAGCCTTCCGAATTGGGCCCCATCACCGCCATGTCGTAGCGCTTGGCGATGGCGCGCACCTCGGCCTGCATCTTCCCGCCCTCGTCGCCGATCGCCTCGGCGAAACCGCTGCTCAGCACCACGGCGGAGCGCACGCCGGCCTTGCCGCAGCGCTCCAGCTCCTCCGGTACGTGCTTGGCGGGGATGATGATGACGGCGAGGTCGGCCGGCTGCGGCAGGTCGGCGACGCTGGGGTAGGCCTTGAGCCCGAGCACCTCGGCGCTGCTGCGGCTGACGGGATGCAGCTGCCCGGCGAAGGCGTGGCCGCGCATCACGTTGAAGATGCGTCCGCGCAGGCTCTCGGCATCCGCCGACGCGCCGATCAGCGCCACCGTGCGCGGCCAGAGCAAGGCGCCGAGATCAGGCATTGGAGCGTCCCCGATTGCGGTTCTGGGAGTTGATTGCCGGCGCGGGCCCGATGCCGGCCATGCGATGGCGTGCGCGACGATGAAAGCACCTGCCAACGCCCGCCGCAACACGCGCGTGCCGGGGGGCTCCCTTGCGCGCACGCTGCGCAGTGCAGGCAGCGAATCACGAGCGCGAGGCGGAGGGCCATTTTGCGCCGGCGCGTGGTGGAGCGGGGACGCGCGGACGCCAGCGTTCCACAAGAACTCGGCTCAGCGGACTTGAGAATCTCCGGCAATTCCCGCGTGTATCGACGCGGTCGCGGGGTCTTCTGTGGAAACTGGGGAGGAGCGGTTGAGGTGTCGACCGAATTGTATAGCATCCTCGGCGCGTGTGCTGCGAGGAGCCGGAGCGACATCATGAAAACAACAGCCTTGCTTTTTGCGGCCGCGATGATCGCCCTGCCGCTGCAGGCCCAGAGCGGGCAGTGGGAAGTGCGCAGGATCGGCTACCATGCGGACGGCAGACCGCACTACGCTCGGGTCTATTGCCGCGACGATGGCCGCTGCTACCGGCCGAGGCGGTTTGCGGCCGCGCAGCAGCGCGACGGCACGCGGGTCTACAGCTACGAGCGGCGCGAGACCATCGAGGAAAGCGGCCACAACTGCCGCGAAATCCGCCGTGCCGTCGGCGATCAGCATCTGACGGTGGATGGCGCCAAGAAAGCCGCCAACGACTCCTGGGCGGGTACCGTGCGCTTCCATCTGGGCGAGAAGTTCATGGACCTGAACAATGCCCGGCACATCGTCTACACCTGCTCGCGCTCGTCGATCAAAGAGGGCGGCGTGACGACGCTTGGACAATCGCTCACCCGCTGCGAGATCGAGGCAACGCCGTGCCATCCCCCGCGCGAGGTCGAAGCCAACAAAGGACCGCTGACGAGCATCGCCTGAGCCGCAGTCGTCTCAGCGGACGGCGACCTTTTGGCCGGTGGCGCCGGCCTCGAGCAGAGCGTCGATCAGGCGATGCACCTTCAGCCCTTCCGTGCCCGAGATGCGCGGCGGCCGGCCTTGATCGAGCGCGTCCAGGAAATCGCGCCACACGCCCAGGTGATAGTCGTGCGGAAAGGCCATAGGGTCCGCGCCGGTGCCCCCGGGTGAGGCATCGGCGGCGATCTGCTCGCGCCGTCCGTCGTGATAGGAAACGTCGAGCGCCGTGCCCGCCAGCGATGCCGTGCCGTGGGTGCCGATCAGCTCGATGCGCTCCGGACCACCTGGAAAGGCGGCCGTCGTGGCGTCGATGACGCCGACCGCCCCGCTGGCGAATCGCACGGCCGCGCACACCAGGTCCTCCGTCTCCATGCGATGCACCGGCGTGGTACGCGCGTAGCCGCTCACCTCCACGATTCCGCCGGCGAGGCTCAGCATCAGATCGAGCGTATGGATGCCTTGGGTGAGCAGCACGCCGCCGCCGTCGCGCGCCCTGGTGCCGCGGCCCGGCTCGTCGTAGTAGCTCTGCGGTCGCCACAGCCGGATGCTGGTCGAGCAGTTGACGATCTCTCCCAGTGCGCGGTCGCGCAGGATGGCGGCCAGCCGCTCGGCGGCCGGCTTGAAGCGGTGCTGCAGGACGACGCCGAGCGTGACGCCCCCTTGCTCGCACGCCGCCACCAGGCGCTCGGCCCGCTCGGTCGAGACGTCGAGTGGCTTCTCCAGCAGCACGTGCTTGCCGGCGCGGGCGAGCTCCCCCGCAATCTCCAGGTGCGTATTGGGCGGCGTGAGGACAGCCACGGCGCCGATGCTGCGATCCGCCAGGATCGGAGCCAGGCTGTCCGCGGTGGGGAAGGGAAAGCGGGCCGCAAACGCCTCGCGGCGCGCGTCCGTCGGGCTCATGACGCAGGCGACCTCCGCGCGGTCCCGCAGATCGAGCAGGCTCTTGGCATGCGGCGTCACGGCCATGCCGAGACCGACCAGTGCAATTCGATGACGCGGCATTCGGTGCGGGCTCCCTGGGGCTGTCGCGCCCTCACCAGAACGTTGATACGCCCAGATCGCGGAACGCCGGATCCACGGTCGCCAGCACGAGGTCTTCCGCTCGCGCCTGTGCCGCCAGCATACGATCGAACGGATCGCGATGGGCACCCGTCAGCATGCCCGCGTCATATCCATGACGCAGCGAGATGGGTAGCGCCAGGAACCCCAAATCCTCGACCGCCTGCAGGAAGTTCTGCAGCAGCGCTTTGGGGGGACGGAGCTTGCCCAGCCGCACCTTGGTCGCGATCTCCCACGCCGAGACGGCGCTCACGTGCACGTCTTCGTTCGGGTCATCCAAACGCCGGCGCAGCGCCGGCGTGATCCGCTTGTCGCCGTCGACCCACCAGATCAGAGCGTGCGTATCGAGCAACGTGCCCATCACTCCTTCCCGGCTTCCCAGGCCTCCAACTCCTCCTCCGGCAACGGATCGAAGAAAAAGAAGTCGGGAAGCCTGAGCTTCCCCTTGAGAATGCCGAAGGCGCGGCGCCGCCGGATGTGGTTCGGCACGCCGATTGGTACCAGCCGCGCGACCGGCTTCTTGCCACGCGCGATGACGATCTCCTCGCCGGCCTCGACGCGCTCGAGAAGCTTGGACAGATTCGTCTTGGCGGCGTGGACTGTGAACGTGGTCATGGTCGGTTCCTTGGAAAACTGGACTAAGTCTAGTCCATCCAAGGATGCTTCGCAACTGGGGAAGCGTCGGGCGGGGAAGCGTCAATTGCGGCCTGCAGGAGAGGACCTCAGATATGCAGCGCGCTCGCCAGAAGGCAGGGCCTCAGCCTCAGCCGGCGGGTGCGGGAGCGGCAGGGATGGCGACCCTCTCCTCGCGCAGGCTGCGCACGACCCAGAACGACGCCATCCCGACGGCGGCGGCGCAGGCCGCCAGCATGAACGAGGCGATGTAGCTGCCCGTCAGCTCGTAGAGCAGGCCCGAGCCCCACGAGCCGAGCCCGGCGCCGATCCCCTGTGCCACCGACAGCGTCCCGTACACCGCGCCGACACCGCCGCGAAACAGCTGAGCGACCATGGCCACGATGATAGGCCCGCGTGCGCCCTGCATCAGTCCGAAGAACAGCACGAAGGCGTAGACCAGCAGCAGCGATGGAAACAGCGTGACAAGCGAGAGGCAGACGATGCCGAGGATGGTCGACAGGTAGGTAATCGTCGCCGTCTGCCTGCGGCCGAAGCGGTCCGACAGCCAGCCGACGCCGATGATGCCGAAAGCCGAGAGCATGCCGGCAAAGCCGAACGCACCGGCCGCAACCAGCGGATCGAAGCCCCGCTCGATCAGATAGGCGACAGAGTGCGGCACCACGCTGTAGGCCGCCACGGACGTGAAGAAGTAGGCGTTGAACAGACCCCAGAAGGCGCTGGTGCGGAGCGCGGCGCCGATGGTCCAGCGCCGCGCCGATCCGTCAGCTGCGGCCTTGCGCACGGTACGCCACTCCGGCGAGCCCGCCGTCATGCGGCCGAGCGGCAGCATCATCACCAACGGCAGCGCGAGCAGCACGCCGGCACCCAGCATCATGTGCGTGGCCCGCCAGTCGTGCGTCTGCAGCAGAATCTGCGTGAGCGGCGGCATGACCAGCATTCCCGCACCGATGGCCGCATAGGGCAGCGAAATGATCGAGCCGATGCGGGAAGTGAACCAGCGGCTGAGCAGGGCGGATGCCACGATCATGCCGAGCGACGCGGCACCGAGCCCGCCGAGCAGCCCGACCGTCACCATGTAATGCCACAGCTGGGTGGAAAAGCCTGCGAGGAAGTAGCCGAGACCGAGGCATACGAGGCCGAGCCCATAGGCGATACGCGCACCGAAGCGGTCGATCAGTTGCCCGACCAGCGGCCCGGACAGGCCGTAGGCCAGCATGTAGACGGAATAGGTGAGAGTGATATCCGAGCGCGAGACGCCCAGGCCTTTCTGCACCGGCAACAGGAATACGGCGAACGTCTCGGGCACCCCGCGTGCCACGAGGTTCATCGCGAAGGTGAGGATCACCAGCGTGTAAAGGAACGCGCGGCTCGCCTCTTCCGTGGGCGCCACGCCGTGCTGCTCGATGACTTGTGCCACGCTTTGCTTCCGCGCTGGCCGCGCTCCGCTCAATTGCGCCCGAACCCGACCGCGCGCTCCGCCGGAGTGCACGCCACGACGGAGAAGGCGACGTCGTCCGCGGTGTCGGCGACAGCAGACCTTGCAAGCATGGTGAATTTTGCCACGACGTCGCCGGATACGCCCATGGCCTGTCTCCTGCGCCGCCTGGATCGAACCGGCGGCCTTTGCTCCGTTCCGGGGAAGTCGTATCGTCCCCGTGCCCGATTCACAACCGACGGCGCACGCATGCCTGCGATCCGCTTACTCGTGTCGACCACCACATCCGCGCTATGGCTGGTGATCGTGACGGCCGGCCCCTCGGCGGCCGCGACCTGCGCGGACCATCCGGTTTCGGCTCGCGGCGATGCCTCGCGCTACGCGGTGCTGGCGAAGGCCAAGGCGCGCGGCAACTGGCGCGCCAAGGTGCGCGCGCTGCCGACGCTCGGTGCCGCCTACGCCGACTGGAACAAGGCCCTGGCAGCCGACTACAGCTGCAGCGAGTCCGGCGGCCAGCACGTGTGCACCGCCGTCGGCCACCCGTGCCGGGATTAGGCCGTGTACTCTATTGCCTCACGGCAGAATTCCCCCAATTCCAGACGAAATCGGCGCAGTGCCGCGAACGGTGAATGAGTGCCAGGAGCCGACGTCTCATTACGCCAGCATTTCGGCCAAGCTTTCTGCCGCAGCTACGGAAAGTACCCGACTCATCTCAGGGTATGTCCCGATATTGCCTCCCTGCCTGCGACGCTGAAACTACCTGACACCCGGGTCGGTCGTCGTCCGACTTCGAGCATCAGGGAGAATTCGGTGGGCGATAAAATCGCGTGGACTGAGCGACGCATCGAGCCCGCCGCTGGCCGCGAAGAGCGCGGTGGCACATTCAGTCGCCGCAATCTACTCCTTTCCGGCGCATCAATAGCCACTTTGTCGGCGCTCGGCGCGGTCGCGACCAAGTCGGCGCAAGCCCAACAGCCGCCGGCGCCACCTCGCAAGCCGAACATCCTGATGATCATGGCCGACGACATCGGCTGGTTCAACGTCAGCGCCTACAATCACGGCATGATGGGTTACCGCACCCCAAACATCGACCGCATCGCCAAGGAAGGGGCGATGTTCACGGATTGGTATGGGGAGCAGAGCTGCACAGCAGGACGGGCGGCCTTCATCACCGGGCAGTCGCCAATCCGCACTGGATTGACCAAAGTCGGCCTGCCGGGCGCCGAGATCGGGCTGCATGCACAAGACATGAGCGTCGCGGAAGCCTTGAAGCCGCTCGGCTATGCCACCGGCCAGTTCGGCAAGAACCACCTCGGCGACCGCAACGAATTCCTGCCGACCGTGCACGGCTTTGATGAGTTCTTCGGCAACCTCTACCATCTCAACGCAGAGGAAGAGCCCCAGAACCCGGACTATCCAAAAGACCCTCGCTTCCGAGCAAAGTTCGGCCCTCGGGGGGTTCTCAAGTGCAAGGCGAGCGAGCGCGACGATCCCACCGTCGACCCCTCCTATGGACGCGTCGGCAAGCAGGTGATCGAGAATACCGGGCACCTCGATACCAAGCGCATGGAGACGGTGGACGAGGAATTCCTCGGGGCCGCGATGGATTTCATCGACCGGCAGCATCAGGCCAACGCGCCTTGGTTCTGCTACTTCAACCCCTCGCGCATGCACGTGTGGACGCACCTGAAGCCGGCGTCACAGGGCAAGACCGGCTACGGCGTCTATCCCGACGGCATGGTGGAGCTGGACGGCTATGTCGGCCAGCTGCTCAAAAAGCTCGATGATCTCGGCGTTGCCAACAACACCATTGTTGTTTTCACCAGCGACAACGGCGCCGAGGTCATGAGCTGGCCCGACGGAGGCAACACTCCGTTTCGCGGCGAGAAGGCCACCAACTGGGAGGGGGCCTACCGCGTGCCCATGGTCATTCGCTGGCCCGGCACCATCCAACCCGGCACCGTCTACAACGAGATGTTCTCGCACTACGACCTGATACCGACGTTCGCTGCGGCCGGCGGCGACCCGGACGTCGTCGAGAAATGTCGGCGAGGCTCGCAGATCGGCGCCAAGACCTTCAAGGTCCATCTCGACGGCTTCAATCTCATTCCCTTCTTCAATGGTGAGGTGAAAGAGTTGCCGCGCAAGGATTTCATCTATTGGAATGACGACGGTCAGTTGGTCGCAATCCGCGTCAACGAATGGAAGAGCGTGTTCCTGGAGCAGACCCACAAAGGTATCGGCGTCTGGCAGGGCCAGTTCACCAACCTTCGGATACCAAAGCTCTTCAATCTGCGCTCCGATCCCTTCGAGCGGGGCGATAAATCGATCGAGTACAACAAGTGGATGGCGGATCGCGCCTTTGTGCAGGTCCCCATGCAGGCCCTGGCGGCAAGGTGGCTCGAGAGCTTCAAGGAATTTCCGGTTCGCCAGAAGCCCGCTAGCTTCAATCTCGATGCCGTAATGGAGAAGATGCAGAGAGCCGGTGCAGGTGCGAACTGAGTGACTGCGATAATGGTACGCCGCACTGTGCGTCCTCACTGTGCACCACCCCTTCCGGTGAAACGATTGAGCATGGAGCATGGTCATGAGTGGGCTCGACCTTTTCGCCTGGGTCGTCCTGATCGTGGTGATTGCCTGCGTCATCGCAGTCATCATCTATCTCGCAATGCTCCCCGGCATGATCGCGACCAGGCGCAACCATCCGTGGACGCATGCGGTGACGGTTGCGGGGTGGGTCACGCTCTTCCTCGGCTTCGTGCTCTGGCCGATCGTGTTGATCTGGGCCTATGTTGATGTGCCGACGCCCGCAAGGGAGGCAGAGCGATGATCGTCTTTCTCCTGGCTGTCTATCTGGTCGTCCTATTTGCTCTGGTGAAACTCAAAATCGTTCCCTTCAATATGTTCTGGAAGATTTCCCCGGCCCTCTTCGTTCTGTTGTTGGCCGTCGGCCTCTTCATTCCGATGAACTGGGGCTCCCCGCAGGGGCCAGTTTTGGTTGTTCGCAATTCGGTCGCAATTGTGCCTGACGTCGCCGGCGAAGTCTTGGACGTACCGGTCGTCGCTAACACCCCGCTCAAGGCGGGGGATATTCTCTTTAGGATCAACTCCGTCCCCTACCAGTCGCAGGTCGATGCGCTGGAGGCCCAATACAAACTCGAGGCGCTTCGCCTGTCCCAGATGACGCAGTTGGAGGAAAGGGCTGCCGGCCGGCGCTTCGATGTCGAACAACGGCAGGCGTCAGCCGATCAGCTCAAGGCGCAGCTTGCGGGCGCCAAATGGAACCTCGACAAGACCGTAGTGCGCGCACCGGCTGATGGGTATGTCACGAACCTGGCGCTGCGCAAGGGCGCGCGGGTTGCCAATCTACCGCTCACGCCAGTGATGGCGTTTATTGACACCGCAGATACGCTGATTGGTGTTGAAATAGCACAGATCGATGCGCGCTATATCGCGGTGGGTCAACCTGTCGAAGTCATCTTCAAGTTCATGCCTGGCACCGTCTATTCGGGAAAGGTCGAAGCCGTTCTGCAAGCTATTGGCAGCGGGCAGGTCCAGACATCCGGAGTTGCGGTGATGCCCAAAGGCGTCCAGTCCACCCCGTTTGTCGTGCGGGTAAAACTAGACGATCAGGAGTTCGCAAAGCGCCTTCCAGCCGGGAGCACCGGCACGGCTGCCATTTACACGGAGCATGTCAAGGCAGCTCACATCATACGCAAAGTCATCCTGCGCCAGATCGGCATTCTTAATTACATAAACCCATTCTGACCGGCTTCAACTCCGGAAGGCAAGGTTGAAGTCTCCGCGGTCTGAAGGGCGTTGATTAAAAGGACCGGTTTGGGTCAACAGCACGAATGCCGGCCGACCCGTCGGCACGGTCGAAGTCCCTCTCATAGCTGACGGAATCGCTGAAGTGCCGAAGAGTTCAGATACGCTAGGCGGTCTGTGCATGTAATTGAGTACACGCTCTGGTGGAGCGGGTCTGACATTCGCTCCCCACCTAGCCGGGTGCTCACGAGGTGAATGTCAAATCCAACGCTCCGCTAGAATTTGATATTGCTAGTGGCCATCATCCTAACATTCGCAGGAGAGGTCGTCGCGAAGGGATGTGAATGTTGGAGATCGGACCGCTGGCTGCCATGCGAGCGCTGCGCGCGGTGGCTCTTTGCTTCATGGCGGCGGCAACGGCGCACGCCGAGAACCTGTCCGGTCATTGGTGCGGCGTCGGCGAGCAAACCAGCGCCGACGGAACGAAGTCCTATTGGTCTGCCAACCTGACCCTCGATGGCGCCGGGGGCCGCATGGACTATCCCTCGCTCGACTGCGGCGGAACGCTGACGTTCGAGCGCGCGGACGGCAACGTCCGCTCCTACCGCGAGCGCATCGAGTATGGGCGCGACAAGTGCCTCGACGACGGTCTCGTCCGGGTGGAGCGGCAGGGGACGTCCGTGCGCTGGGAATGGACCGGGTCAGGCATCGAGGCGAGGGCTCTGCTGACTCCCAATTGCCTGGAGAGCGCGCCGAAAACCGGCAGCGCCGAGCCGGCAACGCCTGCCGCCTACGCGAGCCTCGAGACAAGTTCGCGGCGACAGGCTCGGTGAGCGGCCGGCCGAGGATTGTCAGCTGGCGCGCCTTTGGATAGCGTCCTTCGGATCGCGAAATTCGCTCTGAGCGAGCCGCGCAATGAGACGGATTTCACGAGCTGGTTATCGCAGCAACTTCCACAAAACGCACTCTTGCGACCTCGCCCATGTCCGCGCCCGCCGGCAAATCCCACGCGCTCGCCAAGGCCAGGGCCCGGCGTATCTGGCTGCATGCGCAGCGGCTCGATACGCCCATGCCGTTCGGCGACGGGCCCGAGGCGACGCGGCTTGCGGTGGAGCATCTGGGCTACGTCCAGATCGACACGATCAACGTGATCGAGCGCTGCCACCACCACATCCTCTACGCGCGCATCCCGGGCTACCGGCGAACCCACCTGCATCAGGCCCAGAGCGTCGACAAGACGGTGTTCGAATACTGGACGCACGCGCTGTCCTACGTGCCGACCAGGGACATCGGCTACTTTCTCCGCGCCATGCGCAGCGACCAGCACGCCAAGCGCAGCTGGTTCGCCACGGTGACCGATAAGGACCTGCGCAAGGTCCTCACCCTCATCAGGAAGGGCGGCCCGCTCACCATCCGCGACATCGACGACGACGTGCTGGTGGAGAAGAACCACGCCTGGGCGAGCCGCAAGCCCTCCAAGCGCGCGCTGCAGGTTGCATTCTTCAAGGGCGCGGTGACCGTCAGCCAGCGCGCCGGCATGCTCAAGACCTACGAGCTGATCGATCGCCACTTCGGCTGGGACGCGCGGCCCAAGGCGGCATCCGAGCGACAGATCCTGGATTACCTGCTCGACCGGTCGCTGCGCGCGCAGGGGATCGTCAGCATCGATTCCATCTGCCACCTCGACGCCAGGCGCAAGAAGGCCGTGCGCGGGTTGATCGAGGCAGCCGTGCGGCGCAAGGAGCTGGTACCGGTCACGCTCGAGGGGGCGGGAGAGGTGCAGCAGTGGGTCCGGCCCGAGGCCCTGGAAGCGGATGCCCCACCGGCCGGGGAGCTGGTGCACATCCTCTCCCCCTTCGACCCCCTCGTGATCCAGCGCAAGCGGCTGCAGATGTTCTTCGACTACGACCACCGCTTCGAGGCCTACCTGCCGAAGGAGAAGCGGGTGTTCGGCTACCTTGCCCTGCCGGTGCTGGTCGGCGAGGACGTGGTTGCCGCCATCGACCTCAAGACCGACCGCACCAACCGCAAGCTGCAGATCCAGCAATGGACCTGGGTGGGCCGCGGCTCGGCGCGGTCGCACAAGCGGCGGATCGAGGAGGAGCTGCACCGCTTCGAGCAGTTCCAGCTCCATTGATCGTCAAGCGCCGGTCCGGCTAACCTGCCGATATTCCCCACAAATGCCCCAATGCAGCCCACAGGCGGCCTTTGCGCCGTGAGCAAGCTGCGGCGCATCTGCAACAGTCATTCGACGTGGCGTGATTCGCGGGGTTTCGCGCCAATTAACGCGATGTTAACCTTTAGGAATCATTGGTGATCGGCATCACACCTGGGGCACAGTGTATGAGTTGCATCATCCTAGGCAGTCTGGCTATGCGCGTTGGCGGCGCCTTTGCGGCGATTGCGGGCGCGATTCTGCTTGCGTCCTGCTCGAGCAACGTGGAGCTCGCGGCGCACCTTCGACCCCTGCAGCAGGACACCATGATGCTGCTCGGCAAGAAGGGCATGGACGTGCAGTCGCCGATCTTCGTCCGCATCTTCAAGGAAGAGTCGGAGCTGGAGATCTGGAAGCAGCGCGACGACGGGCGCTTCTACCATTTCAAGACCTATCCCGTCTGCAACTGGTCCGGCGACCTCGGGCCGAAGGTGCGATACGGCGACAGGCAGGCGCCCGAGGGCTTCTACACGATCACGCGCGAGCAGATGAACCCGGACTCGAAGTATCATCTGGCGCTCAACCTTGGATACCCCAACGCCTTCGACCGGTCGCAGAAGCGCAACGGCGACTTCCTCATGATCCATGGCGGCTGCAAGTCGGCCGGCTGCTACGCCATGACGGACGCGCTGATCGAGGAGATCTACGCCATCGCGCGCGAGTCCTTCATCGGCGGCACCGACAGCTTCCAGGTGCACGCCTTTCCGTTCCGCATGACCAACGAGAACCTGGCCCGCTTCGCCAGCCACGAGGCGTATCCGTTCTGGCAGACCATGAAGGAGGGCTACGAGTATTTCGAGGTGACGCGGAAGCTGCCGACCGTGGCGGTCTGCAACCGGCGTTACGTCGTGAACGTCGCGCTCAATCGCGGCGATCCCTCCCGGCTCGATCCGGAGGCGGCCTGCCCGGCATTCGTGAAACCCAAGCCTGATCCCTTCAAGCCGAAGCCCGGCGAGCAGTTCGCGGATCAACGCATCGTCGTGCCCGGACAGAAGATGCGCAGCCTCGCCAGTGTCGAGGACGGAACGAGGTCCGGCCTCCTGTCCACCGGCTCGACAGGCTCGCTGGGCTCGACCTCGACGCCCAACATGAGCTTCGCGCCCGGCCGGTGACGGACGGTCCAAGGCAGCGTCCGTCCCGCCGGCTGATCGTGCTGGCCTGGCGTCGCCTGGGGCTCGGACTGGCGGTTGTCGCAGCCGTCGCGGGGGCAATCGTGCTCGCCCGCGAATGGCTCGTCGACCGGGACGGTATCGCCATCGAGGCCGAGCGCTCGCAGCGCCTGGCCCAGGCGGCCCAGCAACAGCCGTTGCCCGGCACTCCCGATCTGGCAAACCTGCCCAGCCGCCTGTCGGCGCAGGGCCTCGCGTCCGGAGCGCCGGTATTCGTGCGCATCTTCAAGCGCGAGTTCGAGCTCGAGCTGTGGATGCGCCGCGACGGCCGCTTCCAGCGCTTCGCCGTCTATCCCATCTGCCGCTGGTCCGGCCGGCTCGGTCCCAAGCTCGAGGAGGGCGATGGCCAGACGCCCGAGGGCTTCTACACGGTGGACGCCAAGGCGCTAAATCCGGCAAGCCGCTGGCACCGCTCGTTCAACCTGGGCTTCCCCAACGCCTTCGACCGGGCACACGCCCGCACGGGCTCGCTCATCATGGTGCACGGCGGCTGCGCGTCGGTCGGCTGCTTCGCCATGACCGATCCCGTGGTGGACGAGATCTGGCGCCTCGTGACGGCGGCGCTGAACGGTGGCCAGAAGCGTTTCCATGTGCACGTCTTCCCCTTCCGCATGACCGAGGAGAACCTCGCCCGGCGCCGGAATCACCCCGCCGCGCCCTTCTGGAGCGAGCTCAAGCTTGGCCACGACGCCTTCGAGGCCACCCGCCTGCCACCCCGGATTGGGGTATGCACTGGCCGCTACACTGTCGCCCAGGCCACGTCCGCAAACGACTTCGGCCATGAAATTGACAATAGTTGCATAAACCTAACTGGCAGCAAGGGCTGAGCCCCTACGGGCAACGCCTGTATACCTGCGTGACTGCGGGTCGACACCCGCAAACCTCCGAACGGGGCGCCCTGGGGGGCCGCCTCAATCCGAACAGCGAAATGGTGGTGCAAACGACATGCGCGTTCGTACGTTGCGTTTCTTGCTCGTCCTTCCCTGCGTCGGTGCGGCGGCCCTGGGAGGGCTCGCGCCAACGCCGCTCGTCGCCGCCGTGGCCGACAACAAGGCCGGCAACGACAGCCTGGCGGCTCCGCCGGCCGGCCAGCCCGAGGCTTCCGTCCCGACGCCGTCCAGCCCGATCTTCACGGCGGCCGACCGCGACCGCCGTCTGGCGGAGAAGGGACTGGCCGCGGGCAACCACGTCATGATCCGGATCTTCAAGCAGGAATCCGAGCTCGAGCTCTGGATGCAGCGGGACGGCCGCTTCGAGCTGTTCGCCACCTACTCCATCTGCTTCTGGTCGGGGCGGCTCGGACCCAAACTGCGCGAGGGGGACCGCCAGGCGCCCGAGGGCGTCTACTCGGTGAGCCTCGATCAGCTCTACGAGAAGGGCCGGCGGCCGCGCTCGTTCGACATCGGCTTCCCCAACACCTTCGACCGCTCCTTTGCGCGCACGGGCTCCTACATCCTCGTGCACGGCGGCTGCACGTCGATCGGCTGCTTCGCCATGACCAATCCCGTGATGGATGAAATCTATGCGCTGAGCGAGCGCGCCCTGCGCGAGGGCCAGGACCGCATCGAGGTGCACGCGTTCCCGTTCCGCATGACCGAGGCCAACCTCGCAGTGCACGAGAACAGCCCCTGGCTTCCGTTCTGGCTCAACCTGAAGGAGGCCTACGATACCTTCGAGCGCACCCGGGTTCCCCCTCGTGTGGGCGTCTGCGACCGCCGATACATCGTCGCCGACGGCAGCCAGCCCGAGCCGGTAGTCGCGCCGCCCGACAACGGTGCGCCGACCGCGTTCGGCATCTGCGAGGATGCGATCGCCGGTATCGTCTCGTTCGCAGCCACGGACGCCGAGAAGGTGGTCCACGTTCCGGCCCGCCGGCGGGTGGTCTCGCGGTCCAAGGGCCGGCGGTTCGCCGGGCGCAACGTGCGCGCCAACTATGCGGCCGCGCGCCGTGCCCGCATGGCCGCGCACTCCCGCCGCGTGGCCCACGGCGAGTAGGCCAAGCGGATCCGTGCGGCTGGGAATAAAACGCGATCCCGGATAAGGCACCCGTCGCGCGGGAACACCGGCCTCTCGGCTCTGTTGTCGAGCGCCGGTGGCGAGCACATTGTTCGCACGCGAGGGCTACGGTTCGTCACTCCGCTTCGCGGACGAGCAATCGATCCCGGCACGCACATTTGCGGCTACGCGTGTCGCCCTTTGCCGGCGCAGGGGCGAACCTTGCTGTGATCGACGGCCCCGGCCTCGCAAATCCAAGCCCTCTCGCCACTTGAGAGCCGGGAGAGGGACACCTTCCCACCTTCCCCATCGGGATCGGTGATTGACAGGTACCCGCCCCGCTACCGACTATCGGCGCCGACACCAAACGTAAAACCTCGCAAAGGGCGGAAAACCTCATGGACCTCGAACTCAAGGGCAAGTCAGCGATCATCACCGGCGGCAACCGCGGCATCGGCAAGGCCATCGCCAAGGAGCTGGCACGCGAGGGCGTCAACGTGGCGATCGTCGCGCGCGACAAGCCGGCGCTGGCGGCGGCGGCCAAGGAGATCGCCGGCAACAGCGGCGTGAAGGTGCTCGACATCAGCGCCGACACCGGCGACGACGCGGCGGTGAAGAAGATGGTCGCGGACGTGGCCGCCGCCTTCGGCCGTATCGACATCCTCGTCAACTGCGCGGCGCAGGCCGGCGGACAGGGCAAGCCGCCCTCGCTGACCGAGATCACCAACGAGCACTTCTGGTCCGACATGAACGTCAAGGTGCTGGGCTATCTGCGCACCGCGCGGGAGGTGGCGCCGCACATGATCAAGGCCGGGTCCGGCCGCATCATCAACGTGTCGGGCCTGGCGGCGCGCCAGACCGGCACCATCATCGGCTCCATGCGCAACGTGTCGGTGGCGGCGCTGACCAAGAACCTGGCCGACGAACTCGGACCGCACGGCATCTCCGCCGTGTGCGTGCATCCGGGTCTAACCCGCACGGAGAAGACGCCGAGCGTGCTGGCGGCGCAGGCCAAGGCGCAGGGCGTGTCGGAGGCCGAGATCGAGAAGCGCATGGCGGGGCGCAACCTGGCGCGCAAGATCATCACCGCCGAGGAGATCGCCTACGTCGTCGCCTTCGTCGCCTCGCCCAAGGCGGTGGCGCTCAACGGTGACGTCATCGCCGCGGGCGGCGGTGCGCCGGGGTCGATCCACTATTGAGTGTCATCCCGGGGCTTGTCCCCGGGACCCATGGTGCAGCAGGCACCCGCGTTCGCGTCGTGCCTGATCGTGTCGTCGGAAGTCCGTTGTCCTCTGGATCCCGGGCATAAAGCCCGGGATGACATTCGGCGGCGAGCCCCTCAGGACTTGGTCAGCGGCGCGTTCTTGTCGAGCACGGCCAGGATCTCGTCGCGGCTGAGGTCCGGCACCTCGAGCAGCACGCGGTCGATGCCAGCCTCGCGGTAGGGGGCGAGCTTGGCCGCATCAGCCGGCGCGGCGAACACGGTGATCGAGAGCGACTTGGGATCGCGCCCGCCCGCCACGGCCGCCTTCTTCAGGCGCTCAGTCGCGCTCTTGGGCTCGAAGCCGCCGCGCGCGCGGGGGAACCAGCCGTCGCAGAACTCCGCCACGCGCTTCAGGGTGTGGTCCGTCTCGCCGCCGAGCAGGATAGGCGGATGCGGGCGCTGCTTGGGCTTGGGGTAGGACCAGACCTTGTCGAAGTTGACGAACTCGCCGTGGAACTCGGCCTCCTCCTTGGTCCACAGCTCCTTCATGGCGAGCGCGCGCTCGCGCAGCAGCTTGAAGCGGGTGTCGTACTTGGCGCCGTGGTTCTCCATCTCCTCGACGTTCCAGCCGCCGCCCATGGCGAAGATGAAGCGCCCGCCCGAGAGCTGGTCGAGACTCGCGATCGACTTGGCGGTGACGATCGGATCGTGCTGCGGGACGAGGCAGATGCCGGTGCCGAGCTTGAGGTTCTTGGTCGCCGCGGCGGCGAACGACAATGCCACGAACGGATCGTGCGTGTGGGAATAGCGCTTGGGCAGCTCGCCACCGCCCGGGAACGGCGATTTCCGGCTGACGGGGATGTGCGTGTGCTCGCACACGAAGAGAGACTCGAAGCCGCGCTGCTCGAGCGCGCGCGCCAGCTCCGAGATGTCGATGCCGTAGTCGGTCGGGAAATAGAACGCGCCAACCTTCATGATAAGTCCTCCACGGGTAGGACGCTCGCTGCTGCGGAATACTCCACTGCGTCCGTTGCCTGTTCGCGAGATTCCTAGCACGCGCCGATGGCGCTGTCGCGGTTGCGGCGCGTGGCCGTCAATGATCACCATGTGCGCTCAAATCACGTGTCATCCCGGCATTTGTTGCCGGGATCCAGCATGCCTCTTGCTCCGGCATCCGCGGTTGGCTGGATCCCGGGCACAAGGCCCGGGATGACAGCTTACAAATCGCCCCAGCTGGTGACGCGGGCGATGCGCAGCGCGATGACGGGGAGGTCGGCGATCTGCATGGCCTGCGAGCTGGGGGTAGCGGGCGCGGAGGAGCGCCTGCGCGTCGTCATGCTCCGAGCCGGCGGCGAGGATCTCGGCCTGCCCGCGCAGCATGACCCAGCCGAGACGGGTCCAATCCTCGTCGTAGCGGTCGACGACGATTGCGACGGCGGGGTTCTCGAGAATGTTCTTCACGCGCTTCAGCGCGGCGGCGGGCGCGCGTTTCGGCTTCGCATCGATCGCGATGTAGAGCGTGCTCGCGTGAATCGCAAAGCACACCGGCACCACGTGGGGCACGGCGCCGGCATCGGCGGTAGCAAGGTGCGCCACCCGCTGCTCGTCCAGAAAACGCCGCTCGCGGTCCGACAGCATAGCCTCACGCCGACGGCGCCGGCGGGCAGCTCAGGAACGCATGGATGATGTGCCAGAGCCGTTGGCGGTGGCTGCCGATCATGCCGCCCCCGTGCGTCATGCCCTGCACGAAAACGAACGACTTGTCCCTGGCCGCGAGCGAGCGGAAGAAGCGGAACAGCTCCTCGTCGCTGGCGTTGCCGTCGTGCTCGGGGCGCACCAGGCAGACCGGGCAGGCGAGCCGCGCCGGGTCCACCATCGGCATGTTGACGGCCATGTCGAGATAGGTGCCGCTCGGCACGCTGTCGCCGAACTGGAGCTCGTAGTCGGCGAGCGCCTTGACGAGGGCGGGATCGGCCTTGCCGGCCACGTCGCGGTCGAAGATGTTCTGCACCTGCGCCATGCCGAACGGGCGGCGCGGGTTGGCCCGGTAGAAATCGGCCTGCTTGCGGCGGCGCTCGATCTCCGGCGCGTTCTCTCCCGTGTAGGTGAAGGCGTGCAGGACGAGCCGCTCGACGCGGCCGGGCTCAGCGACCGCGAACGCGCCGGCGCGGATGGCGCCGGAGGACTCACCGAACATCAGCACCGAGGCCTTGCCGGTGACCCGCTCGACCATCGGCAGCGCAGCTTTCAGGTCGTCCACTCCGGTCTGGATGCCCGAGTTGCCGGCCGTGCGCGAGGAGAAGCCATAGCCCTCGTGGTCCATGGTCCACACGTCGTAGCCGAGGGAGGCGAAGTGATCCATGGCGGAATAGCCGGTGCGCCCGGGAACGACGAGGTCGTAGCTGCCGCGGCTCGAGAACGTCGAGCCGTGCACCAGGAACAGTACGGGCCGCGCCGCCTGCCCGGCCGCCACCTGACGCTTGCGGTAGAGATAGAGCTTCACCGCGCCCTTCATCACCCAGTGCTCCTGGGTCTCGATCTTCGCGTCCTGCGAGGCGGCGGGCGGCGCTGCAAAACCGGCGGCGAGGGCACCTGCCGCGGTCGCCGTGGATGCCTTGATGAGATCGCGCCGGTGAAGGGTGTTATCGGTTTGGCTGGCGGATGTGCGACTTCATGGGAAAACCCGAATTGTTGTGATCCGAAGCAATGGCGCCATTGTCGTCGCGCGCCGGCCTTGGCGCCTCGATGATATCTGTCGGCTTCGGCGCGCAGGCACAATACATGCGCCGTGGGCGTGCCGCCACCAGATGCCCGCCGGTTGTGCGCGACAGGTCCGGTCGCCTTCACCAACAGGTGGGCGGTAGAACTTGCCGCGCGTCATCGACGCGCGGTGTCGCGTTGTGGCTTGTCCTTCGAGCCATCCTCATTGAACGAATAAACGGGTGGTCTGGCGGGTGTCCCGCCGGCGCGGCGCTGGGCTATGTCGAAGACATGCCTGCTGCATGGATCCCGCTCGCACAGCGACTTCGAGCGAGATGTCACGCGCGCGGTGGTGGTGCCGCCGGCGTCGAACGGCACGGCTTGCGGAGGTTTGCATGGGTCCCCGCCTGCGCGGGGAGACGTTGTGATTGGAGCGGCGCTAGCGACGATGTTCGGCTGATGCCGGGATGACGTTGCGGTTGCGGCAACGTGTTGGAATGTCCGCACGCCCGCTCACCCCGGCCGATGCAGCTGGCCGGGGGCGTTGGTGAAGGTGCGGCGGCCGCGCTTGAGGCCGAACAGGGGGCGGGCGAGCTCGGCTATCGCCGAGGCGCTGGTAACGCAGGGCAGGACGACCAGGTCGGCGGGATTGCCGGGGGCGATACCGTAGGCAGGGAGGTTCATGAGCCGGGCGGCCGAGGTGGTGATCATCTCCAGGCAGCCCTCCAGCTCCTCGCGGCGGCCGAGCTGGGCGACGTTGGCGTAGAGGTTGGCCATGCGCGTCAGCGAGCAGTCGCCGAAGGGCGTGAACGGGTTCAGCACGTTGTTGGTGGCAAGCGAGCAGGTGACGCCGTGCGCGCGCAGGCGGTCGGCGCGTGCGACGCCGCGCGGCACATTGTGGTCGGCGCCGCGGCCCATGAGGAACAAGTCGGTGGCCGGCAGCACGGTGACGGCCACGCCGGCACCGGCCAGTCGTCTGCGCGATCTCGATCTGTCGCTCGGGCGGGATGGCGGAGAGCTTGGTGGCGTGACCGATGGCGACGCGGCCGCCGTAGCGGTTGGCGTCGGTCGCGCGGCACACTTCGTCCAGATGCATCCAGCCGGGATCGAGATCGAAGTCGAGGTGGAAGTCGATGTCGAGGTCGAAGCGGCGGGCGATGGCGAAGATGCGCGCGATGTGCTCGTGGGGGTGCGTGTCGGTGTAGGGGCAGCCGCCGACCAGATCGGCGCCCCCGGCGCAGGCCGCCACCAGCAGCTCCTCCGTGCCCGGGTCGTTGATCAGCCCCTCCTGCGGGAAGACGCAGACCTGCAGGTCGAGCGCCCAGGCGTACTCTCGCTTCAGCTGCGTCACGGCCTGGAAGCCGCGCAGGCCAACGCGCGGGTCGACCTCGACGTGGGTGCGCATGTGCATGGTGCCGTTGAGGACCGCCTGCTCCAGCGTGCGGCGGGCGCGGGCGACGATGTCATCCTCGGTGAAGGCCCGCTTTGCGCGCGCGGTCTCGGCGATGGCTTCCTGCAGCGTGCCGGCGACGATAGTGCAGCGGTCGGAGATGCGCGACTTGTCGAGATGGATGTGGGTTTCGACGAAGCCCGGCGCCACGAGGCAGCCTTCGAGACGCTGATCGGGACCAGTTGCCGGGAGATCGGACTCGATCGCGGCGATGCGGCCGTCGCGAACGCCGATGTCGACGAGCCGGTCTTCTCGGCCGGCGATGCGGGCGGCGCGCAGGATGAGATCGAACGCCATCGCCCTCACTCCGCCGCTTCGAGGCCGCCCAGGTAGGCAGCCTCCAGCGTGGCGTCCTCGCGCAGGTGCGCGGCGCTGCCGTCGCGTACGATGCGGCCGGACTCCAGCACGTAGCCGCGATCGGCGGCGGTCAGCGCCTGCGCCACCATCTGGTCGACGAGCAGGATGGTGATGCCCTTGTCGCGCAGCTCGGCGATCACCTCGAACAGCTCGTCGATGACGGCGGGTGCCAGACCCAGCGAGGGCTCGTCGAGGAGCAGGATGCGCGGGCGCGCCATCAGGCCGCGGGCTATGGCCAGCATCTGCTGCTCGCCGCCGGAGAGCAGCCCGGCCCGACCGTCGAGGCGCTGCTTCAGGCGCGGGAAGCGATCGAGCAGCGCGGCGGCCTCGGCTGCGACATCGCCATCCTTCCGCGTGAAGGCGCCAAGCATGAGATTGTCGCGCACGCTGAGCTCCGGGAACACCTGGCGGCCTTCCGGCACGAGGGCAACGCCGGCGGCAGCGATCCGGTGCGCCTCGAGCCGCTCGACACTCCTGCCGTCGAGACGGATCGATCCGGACACGGGCCGAAGCAGGCCGCTGACGGCGCGCATGATGGTCGACTTGCCGGCGCCGTTGGCACCGAGCAGCGCCACCAGCTCGCCGCGACGCACCTCCAAGGTGACGCCTTGCAGCACCGGGACCGCGCCATAGCCGGCGGCGAGCCCATCGGCCGCCAGCTCGACCCGCGGGGCATCCGGGAGCGGGGTGGCGCGCGGGCGTGCGCGCATCTCGCCGCTGCCGAGGTAGGCCTCCTTCACCTTGCCATCGTTGCGGATGATCGAGGGAGCGCCGGCGGAGATCGGACGGCCGGCGTCGAGCACCACGATATGGTCGGAGATGCCCATCACGAGGCCCATGTCGTGCTCGACCAGGATGACGGCGAGGCCGGCATCGGCAAGCCTGCGCAGCACCGCGCTCAGCGCCACCTTGTCGGCGCGCATCAGGCCGGCGGCCGGCTCGTCCAGCAGCAGCACCGCGGGTGCCGTGGCCAGCGCGCGGGCGATCTCGACCAAGCGGCGGTCGACGTGGGCGAGGTCGCCTGCGGGTGCGTCGAGGGCACCGGCGTAGCCGACGAAAGCGAGCAGGCCCTCGGCAAGCCCGTGGTCGGACCCGGTGGCGGAACTTGCCAGCGGGTCGCCGAGCCGCCCGCGGCGCAGGCCGATCAGCACGTTGTCGAGCACGCTGAGCGAGGCGAACAGCTGCGTGGTCTGATAGGTGCGGGCGATGCCGGCTCGCGCCGACCTCCAGGCCGGAGCGCCCGCGAGGTCGCGGTCACCCAGGCGGATCGAGCCGGCGTCGGGGCGGTAGAAGCCGCCGATCATGTTGAGCACCGTGGTCTTGCCGGCGCCGTTGGGGCCGATGATGGCTGTGATGCGGCCGGGCTCGGCAGCGAGCGTGACGTCGGTGGCGGCGCGGATGCCGCCGAAAGAGATGCTCAGACCCTCGACCCTCAGGGTCGGATGCTCGCGACGGCCCAGGAAGGCGGCGATGTCGAAATCGGCGCGTTCCACCGTGCGCGGGCTGGCCTTGCCGAGCCGCCGCGCCAGCGTGCCGAGCACGCCCTCGGGCGCCAGCCACAGCACGGCCAACAGCAATGCGCCGAAGATGAGGAGGCGGTATTCGGCGAGACTGGAGATCAGCTCGGGCAGGACGACGGTGACGATGGCGCCGACCACGGGGCCGAGTGTCCAGCCGGCACCGCCGACGATGACCGCAAGCAGAAACAGGATCGACTGAGAGAATGGGAACGAGCTCGGCGCCACGAACGTCATCAGGGACGCGAACAGGCCGCCGGCGAGGCCCGTGAACAGCGCCGAGAGGCCGAAGGCCGCCGTCTTGACGAGGACGGGATTGAACCCGATGGCGCGAGCGGCTGTCTCGCTGTCGCGCACCGCAAGCATGGCCTTGCCCCACGGACCCCGCGCGAGGCGGTGGAAGAGGTAGAGCGAAAGCCCCGCAAGCACGACCGAGATCGCGGACAACCCGCGCTCGCCCTCGAGGGCCCGACCCAAACCTGGGCCGAAGCTCGGCTGGACGATGCCCATCAGGCCGTTCTGGCCGCCGGTCAGCTCGCGCCATTCGATCGTGCCGTGCTCGACGATGAAGGCGAAGGCAATGGTCATCATTGCGAGATAGGGACCGGACACGCGGATGGCCGGCACTGCCAGCAGCGTGCCGACGAAGCCGGCGACGATGCCGGCGGCGGGCAGTGCGAGCCAGAAGCTCACGCCCTTCAGTGTGAGGATGCCGACGACGTAGGCGCCGATGGCATAGAAGCCGACGTGGCCGATGGAAAACTGGCCGGAGAGCCCGACCAGGATGTTGAGACCGACGCCCACCACCGTCGTCATGGCGACCAGTGCGAGCACGAAGGGAGTGTAGCCGTCGCCGAGGATGGCCGTGAGCACCCCGCCGAGCGTGAGGGCCGCGATGGCCCAGGGTGTGGCGTGCGTGGCGGAACGACCGATCATGCCACGCTAGACCTTCTTCACCGCGGCGCGGCCCAGCAGGCCCTGCGGCATCAGCGCGAGCGCCAGGATGATGACGGTGAACATGGCGATCTGCGTGTAGACCGAGCCGAACAGCGCCGTGATCAGCGCCTCGCTGAGACCGTAGAGGAGCCCGGCCAGGATCACGCCGGGCGCCGAGCCGATACCGCCGAGGATCGCCACCGCGAAGGCCTTGATGCCGAACAGGGTGCCCATGTCGGAATGCACGCTGAACAGCGGCGCGATCAGCAGTCCGGCCAGTCCCGCCAAGGCGGTCGACAGCGCATAGCTGAGCGCGATGGTGCGTGTGACGTCGATGCCCATCAGCCGGGCCGCGTCGGGGTTCTGCACCACGGCCAGCATGGCCTTGCCCGGCCGCGTCCTGTGCAATGCGAGCGAGAATGCGACCGCGAGGCCCAGCGCGACCAGCGGGATGACGATCTGCAGGGGATAGACGCCGGTGCCGAGCAGCTCGATGGGCTTGCCCGTCAGCAGGGCCGGGAAGCTGCGCGGCTCCTTGCCGAACGTGAACAGCACGGCGTTATCGACGACGATACCGCCGGCCACCGTCGCCATCAGCCAGGCGCTGGAGCCGCGCGACGCGAACGGGCGCACCAGCGTGCGCTCCACCAGCAGGCCGAAGGCGGCGCACAGCAGGAGGGCCGCGATGAAGGCGGCCGGCATCGGCCAACCCAGCCGCACGGCGAACATCCAGCCGAGCACGGCGCCCAGCATGACCGAGCTGCCCTGCGAGAAATTGACGGTGCTGGAGACGACGTAGGTGACGTGGAACCCGAGCGCGATCAGCCCGTACATGCTGCCCAGGCACAAACCCGAGACGATGGCCGAGGTGACGAGAATGCGTGGTCTCCCGCGAAATGTGTTGGCAGCGCCTCAGGCCGCTAGCGTCGCCGACGCTAGCGCTGACAACGCTCGCGGCCCGCGAAACTCTGCCCACGATGTCATACCGGGGCTTGTCCCCGGTATCCAGGGTGCAACAGGTGCCCTGCGGCAATCGTGGTCCTAATCGCGAGCCAAGGAGATTGCCTGGCGCTGGATCCCGGCGGACCCTCGGAACAAGTCCGAGGGCATGCAAGGCCCGGGATGACAGCGTCGCAGGCTGCTACTGCGTCAGCGGAAGTATCTCACCCTCCACGAAGCGCGTGAAGATGTAGTCCTTCTCCGACAGCGCATCCTGGTTCTCGGGCGAGAACGGCTTCTTGTAGGGCTTGATCAGGCCGTCGTAGCTGTCGATGGCGTAGAAGGCCTCGCGGATCTTCGGCCCATCGGTGGAGCCGGCTTTGGCGATGGCGAGCGCCGTCAGGTGCAACGCGTCGTAGGCGTTGGCGATGCCGACGGCCGGCGTGACGTCGGCCAGCGTCTTGATCTCCGGATACTTCTTCTTCAGCGCGGCCAGCACCGCCTCGCCCTTGGGTGCGAGCTTGCCCGAGAAGCTGTAGGTCTGGATGAAGTGCACCTTGGATGCGCTCGGACCCGCCAGCTCGCTGAAGCGGCCGCCCGGCCGGCCCCCAGTGCGACACGATCGGCACGTTCCAGCCCATGCGGTCGAGCGACTTCACGACCTGGGAGGAAGGCGCGACGTTGGCGACCAGGAACAGCGCGTCGGCGCCCGCGTCTTTCAGACGGGCCAGCTGCGGCACCACGTCGACGTCGTTGGTCTCGAACTTCTCGATGCCGGCATAGGGGATCGATTTGGCTTCCAGCGCCGCCTTGAGCCCCTTCTCGTTGGACTCGCCCCAGGGATTGTTGATCAGGATCATGCCGGGCTTCTTGGAGCCATGCTTGGCGACGGCGTAGTCGACCAGCGCCTTGTCCACCAGCTCGTCGACGGCGGAGACGCGGAACACGTAGTTCTCGGCCGCGCCGTTGCGCGTGATCGGCGTGCCGGCCGCCCACACCCCCATGAACGGCACCTTGTTGCTGTTGGCGAACGGCACGATGGCCAGCGACACCGGCGTGTCGAGGCCGCCGAACAGAGCCGCAACCTTCTCGCGCTGCACCAGCTCGCGCGCGGCAATCGCGCCCTTGGCGGGATTGCTCTCGTCATCGCGTACGATCAGCTCGACCTTCTTGCCGAGCAAGCCACCCTTGGCGTTGAGCTCGTCGATGGCAATCGACAGCCCGCGTACGATCGCCTCTCCCGACTTCGCCGACTGCCCCGACATGGCCGCGACGAGACCGAGCTTCAGCGTGTCCTGGGCGCGGGCCGGGGCAACACCGACTGTCAGTACGACGGCCGCGGCGCCGGCCAGCAGCGAACGGCGGCACAGGGCCCGAGGGAGGAATTGCGCGATCATGGGTGCACCTTTCGCAACGAAAGTCCGAGTTCCCGGCGACGCAAGGCGTATGCCAGATCGCATACAATGTAAACCGACAGTGGCCTCCGGTTTCGTCTCAAAACACGCCTCTTAATGAGGCAACTGCGGCAGGAGCGGGCAGTTCATGCGTTCAGTTTTGCATGCGATTATTTTCTAGATTGTATCCAATTTCTGCGGCAGTCTCGCCTCACCGCAAGGCCCTCTGCCGTTCCCACACTATTCCGGAAGACCGCCATGAGCCAAGCCGCAACCGTGCTCGATGCCGACTGCGACAGAGCGGCGGAGACGTGGGTGCTTCCGCGTCGCCTGATGTTGCCGGACGAGACAGGCGCGCGGCGCTGCATTCGCGCCGGACCTCGCACATTTTGCACGCCGCGCACGACGACAGCGGTCGACATAGCGATTGCCTTCAAGGCCGTTCCGTCCGGCCACTCGGCCGTAGAGCGTGCCGGAGTGTAGACGATGGTGCTCGGGTTGCCCGGCACCATCGCTGCGATCCGGGCACGCTTCTTGGCGACTGGTCGCGGACGGCCTTGAAGGCCGCTATCTCGCCGCTTGGTCGTGCGCGACCGCCTGTGAAGATGAACGTGAGGTCCGGCGCGATGAGCGCGCGGCCGTCTCGGGGTCCGGCACCATCGAGGCGACGAGGAAGCGCTCGACGATCTCCGCCGCGCTGGTGGTCCGTCGGTCACCAGCATCGGCCTTATCCCCGCGTTGCCGACGCGGCGTATGATCCTGCCGCCCCGCTCACCGAGGGTCGCTCCATGGAGGCGTCCACGTTGTGAGAGCGGTGGTGCAGCCGGACGCGTCTCGCAAACGCGGCCGGGGCTCAGCGCTGCGCCCTGGGTGCAACTCTCCAGGCGCTGAAGAAGAGCTGAAACGCGGCGATCAGGCCAAAAATCTGCAGCGGGGGTGGCGGCGGCCGCCTCACTTTGATGCATCGGATAGCGGTTGCCACTGCCCCCGCTCCCTCGCCTTCAACAACCCTCGCGCGTACCGGCGTCGGGGCGCGAAGCCGTCTGTCATCGCAGCGAAGGCGGGGACCCGCACAAGTCTCCAAGCGCACTTCGGAGAGTTGCGTGGATGCCCGCCTGCGCGGGCATGACGACCTGATCGGCCGAAGTCGGTGTGTTTCAGCGCTTGCGGCGCGGCGCGGCCTTGCGGGCGGGCGTGGCCGAGGACTCGACATAGGCGTCGAGGATCTCCTTGAGCTCGCGGCGCTTCTGCGGCCGCGCCTGGATCAGGGCGCGATCGGCGACGGCGTCGAGGTGCTCATCCATCACGCGGGCGGCGCGGGCCGCATCGCCCTTCTCCAGGGCCTCGATGATGGCGCGGTGCTCGCTGACCGCGCATTCGGAGGAATGCGGCCGCCCGTAGATCGCCAGGATGAGGCCGGAGCGGGAGGCGACCTCGCCGACGTAGCGCGCCAGCAGGGCATTGCCGGTCATCTCGGCAAGCAGGATGTGGAACTCGCCGGCGAGGCGGATGGAGAGCGGCTCGTTGCTGCCGCGCGCGGCCTCCTCGTCCTCGACGTGGGCACGCAGCCTGGCCAACTGCTCGGGCGTCAGATGAGCTGCGAGCCGCGACACGACCAGCCGCTCGAGCCCAACGCGGACATCGAAAATGTCGCGCGCCTCGTGCCAGCTGGGCTTCGCGACGGCCGCGCCGCGGTTCCGGCGCAGCTCCACCAGCCCCTCCGCCGCCAGCTGTCCGAGCGCGTGGCGCACCAGCGTTCGGCTCACCCCGAAGCGCTCGCCGATGGCGTCCTCGGGCAGCTTGGCGCCAGGCTCCAGCGCCTGCTCGATGATGGCGTGGCGCAGCGCCCGGTACACCGCCCCGGCGCGGTCGCTGCCGATCCTATTGCCTCGTTTGGACATCCGATTGCGCGATATGGGGGCCGATGCCCGCTTCCCTTGCTCCGAGGCATCCTATCCCACGCCGACGGGCTGGACCCGTACGGCCTACCAGACGAGATGCGTCATGGCCGCGACTGCAGGGGGCGTGCCAGACGCACCGAACAGCCGCGCAAGCCTGGCCGGATCGATCGCGCCACCCTCCAGCAAGTCGTCCTTGTGGATGCCGGCGGCGATGAAGAGGCCGTCGACCCCCAACCCGCGGGCGGCCGCAAGATCGGTGCGCACGGCATCGCCGATGCCGAGGATACGCTCGCGCGCCGGCGCGCTCCCGCGCAGCTCGGAGACGCGGGCAAGCGCTGTACCATAGGCGGCGGGATGCGGCTTTCCCGCCCAGAACACCTGCCCGCCCAGCCGCTCGTACTCGGCGGCGATGCTGCCGGCGCACAGGAGCTGCACGGCCCCGACATCGACCACCAGGTCGGGATTGGCGCACACGAAAGGCAGCGCGCGGGCAACGCCTTCCTCGATCAGTGCCTTGTAGTCCGCCACCGTCTCGTTGCGGTCGTCCTTCAGCCCCGTGCAGACGATCGAATCGGCCTCCTCAAGGGGCACGCTCGGGCCGGGCAGCCGCACATAGAGGGCATAGTCGCGCTTGCTGGGCCCCACCCAGTGCATGCGGCGGTAGTCCTTCTCGGCGATGTGGCGCAATGCGATATCGCCCGAGGAGACGATGGCGTCCCAGGCGTCGCGGCGCACGCGCGTCTTCTCCAGCACGCGCTCCACGCCGGAAGCCGGGATCGGGGCGTTGGAGACGAGGATCACGGTGCCGCCCTCGGCGCGGAACCGCGCCAGCGCCGCACCGGCTTCCGCATACGCCTCGCGTCCGTTATGCATCACGCCCCAGACGTCGCAGAACACCGCCTCGTAGCGCGACAGCAGCGGGCCGGCGGCGGCGATGATCGGCGGCGTCATGGAATTGGCCAAGTGGCGGCCCTCTCTGGCTGAGCGCCGCCACTAATAGCCGGCGGGCCGGCCAACACAACGGGCGAAATGATGCAGCTCTCCTACGCGCAGAACCTCGAGGATTATCACCTGGAGCTGATGTTCGCCGGCCAGGACGCCGGAACTTATGTCGACGTAGGCGGCGGCCATCCGGTGGCCGACAACGTGTCCTTCTGGTTCTATCTCAAGGGTTGGCGCGGCCTCATCGTCGAACCGCAGCAGTCGCTCGCCGACATCTACGCTCACGTGCGCCCACGCGACCACACGGTGTCGTGCCTTGCCGGAGCCAGCGAGGGCGAGACCCAGTTCTACGTGGTCGAGAAGCTGCACGGCTTCTCCTCGACGGTGCGCGAGCACGCCGAAGGAGCCGCAGAGTTCGGCGCCGCGTTCAAGACCATCACCAAGCCGGTGCGGACGCTGGCGGCGCTGATCGCCGAGGCCCGCCTCGAGGCTATCGATTTCCTCAAGATCGACGTGGAGGGCGCGGAGGCGCAGGTGCTGGCCGGCATGGACTTCGAGCGGCATCGCCCGCGCGTGATCCTGCTGGAGGCGGTCGCGCCCGGCAGCATGGAGGACGCGTCCGCGGCCTGGGAACGCGATCTCCTCGCTCACGGCTATCGCTTCGCCTTCTTCGACCGTCTCAACCGCTTCTACGTTGCCGATGAGGCCAAAGACCTGGCGGCGCGGCTTCCCGCCGAGCCCGCGCCCTGGGACAAGGTCAAGCACCTGTGGGATTGCGGCCGCGCGCCAGAGCGCTCCGACCATCCCGACCACGTGCTCGCGAAAACTCTGATGGAGGGCTTCTTCGCCGCGCTGCCCTCACTGGATCCGGCACTCGTACGCCGACTGATCGAGCGGGGCCAAGGCGGTGCCCGACCCTACGGCGCGGTCCCCGCCCCGGTTGCCAGCGGACCTGGAGGGTCTGCCCCCAAGTCTCCCGACCCCACCACCGCCCTGCTCGGCACCGCCGAATTCCCGCGACCGTCAGCGACTGCCGCCGCCGATCTCACCGCACTCATCGAGACGGATCAGCTGCGCGCCGCGCTGGGCCGCATCGCCTGCATGTACGATGGCGGCCATCTGCTGGAGTAGTACCATCCGGCCGATACCGTCGAGCCAAAGCCTTGACCCGGGGCTGCGGACGCAGCGGCCGTCGCATACCCAGCCCAGCAACTCCGTGCTGAGCTTGTCGAAGCACGCTTGGAGTTCGCGGCCCGCCCTTCGACAGGCTCAGGGCGAAGTCGTGATTGTGTCGATCCCGGGGGCGTCATCGCGAGTCAGGACTTCCGCTTACCGGTAAGAGTGGTTCCTCAGGAGCGTCATGCCCGTGTCATGTCGGAGACATGCCTCCGGCATGGGGGCGCATCCACGCCAGCCGTTTGCGTGGGATCGGCCTTCCCGAGCGAATAAGCATTGCAGATTTGCTTGGTTGGGCGTCGCGGGGAACGCGGCTAGTGTGGCGGCGTCGATGTTCGTGTGAACGCGACCGCGGTGATTTCGCAAAGCAGCTTGCGCCGCGTCATCAAACGCTAAGGTGCCACGAGGTGTCTTCGTGGACTCCGTCTCGCAAGGAGTAGCCCCATGACACAATGCACGCCTCCCGCGCTCTGCCCGGTGCTTTGCCGCATCGGCCCCTTGGATCGACCCTGCTGCTGTTGTTGAAGCAGCCGTCACCTGGCGCCGTTCAGCAACCCACACCGACCAATCAGAGCAAGAGGACGCCGGCATTGCCGGCGCATGCAAACCCATGTCCGAAGGATACACCATCGATGGGATCAACGACGAGGTTGCCGGCATCGTCGTCCGCCAGGACGGCGAGCGCGGCTTTCGCTTCCACACGGCCATGCGCCGTTTCGATGCCCTCGACGGTCACGTGTTCGTCACTCCAGCTGCTGCTCAGCGGGCTGCTCGCGATTTCGCGCGAACGCGCCCGGCTCGGCAGGACGCATTGCAGCGAGGTGCGTCATGAGGGGCGCAACAAGCCCGTGGCAGGCAATCGCCATCCGGCTGGAGCGTCTGCTGGGGATCATCGTCCGGCCGGCCGGCCATCTCGCAGATGTCGCGAATCCGGCCGCATCGTCCCCGCCTTCTAGGCGGGCGAGCACGACGTCACCCCAAACCGAGGATCGGGAGCGTCAGCTCGAAGATCGGGAACGCGAGCTGCGCATGCTGATGGGTCACTGGATGTAGTGAGACTTGTAGAAGATACGGTTCCCAGACGATCAGCAACATACCGCGCGTCCTAACTTGGCCCTGGGTCTTCTCCAAGAACTTCGGGGCCATTTCTCTCTCCGAGGCGCGAGGCCGGAACTCGAGCGCGGCCACCGCATTTCACCCCGACTGCATTGCTCATGAATTCTTCTTCGTTCGGATCAGCCGGCTCGCCGCCTAGCATCGGCGCACACGATCACGGAAACGAGGTTGCGGAGTCATGATCACCCGTCTTTCCCGTCGCCACACGCTGGCCCTCGGCGCGGCATTCTTCCTGGCCACGTCGCTCGGGGCTCGCGCGCAGACAACGCTGCTCAACGTCTCCTATGATCCGACGCGCGAGCTTTATCAGGACTTCAACGCCGCGTTTGCCAAGCACTGGAAGGCCAAGACCGGACAGGACGTGTCGATCAGGCAGTCGCACGGAGGCTCCGGCAAGCAGGCGCGCGCGGTCATCGACGGTCTGGATGCGGATGTCGTAACGCTGGCGCTGGCCTACGACGTGGACGCGCTGAACAAGAACGGTGCCCTCATCCCGGCCGAGTGGCAGAAGCGTCTGCCGCAGAATGCCGCGCCCTATACGTCGACCATCGTGTTCCTGGTGCGCAAGGGCAACCCGAAGCAGATCAAGGATTGGGCCGATCTGGCCAAGCCGGGCGTCGAGGTCATCACGCCCAATCCCAAGACGTCGGGCGGTGCGCGCTGGAACTACCTGGCCGCGTGGGGCTACGCGCTGCGCCAGCCCGGCGGCAGCGAGGCGACCGCACGCGATCTCGTCAGCAAGATATACAAGAACGCCAAGGTGCTGGATTCGGGCGCCCGCGGGTCGACCACGACGTTCGTGGAGCGCGGCATCGGCGACGTGCTGATCGCCTGGGAAAACGAGGCGTTCCTCGCCTTGAAGGAGTTGGGAGCAGACAAGCTCGAGCTCGTCACGCCCAGCATCTCGATCCTGGCCGAGCCGCCGGTATCGGTGGTGGACAAGGTGGTGGACAAGCGCAAGACGCGCGAGGTCGCCACCGCCTACCTCGAATACTGGTACACCCCCGAAGGCCAGGAGATCGCCGCTCGCAACTACTACCGCCCGCGCGATGGAGCTGTCGCCACCAAGTATGCCAACCAGTTCGCCGAGGTGAACCTCTTCACCATCGATGACGTTTTCGGAGGCTGGGACAAGGCCCAGAAGGCGCACTTCGGCGACGGCGGCGTGTTCGATCAGATCTACGGAAAATAAAACCGTCTCGCGCGTTCTTCCGCGGTGACGGCGGGGCCTTTGCAGTCCCGGGAATATCGAATGCAGAAGTAAATGGTACGGCCGCGCTGCCGCCGGCCGTACCCTGGACGGCGAGACGCGACCGCGGAGAGCACAATGCCCCTCAGACTACCGGCGCGGGCAGCCTTGACGGCTGCCTGCCTCATTCTTGCGTCCGCGGCAGCTGTCGCGGACATCACCATCCTGAACGTGTCCTATGACGTCTCGCGCGAGCTCTACAAGGACATCAACCCGGCCTTCATCGCCGACTGGAAGGCGAAGGCGGGAGAAACCGTAGCCGTCAACCAGTCGCACGGTGGCTCCAGCAAGCAGGCGATGTCGGTCGCCAGCGGGCTCGAGGCCGATGTCATCACGATGAACCAGGCGCCCGACGTCGACATCCTCGTCGAGCGCGGCGGCTACGTGGCCGCGGACTGGCGCAAGCGCTTTCCCCACGAAGCGACGCCCTACACCACGATCACGGTATTCCTGGTGCGCAAGGGCAATCCTGCCGGCATCAAGGACTGGGACGATCTGGCCAAGCCTGGCCGGCAGGTGATCGTCCCGAACCCCAAGACCTCCGGCAACGGCCGCTACACCTACCTGGCCGCCTGGGGCTATGCGCTGCGGAAATGGGGCAGCGACGCCGAGGCTCGCGACTTCGTTGCCAAGCTGTTCGCCAACGTGCCCGTGCTCGACGGCGGAGGTCGCGGCGCCACGACGACTTTCACCCAGCGCGATGTCGGCGACGCGCTGGTCACGTTCGAGAACGAGGCCCTGGCGATCGGCGCGGAGCTCGGGACCGACAAGTTCGATGTCGTCTATCCCTCGCTCAGCATCGAGGTGGCGCCGCCCGTCGCAGTCGTGGACAAGGTCGCCGACAAGCGGGGCACGCGCAAGATCGCGACGGCTTATCTCACCTTCCTATACGCGCCGCAGGCCCAGGAGATCATGGCCAAGCACGGCTTTCGTCCGCGGGACGAGGAAGTCTTGCATAAGTTTGCCGGCCGCTTCCCCGCCATAAAGACGTTTAGAGTGGAGGACGCCCTCGGCGGCTGGGCCAAGGTGCAGGCGGACCATTTCGCCGACGGCGCCATCTACGACCAGATCGTGGTGAAGCGCTGATGGCTGGTGCGAGCTCACACAGGAGTTTGCCGGGTTTCGGACTGTCGCTGGGGTTTACCCTCGCGTACCTGTCCCTGATCGTGCTCGTGCCGCTCGCGGCCGTGTTCCTGAAGACCTCCACTATGTCGGCCGCCGCCTTCTGGCAGGCCGTGGCGTCGCCGCGCGTGCTCGCGTCCTACCGGTTGAGCTTCGGCGCCTCGCTGCTGGCGGCGGCGGTCAATACCGTGTTCGGATTCCTGCTGGCCTGGTCGCTGGTGCGCTACACCTTCCCCGGCAAGCGCATCGTCGACGCGCTGGTGGACCTGCCCTTCGCCTTGCCGACGGCCGTGGCCGGCATTGCATTGACCGCGCTCTATGCCAAGAACGGATGGCTCGGCCAATACCTCGAGCCACTCGGCATCAAGGTCGCCTTCACACCGCTGGGCGTACTGGTGGCACTCATCTTCATCGGCCTGCCGTTCGTCGTGCGCACGGTGCAGCCGGTGCTGGAAGACCTCGACACCGAGATCGAGGAGGCGGCTGCCTGCCTCGGCGCCAGGCGCTGGCAGACGATGCGGCGCGTGGTGCTGCCGACGCTCTTCCCGGCGCTGCTGACGGGCTTTGCGCTGGCCTTCGCGCGCGCCGTGGGCGAATACGGCTCGGTCATCTTCATCGCCGGCAACCTGCCGATGGTGTCGGAGATCACGCCGCTCATCATCATCACCAAGCTCGAGCAGTACGACTACGCGGGCGCCACGGCCGTCGCCGCGGTGATGCTGGTGGCCTCGTTCGTGCTGCTGCTCGTCATCAACGGCCTGCAGGAATGGACCGACCGCCGTTCCGGGAAGGCGGCAGCATGACGGCCGCAACGACACTTCCCGCCCGGTCCCACAGCGGCGCCAATCGCTTCGAGGCGAGCGCCGCGACCAGCGATCCCGGCTGGGTCAAGGCCGTCATCCTCGCGGCCTCGCTCGGCTTCTTCCTCCTCTTCCTTCTGCTCCCCCTCATCGCCGTCTTCATCGAGGCTTTCCGCAAGGGCTGGCAGACCTACCTGGCGGCCCTGGTCGAGCCGGACGCGCTGTCGGCAATCCGGTTGACGCTGCTCACGGCGGCAATCGCGGTGCCGCTCAACCTGGTGTTCGGCGTCGCGGCCGCCTGGGCCATCACCAAGTTCGACTTCCGCGGCAAGCAGCTGCTGATCACCTTCATCGACCTGCCGTTCTCCGTCTCCCCGGTCATCGCCGGCCTGATCTACGTGCTGGTGTTCGGCGCCCAAGGCTGGCTCGGCCCGTGGCTCGGCGCGCACGACATCAAGGTGATCTTCGCAGTTCCCGGCATCGTGCTGGCAACCGTGTTCGTCACCTTCCCCTTCGTCGCCCGCGAGCTCATCCCGCTGATGCAGTCGCAGGGGCGCGACGAGGAGGAGGCGGCGCTCGTGCTCGGCGCGTCTGGCTGGCAGATGTTCCGCAAGGTGACGCTACCCAACGTCAAGTGGGCGCTGCTGTACGGGGTGATCCTCTGCAATGCGCGCGCCATGGGCGAGTTCGGCGCCGTATCGGTCGTCTCCGGACATATCCGCGGACAGACCAACACCATGCCGCTGCATGTGGAGATCCTCTACAATGAATACCAATTTGCAGCCGCGTTCGCGGTCGCCTCGTTGCTGGCTCTGCTGGCCCTGGTAACGCTTGTCGTCAAGACCTATGTGGAATGGCGGGCGTCCCAGCATGCAGGACGCGACGATGCAGAGAAGGATGGCGGGCCATGAGCATCGCCGTGCAGGGCATCCGCAAGACCTTCGGCCGCTTCGTGGCACTCGACGGCGTCTCGCTCGACTTTCCCGCGGGCGAGCTGATCGCCCTGCTCGGTCCGTCCGGCTGCGGCAAGACCACGCTGCTGCGCATCATCGCCGGCCTCGAGCGGCCGGATGCCGGCCAGGTGCTGTTCGACGGGCACGATGCCTCGGCCCGGGACGTGCGCGAGCGCCACGTGGGGTTCGTGTTCCAGCACTACGCCCTGTTCCGTCATCTCTCGGTCTACGAAAATGTCGCGTTCGGGCTGCGCGTGCGGCCTCGCGTCGAGCGCCGCTCCGAGGCCGAGATCCGCGCGCGCGTCGACGAGCTGCTGGAGCTGGTGCAGCTGGGCTGGCTCGCGCAACGCTATCCCGCGCAGCTCTCGGGCGGGCAACGGCAGCGCGTGGCGCTGGCCCGGGCGCTCGCCGTCGAGCCGCGCGTGCTGCTGCTCGACGAGCCGTTCGGCGCCCTCGACGCCAAGGTGCGCAAGGAGCTGCGCCGCTGGCTGCGCCGCCTGCACGACGAGCTGCACATCACCTCGCTGTTCGTCACGCATGACCAGGACGAGGCGCTCGAGGTGGCGGACCGGATCGTGCTGATGAACAAGGGACGGGTCGAGCAGAGCGGCACCGCGCAGGAGGTCTACGAACAGCCCGGCACGGCTTTCGCCTACAGCTTCCTCGGCGCCGTCAACCGGTTCGCCGGGCACATTGATGGGCACGGCCTGCGCGTGGGCAAGGACCTCGTGCCGCTTGCGCAGCCTGCCATCGCCGACGGCGAGCAGGTGATTGCCTTCGCTCGACCGCACGAGCTCGACATCGTCACGGACAGCGGTGCCGGCCTAGCGGTCAAGGTCAACCGCGTGCTGGTCAGCGGGGCAATCGCGCGGGTAGAGCTCACGGGCCTAATCGGCGCCAACGGCCACGCCGAGCCGCAGCATTTCGAGGTCGAGCTGACACGCCAACAATTGGCAGACCTGGCCCTGCAGGTCGGTCAACCCGTGCGCTTGACCTCCTCGCGGCTGAGAGTGTTCCCATTGGAGCGCCAGGGCTGATCGGCGCCGCGCCGGCTGGCGGCCTCCGGCTTGTCTGGCTCACCCATCACGGCCGCGCGGACCGCCTTCTCGGGCAACGCCGGCGAGCACAGCTCGATGAACCGATAGGCGTAGTTGCGCAGGTAGCTGCCGCGGCGCACGGCGATGAGCGACGTGTTGGCCTGGAACAGGTGGTCGGCGTCGATCAGCCGGAGCCCCACGTCCCGCTTCGGGTCGAAGGCCATGGCGGCGATGATGCCGACGCCTAGTCCGAGCTCGACGTACGCCTTGAGGACATCCGTATCCATGGCTGACATGACGATGTCCGGCGCCAGTCCGCCTTGTGCGAATGTGCGGTCGACGTTGCCGCGGCCGGTGAAGCCCTCGTGGTAGGTGATGATCGGCCACTCGGCGATCGCCTCGAGCGTCAGCGGCTGCACCTTCTCGAGCGCGTGCCCTCTCGGGACGACCACGCCGTGATGCCAGCTGTAGAACGGGAATGTCGTCAGCGCCGGCACATCGCGCAACGTCTCGGTGCAGATGCCGATGTCGGCGTCGCCGTTGCTGAGCATCGAGGCGATTTCCGTCGGGCTGCCCTGGTGCAGCGTGAGGCGCACCTTCGGGAAGGCGGTACGGAAGGCTGCCACCACATGCGGCAGCACATAGCGTGCCTGCGTATGCGTCGTGGCGATGACGAGCTGGCCCTGCTCGCGGTTGGAGAACTGCTCACCCAGACGCTTGATGTTTGCCGTGTCGAGCAGAATGCGCTCGACCACCTCGATCAGCTCCTTGCCCGGGTCGGTCAGGCCGAGCAGGCGCTTGCCGCGCCGCGCAAACAGCTCGACGCCCAACTCGTCCTCCAGATCCTTGATGTGCTTGCTCACGCCGGACTGCGACGTGAACAGCGCGTTGGCTACCTCGGTGAGGTTGAAATTCCGCCGCACGGTCTCGCGAACGATGCGCAGCTGCTGAAAGTTCATAGGTCTGCTCCGTCACATCCGCCGCGTGCCACTCGAGCCCTCGTCGCCACCTGACGCGCGCCGGTGCGATCGCGGGCAAGCCCGGCGCCGCCACGCCGGCGGTCGCGCCTGGGGCCGACCCTGCACCTCCACCAGGAGGCATCGGGGGCTACGCGCTGCCATGGCCCACGCAGGCACTCCGCGAATATAGCAGCATGACTTTCTAAGATGCGGACTTGCTGGAGATAAAAATGAAATATCATTCCTAAAGTGTGCGCGTAGAGGAATTTTGCACCACCCCGCCGCGCCGCAGCATTTATCGACTGGGCGGCTGGGCCGAAAGGACAACATGTTCGGAAGCCCTGAAGCTTCGCGCCTGCGGCCCACGACGCATTCTCACCTGTGACCGAGCAGTTCGAAGGGGCATACGATGGCGTACCAAGCCTTTGAGGCGCACTGCGACTTGGCCTGCAAAGATATCGGCATCATCGGCGGCAAGATTGAACATGCGCGATGACCGAGCCCCGCGCTGCCGACGCGATCATCGTCGCCGGTGCGCGTCCAAGCTCGGGACTGCGGGGGTGGTATGCTGAAAGTGTGGGAGACACTCTGTCGGCGCGAGCATGACGCTGGCGGAGATGTGATCTAAGCTCTCGATCTCGCGAACAATCTACACGGGGACGGAAATGGCGACGAACAAGAAGAAGCTGTTGATCACGCAGTCGATGGCAAAGGTCGGCTGGGACCTTTTCAACGAGCGCGGCGACATCGAGGCGGTGCAGTTCCCCAATACTATCACCTCGGCGGATTTCCGTGAGCTGCTCGCCCAGCACGCACCCGTCAATGGCGTGGCTCTTGGTGTGACGGCCTTCAGCGAGCCCGAGATTGCCGCCTCCCGCGAGATGCTGGTCGTGGCGCGCATCGGCGTCGGCTACGACGCGGTCGATGTGCCAGCGCTAACCAAGAAGAAGATCCCCCTGATGGTGGCCGGCACCGCCAACTCGCCCTCGGTCGCCGAGCAGGCAATGTTCATGATGATGACGCTGGCCAAGCGCGGCGCCGAGCTCAACGCCATGGTGCAGAAGAACGAGTGGAACAAGCGCATGAGCGCGGTGCCGTTCGACCTGTTCGGCAAGACCGTGCTGATCGTCGGCTTCGGCCGCATCGGCTCGCGCAGCGCCAAGCGCTGCCAGGCCATGGAGATGAATGTCCTCATTTATGACCCCTACAAGAAGGCGGCCGACATCAAGGCGGCAGGTTGCGAGGCGGCGACCGACCTCGACGCGGCCCTGCCGCGCGCCGACTTCGTCTCCATCCATTGTCCCAAGACGCCGGAGACGATCGGCCTGTTCAACGCAGCGCGCCTCGCGCGCATGAAGCCGACGGCCTATCTCGTCAACACCGCGCGCGGCGGCATCATCGACGAGGCCGCGCTGTATACGGCGCTGAGCACGGGCAAGCTCGCCGGCGCCGGCCTCGACGTGTACGAGAAGGAACCGGTGCAGCCCGACAACCCGCTGCTCAAGCTCGCCAACGTCGTCAGCGCGCCGCACATGGCGGGGGTGACGAATGAGTCGCTGGACCGCATGGGCCTGCAGACGGCCAAGAACATCCTCAGCGCGCTCGACGGCAAGCCGATCCGGGAGAACGTGATCAATCAGGAAGTGCTGGATTGAATTGTCATCCCGGGCCTTGTTCCGGGATCGATCGTGCCGCATGCGCCGGAGAGCGCTGATAGCTGGATCCCGGGAACAAGTCCCGGGATGACAAGTGGGAGGTTTCCAATGGAACTGCGCATGAACGGGCGCAACGCGCTGGTAACGGGCGGCAGCAAGGGAATTGGGCTGGCCATTGCCCGCAGCTTTGCAGAGGCCGGGGCCAATGTCGCAGTCGTCGCGCGACAGCAGAAGGGCCTCGACGAGGCCAAGACTGTGATCTCGGCAGCGGCGAAGAACACCAAGGTGATCACGGTCGCCGCCGACGTCGGCACGGCCGACGGATGCAAGAGGGCGTACGAGACCGCGGAGAAGGCGTTCGGCCAGCTGGACGTTCTGGTCAACAACGCGGGCACTTCGCAGCGCGGGCCCTTCACCGAGATCACGGACGAGCTCTGGCAGCACGATATCGATCTCAAGCTGTTCGCCGCCATCCGACTGTGCCGCCTGGCGTTCCCCGGCATGAAGTCGCGCCGCTGGGGCCGCATCATCAACATCCTCAACACGGGCGCGAAAGCCCCGCAGGCGAACGGCGCACCGACGGCGGTGACGCGGGCGGCCGGAATGGCGCTCACCAAGATCCTCTCGGGCGAGGGCGCGCCGCATAACGTGCTCGTCAACGGCCTGCTGGTCGGAAACATCGAGAGCAACCAGTGGGTCGTGCGTCACTCCAACGAGGGCAAGGGCCGCTCGATGGAGGACTTCTACGCCGAGATGGGCAAGCGCATTCCCATGGGCCGCGTCGGCACGGCGCAGGAATTCGCCAACATGGCGCTGTTCCTGGCCTCGGACGCCGGCTCCTACGTCACCGGCACGGCCATCAACATCGACGGCGGACTAACGCCGGTCGTGTGATCCGGCTCAGCTCGCGCTCCTGCGTCGACAAAGCGGGATGACCAGGACGTAAAGCGTCCTGGTCATAGCCGAGCCTACGCTTGCATGTGCCGATCGCACCCCCCGGTCGGGAACCAAAGCGCGGCACCGCGCCTTTAGCTCCATGCGCGCCTCTACAGGAGGGGTATCATGAGTGCGTTGAGCCGCGTCGTCCTCACCTCTACGTTGACCATACTCCTGCTTGGCAATTTTGCGATCGCTCCCGGGGCTGGCGAGGCCGGTGCCGTCTACGATCCGCTCGGGGCACCAGCCGTGGACGATCCCTCGGTTCGACCCGCCGATGGTCCCTGGGCCAGCAAGCGGCGCGATCTCGAAAGCGTGCTCGGCCGCGACGTCCGCACCCGGGTCGAGGAGGACATGGGCCGGATCATCGACCTGTTGGCGGACCGCAACGGGCAGGTGCAGGCAGCCGTGATCGAATTTGGCGGCTTCATGGGCATCGGCACACGCAAGATCGCCGTCGAGTGGCCGGCGTTGCGGTTCGAGGTCGAAGGCAAGCAGCCGCAGGTCATTCTCGACATGACGCGCGATCAGTTGCGCAAGGCGCCCGAATACAAGCCGAACGACCCGGCGGTGGTCCGCAAGGCCGACAGGTAGGCGCACGAAGTGGCGGCCATCGGTGCCGAGCGACGAGCAAATGAGCGGCACGGGAGACGCTCTTGCGCGATTCCGATGAGGAAACCACGGTATCCCAGCCGCACGCGCCCTCGCGAGAGAGCCAGCGTGGGCTGGACTGGTTCACCTTCTTCATCGCCGACCTGCAGACCGGCTTCGGCCCGTTCCTGTCGGTCTACCTGACGACGCAGAAGTGGACCCAGGTCGACATCGGCCTCGTGCTTTCTATCGGCAGCATCGCGGGCCTGTTGTGCCAGGTGCCAGGCGGTTGGATCGTCGACGCGGCTCGCTCCAAGCGTCGCGCGGCCATGCTGGCGGTGATCGGCATCGGCGTCTCAGCCCTGCTGATTGCGGTCTTTCCCGTATTTCTGGCAATTTGCGGCGCCAAGCTCCTGCACGTGGGCGCGAGCTCGGTGCTCGGGCCGGCCATCGCCGCCATCACCCTGGGCCTCGTGGGCCATGCGGCGCTCGGTGCCAGGCTCAGCCGTAACGCCCGCTTCTCCGCGATCGGCAACGGGCTCGCCGCGGGAGTGATGGGGGCCTGCGGCCACTTCGTGTCGGCGCAGGCGGTCTTCTTCGTCACCGCCGTCCTGGCCATCCCCACGGTGATTGCGCTGTCGCGCGTGCGCGAGAGCGAGATCGATCCCGTGCGCGCCGACGGCGGCATCTGCTCGGGCGAAGGCGAGCCGAGCGCTCCCGCCAGCATCGGGCGGTTCCTGCGCAACCCCGCGCTCCTCATCCTCACGGCGTGCGTGCTGCTGTTCCACGTAGCCAATGCCGCCATGCTGCCTCTGGTCGGCAGCGACATGACCACGCGTTCCGGCGAATGGGCCACGGCCTTCGTGGCGGCCTGCATTCTCGGGCCGCAATTCGTGATCGCGGCGATCTCCTCGCGCATCGGGCAGCTCGCCCAGAGCTGGGGGCGGCGTCCGGTGCTGCTACTCGGATTCGCCGTGCTGCCGCTGCGGGGGGCGCTGCTCGCCTATACGAACGACCCGTTCATGATCGTTGCCGTGCAGATGCTCGACGGCATCTCCGGCGCGGTCATGGGCATCATCGTGCCGCTGGCCCTCGCCGACGTTTCCCGCGGCACGGGGCGGTTCAATCTGGCTCAGGGCCTGGTCGGGAGCGCGATCGGCATCGGCGCGGCTCTCAGCACCTTCGCGGCGGGCTATCTCGCCGACCACTACGGGATGACGACCGCGTTCGTAGGACTGGCCGTGGCGGCCGTAGCCGCGCTGCTCCTACTGCTGGCGGCCATGCCGGAAACCAAGCCCGCGACGGCGCAACCAGCGTGAAGCACCGCCTCCCACGATTTGGTCAAGCTCTTGGCACTCCGGAGGCGTCCGCGTGACAATCTGCATAGTTAACCGGCAGGACTGGCCTTCTCTGGAAAACAAGTGTCGCAGCGACGAAACCTCTTAACAATCCGAGCGTTGCCTATGCGGCGCGCGAACCGGATGGCGCGCCGTTCGCCTGCCCAGATCAACGGGAAGAGCCTGCAGCCGATGGAAAATCTCTCCGCCTATGCCGATAGGCCGATAGCGTTCTTCGCGCGCTACGTCCGGCGGCACGGCTCCGCTCACGCTATCATCCTCGGGTGCGTGACCGCCGCCGTGCTTTGCTCGGTCATGACCCAATACGGGGTCAAGCTGCTGGTCGACGCGCTGTCCCAGGTGGAGCAAAGCACGGCCGCCGTCTGGGTGGCGTTCGCCGTCCTGGTAACGCTGATCGCCTCCGACAACCTGCTGTGGCGCGTGGCGGGCTGGGTCGGCCACTCCACCTTCGTCGCCGTGACGGGCGACGCCCGGCGCGATCTCTTCCGACACCTCACGGGCCACGCGCCCAGCTATTTCGCCAGCCGCTCTCCCGGCACGCTGACCAGCCGCATCACGGCCACGTCCAATGCTTTGTTCACGGTCGAGAACATGCTGGTGTGGAATGTGCTGCCGCCGTGTCTGGCGACGATCTGTGCCATCGGCTTCGTGGCCGCCGTCAGCTGGGGGATGGCAGCGACCCTTGTCGTCGTCGCCGGGCTTGTCGTCGTCTTCATGTTCCGTCGCGCGGCCGCGGGCAAGCCCCTGCACCACGCGTTCGCCGATCGCGCGGCCGCCGTCGACGGCGAGATGGCGGACGTGGTCGGCAACATGACCATCGTGCGGGCCTTCGGCGGCCTGGGACGCGAGCACCGGCGCTTCGACGATACGGTGGAGCGCGAGATGGCCGCGCGGCGGAGCAGCCTGTTCTACCTCGAGCGGCTGCGCATCATGCACGCCCTGGTGACTGTGGTACTGACGATCGCGCTGCTGGCCTGGGCGATCCTCCTCTGGCAGCGCAAGGCTGCGACCATCGGCGATGTGATTCTCGTTTGCACGCTCGGCATTTCCGTACTGCACGCCACGCGCGATCTGGCGGTCGCGCTCGTGGACGTCACGCAGCATCAGGCGCGATTCTCGGAGGCGCTGTCGACGCTGCTGGTACCGCATCAGCTGTGCGACTATCCGGGCGCCGCTCCTCTGGTGCGCCCCGGTGCCAGCGTCACCTTCGACGAGGTCTCGTTCGCCTATCCCGATTGCCCCACCATCTTCGATAATCTCAGCTTCCACATCGGCACCGGCCAGCGCGTGGGCCTCGTCGGCGCCTCCGGCGGCGGCAAGTCCACCATCTTCGCACTGGTACAGCGCTTCTACGACATCCAGGCGGGTCGCATCCTGATCAATGGGCAGGACGTCACGCAGGTCACCCAGCAAAGCCTGCGCGAGGCGATCGCCGTCGTGCCGCAGGATATCTCGCTGTTCCATCGCACGCTGATCGAGAACATCCGCTATGCGAGGCCCGAGGCATCAGACGAGGAAGTCTGGGAGGCGGCAAAAGCCGCCCGGTGCTGCGAGTTCATCGAGAAGCTTCCCGACCGGCTCGACACGCTGGTCGGAGATCGCGGCTTCCGCCTGTCGGGCGGACAGCGCCAACGCATCGCCATCGCCCGCGCCTTTCTGAAGGACGCTCCGCTGCTGCTGCTCGACGAGGCGACCTCGGCGCTCGACGGCGACTCGGAGGAGCTCGTGCGCGAGGCGCTCGGCCGGCTCGTGCACGGGCGCACCGTCATCGCCATCGCGCACCGACTGTCCACGGTTCGCAGCTTCGACCGCATCCTGGTGGTGGAGCGGGGCCGGCTCGTGCAGGACGGGTCGCCGGATGCACTGTTGCGGCGCGATGGAACCTACCGCCGGTTGGTCGAAGCCGAGGTGCGTCGCCTGGAAAGCGCCAGCGCGCGCGCTGCCTGACCGCATCGCCGGATGCCGCGCGCGTGTTGCGTCGCGGCACCGTGGCGGCATTTCCTGCGTTGTCCGCCCCAAGGCCCGGCGCTTGGAACTTCGACCACCCCCAGGGGTTCTTCCTCCGATCACGAAAATTCCGGGGCGACAGCTTGCAGTCTCAACAGCAAGGAAACCGCAAATGCGTATTGCACAGGTCGCACCGTTGATGGAAAGCATTCCGCCGCGACTTTACGGCGGTACCGAGAGGATCGCCTCCTATCTGACGGAAGAGCTGGTCGCCCAAGGCCACGACGTCACTCTTTTCGCGAGCGGGCAGTCGATCACCGCGGCCAAGCTGGTGGCATGCTGCGCGCAGCCGCTGCGGCTCAATTCGGCCGTGCGCGACGTCATTCCCTACTACATGATGATGCTCGACAAGGTTCGCAGCATGGCCGGCGAGTTCGACATCCTGCACTTCCACATCGACCAGTTCCACTTCCCGATCTTCCATGACCAGGCGCGGCGGACGATCACCACGCTGCACGGCCGGCAGGACCTGCCCGACCTCAAGCATCTGTACGCGGGCTTTCCCGAGATGCCGCTGGTCTCGATCTCGAACGCCCAGCGCGCGCCGGTGCCGAAGGCGAATTTCGTGAGCACCATCTATCACGGGCTTCCGCGCGGACTGCTGACTGCGACGCTTCAGCCGAAAGGCGGCTACCTGGCGTTCATCGGCCGCATCTCGCCGGAGAAAGGGATCGACAGGGCAATCGCCATCGCCCGATCGGTCGGCCTGCCACTGCGCATCGCAGCCAAGATCGATCGCGTCGACGAGGCCTACTTTCGTTCCGAGATCGAGCCGCTGCTGCAGGGCCCGGGCGTCGAGTACATCGGCGAGATCGACGACCGTCACAAGAGCAAGTTCCTGGGCGAGGCTCGGGCACTTCTGTTCCCGATCGCCTGGCCGGAGCCGTTCGGACTGGCGATGATCGAGGCGATGGCCTGCGGCACGCCGGTGCTTGCCTTCAGAAACGGCGCGGTGAGCGAGGTGATCGACGAGGGCGTGACCGGCTACGTGATCGACGACATGAATGACGCCGTCCCGACGCTCGCGCGGGTGCTGGACCTGGACCGCGGCCGCGTGCGCCGGCGGTTCGAGGAGCGGTTCTGCGTCAGCCGCATGGCACGCGATTACGTCCGCGTCTATGAGCAGCTGATCGGCGAGTCGGACGTGCCGGCCGCCGAGCGAGCCGCTCCAATCGTGGCGGCAAAGGCGAACGGCGGCGGTGCCGTCCACTGACGGCGCGTGGGGCGGGTCTCATGCGTGCCCGCCCCCCGGTCGCGGGTCACTCCGCCAGGGAGAGTGGCGCTGCCACGACCTCGAGCGGCTTGCGCTCGGCGGCCACGCCCCAGCGAGCCGCCACCAGGGCCGCGGCGAGCATCAGCGAGGACCCCAGCAGGTAGCCGGCGAAGACGCTCTGCCGCGATCCCGTGTCGATCAGGGCGCCGAACAGCCAGGGCCCGATAACGCCGCCGACTCCCGTGCCGACGGCGTAGAAGAAGGCGATGGCAAGCGCGCGGATCTCGAGCGGGAACGTTTCTCCGGCCGTCAGATAGGCGGCGCTGGCTGCCGCCGAGGCAAAGAAGAAGATCACCATCCAGGCGATCGTCTGCGTCTCGGCCGAGAGCCACCCGCGCGCGAAGAGGTATCCGCTGGCCGCCAGCAGCACGGCCGAAGCGGAATACGTGAAGGCCAGCATGAACCTGCGCCCGATGCTGTCGAAGAAACGGCCGAGCACGATCGGGCCGAGGACGTTGCCGGCCGCGAACGGGAGGATGTACCAGCCGACATGGTCCGCCCGCACGCCGTAGAACTCGGTCAGCACCAGCGCATACGTGAAGAAGATGGCGTTGTAGAAGAAGGCCTGCGCGGTCATGAGGCTGAAGGCCACCAGCGTGCGCTGGCGCTGCTGCAGCAGTGTGCGCGCGACCTCCGGCAGCGGCGTGTGGCTGCGCGCGTGCAGGCGGATGCTAGGGAACGGTGGCTGCGCCAGGGTGTGGCCCTGCTGACGGAAGGCCGCCTCGAGTCGCTGCACGATCGCCTCGGCTTCCTCCGAGCGGCCGTGCGTGATCAGCCAGCGCGGGCTTTCCGGGATCCACAGGCGCATGAAGAAGATCACGAGGCTCAAGGCGGCGCCGATGAAGAAAGCGACGCGCCACCCGGTGTCGCCTCCGAGCACCGCCGGATCGAGCAGGACGATCGACCCCGCCGCCCCCAGGGCCGCGCCGATCCAGAAGCTGCCGTTGATGACGAGATCGGTCCAACCGCGCACCCGGCTCGGGATCAGCTCCTGGATCGTGGAGTTGATGGCGGTGTATTCCCCGCCGATACCGGCGCCCGTCAGGAAGCGGAAGAGCATGAAGCTCCACAGGTTCCACGAGAAGGCTGTGGCTGTCGTGGCTGCCAGGTAGACTGCGAGGGTAATGAAGAAGAGCTTCTTGCGGCCCAGCCGGTCGGTCAGCCAGCCGAAGAACAGCGCCCCCAGCACCGCTCCCACCAGATAGGCACTGCCGGCCAATCCGACGTCGGCGTTGGAGAACTGCAGCGTCGGGCTCTCCTTGAGCGCACCGGAGACGGCTCCCGCCAGCGTCACCTCCAGGCCGTCGAGGATCCAGGTAACGCCCAGCGCCACCACGACCAGCGTATGAAAGCGCCCCCACGGCAGACGGTCGAGCCGCGCCGGAATGTCCGTCACGATCACCGGCGGCGGCGATCGGGTTTCGAGGGCGGTGATCGACATGGCAGCGACGCAACGCGGCCCGAGCCAGGGAGTTCCCGCCTCTTCTTCCTCTCCCGACGGAAGAGTGGCGAGAGGGCACGGGTACGGGACCTGGCGCTAAGTACGTTCCTCGCGGACGTCGCTGGCGAGGAGGGCGGGGTCGCGCGCGTCTGCGGCGCCGAGGCCGCCGCCGCCCGGCGTCATGACGACCAGGCGCTCGCCCGGGCGAACGACCTGCGTGCCCTTGCCGCGCATCTTGGCGCCGTCCTTGATGGCCACCACGCCGGGAGCGCCGGCGCCACCACCGTTGCGGCCGCGTGGGGGATGATCGATGCGGTCGAAGGCGGCCAGCAGCTCGAAGGGTTCGCCGATGCCGCTCTCGATCTCGATATCCTGCCCGAGCCCGCCGCGAGTGCGCCCGGTGCCGCCGGAGCCAGGGCGCAGCTCCTTCCTCCAGAAGATCAGTGGCGTGATGGCCTCGGCGATCTCGACCGGCGTACCCTTGACGCCCGACGGATAGGCGGTGGCGGAGAGCCCGTCGGCGTGCGGTCGCGCGCCGGTGCCACCGTTGGAGGTAATGGCCATCGTGAACCCGTAGTTGCCCCCGCCGCCGCCCTTCACGGAGCCGCGCACGATGATGTTCCACAGGCAGGAGGTGCCCTCCGCCGGCACGCGATCGGGAATGGCCTGGGCGAGGCAGCCGAACACCACGTCGGGCAGCATCTGGCCGATCACGTGGCGGATGCAGACGGCCGCGGGCTTCCTGGCGTTGAGGATGCAGCCCTCGGGCGCCGATACGGTGAGGGGACCGAGCGATCCCGCGTTGTTGGGGATGCGGCTCGCCACGATGCAGCCGAGCCCGAACACCGTGTAGGCCGTCGTATACGCGAACGGCACGTTGATGCCGCGCCGCGCCTGCGGGTCGGTGCCGGTGTAGTCGACGTGGATGCCGGTATCGCTGATGGTGGTGGTGGCGCGCAGCGTGATCGGTCCGTCGAAACCGTCCGTGGTCATGGAATTGGACCACGAGCCCTTCGGCAGCTGCGCGATCTCGGCCAGCACGGCCTCGCGGCTCTTGGAGCAGATGTGCTCGGCCAGCTCGTCGAGATTATCGAGATGGAACTCCTCCATCATCTCGATGAGGCGCTGGCAGCCGACATCGTTGCAGGCCATCAGCGAGTAGACGTCGCCGACGGTGTCGATCGGCAGGCGCGTGTTGGCGCGGATCATCGCCATCAGCGTCTCGTTGACCTTGCCGGCGTCGAGCACCTTGAGGAAGGGAATGTAGAGCCCCTCCATGAACACGTCGGTGCCGTCCGGGCCGAAGCCGATGCCGCCGATGTCCATCAGGTGCGAGGTGCAGGAGAACAGGCCGACCAGCTTGCCCTTGTGGAAGCAGGGCGTGGTGATGACGAAGTCGTTGAGGTGGCCGGTGCCCATCCAGGGATCGTTGGTGATGTAGGCGTCGCCCGGCTGCATGCTGTCGAGCCCGAAATGGGCGATGAAGTGCTTGACCGACTCCGCCATCGAGTTGACGTGGCCCGGCGTGCCGGTGACGGCCTGCGCCAGCATGCGGCCGGTGCGGTCGAAGATGCCGGCCGACAGGTCGCCCGCCTCGCGCACGATCGAGGAGAACGCCGTGCGCAGCAGCGTCTGCGCCTGCTCCTCGACCACGGCGATCAGCCGGTTCCACATGATCTGCAGCTCGATGTCGCCGATCGGCTTGGACATGGCGGATTTCCTTAGCTCGACGTTGTCATCCCGGCACTTGTTGCCGGGATCCATCTCTCAGCTTGCTCCAGTGCGAGCGGATGGATGGATCCCGGTGACAAGCACCGGGATGACAAGTGCGGTGGATGTGATTGCGGTCCCATCTAGATCGCACGGACCCTAGCTCGCAGCGGGTTTGGCGGTCAGCACCAGCGCGCCTCCGGCGTCGACGGAGACGTCGAAGCTGGGCGAGGCGTAGGTGGTGGTGCCTTCCTCGACGATGAGGGCGGGACCCGGCAAGGTCGCGCCTGGGTCCAGGCGGTGGCGCTCGAACACCGGCACGGCGAGGCGCCGGCCGAGCCGGGCGTCGAACACGCTGCGCTCGCCCACGGCCGTCGGCGCGGGGCGCGAGGTGACGGCCTCGAGGCGGGCGGGCGGCTCCGTCGCCGTCGTCGCCAGCACGACCCAGCTCATGATCTCGATCAGGGCGTTGGGGATGAAGCGGGCGAACAGGCGCGCGTACTCGCGCTCGAACTCCTGCCGGAAGGTGGCGGCGTCGGTTGGCGCCAGGGGGCGGTCGGGCAGGGCAATGGTGATCTCGTGGCCCTGCCCGGCATAGCGCATGAAAGCGGACCGCCGCACCAGCACGGGCCGTTCGCCTGCCGCGGCGCGGGCGTGGGCGACGGCTTCCTGCTGCATGGCCCCGACGAGCTCGGTGGCGGCCTCCGCATCGAACGTGTCCAGACGCATGTAGCGCGAGCGCACGATCTCGTAGGCTGCAGGCGCCGCCAGGAAGCCGACCGCCGAGCCGACACCAGCATCCGGCGGCACGATGATGCGCGCAATCCCGAGCTTCTCGGCCAGCCGGCTGGCGTGCAGGGGCGCGGCGCCGCCGAATGCCACCAGCGTGCGCTCCCGGATCGCGACGCCGCGCTCCACCGCGTGCACGCGCGCGGCATTGGCCATGTTCTCGTCGACGATCTCGGCGACGGCGACGGCGGCCTGCTCGGCCGCCATGCCGGAGAGCTTGGCGCCGACCCCGGACGCGAGCGCGCGCTCGGCCTTGACGGAGTCGACAGGGATCTTGCCGCCGGCGAAGCGCGCCGCGTCGATCTTGCCGATCACCAGGTCGGCGTCCGTCACGGTCGGCTCGGTGCCGCCGCGGCCGTAGCAGGCCGGCCCCGGCTCGGCGCCGGCGCTGTCGGGGCCGACGAGGATGCGCTGCAGGGCGTCGACGCGGGCGATGGAGCCTCCGCCGGCGCCGATCTCCACCATCTCGATGATGGGAATGCGCACCGGCGTGCCGCTGCCCTTCTTGAAGCGCGACTGGCGGTCGACCTCGAACACGCGGGCTTTCAGAGGCTCGCCGTCGTCGATGAGGCAGATCTTGGCGGTGGTGCCGCCCATGTCGAACGACAGGATGCGGCGCTCCCCGCGCTCCAGCGCGATGCGCCCGGCGAGGATGGCGCCGCCGGCCGGCCCGGACTCCACCAGGCGGACGGGGAAGCGGGCGGCCGTCTCGAGGCTCGCCAGGCTCCCACCGGATGTCATCAGATGGATCGGCTCGCCGAGCCCCAGCTTGACCATGTCGCGCGCGAGCCGGCGCAGATATCCGGCCATCAGAGGCTGCACGTAGGCGTTGGCGATGGCCGTGGAGGTGCGCTCGTACTCGCGCGCCTCGGGGCAGGCCTCGCTCGACAGCGTCACGCTGATGCGCGGGCAGACTTCGGCGAGAATTTCGCCGATCCGCGCCTCGTGCGCGGGATTGGCGTAGGCGTGGATCAGGGCGACGGCCACAGCCTCGATGTCGAGGTCGGCGAGGCGTCGGGCGACACTGCGCACCGCAGCTTCGTCTAGCGGACGCCGCACGGCGCCATGCACGTCCATGCGCTCGGGCACCGTGAAACGCAGCTCGCGCGGAACCAGCGGCCGCGACTTGACGATGTTGATATCGTACTGGTCGAAGCGGCTCTCGTCGGCGATCTCGATCACGTCGCGGAAGCCGTCGGTGGCGATGAGTGCGGTGCGCGCCCCCTTGCGCTCGATGATGGCGTTGGTGGCGAGCGTGGTGCCGTGCACGAACACGTCGATGTCGCTGAACGCCAGTCCTGCCTCGGTCAGCACGCTGCGGGCGCCCTCGATGACGGCGACCTCCGGCTGGCGGGGCGTTGTCAGCAGCTTGGCGACGTGGCGGCGCCCCTCGGCGAGCAGCACGATGTCGGTGAAGGTACCGCCGATGTCGACGGCCAGCCGGGCGGACCGGCGCTTCTGGCTCATGATTGTTGTCCGTCTTCTGATTGGCGCCCATCAGACCCCAACGAGCGTGTCCTCCGCAAGAGGGCGACGTTGTCGCGGCGGTGACGCGAAGCGTGTAGGGAGAGCTCAGAAATTCGGCGCGGAGCCCGGTGAACGGGCACGCATCTCGTAGGAGGCGCGTTGCGGCGCGTAAAGCCCCCAAACGCGCCGCAGCTCGGCGATGGGCTCATCGTGCCAATCGACGCGCAAGTCGACCACCGGCCAGTCGTAGACCTCCGCAACATGCAGGCCGGCGGAATGCTCGTCGCCCTCTTCGCCACCGGCTTCGAGGCCGGCCTCCAGCGCGCGCAGGAGACGCTCGGGAAAACTTGCATCGGCGAGCTTCGCGTAGGCCGCGATCATGCGGGCCGGCACATCCGGAGAGGCGAGCAGGTTGCCCAACGCCAGGCAGGCGTCGCCCTGGGCGACCGCGGCAGTCGGCAAGGCTCGCGCCCCCGAGTGGTGCGCGATGCGCCCGTAGCGATCGACCACGCCGACCTGGCGCCATTCCGGCTCCGGCGTGCCGGCGATCAGCAGATCGAGAACCGCGCCGGCGCCGAGGCCCTGGCGCAACAACCCAAGCCCCGCTGGCCCGAGCGACGGGTCCGTCACGTTCTGCGTCGTGACCGCGCCGAGCGGGCTCACCCAGGCGCACCGGCTGGCGACGCAGATCGAGGACGACGTGATGGCGATCCCGAAGGCTCCGCTGTGCTGACAGCGCGCGGCGATCGAATAGGTCATGGAGCTGATCTCTGGCGGTGTGGATCAATCGGGCGTCTACGCGTCAGCGTCATAACACTACGCTCGCGCCAGCGCCGCAACCCTGGCGGAAAGCGGGGTGTCGGGGTCGGCCAGCGCCTCCACCACGGTGAAGTGGTTGGCGCCGGGCACCTCGAGGTACTCGCACGTCAAGCCCGCGCGCTTCCAGGCCGCCACGATGTCCCGGCTCTGGCGCAGGAACTCCGAGCTCTCCGCCCCGCCGACGGCGGCCACCAGCGTGCGGTCCCTGGGCGGCGGGGGCCAGAACAGCGGGCTTGCCGCGCGCGCGGCCTCAGCATCCAGGCGCAGCAAGTCGTTGAGGCTGGTGCCGACCAGCGGCGGCACATCGAACACGCCGCTGAGCGAAACGCCGGCGCGGCACGAGATCCGCCGGCACGCCGGAAACCTTGCTCCAATCGGTCGCCAGCATCGCCGCCGTCAGGTGTCCACCGGCGGAATGGCCGGTGACGAGCGCACGCTTGCCGGTCTTCTTCCACAGCGCGGCCAGGAACAGGCGCAGCTCGCCGACGATGTCCATCACCGACACGTCCGGGCACAACGAATAGGACGGCAGGGCGACCTCCAGCCCGCGCGCGACGAGCGTCTGCGCCAGCCACGCGTAGTCCTCGCGGCCGCCGCGCTGCCAGTAGCCGCCGTGGATGTAGACGACCAACGGTGCATTCGGGTCGGCGGCGAAGTAGAGATCGTAGCGGTGGCGCTCGCCGGGGCCGTAGATCCGGTCGAGATCGGCGCGTGCGCTCGCACGATAGGCGGCGGACGCCACATGCCAGCGCGCGTTGATTTCCACGTGCTCCGGCACCCGCCGGCGATTGTTGTACTCGGCTTCGTAGTCCAACTGGCTCTCCCGCCCCTTGATATCTCTACATAATTTGCCATGAATTTCCTCACCTCCTGCTCTTGCGGCGCGAAGTGGGAAACTTCTGTTCGTCCTTTGACCTTACAAGCAAGGACATCGCATCGCCCGCCATCTTCTTGCGCTGCGCGGTCTTTGTGTAGCGTTCCGCTTCCTTGGACGTCGCCCATCCGAAGATCGCCATGAGCTGGTGCTGGGTCGCGCCATTCTCCGCCGCGACGGTCGCACCGGCTTTGCGTAGTCCATGCGCCGAACATTGAGGCAACCCGGCCTCATCGCAGCGGGTTCGAAACCAGTTGCCGAAGGCACTCACGGCGAATGGGCGCCCGCGTTCGCTGACGAGGAAGGTCAGATCACCGGTCGGGCTGGCATCGATGATGCGCTGGAGCTCGGCCAGGATCGGGATCTCGATAGTTACGGGTGTGCGGTTGCGGTTCTTTTGTTGGGTGAATTTGAGCCACCCGTCCCTGACGTGCTGTTTGCCGATCAACACTACGTCGGAGCGTCGCGCGCCGGTCCACATCAAGAGCGCCAGCGCAAGTCGCGCCTTGGTACCGATGGGATGGCGCTGCTCGAACTTCTCGACTTCGCCCAGATCCCAAGCGTGGAAGCCGGTGCTACCGGTCTTCGTGAGCGGGACGTCGCGAGCGGGATTTTGGCCGACGTGCTCTTCCTCTACTGCCCAGGCGAACATGGCGCGGATCAGCTTCACCCGCTCGTTTCCAGCCTCTGGCAGGCCCGCCTTGCGGTCTCTCAGAACCTTGACGGATTTGGCGGCGAATCTGGCCAGCGGACAATCTGCGAACCGTTCCTTGGCTCCGGGGTAGATCGGCTCCTCGCAGGTCAACTCCAGCACCCTGCGGCGGACTTTCTGGGTGCGGGGATCGAGGTTCATGAACCGGGAAGACTTGAAATACTCAACACACAGCCAGCGATACGTGCCGGCTTCGGGGAGGTTGCCTGCGCGCTTGGGCCGTATCGAGAGCTTGCCGGATTGGCTATCCGCGAGCAGGCCGCGATAAGCATCCAGGAACGCTTGGGAGCCAATGCTCTCTCTGATGCGGACCTTGGGGCCACCTTTGCGCCAGAAGTAGGTGCGCACGTTGCCGTGACGGTCGACGTCCTGATGGACATACCGGAGCTTCACAGTGACCATGGCGGCAGGGTCCATCATACCGCGAACTTGCTCCAGACATCGTCCACGCGGCCGTCTTCATCGGGCAATGCCGCAAAGGCTGAAGTCAAGCTGCAGTCGATCCCAGACGACGCGCCCATCGATGCGCTTGGGTTTGGGCATGCGGCCATCCGCGACCATCTGGTCGAACTTCGTGGCGGAAACCCCAACGTACTCCGCGCTTTGCTCACGGTTGAAGCCGCGCGGGGGCGTTCCCATCGGCAGGGTGCTTGGCCTTGCACGGGTAGATGATGCGGAGGGCATTTCTCTAGTCATGCTGCCCTCCCGACGGCTTGAGGTTGTCATTGGCGGCGGGCAAGGAACGGGCGCCTGCGTAGAACTGGCGTAGCACCTCGCGCGCCACCTGCAGCTCTTCCGTCCGCCCGCCCTCGATCGCATTCGATAGGCGGGACAGGAGTTCGCGTTCTTTGGCGATCATCATAGGCATGTGTACTGCACCGCGACTGGATCGAATTGCATCGCGACGATCCCAGGCCGCCCCATAACGGAGAAGTTCTTCGACTTGGCGATCTTCACCGATCGAATGGTGGTGTTCACGTCGTCGGCCCAGATGATCACCCCAAGATCCGCCTTGTTGTTCCACACGGCGCCGCCGTTGATGTCGTAGAGCGAGACGTCCTGCAGGGACGCGTTCTTGCCGCCGTCCTTTGTTGGGTGGCACACGACGAAGATTGCGATCTGGAAACGCCGCGCCAAGCGCTTCAGGTATTTCAGAGCTCGGTTAAGATAGGTGGCCTCGGTGTCCTGCCGCCCCCATAGGTGCTCAACCTCGTTCCACGGGTCGATCACCACCCAGCGGCACCCATGGCGCCCAGCGGCCTCCTCTATTGCTCCCTTCAGCCAATCGAGATCGAAGTCTCGCTCGTCATCCACGCCTTCGTTGGGTGAGATCGTCCTGAACATGCGATCCACCCACACGACCGGGTCTTCCTTGATCGGGTTCAATGCCTGATTGTGCCAAGCCTTCGCGTATCGGATCAGATCGCGCCGGTTGCGATCAGGGTTGTCCTCGAACTGTAGGATCGCTCCCTTCAGGCCGTGCAGGCGGGCGAGATTGGCGAC
>CAVZEC010000009.1:0-289726 GCA_963774165.1 uncultured Alphaproteobacteria bacterium | reverse complement strand
CACGAATCGCCGCCTCGTCGCGCTTCGGGATCCCACTCTTGGCACCCGGCTTGACCTCCTCGCGGAACACCGTGTCGGCGTCCTCGGTGACAGCGAAGTCCGCGCGGCGTGAAGATGCGGCGCGTCTGCGTGGTGACGATCAGGGTTCCGGTGCTGCCCTCGCGCACCTGCAGGTCCTTGAGCTCGGTCTCGCGGCGCAGGCGGTCCCCCACCAGGATCGGGGCATGGAAGGTGAAACGGGAGCCGGCATACATGCGGCGCGGCAAGGGAATCTGCGGCAACACGCCGGCGCCCATGGGCAGACCATCCGCGGCGAGAGTCGCGGTCGGGGCCGACGAGAGGAAATAGCCGATGTGCCAGCCCGGCGGCACCGGCTGCCCTTCGTGCGGCGCAGCCTCCTTGCGGTCGAACGTGGCAACAATGGCCCGCAGCGGCGCCTCGGTCGCCACGTCCTCGTCGCTGATGCGCGTGCCGATATGCCGGCGCAGCCCGGCGATGTCGATGGCGGTCATGTGCGATCCTCCGTGGCCGTCCTGCAATTGGCTTCTACGCCCGAGTTTCCCCCTCTCCCGCAGGGGAGAGGACTCGAGGCCATGACTTACAGTCGCGTGCTCCGCGCTCCCCGCTCGCAATCCATTGGTGGCCGGCTGTAAGTCTTCGGCCGAGCTGGTGAGGGGGGACTTCGCTGGACGCGATGCAAGGCCCCCTCATCCGCCCTTCGGGCACCTTCTCCCGTCGCGCTGAAAGCGCGCCTTCGGCACGACGGGGAGAAGGGCCGTTGTGCGGCTTCCGCAGAAGATCCCGATTGGGCCTGGCATCACGGCCCGCCACTACTTCTTCTTGCCGGTCGGCAGCTGGTTGAAGGGCAGCTCCTTGTCGACGCGCACGTCGGGCGGCAGGCCCAGCACGCGCTCGGCGATGATGTTGCGCATGATCTCGTCCGAGCCGCCGGCGATGCGCGAGGACGGCGAGGTCATCAAGGTCTGCTGGAACGCCGCGGCAGCGGCGCCAGCTCCGGGTCGGTGAGGATGCCGCCCTGCTCCATCAGGTCCATCCCGAAGGCCGCGATGCTCTGCAGCTTGGCGCCGTTGACGAGCTTGCCGATCGAGCATTCCGGTCCCGGCGTATCGCCCCGCGACAGCGCCGTCATGGTGCGGAAGTGCGTGTACTTCAGGCCCTGGCTCGACACGTACCAGTCGGCGAGCTTCTCGCGCACGGCCTCGTTCTTCATCGCCGGCCCGTCGTCGAGCTCGACCTTGCGGGCCAGCTCGAAGATGTCCTCCACGCCGACGCCGTGGCGGCCGCCGATGGTATAGCGCTCGTTCATCAGCGTGGTCAGCGAGACCTTCCAGCCGTCGCCGGCTCGCCCAGGCGCTGGCTGTCGGGGATGCGCACGTCGGTGAAGAACACCTCGTTGAAGTGCGACTGCGCCGGAGATCTGCTTGATCGGCCGGATCTCGATGCCGGGCGACTTCATGTCGAGGAAGAAATAGGTGAGGCCCTTGTGCTTGGGCGCGTGTGGGATCGGTGCGCGTCACGAGCATGCCGAAGTCGCAGTACTGCGCGCCGGTAGTCCAGATCTTCTGGCCGTTGATGACCCAGTCGTCGCCGTCGCGCTCCGCGCGCGTGCGCAGGCCCGCAAGGTCCGAGCCGGCGGCCGGCTCGGAGAACAGCTGGCACCAGACCTCCTCGCCGCGCAGCGCCGGTTGCGGACGTAGCGGTCGCGCTGTGCCTGCGTGCCCCAGGTGCATCAGGGTCGGGATGCACATGCCGAGCCCGATGTCGAACAGGCCGCGCGGCACGGCGTACTTCGACTTCTTCCTGGTCGTAGATCACCTGCTGGATGGCGGTGCCGCCGCGCCCGCCCCAGTCCTTCGGCCAGGTGATGCCGGCATAGCCGGCGTCGGCCTTCTTGGCCTGCCAGTCCTTCGCCTTCTGGCGGAACTCGGGGCTCTCGTTGCCGGCGCGGTAGACCATGCCGGCACCGGGCTCGCGGCGCTTGGCGTTCTTGTCGAGGAAGGTGCGGGCGCTCGGCGCGGAACTCGGCTTCTTCGGGGGTGTCGTCGAAATCCATGGCTCACCTCCTCACAATGGCCGCGTTGGCCGTCTCGAGCTGGGTGATCAGGCGATCCTTCCAGAGCCTGGTGCTGCCGAGCACGAGCGAAAGCAGCTTGGCGCGGCGGTAATAGAGGTGGCAATCGAACTCCCAGGTGTAGCCCATGCCGCCGTGCACCTGGATGTTCTCCTTGGCGGCCAGGTAGAAGGCTTCGTTGGCCGAGATGCGCGCGGCAGCGGCGGCGACCGGCAGCTCCGGGGCGTTGCGGGCGAGCGCCCAGGCGCCGTAGTAGGCGTTGGAGCGCGCCAGCTCGGTTGCGACGTAGACGTCGGCCAGCTTGTGCTTGATGGCCTGGAACGAGCCGATCGGACGGCCGAATGCGTAGCGCTCCAAGGCATAGTCGCGCGCCATCTCGAGCGACCGTTGCGCGCCGCCGACCTGCTCGAAGGCGAACAGCACGGCGGCGCGATCCTGCACGCGCCTGAGCAGCGCCTCGCCCTCGCCGGGCGCGCCGAGCGGCTCGGCGGTGCGTGCTGTCGAAGGCGACGCGGGCATGCGAGCGGCTGGGATCGATCGTCTCGACGGCCGCGCGGGTGATGCCGGCTCCCTTCAGATCGGCGATGGTCAACGCCGGCCCTCGCTCGCCCTGCGCGACGACGACGGCGACATCGGCCACGTCGCCATCGGGCACCGGCAGCTTCTCGCCGCTGAGCACGCCGTTGCGGAAGGTGGTGCGCAGCTTGCGGACATCGGCCTTGCCGGGCCCCTCGGCGAGCGCCAGCGTGCCGATGACCTCCCCGCTCGCCAGCCTGGGCAGCCACGTCTTCTTCTGCGCCTCGCTGCCGCCGGCGATGATGGCTTCGCTGGCGAGGTAGACCGAGGAGGAGAACGGCACCGGCGCCAGCACGGAGCCCAGCTCCTCGGCCAGCACGCACAATCCGAGATGGCCGAGGCCGGCGCCGCCGTACTCTTCGGGGATCGCGGCGCCGGTCCAGCCCATGGCGGCGATCTCCTTCCAGAGCTGCCTTGTCGTAGGGCTCGGCCCCTTCGAGGATGTGCCGTACCGCCTTCGACGGACAGCGCTCGCGCAGGAATTTACGGGCCTGCTCGCGCAGCTCCTTCAGGTCGTCGCTGAAATCGAAATTCATGTCGGCGCTCCGCCCCTGCGCCGCACCATCGTAGCTTCGGGCTCGCACGGCGAACCCGCGTGCTGCGGTCGGGTCCAGCTTAGAGCAAGTCGTCGTCGGAACGCCATTGCGAGTTTGGTACGCCCGAACTCCCGACCCCCGGCTGGGCCTAGGCCCGGATCAATCCATTTGCCGCGTTCCACGCTTGCGGACGGCTGGATCCCGATGGCAAGCATGACGAGCGCCGAGGGCCGGCGGAACGGCATCGGTGGAGAGGAGCACCTCGACATGATCCACGCGCTCGATCACATCGTCGTTGCGGCGGCCTCGCTCGAAGCGGCCGTGGCGGACTACGAGCTGCTGCTCGGCCGCCGCGCCGATAGGCCCGATGCCGGCGGCGGCGCGCCGCGGGCTTCGATCCAGCTCGCCAATGCGAGGCTCGAGCTGGCCTCGGCGACCGCTGGCGATGGCGACGGCCTGTCGGCTCTCGCCTTCGCCGTCGCCGATCTCGGCAAGGCAGGGCAGCTGCTCGAGCGGCGCGCTCTGCCGCCGTCGCGAAGCGACGACGGGCGCGTCCTGCGTATCGCCTCCGAGGTCACGCATCGCGTTCCCCTGCTGCTCGTCGAGCGCGCGCCCGGAGCCATATCGCCGTCGCAGGCATCGGGCGAGGAGGACGCGACAGTGACGGGCCTGGACCACATCGTCATCCGCTCGCCCAATCCCGAGCGCGCAGTCGCCCTCTACGCTGGCCGCCTCGGGCTCAGCCTGCGTCTCGACCGCAGCGAGCCGGCCTGGGGCGCGCGGCCTCCTTTTTTCCGCTGCGGCGATCTCATCGTCGAGGTGGCGCACGACCTCAAGGCCGGGATCGGCGACGGCCCCGATCGTCTGTGGGGCCTCTCCTGGCGCGTGCCCGACATCGCCAAGGCGCATGCGCGGATGCGGGCGGCGGGGATCGACATCTCCGACCTGCGCGTCGGCCGGCGCCCGCACACGCGGGTATTCACCGCCAAGAGTCACACCGCCGGCGTGCCGACGCTGGTGATCGGCGCGGATCCACGGCAGATCGTCCTGCCGTCGCGTCCGCTCTCCCTAAGCGTGACCATCGGCGAGGGATCGCCGATTGCATCGGGCGCATCTGTCCCAGGCGAACCGGCGCTACCGCGAGAGCCGGAACAGCGCAGAACCGCTGCTGCTGGTCAGCCGCACGCTCTGGCTGTTGCCGCTGACGACGACGAAAATCGTGCCGGAGATGTCGTAGTCGGCATTGTGGAAGTTGCCGCGGTACCTGTTCTCGCCCACGCGGTGCACGGTCGCGGTCTGCGCGGCCTTGCCCGACGCAGTCGCGCAGGTGGCCTGCATGGCGTAGCTGTCCTTGGACCGGCGCTTGTAGTGCGCGCGACAGCGCGCCCGCTCTCTCGACCCCGTCGCCGCAAAGGCAACCTCGCCGCCGCCGCTCCAAGAGCCTTCCAGACCCGGCTCGGTCTTGGTCTCCTTGACTGGCTCGGCCTTGCCTTTGCCGGCGGTGTCCGATTGGCCGAGGCCGGGACCGGCCAGCCCGAACATTGCCAACGTCACCGCCACGCGCGCACGCGGAGAGCTGCGCCAGCCGCGTCGCCGTCCGGCGGCCCCCGGTCGCGCCCGGCTGGGCACACGCTATCGAACGATCAAACGGTCGCGAATTCATCACCGATCTCCTGCGGAAGATCATGGCCCCGGCAAACGGCAGCCGGAATATAGGACGGACGGCCCCGATATGCATCCGCCTATCGGCATGCGAGGTATCCCTTCGCAACGGTTCTTGGCGATGCAGTGGTTAACACACATCAGCAGACGATCCATACATAGTCTATCCGCGCGCGAGCACCTGACCCAGCAGCTTCAGGAGCTGCTCGCGTCCACCGGGACCCAGCCGGGCGTCGAGCCGCACCTCCAGCTGCGCATCGATTTCGGTCTGCGCGCGCCAGCATCTGCGCTCCCGCTTCGGTCAAAAAGAGGGCGTAGGAGCGGCGGTCTTTGGGCGTAGGGCTGCGACGGGCCAGCCCACGGCGCTCCAGGCCATCGAAGAGGGCGACGAAGTTCGCACGCTGGATGCCGAGTGCCCCCGCCACGTCTGACTGCTTCGAGCCGGGCGCATGCTGGAGCAGGACCAGCACGCTGTACTGGGCAGGCCGCAGCTCCAGCTCGGCGAAGGCTGTGATGATCTCGTCGAACACGGCGAGCTGCGCGCGCCTGAGCGCGTATCCGACCTTGCCCGCCAGCGGGCCAACGCCGATGCGGTTGTCGGCCGCGGCACGGGAGCAGCATCGGCATCGGATTGCGTGCTCATTTGCCTCCGGAGAGCGCACCCTCGATCTGTTGTAGCCTATGATAATTATCTGCCACTACAACCTTGCGTGATCGTGGCGCTAGCGCGTCGTGCACACCCAACGCGCGACAGCGCAACCGCCACTGTTACGCCGGCATACGTCCAACGCCCGGCGCTCGGCGCTGCTGCGTTCCGTTGCCCATGCCGTCCCATATCCGTTTGGCCCGATGGCGAGTGCGCCGCAAGCAGTTGCGGAACCACAAGGGTATGATGCAGTCGCTGGCCTTGGCCCTGCACCCCGAGAGCGCCTCTCGCTCGGCCGCGCCTCGGGATGGGTAGTCGTAGGACCAACCGTAGGCCTTGGTCGACGGCGAATAGGCGATGGCGCCATAGTTCTCGGCAGCCGCTTCGCCGGAGCCCGCGCAAAGCAGAAGCAGGCCAGCCAGCACATAAGCTCGCATGTCGTCTCCCCACCCCCCATTCGCAACCGGCCCTCAGGTCGGTCGACAGCAATGTCGCAGCATACGATCCGGCGCAACGGGTGTCCCTGACGTCGGCGCCGTAGCCTTTGTTGCGCCGGGCCGATGAGGCGCATAGCTTGCTTCGTCAAGGGGACTAACGAACTCCCGATCCAATCTGGACAAGCGGGCGGCTTCGCGGTCGCGCGGACCATCGGGAGTTGGCCGCGCTGCAAATCAAACGACGGAGGAACGCAATTCATGCGCGCATGGGGGGATGGAGACCGCGAAGGCTTCGGGCAGCCCGCGAGCCGCGAAGAAAAGCACCCGCATCGGCGCCGGGGCCGACGGATCGGCTTCGGCGCGGCCGGCCCGGCATTGCTTTGCCTGATCGCGCCGACGATGGCCGCGGCCGCGCCTGCCGAGCCGTTCTACGTCGCCGGCATTCCCGTCGATTTCATCCTGTTCGCGCTGACGCTGCTGGGTGTGCGCTCTGTTCCACCACCACACGCTGCAGGTAGCCCTGACCGGCCTTGCCGCCATCACGCTCTACAAGCTGGGCTTCACGGGCTTCAAGGAAGGCACGGGATTGCCGGGCCTTGCCGTGCACATGTCGCACGAGGCCGTGATCCTCTCCAACCTGTTCCTGCTGCTGATGGGCTTTGCACTGCTCTCGCGCCACTTCGAGAAGAGCCGGGTGCCCGACGAGATGCCCCGCTTCCTGCCCGACGACTGGAAGGGCGCCTTCCTGTTGCTCGTCATCGTTGCCGTGATCTCGAGCTTCCTCGACAACATCGCCGCGGCGCTGATCGGCGGCACCATGGCTCGGCAGGTGTTCAGGGGCAAGGTGCACATCGGCTACCTGGCCGGCATCGTCGCCGCCTCCAATGCCGGAGGCTCGGGCAGCGTGGTCGGCGACACCACCACCACCATGATGTGGATCGACGGCGTCAGCCCCTTGAGCGTGGTCGAGGCCTTCATCGCCGCCAGCGTGGCGCTGGTCGTCTTCGGCATCCCGGCGGCCATACAGCAGCAGAAGTTCTCGCCCATCGTGAAGGACGCGCCGAGCGGGCTGCGCATCGAATGGGCCCGCGTGTTCATCGTGGCGCTGCATTCTGGTTGCGGCGATCGTCTCCAACGTGGTCGCGAACCTGCGTTATCCCGAGCTGCTCGATACCCTGCCCGTGATCGGCCTTGCCGTATGGGCCGCAATCCTGGTGGCGGTGCCGCTGCGGCAGCCGGACTGGGGCGTGCTGCCCGAGACCTTCAAGGGCACGATCTTCCTGCTGGCGCTGGTCACCTGCGCCTCGATGATGCCGGTGGAGAAATTGCCGCTCGCCTCCTGGCAGACGGCGCTCGGCCTGGGCTTCGTCTCGGCCGTGTTCGACAACATCCCGCTGACGGCGCTTGCCCTCAAGCAGGGCGGCTACGACTGGGGCTTCCTCGCCTATGCCGTTGGCTTCGGCGGCTCGATGATCTGGTTCGGCTCCTCCGCCGGCGTGGCGCTCGCCAACATGTATCCGGAGGCCAAGTCGGCCGGACGCTGGCTGGTCGGCGGCTGGCACGTGACGGTCGCCTACGTGGTCGGCTTCTTCGTCATGCTGGCCGTGATCGGCTGGCACCCCGACCCGCCGCACAAGAAGAAAGCCGAGCTGCCCGCGCCGCCCGCCGTCGTGGCGGTGTTGCCGGCACGCTGAGCCTACGGGCGCGGCTACTGTTGGGAGTCGGTGGCCGGAGCGACCGGCCTCGTCGCGGACCGCGTCGACTCCAGCAGCCTCGGCTCGCCGGCGGACGTTGCCGGCCGCACAGCCGGCCGTATCGGCCCTACCAGCATCGGCGTCTGCAATTCCAAGGTGTCGGACAGCATCACGGCCCTTGGCGGCACCACCGCGCGCTCGGCAACGGGAATGCGTGGCGACGCGCCCCCACGCGCGACCAGATCCTCGATCCTGCCGGTGGCGGTGGCCACGCGCTGCGCCGAGGCAGGCACGAACGGCAATACGACGGGGGCAGCGCCGGGACGACCCCGGAGGGCTGCAAGCCTGCGGTCGTATGCATTGAGCATCGGCAGGCCTTCGGTGCCTCCGTGGTTGACGACCTCCAGTTGCGGCGCCGCCGACTTGATGATCGTCGCGACCACGATGCCTGCGAGCGCCTGCAGCGGCTCGAGCTCGTCGGTGTAGTTTTTCGCGACTTCCATTCCCGGACCGGCGCTGCCCTTGTCCGTCGCGTGGAAACAGAAGACATCGTAGGGCGCGATCTGCACCACGATCACGAAGCGCCGGCCCTTCGCATCGGTCCACTGCTTGCTCATGTAGAGCGGCACGAACACGGAGCCGCTATGCGAGGAGATGGTGTCGAACGGGTCGGTGTTGCGCGTGCTGTTGTGGAACTCGTGCAGGACGAAGTACCTCATGTCCCGGGAGGCGCGCCGACGATAGGACTGTCCGGCTTGCAGCCTCGGGCTGTGCGCGACGAGCACATACTCCGTCGGCGAGACCCATATCCGCCCCGGCGGGATCCAGCCGTCGGCGCTCAGGGCCGGCAGCGACAGGTTGCACTGCAATTCCGCGCAGCCATTGAACGCGGCAGGCGGTGGCGCCTTGGTATCGGTCGCCTTCAGCGTCGCCATGGAATCGTTGAAGGCCGCCTGGCCCCGCTCCGTCCGGTAGAGCACCCACCCATCGACGAGCGCCTGGTCTGCCTCGCTGCGCGGCTGCTCCGTTGCACCCGACCGCGTCACGCCGATGTTTCTTTCCTTGAAGGGCAGAAGCTCCTGCGCGGCACTCCCGGTCGGCGCGATCGACGCCGCGAGCAGGCCGGCAAGCGCCGCGGCCGCGCCGGTGCGAGACAACAGCTTGCCCGCCCCGAGCGCCTGATAGGCGGGCCGGATGTTTTTCAGGAATCCCTCGTCCCTCAAGATCGTCGTCCCCACGTATTGCCCCCACGGCATGTGGTGCTCCAAGATCAAGGCTGAACCTAGCCAAGACGTTGACCGAAATTGGCAATCTGCGTTGCGCGCGGCGCGCGAAATCTCAGCGCCCGGCGCCAAAATCAGCTGCCGGGACCACCACTTGTGCGCTCGAGCTGCTCTGCGCAGTGAGGCGCGACACGCTCGGCATGCCGCGCGGGCGCGGCAGGTCGGCGGGCGATCAGCTACGATAACCGCAACAGGTTGATGAGTTCTTGGCGGCTCGAACGTCCCGGCGCCGGCGGCTCAACCGCCGCTGGCGTGATCGAGCACCGCGCGGACCGCACGCTTCCACCCGGCATACTTGCGCTCGCGCTCCGCCGCCGCCAGAGCCGGCTTGAACCCGCGGTCGAGCTTCCACAACCGCCCGAAGCCCTGCGCGTCCGGCCACACGCCGGCCTTGTGGCCCGCTAGCCAGGCGGCGCCCAGCGCCGTGGTCTCGCCGATGGTGGGCCGGTCAACGGGCGCGTCGAGGATGTCGGCCAGGAACTGCATGGTCCAATCGCTTGCCACCATGCCGCCGTCGACGCGCAGCACGGCCTTGGCCCCGGAATCAGCGTTGGCCGACCAGTCGTTGCGCATGGCCTCCAGCAGATCGCGCGTCTGGTAGCACACGGCCTCCAGCGCGGCGCGGGCGAGCTCGGCCGAGCCGGTAGCGCGCGTCAGGCCGAACAGCGCGCCACGCGCCTCGGGCTGCCAGTAGGGTGCACCGAGCCCGACGAAGGCAGGCACGAGGTAGACGTCCTGTCCCGGATCGGCTTTTTCGGCCAGCGCGCCGCTCTCGGCCGCGGAGGCGATGATCGCGCAGCCCGTCGCGCAGCCACTGCACTGCCGCGCCGGCGATGAAGATGGCGCCCTCCAGCGCGTAGGTGCGCTTGCCGTCCAGCTGATACGCGACGGTGGTCAGCAACCGGTTGTGCGAGGCGACGGGATTCTCGCCCGTGTTGAGCAGCGCGAAGCAGCCGGTGCCGTAGGTGGCCTTGACCATGCCGGGCTGGAAGCAAGCCTGGCCGATGGTGGCCGCCTGCTGGTCGCCGGCGACGCCGAGGATGGGAATGGCGCCGCCCAGGATCGACGGCTCGGTCACGCCGAAGGAGGCATTGCAGTCGCGCACCTCCGGCAGCATCGAGCGGGGCACGTCGAAGAGCGCGAGCAGATCGTCGTCGAAGGCACCCTTGGCGATGTCGTAGAGCAGCGTGCGCGAGGCGTTGGTGGCGTCCGTGGCGTGCACCTTGCCGCCGGTGAGCCGCCAGATCAGGAAGCTGTCGATGGTGCCGAAAGCCAGATGTCCGGCCTTGGCGAGCGCGCGCGCGCCCTCCACGTGGTCGAGCAGCCAGGCGATCTTGGTGGCCGAGAAATAGGGGTCGAGCAGCAGGCCGGTCTTGGCGGTGACCAGCGGCTCGTGCCCGGCGCGCTTGAGGCTGCGGCACGCCTCCGCCGTGCGCCGGTCCTGCCACACGATTGCGCGGTGGATCGGCCGGCCCGTGCGCCGGTCCCAGACGACGCATGTCTCGCGCTGGTTGGTGATGCCGATAGCGGCGATGTCGCTCGCGCCCAGCTTGGCGGCGGCCAGCGCCTGCCGGGCCGTCTCCACCGTCGTGCGCCAGATGTCCTCCGGATCGTGCTCCACCCAGCCCGAGGCCGGGTAGTGCTGGGCGAACTCGCGTTGCGCGAGCCCCAGGACGCCCAGTCGGCGCCGAACACGATGGCGCGGCTCGAGGTGGTCCCCTGATCGATCGCCAGAACCGTGCCCGGCTTGGCCATGGCGTCCTCCTCCGAAGCGGCACTCAAATGGGGGCCTACACACGCTCACGAACCTAGGCGAGAGCCGAGCAGCGCGGCAAGCCGGCCCTTCCGGGCGGGGGCATACTTGCGCTACCCTTGACGGCAGGCGCACCCCTGCGCCATGGCTGACACGCCGTTGTCATGGGAAAGCTTCAATAAGCGTCCGTCAGACGACGCAAGGGCCCCGCTGAGGAGGAGAACGATGAGAAATTCGATGGGTTTGGGCTGGCTCGCTGCCGGCGCAATGCTGCTTGCGGCCGGCGATGCCTCGGCCCAGACGGAGATCCAGTGGTGGCACGCGATGACCGGCGCCAATAACGATCTCATCGTCAAGCTCGCCAGCGACTTCAATGCGACCCAGAAGGACTTCAAGGTCGTCCCGACCTACAAGGGCAGCTATCCCGACACCATGAATGCGGGCATCGCCGCCTTCCGTGCCGGCCAGGCTCCCCACATCATGCAGGTGTTCGAGGTCGGCACCGCCACCATGATGTCGGCGACCGGCGCCGTGAAGCCGGTGCACGTCCTGATGAAGGAGGCCGGCGAGGCATTCGATCCAAAGTCCTACCTGTCGGGAATCACCGGTTACTATTCCACCACCAAGGGCGAGATGCTGTCGTTCCCGTTCAACTCGTCCAGCACGGTGATGTGGTACAACAAGGACGCGCTCAAGAAGGCGGGCCTCGACGCCGACAAGCCGCCGAAGACCTGGCCCGAGGTGTTCGACGCTGCCAAGAAGCTCAAGGCCGCCGGCAACCCCAATTGCGGCTTCGGCAACGCCTGGGTCACCTGGGTCAACCTCGAGCAGCTGTCGGCCTGGCACAACGTGCCGCTCTCCACCAAGGCCAACGGCATGGACGGCTGGGACACCGAGCTCAAGTTCAACTCGCCGCTGCAGGTCAAGCACCTGGAGACGCTGGTCGAGCTGCAGAAGGACAAGACCTACGACTACTCGGGCCGCACCAACACGGGCGAGGGCCGCTTCACATCCGGCGAATGCGCCATCTTCCTGACCTCGTCGGCATTCTTCGGCAACGTCAGGGCCAACGCCAAGTTCGAGTTCGGCGCCGCGCCGATGCCCTACTACCCCGAAGTCGCCGGCGCTCCGCAGAACTCCATCATCGGCGGCGCCTCGCTGTGGGTGATGGGCGGCAAGAGCGCGCAGGAATACAAGGGCGTCGCCCAGTTCTTCACCTTCCTGTCCGACACCGACCGCCAGGTGGAGCTGCACAAGAAGTCGGGCTACCTGCCGATCACCAAGGCGGCCTACGAGAAGACCAAGGCATCGGGCTACTACAAGGAGTTCCCGTACCTGGAGACGCCGCTGCTGGAGCTCACCAACAAGGAGCCGACCGAGAACTCGCGCGGGCTGCGGCTCGGCAACATGGTGCAGCTGCGCGACGTGTGGGCCGAGGAGATCGAGTTGGCGCTGTCGGGCAAGAAATCCGCCAAGCAGGCGCTCGACGACGCCGTCAGCCGCGGCAACCAGATGCTGCGCCAGTTCGAGCGCACCGTATCGCGGTAACCGTGCGCGATGGTGTCAGACCCTCCGGGTCTGACACCATGAGACAACCTCTCGTGGACCATGGTGTCAGACCCGGAGGGTCTGACACCAGCAGACACCCGAACCCATGGAAAAGCGCGCGATCTTCGGCGGCAAGGCGCTGCCCTACCTGCTGCTCGGGCCGCAGCTCGTCGTCACCTTCGTCTTCTTCTACTGGCCGGCGAGCCAGGCGGTGTGGCAGTCGTTCCTGCTGCAGGACGCCTTCGGCCTGCGCACGGATTTCGTCTGGTTCGAGAACTACCGCGACCTGCTCGCGCAAGGCGACTACTACCGCGCCATGGGCACGACGGCGATCTTCTCCATCGCCGTCGGCGGGTTGTCGCTGTCGATCGCGCTGATGCTCGCGGTGCAGGCCGACAAGCACATCAAGGGTGCGGGCGTTTATAAGACGCTGCTGATCTGGCCCTACGCGGTGGCGCCGGCCGTCGCCGGCGTGCTGTGGCTGTTCATGTTCCAGCCGTCGCTCGGCCTGGTGGCGCGCGGCCTGCGCTCGCTCGGTGTCGACTGGAACCCGCTGCTCAACGGTGGCCACGCCATGACGCTGGTCGTGCTCGCCTCCACGTGGAAACAGATCAGCTACAATTTCCTGTTCTTCCTGGCCGGTCTGCAGTCGATCCCGAAATCGGTGATCGAGGCGGCGGCCATCGACGGCGCCCGGCCCACACGGCGTTTCTGGACCATCGTCTTCCCGCTGCTGTCGCCCACCGCCTTCTTCCTGCTGGTCGTCAACATCGTCTACGTGTTCTTCGACACCTTCGGCATCATCGACGCCATGACCGGCGGCGGTCCCTCCAAGGCCACCGAGACGCTCGTCTACAAGGTGTTCTTCGACGGCCGCCTGGGCGGCGACCTCGGCAGCTCGGCCGCGCAGTCGGTGTTGCTCATGGTGATGGTGGTCGGCCTCACCGCCATCCAGTTCCGCTACATCGAGCGCAAGGTGACGTACTGATGATCTTGCGCACCGCCCTTGCGTAGCGCCGTCAATCCCCCTCCCCTAGCCGTTCCCGCCGCGCGAGGACGCTTTCCGATGGCGCAATCCGTGATGTGGAAGCTGCTCACGGCGGCCGACCTGCGCGACAAGGCGCAGGCCGGGGCGATCGTGGTGCTGCCGGTGGCGTCCATGGAGCAGCACGGGCCCCATCTGCCCGTCGGCGTCGACACCATCCTGACCGAGGCCGTGTGCCAGGCCGCCGCCGAGGCGATCGCCGCCGATACCCCTGTCGTGGTGGCCCCGACGCTGTGGTGCGGCATGGCCGAGCATCACATGGCCTTCGGCGGCACCTTCACGTTCGACATCCCGACCTATCGCGCGGTGCTGCTCTGCTTCCTGAAAAGCATCGAGCGGCACGGCTTCGGCCGGGTGCTGATCGTCAACGGCCACGGCGGCAACATCGCCGCGCTGGCGGCCTGCCTGCCCGACATCGCGCGCGAGACGGCGCTCAAAGTCCGCATGACCACCTATTTCGACCAGGCCAAGGCGGCGATGGCCGAGGTCCTGGAGGACCAGGACGGCGTGCACCACGCCTGCGAGGCGGAGACCTCGCTGATGATGGTCGTGGCACCCGACACGGTGCGGCACGAGAAGCTGCCCGAGGCGCACGGGCCGGCGCACTCGTCGGGGCCGCCGGCCGGCATCGCCCGCTACCGCTCGTTCCGCGACGTCACTTCATCCGGCGTGATCGGCGACGCCCGCCGCGCAACCGCGCACAAGGGCGAACGCCTGATGTCCGCCTTGCGCGACGGCATCGCCGCCGTCCTGCGCAATCCGCAAACCTGGAGCTGAGGCCCATGGTCGAGCGGCGGCGTTTCGGCAATCTCCTGCCCCACCTGATCCTGCTGCTGGGCGTCGCTATCGTCGCCTTCCCGGTCTATCTGTGCTTCGTCGGCTCGACCCACGAGCAGAGCGTCATCGCCAACGGCCAGATGCCGATCACGCCGGGCGGCCTGTTCCTCTCCACCTACTACAAGACCATCTTCGTGGCACGAGCGGCACCACGCGCGACGACATGCAGACGATCGTCATCGGCATCAAGAAGATGATCGTCACCGCCGACGCGCTGACCGAATGGAACGTGGTGATGGCCACCGCCATGCTCGCCATGCTGCCGCCGGTGGCCGTGGTCGTCCTCATGCAGCGCTGGTTCGTCAAAGGCCTCGTGGAGACCGAGAAGTGACGCGCGCTGGACGCGCCACGGTTGTCGCGCGGGGCTTGTCCCCGGGATCCGTCGTAGACTTGCTCGGCCCCGGCATGTGGCGCGAAATCCGAGACGAGCCTAGGTTGGAGCAGACATGGCCTCGGTGACGCTGCAGGACGTGAAGAAGGTCTACGCGGGCGGCGTCGAGGCCGTGAAGGGCGTGTCGCTCGTCATGCCCGACGGCTCCTTCACCGTGCTGCTGGGGCCGTCGGGCTGCGGCAAGTCCACGCTGCTGCGCATGATCGCCGGCCTCGAGACCGTCTCGGCCGGCACCGTCAGCATCGGCGGCAAGGTCGTCAACGACGTGGAGCCGGCCGACCGCGACATCGCCATGGTGTTTCAGAACTACGCGCTCTATCCGCACATGAGCGTCTACGACAACATGGCCTACGGCCTCAGGAACCGCGGCACCGCCCAAGGACGAGATCGAGCGGCGCGTCGCCGAGGCGGCAAGGCTCCTCTCCATCGACACGTTCCTGAAGCGCAAGCCGCGCGAGCTGTCCGGCGGCCAGCGCCAGCGCGTCGCCATGGGCCGCGCGATCGTGCGCGAGCCGCAGGCCTTCCTGTTCGACGAGCCGCTGTCCAACCTCGACGCCAAGCTGCGCGTGCAGATGCGCGCCGAGATCCGCAAGCTGCACAATCGCCTGAAGGCGACGTCGATCTTCGTCACCCACGACCAGGTCGAGGCCATGACCTTGGCCGACCTGGTGGTGGTGATGAACGCCGGCCGCATCGAGCAGATCGGCGCGCCGACGCAGGTCTATCGCCTGCCCGCGACCCGCTTCGTCGCCACCTTCATCGGCTCGCCCGCCATGAACCTGATGCCGGGCAAGGTGGTCGCGCCCGGCGTGGTCGAGACCGGCGGTGGGCGCATCGGCTTCTCGCCGACGGCATTCGACGCGGCCGACGGCCAGGCCGTGGAGGTCGGCATCCGCCCCGAGGACCTGCGCTTCGGGTCGGGCGGCGAGGGCGAGATGGCCTTCGCCAAGGATTTCGTCGAGGAGCTCGGCGCCACGCGCCTCATACACGGCACTGTCGGCACTGCGCCGATCGCGCTCGCTGTCGCCGCAACGGCGGGCGACGCCGGCTCCAGCCTCGTCGCCGACCGCGAGACCGTGCACCTGTTCGATCCGGAGACGGGCAAGAGCCTGCGCCGCTAAGCAGCCGTGGTCGGATCGATCATCTTTCTGATCTCCGTGATCTTGGTCGCCGGAAAGCCGCTCATCTCGGCGTGCTTGCGGATCACGGCCTCGTCCTTCGCGAGGTAGACGCAAAACGTCTTGTTGTCTGCGACATAGCTTTCGACCCATTGAACGTCGGGCGCCGAGCTTGTCGAGAACCTCGTTCGATTTGGCCGCGGCGCCTCTCAGCTGCTCGCGCTCGAAGCTGCCGACCTTCGGGATGTCGCGTTCGATTATGAATTTGCGCAAGGCCATATTTGCCTCCCTTCATGTTGTGAAGTAGCGATCCGAACGTCGCCATGAAATGGGGTGTGCGTCGGGTCGCTTCCATCTTTGGAAGCTTCAATCTCCATCACTATTCGTTGAAGGAGACTGCGCGGCCTCGCTCGTGGTCCAGTGCAGCGGGCGGCCTGGTGGCAGCCGCGGACGCCCAACCGTGCGTCATACATTCGTCATGCCGGAGGCGTGCTTCCAGCACGACCCGTGCCGCCGGTCATCAACGTGCGCAACGCCGATTGCCCGGCACCCGCTCGCCTCGTGTGTCAGTCACAAGAAGGAGCGGGGCGTCTTGCCGCCGGACCGTGCATTTGTATGGCGCCCAGGCATTGCGGCCTGACGCCCCGTCGTCGCGCCGGAACCTGCTTGACCGATCCGATCACCATAGGTCCGGGCGCACGGGTTTGAACCGTGTCACCGTTGCGCGCCTCCGGCGGATCGATCGCAACCGGTTTGCGACCAACTCCCTTGCGGACCGGAGTGCCGCCAGTATGGCACGCACCCCGACAAGCGGGGATTGGCCGCTCTTGGTTAGCGGCCCGCCTCCGCCAGCGCCACGCTACTCGGCTTCCAGACGCACCAGCTTGCCCAGCAGGCGCGCCAGCTGCTCGGCCTCGGTCTCGCTCAGGTGCGCGCCGAAATGCGCCTCGATGGCCGCGGCGTAGACCGGCCACATCTCGCGCCGCAGCGTCCGGCCCTTGGCGGTGATGAGGAGCACGTTGTTGCGGCCGTCGATCTGGCACTGGCGGCGCTCGACGAGGCCCTCGCGCTCCAGCCGGTCGACCAGCCGGCACACGTTGTACTGCGCGAGCTGCGTGCGGTCCTGCACGCCGGTCTGGCGCATCATGCCCTTCGGGCTGCGGTCGATCTCGTGCAGGACGTGGTACCAGTCGAGCGGCGGCAGGCGTGCGCGCTTCAAGTCCTCCTCGACCTTGTCGAGCAGCGTCCTCTCGGTGCGCACGAGGTTGGCCCAGGCCTCGACGACCGCCGGTGTGAGCTTGGCATTCATTGCGCTCACCTTAGAACAGGATCGCAGCGGATTGAATCATCTATCTCGGGCCAGCGGCAATCCGGCCGCTGCGCTGACCTGCTGCCAATCTCATGTCAGGAGCGTGCCTCTTGCCGGCAAAATTCGCTTGCCTCTGCATGGGTAGCGGACATATGCAATTGCATTCGAATGCAGATGCACGATGCAGCCTTCTCCAACGGTAGCGGTAAGGAGACGTCCCATGAAGCTCTACTACATGCCTGGTGCCTGCTCGCTCTCGCCCCACATCGTTCTCAATGAAGCCGGTCTGGCGTTCGACAAGGTCAAGGTCGACGGCAAGACCAAGGCGACGGACGCGGGCGGCGACTTCAGGACGGTGAACCCGCTGGGCTACGTGCCGCTGCTCGAGCTCGACGACGGCACCAAGATCAGCGAAGGCCCTGCCATCGTGCAGTACATCGCCGACAAGGTTCCGGCCAAGAACCTGGCGCCGGCCAACGGCACGCCCGAGCGCACCAAGCTGCAGTCCTGGCTCAACTTCATCTCCAGCGAGGTGCACAAGGGCTTCTCGCCGCTGTTCAACCCGACGATGCCGGACGAGGCCAAGAAGTTCTTCCGCGAGCGCCTGGGCACCCGGTTCGCTCACGTCGACAAGCACCTCGCCAGCAACGACTACCTGCTCGGCAAGAACTTCTCGGTGGCGGATGCCTATCTGTTCACCGTGTCGAACTGGGCGCCGCGCGTGGACGTCGACCTGTCGTCGTTCGCCAACGTGCTGGCCTATCGCAAGCGGATCGCCGAGCGGCCCGCCGTGCAGGCGGCGATGAAGGCGGAAGGCCTGCTCAAGTAGACGACCGAGGGCGCGATTGCCAACGCGACGATGGGGCCGGACAATAGCTGTCCGGCCCTTTCCATATCGGGAAGCGCCGATCACGCAGCGACGAGCATTTGATTGGGGGGAACAACATGCGTGCTACCGCCGCCTTGACTGCCGCAGTCCTGATCGCTGGCCTGGGATTGCCGGCACCATCACCGGCCGCAGCACAAGCCGCCGGGTCGCCCAACGCGTCGGAGGAGATCGCACGCGGCCAGTACCTGGTAGGGTTCGGCGGCTGCATCGATTGCCACACGCCCGGATACTTCTTCGGCAAGCCCGACATGCCGCGCGCCCTCGCCGGCTCCGAGGTCGGCTTCGAGATCCCGGGGCTGGGCGTTTTCTACGGACCCAATCTCACCCCCGACAAGGCGACCGGCCTCGGCAACTGGACCAAGGAGCAGATCGTCACCGCCCTGCAACAGGGCTTGCGCCCCGACGGTCGCCAACTCGTCCCGATCATGCCGTGGAAGGCGTTCGCGAACCTCACCAAGGCCGACGCCAACGCCATCGCCGCCTATCTCCAGAGCCTCCCGCCGCTGGCTAACAAGGTGCCGGGCCCGTTCGGTGCCAACGAGAAGCCCACCTCGTTCGTGATGAAAGTCGTACCGCCGCCGGAGAAGTAAGCCCGCGTCAGTGGTCCTCGGCCATGAACTGCTTGAGCTTGCGCTTCTCCCAATTGCCCAGCGCATTGGAGCTGCCGCCTCTCAACACGAGCCAGTGCGCGAGCATGGTGATGCCCCAAATTGCAAGCACGATGAGCGACCACCAAGGCCCGCCGGCGAGAACATTGATGGCGATCAGCACGGCCATCACCAAAATGAACACGAGGAAGTGGATATAGAAGCCCTTGAGCGCCGCGAGGCGGCGCCTGGCCCGCACGAGCTTCGCACGGTCGGCAGCGACAGATGCGTTCTGCTGTGGGGTCTGGTCCGTATTGCTCACGTTCGCCACTCCGTTGCGCTTCCCCGGAGCGGCATCCTATCACGACTTGCGGTGTCGGTGCGCGGCCTCACAAATTCAGCAGGAAGACGACGCCGAGGATGATCAGCCCGATGCCGGCGGCCTCGCGCGAGGCGAGGCTCTGCTTGAACAGGTTGCGGGAGACCAGCTGGGCGAACAGGATCTCGACCAGGGCCAGCGTGCGCACCTTGGCGGCCGTCTCGAGCGCGAAAGCCAGGTACCACATCTGCGAGGCGAACGCTCCCATGAAGCCGGCGAACAGCGACGGCTTCCAGGCGCGGAAAATCGCGATCAGCGTCACCCGGTCGGCGAGCAGCAGGTAGGCGCTCAGCATGACCACCTGGATGACGAGCCCCAGCACCAGCGTCGTGGTCGCGGCCACCACGAAGCTTGGCGTCTCCAGCGCACGGATGCCGCCGCGATAGCCGATGGCGGCGATGGCGAACAGCGCACCCGAGGCGAGACCGAGCAGGGCCGCCTTGGAGGAGAACATCTCCGCGGAGTTGGCGCGCGGCCAGGACACGATGAGAACGCCCGCGGTCGCGATCAGGATGGCAAGACCCAGCTCGAGCGAGATGTGGTCGCCCAGAAAGATCAGGCCGAACAGGGCGACCTGCACGGGCTCGGTCTTGATGTAGGCGGTCGTGACGACGAAGGAGCGCTGCTGCATCACAGCCAGCAGCAGCGCCGTGGCTCCGATCTGCGTGATGGCGCCCGCCAGCGTCCAGAGAATCGTCGCGGTATTGAGATGGGGTATCGGCAGGCCCGTCGCGGCCAGCACCGCGGCGAGGAACAGCAGCGCGAAGGGGAAGCCGAAGAGGAAGCGCACATGCGTCGCGCCGACCGTGCCCAACGTGGCCGTCAGCTCTTTCTGCATGGCGTTGCGCAGAACCTGCCCGCCACAAGCCACGACCGTAAAGACGGCCCATAACCACGGCATGGCACCCGCTCCCCCGACCATCCCCGCGCTGCATCCGGAGTTCGGACATAGTACGGAGCCGCCGACGGCACAACCGCCGCAGGAGAGGGAGCAGACCCTCGTCGTGCGCTTCGCGTCGCCGTCCTTCGACAAGCTCACCACTGGGTTGGAGATAGGCCTTGCCAGGCCCGCCGGCCCCGTCCTGAGCTTGTCGAAGGACGCTGGCACCCTCCGCCATCCCGCTCACACCTGAGCTACTCGGCGGCTATCGGCCAAGTGTGGGGGGCGGTCGGCGGCGTGACCGGCACCGGTGCGGGCGGCTCCTCGGTGGGGCCGACGAAACGGGAGAAGATGCGCCAGCCCAGGCGCGCGATGTCATCCATGACGGTGAACACCGCCGGCACGAACACCAGCGACAGCAGCGTGGAGGACATGAGGCCGCCGATCACGGCAATCGCCATCGGCGAGCGGAACTCGCCGCCCGAGCCCACGCCGTAGGCGGACGGCAGCATGCCGCCGATCATGGCGATGGTGGTCATGACGATGGGCCGCGCGCGCTTCCTGCCCGCATCGACGATCGCGTCGCTGCGCGACATGCCCTGCTTCATCCGCTCGATGGCGAAATCCACCAGCATGATGGCGTTCTTGGTGACGATGCCCATCAGCATCAGGATGCCGATCACGACCGGCAGGCTGATCGGACGGCCCGTCACGGCCAGCGCGACGATGGCGCCGCCGATCGAGAGCGGCAGCGAGAACAGGATGGTGATGGGCTGCAGGAAGCTGCCGAACAGCAGCACCAGCACCGCGAACACCATCATGATGCCGGCGCCCATGGCCTTGGCGAAGCTCTCGAACACCTCGCCCATCACCTCGGCGTCGCCGAACTGCTTGATCTCGACGCCCGCCGGCAGGTTCTTGGCCGCCGGCAGCGCCATGACCCGCTCGATCGCCTTGCCGAGCGCCACGTCGCCCACGAGATCGGCGCCCAGCACCACGCGGCGCATGCGGTCGTAGCGGTCGATGGCGGTGGGGCCCTGCGCCAGCTCGAAGCGCGCCACGGCCGAGAGCGGCACGGCGGCGCCCGAGGTGGTCGCCACCTTGAGCGACTCCAGGAACCGTTCGTCCCCGCGAGCGCTCTCCTCGAGCTGCACGCGGATCGGCACCTGCCGGTCGCCGACGTCGAACTTGGCGAGATTGGCGCCGATGTCGCCGATGGTAGCGATGCGCACGGCCTCGGAGATGGCCTCCGTGGACACGCCCAGCTCCGCGGCGACGTCGGTTATCGGCACCACGCGCAGCTCCGGGCGGTCGAGCTCCGCCGTCGACACCACGTTGGAGAGCAGCGGAATGCGCTTGGCCTGGCTGGCGAGGTCTGCCGCGGCCCGCGATACGTCGGCACCATTGCGACCCGAAGCCACCAGCTGCAGCTGGCGCTGCCCGTTGTCCTTCAGGAACCAGAAGCGGATGTCCGGCATCGTCGCCAAGCCCTCGCTGATGGCGAGGCGTATCTGGTCCTGGGTGACGTTGCGGCTCTCCTTCGGCACCAGATTGATCACCAGCGTGGCTTTACGCACCTCCGCGCCCGAGCCCATCACCCGGCCGCCAAGGACGAACGCGCTGCGGACATCCGGTCGCTCGCGCACCTTGCGCGCGACCGCGTCCGTGACGGAGCGGGTGTCGTCGATGCGCGAGCCCGGCGGCAGCTCGATGGCCAGCAGGAGGCGGCTGCTGTCCTCGGCGGGCAGGAAACCCGCCGGCAGCAGATAGAAGCTGCCGATCGAGCCGGCGAAAATGAGCAACCCCAGCGCCACGGACTTGTAGTGGTGCACAACCGACCAGCGGACCAGCCGCGTGTAGGCCCGCAGCACCCAGCCTTCCTTGTCCTCGTGGCTCGACGGGCGCAGGAAGTAGGCGGCGAGCAGCGGCGTGACCAGGCGCGCCACCAGCAGCGAGAACAGCACCGCGAAGGCGACGACCAGGCCGAACTGCTTGAAATACTGCCCGGCGACGCCGCCCATGAAGCTCACCGGCACGAACACGGCAATGATCGTGAAGGTGATGGCGATGACCGCGAGGCCGATCTCGTCGGCGGCTTCCAGCGCCGCGCGATAGGGCGACTTCCCCATCCGCGTATGGCGCACGATGTTCTCGATCTCGACGATGGCGTCGTCGACCAGGATGCCGGTGACGATGGTGATGGCGAGCAGGCTGACGAGGTTGAGCGAGAAGCCCGCCGCGTCGATGGCCCAGAATGCCGGCACGATCGAGAGCGGGAGAGCGATGGCAGAGATCAGCGTCGCCCGCCAGTCGCGCAGGAAGATGAACACCACGGCGATGGCGAGGATGGCGCCTTCTATCAGCGTCTTCATGGTCGAGTGGTAGGCACCGAGCGTATAGACCACCATCGAGTTGATGAGCTTCAGCTCGACGTTGGGGTGCGCCTTCTGCAGCTCCGCGATCTTCTTGGCCACGTCGGCGGCGACCACGACATCGCTTGCACCCTTGGCGCGCGAGATCGCGAACGCGACCACCGGGCGGCCGTCGAGGGCTGCGAAGGTGCGCTGCTCGGCCGTGGAATCCGTCACCGATCCCAGCTCGTCGAGGCGTACCTTGCGGCCACGCGGCAGGACGATCGCGGTGGCGGCAAGGTCCGCCACCGACTGCTTGCCGGCCAGCGTGCGGATGGCCTGCTCGCGTCCGGCGATCTCGCCGCGGCCGCCGGCCAGATCGACGTTGGTGGCCCGCAGCTGCCGGTTGACGTCTCCGGCGGTGATGCCGAAGGCGAGCAGTCGGTCGGGATCCAGCGAGACGCGGATCTCGCGCTCGACGCCGCCGAAGCGCTCGATCTGGGAGACGGCTTTCACGCCCTGCAGCGCGCGCACCACCACGTCGTCGACGAACCAGGACAGCTCCTCCGGCGTCATGCCCGGCGCCCTTGCCCCGTAGGTGACGATCGGCAGGCCCTCGATCTCGATGCGCGTGACGATCGGCTCGTCGATGGTGCGCGGCAGCTCGGCGCGGATGCGGGCGATCGCATCCTTGACGTCGTTGAGCGCGCGGTCCTGGTTGATCTCGAGGCGGAACTCGATGGTGGTGACCGACGACCCCTCGGTGACGGCCGAGGTCTGGTGCTTCACGCCGTTGACGCCGGCAATGGCGTCCTCGATCTTCCGCGTGACCTGCACCTCGAGCTCGGACGGCGCGGCGCCCGACTGGTACACGCGCACCTGCACGATCGGCAGGTCGATATTGGGAAAGCGCGTGACCGACAGCTGCCCGAAGCTGACGTAGCCGAGCGCCATCAGCACCATGAACAGCACCAGCGACGGCACCGGCGTCCGGATCGACCAGGCGGAGATGTTCCAGTTCATGGCGCGGTCTCCACGCTGTCATCCCGGTGCTTGCCCGCCCTCGGCGAAGGCAGAGGGTCCAGCCATCCCCGGGCGCCGGAGCCAGCGGCGAGATGGATCCCGGGCACAAGGCCCGGGATGACAGCCGGAGATATCTGCTGCTGGGAAGGGAGCATCAGCGAGCGTCGCTCAGCTTGGCGCGATCGCCTGCCACCGGTCGCACTGCATCGCCATCGCGAAGAAAGGTGCCGGAGCGCGCGACCACGACATCGCCCTCGCTCAGGCCCTCGCGCACCTCGGTCAGCATGCTCGCGACCAGTCCGGTCTTGATCCGACGCGTCTCCACGCGGTTGGAACGCACGACCTGCACGGTGGCTCCGTCCGGCCCGTACAGGATCGCGGAGGCCGGCACGGCCAGCCCGCTGCCTCTGGCGGTCTCGATGCTGCCGCGCGCGAAGGCACCGACCCTCAGGCCCGCGTTGTCGCCGAGGAAGATGCGCACCCGGCCCAGGCGCGTACTCTTGTCGACCTCGGGCGACACCAGTCGCACGGTGCCGGCAATCGTGCCGAGACCCGTGACCTCCACACGCGCGGGCTGGCCAATCCTGACGGCAGCCATGCGCGTCTCGGTGACCTCTGCGTCGAGCTCGACCTCGCCCTTGGCAACGATGCGGAACATGGGCTCCGCGGCGCCCGCCGCGTAACCGCCGATCCGCGCCATGCGGCGGCTGATGATGCCATCCGCCGGAGCTACCACCTCCGTGCGGCCGCGTCGCCATGTCAACTCGCGACGCTGGGCCTCGATCTGCGCCTTCTCCGCCTCGGCCGCGGTGAGACCGTCGCGGGCCGCGACGAGCTGCGCCTGCGATGTGCGCGCGGCCTGCTCGCGGCTGTCGTAGGCGCTCTCGGCCATGTGCCCGGCCGTGCGCAAGGGCTTGGCCCGCTCGAACGCATTGTTGCTCTCGACCAGGCGCGCCTCGGCCTGCACGATGGTGCTCCTGGCCTGGGCGATGGTTGCCGTGGCGCGGGCCAGCGCCGCGTCGTTCTGTGCCAGCTGGGCATCGAGCGTGTCGGCGACGAGCTTTGCCAGCACGTCCCCCTTCTTCACGCGCATACCCTCGTCGGCCAGCACCTCGGTGATGCGCAGGCCTTCGACCTCGGGCCCGACCAGGATCTCCTCGCGCGGCACGAGCGAGCCGGTGGCCAGCACTGTTTCCACGAAGTCGGCCGGCGCGACGCGGGCAACCGTCACGGCCGCGGCGAGCACCAGGGATTCATCGGGTGGCGGCACTTTCGCAGCGGCCGCAGGCGCGTCGACGGTCGGCCGCGGCAGCTGCTTGCCCACCAGCGTGAGGGAGATCATCAGGAAACAGAGCGCCAGCACGGCGCCGATCAGGAGCTTTCTCACGACCCACCCTCACTGCGTAGTCTGGTTGAAGTTGTCGGTTGCCGGCGCCGTGACGGGATTGAGCAGCGCGCGGATCAGCTGCAGCACCGCCGGCATGACGGCAGCCGGATTGAACTCCGGGTCGACGGCGCGTCGCCAGAACATGCCGTCGCAAACGATGGTGAAAGCCTTGGCAACGGTCGGAATGTCGAGCGAAGGGGCGATGCGGCCCTCCGCCTGCATTTTCCGGAACAGCTTCTCGAAGCTGCCGACGATATCGCGGTCGAAGCGCTGGAAGATCTCGCCCACCCTCGGGTTGCGTGTGGATTCCAGGCCGATCTCGATGCACATGCGATGGCTGTGCGCGGGCTCTTCGAGGAAATACTGCTCGCCCAGCGCCCGCAGCGCCTGCATGAAGTCTGGCGCCGCGGCGAGCTGATCGAAACGCTCGGCAAAGTCCTGCCGGTCGCGCTCGCAGATGCCCGCGATCAAAGCCTCCTTGCTGTCGAAATAGACGTAGAGCGCGCCGGGGCTGACCCCCGCCTCCCTGCAGATGTCGTGCATGGTGGTGCGGTGAAAGCCCGAGCGGCCGAAGCACTGCTCGGCCGCGTCGAGGATGTGCTCGCGCCGCGCGCGCTGGATATCCGGCTTGAGCTTGGGCATTGTCCCGTCCCTGTCCCGGCGGGCGGGATCTCTCCCTCCGCCGGCCCCACCATCGCGACTGCACCGCAGCGCACAAAATAAAACGAACAGCCGTTTTATTTGCAGGGAACCCGGCGAAGTCAAGGCAGCGCCGAGGAATTCCGGTGGTCCGGCATCAAAACCGTGTGATTAAGGAGAGGTTTCCGCGGGTGCGTTGCCGACGCAACACGGCTTTCTGGACGATTGCCGCGGCCGGCCCCGCGGTCAGCCGGGCGGCACCATGGTGCGGGCCCCGGGCAGGCGTGGAGCAGGGGCCGAACGCTCGGAGGCACACCTCGCCGACGCTGGCCCTCCTACAAGCGGGCAATGATGGCGTCGATCTCGGCAAGGTGATCGAACTTGGATTTGCCCCGCGGAGGGATGTCGAGATTGTGTCCGACGATGTCGGCGTGATCGCCGGCCCAGATCGGCTGCTGGAACTCGCCGTACTGAGCCGACTTCAGGGTCACCAGCCCGTCGTTCTCCTGGCCGGTCTCGAAGCGGATGTATTTGTGCGTCAGCAGGAAGATGGGGGACGTGACCGGCTCTGTGTGCCGCCCGGTGGCTGCGTAGGAACGATAGCGGATGTGCGGATGCGTCGCTGCCACGTCCGGCATCCTCGACGCCTTTGCCGTGGTCAGGTCCTCTATCGCGCCGGTGGAGATGCCCAGCCCATCGACCGCGCCGCGGATTATGTCGTATTGCAGGCCGCGCAGGCCACCAGGTTTGGGACCGGCTATCAGGTCCGCCACGGGACTTCCAAGATGTGGGGTCGACAGCGTGGTCAGCGACGCGATGCGTCCTGGCGACGAAAGTCCATGATGGTTGCGGGCAATGAGGACGCGGCCGTCCAGCCCACCCATCGAGTGGGCGATGATGTGCACCGGGCCATCGGGAAACGTCTTATCAATCGCGTCCGCGAGCTGGCGCGCCCGCTGCTCACTGGATCCGAGCGGCGAGACGTGCGGAAACAGCGTCGCGTGCCTGCCCGCAAGATGGGCTTCGAGTCCACGGAAGTACGCCGTCCCGGGGATAATCTGCGGCACCAGAAAGCCGCTCGCAAATACGAGGTTCATCGCCAATCTCCTCGGTGCAATACAGTCCGAAATCGCAAAACAATGACCCGCCGACGCTATCCGGTATCACCTCCAAACGCCAGATAAGCAGCGCGCCGCGCGCAACAATTCGGGCGGCGGCCTCCCGCTGGCTACGGCCCTGTCGCGCGAGAGCAAGCGCAAGGGGAGTGACGCGCCTCTCCTCCTGCCATAGTCTCCCGGAACATTTGCGCAGCGGCACATAGGCCAGCTTGCACGGCCCTGGTCGCACGCCGCCGTTCTCGCCGACAGCAGTCCTCAGGAGATGCGTCATGGCAGCGGAATCGCCGAAGTTTGCAGGCGTCTCGCGTCGCAAGTTGCTGGTCTCCGGCGCGGCTGCCGGCGGTGGCCTGGCGATCGGCCTGCATTTGCCGGGCCTGAGCGGTGCGCTGGCGCAGAAGGTGCTGGGCGCGGAAGGCGATGAGGTCGGCGCCTGGGTGGTCATCAGGCCCAACGACGACGTCGTGATCCGCATCGCCCGCACGGAGATGGGTCAGGGCACGCTGACGGGCCTTGCCCAGCTCGTGGCCGAAGAGCTCGAGTGCGACTGGAAGAAGGTCAAGACCGAGATGCCGACGCCCGGCCAGAACCTGGCGCGCAATCGCGTATGGCGCGACATGGCGACGGGAGGCAGCCGAGGCATCCGCGGCTCGCACGACTATGTGCGCCAGGGCGGCGCCGCCGCACGCGAGATGCTGATCAAGGCGGCCGCCGACGCATGGAAGGTGCCGGCCGCGGAATGCAAGGCCGAGGCGAGCGTGATCACGCACACGCCCTCGGGCCGCAAGACCACCTACGGCAAAGTCGCCAGCGCGGCCGCCAAGCTGGAGGTACCCAAGGACATCAAGCTGAAGGACCCGAAGGACTGGAAGGTCGTCGGCAAGCGCCTGGCCCGGCTCGACACGGCCGACAAGCTGAACGGCAAGAAGATCTTCGCCGTCGACGTCAAGCTGCCGGGCATGCTCAACGCCGCCATCAAGGACTTCTCCGGTGTTCGGCTCCAAGATCGTCAGCTTCGACGCGGCCAAGGTCAGCGGCATGCCGGGCGTGCGCCACGTCGTGAAGGTGAATGCCACCGCCGTGGCGGTGGTCGCCGACACGTGGTGGCAGGCGAAGAAGGCTGTCGAGGCGCTGCCCGTCACCTACGAGGACAGCCCGAACAGCAAGGTATCGAGCGCCAGCATCGCCGAGCACCTGAAGGAAGGCCTCACCGCCCAGGAGGTCCACGCCGGCAACGTCAATGGCGATGCGCTCGGGGCTATCGCCGGCGCCGCCAAGAGGATCGAGGCGGTCTACGCCACGCCGTTCCTCAGCCATGCCTGCATGGAGCCGATGAACTGCACGGCCACCTATACGCCCGAGCGCTGCGAGGTGTGGTCGCCGACCCAGAACGGCGAAGGCTCGCTCGCGGCCGCGTCGGAGGCTTCCGGCTTGCCGCTCGCCAAATGCGAGGTGTTCAAGACCGATCCCGGTGGCGGCTTCGGCCGGCGCGGCGGCGCGCAGGACTACGTGCGCCAGGCGGTGCTGATCGCCAAGCAGATCCCCGGCGTGCCGATCAAGATGGTCTGGTCGCGCGAGGAGGACATGACGCACGACTTCTACCGTCCGATCTCGCAGTGCAAGCTCGCTGCCGGCCTGGACGCCGGCAACAAGCTGGTTGGCCTGCACCTGCGCGTCTCGGGCCAGTCGATCAACGCCTTCGTCAACCCGGCATCGGTCGCCAATGGCAAGGACGACCGCCAGCTGCAGGGTTACCTGGCGGCGCCCGGTGATGCCCAGCTCGGCTACACCGTGCCGAACCTGCTGGTCGAGTACGCCATGCGCAACACGCACGTGCCGGTCGGCCCCTGGCGCGGCGTCAACACCAACCAGAATGCGGTCTATCTCGAGTGCTTCATGGACGAGATCGCGCGCGCCGCCGGACGGGACCCGTTGGAGTTCCGCCGCGCCCTCATGAAGGAGCGGCCCAAGCACCTGGCGGTGCTCGACGCTGTGGCCGACAAGGCCGGCTGGGGCAAGCCGCTGCCGGCCGGCGTGCATCGTGGCATCGCCCAGTTCATGGGCTACGGCAGCTATTCGGCGGCCGTCGCCGAGGTATCGGTCAGCGAGCGCGGCAAGGTGAAGGTGCATCGCCTGGTGCTGGGCGTCGACTCCGGCCACATCGTCAACCCGGCCCTGGTCGAGGCGCAAGTGGAGGGCTCGGTCGCCTACGGCCTGGGCGCCGCGCTCTATCAGGAGATCACCATCGATGGCGGGCGCGTTGCGGAGAAGAACTTCGACACCTTCGAGATGATGCGCCTCGCCGAGTTCCCCAAGGTCGAGACCGTCATCGTGCCTTCGGGCGACTTCTGGGGCGGCATCGGCGAGCCCACCATCTCGGTCGCCTCCCCCGCCGTCATGAACGCCATCCACGCCGCCACCGGCCAGCCCGTGCGCTCGCTGCCATTGAAGAACGTCAAGCTGCAGCGGGCGTGAGACTGGCTGCGGTAACGGTTCCTTCTGAGCCTGCGCACATGCGAAATGCCCGTCTTTCTCGTTACGACGCAGGCTGGGCGAGTCACTGCTCCGCGTGCTACGCAGGGGCACCGCCCTCCTTGTCCAGCCGAGCCCAACCCGAGCGCCATGATCCCCCTCCTCAAAGGCCTGCGCATCCTCGATCTGACCTCGGTCATTCTGGGTCCCTACGCCACGCAGATCCTCGGCGATTTCGGGGCCGAGATCATCAAGATCGAGCCGCCGGAGGGCGACAGCATGCGGTTCGTGGCGCCGGTCATGGCCGGCATGGTCAGCGGCATCTTCGCCAACAACAACCGCAACAAGCGCTCCGTCGCGCTCGACCTCAAGACGGAGGCGGGCCGGGCAGCACTGATGAAGCTCATTCCGACGGCCGACGCGTTCGTGCACAACATGCGACAGCAGGCGCTGGACAAGCTCGGGTTCACCTACAAGGCCGTCCGCGCCGCCAATCCCAACATCGTCTACGCCGCCGCCGTCGGCTTCGGTCGCCACGGACGCTACGCCGGCAAGCCCGCCTACGACGACGTGATCCAGGCGGCGTCCGGTTTCGCCGGCCTGTTCCAGATGCGCGACGGCACGCCGCTCTATGCTCCCACCATCGCCGCCGACAAGGTATCGGGCCTGCACCTCGCGCACGCAGTGCTGGCCGCGTTGCTCTACCGCGAGCGCAGCGGCAAGACACCGGGCTACGTCGAGGTGCCGATGTTCGAGCTGATGGCAGCCTTCTGCCTCAGCGAGCACCTGAGCCACGCGACCTTCGAGGAGGACGGCAAGGTCGGCTACGTGCGCGTGCTCTCACGGGGTCGCAAGCCCTACAAGACCAAGGACGGCTGGATCGCCGTGCTGCCCTACACCGAGCGCGGCTGGACCAAAGTCCTCACCGAGATCGGCCGCCCGGAGGCGGCGAAGCTCGCCTGGTTCAAGGACCCGACGGAGCGCAGCAAGCGCGTCGACGAGCTCTACGCCCTGCTCGCCGAGGTCCTGCCGGAGCGCACGACGGCCGAGTGGCTCGCGACCTTCGAGCGCCTCGACGTTCCCCATTCGCCGGTGCGCACGCCGCAGGACCTGATGTCCGATCCGCATCTGGCCGACGTCGGCTTCTTCGAGACGCGCTTTGCCTCCGAGACCCCCGTCAAGCGCACCCTGCGTCAGGCGGTGAACGTGGAGGAGGTCGGCAGCGCGCTGGACCTGCCGCCACCGCCGCTCGGCACTGATACCGCCGACGTGCTGCGCGAGGCGGGTTGCAGCGAGGCCGAGATCGCCGCCGTGCTGCCCGGCGCCAAGCAGGGCTGAGCCCCGATGACCGTGTTCGTCGACGACATGCGTGCTGCCTACCGCGGGATGACCATGTGCCACATGATGGCCGACACGCTGGCGGAGCTGCACGCCATGGCCGAGCGGATCGGCGTCGGCCGCAATTGGTTTCAGGACTCCATGAGCGGACCGCACTACGACATCGCTCTAGACAAGCGCGCTGCTGCCGTCGCCGCCGGAGCCCGCGAGGTGACTCTGAGGCAAATGGCAGCGATGGCGTGGAACCTGCGCCGAAGCGGATCGATGGGCGATCCCGACACGGCCATCGCCGTGATGCGCGCCACCAAGCATGCGGACCGGATCGCCGCGCAACCAACCGAGACCGCGTCGCTCGACCGCGACCGATCAGCCTGATCTTGCATCAGTGCGCGTCGAACAGCCGGTGCACCAGGCGGCGCGCCAGCACGCCGGCGACGCGGCGGCGGTAGTGGCCGGGCGTGAAGGTGGTCTTCATCGACATGACCTGGTCGCGAACGAGGTCTTCGAGGCCCTCGAGCACGCGGGCATCGAGGCCCGCGCCGCACAGCGCCTGCGTGCCCTCGAGCAGCACGGGGCGCGGGTTGGTGCCGGTGATGGCGACGCGCAGGTCGGCCAGCGTTGCGCCGTCGCGGCGCAGCGCCACTGCCACACCCGCCACCGGATACTCGATCGAACGGCGGATGCGGATCTTGTCGTAGGCCGAGCGCAGGCTTGGCGCATGTCGGGCGCGCACACGGGCGACGAATTCGCCAGGCCGCAGCGCCAGGTAGGTCTTGCCGTCGCCTTCGGTCGAGCCGTCATGGCGCGCATGGCCGATGTAAAGCCGCTGCAGCGGCAGAGTGCGCCGGCCCGAGGGTCCGACCAGGTCGACCTCGGCGCCGAGCACCAGCAATGCGGGCGCCAAATCGCCACTGAAGGTGGCGAAGCACACGCCGCGACTCTTCGGTGCCACGTGGCAGGTGTCGCCCGTCGTCTTCAGGCAGTGGTTGTTGGCGGAGCGCCACCACTGGCTCTGGTTGTAGAAGATGCAGCGCGTGTCGAGGCAGAGGTTGCCGCCGACCGTCCCCATGTTGCGATGGGTGGGTCCGGCGATCGAATCCGCCGCCTGCGCCACGACCGGATAGTGCTGGATGACGCCCGGGTGGCGCGCCAGCTCGGCAAGCGTGACCGACGCGCCGATCTCGAGACCGTGCTCGTCTCCCTGCGACGGTGCGCAGCTCCGCGACGCCGCTCATGTCGATGAGGACGGGCGGCGCGACGATGCCGCGGCGCACATTCACGATGAGGTCGGTGCCTCCCCCAAGCGGCCGGCTGTCGGGATGGGCCGCGCGTGCCTCGAGCACTCCGTCCAGCGTGGTCGGGCGCAGCAGCCGGAACTCGGACATCGCCTCCATCACTCGTCTCCGCTGCGCTTCCGGGGCGCGCGGCGCTCGCGTCTCTCGATAGCCGCGAACACGCGGTCGGGCGTGACCGGCAGATCGTTGAAGCGCAGCCGCGTGGCGTCGGCGATGGCATTGGTGAGTGCCGGCAGGAAGGCCGCCAGCGAGCCCTCGCCCGCCTCCTTGGCGCCGAACGGCCCGTGCGGGTCGTTGCTCTCGACGATGCCGACCTCGATGGGCGGCGAGTCCTGGATGGTGGGCACGCGGTAGTCGAGCATGTTGCCGGTCAACAGCAGGCCGTCGTGGTAGCCGGTCTCCTCGCTCATGGCCTGGCCCATGCCCATCCACACGGAGCCCTGCACCTGACCCTCGACACTGAGGCGGTTCAGCGCTTTGCCGCAGTCGTGCGCCACCCACACCTTGTCGACGCTGACCTCGCCCGTCTCCTCGTCGACCGTCACCTCGACTACCTGCGCCGAGTAGCTGTAGCCCATGGTGCCGCCGATGGCCGCGCCGCGATACTTCTTGCCGCCGTGCGATTCCGGGATCGTCGAATAGATGCCCGTGACGGTTATGGTGCCGCCGTCCTTGAGCGCCTCGGTCACCACCTCCTCGAAGGTGAGGCCCTTGTCCTGGGCGCCGGCGCGGTAGAGCTCGCCCAGGCACTCGATGTCGCCGGGCTCAGCGTCGAGCCTGCGCGCGGCGGCCGCGACCAGCAGGCCCTTGAGCTTGTTGGCCGCGTCGATGGCCGCGTTGCCGACGATGAACGTCACGCGCGAGGAATAGGAGCCGTTGTCCTTCGGCACCACGTCGCTGTCGCCTGAGACGATGCGCACGCGGCCGATGTCGAGGCCCAGCACCTCCGCGACAGTCTGCACCAGCACGGTGGAGGAGCCCTGACCGATGTCGGCGGCGCCGGTCAGCACGACGATGGATCCGTCGAAATCCAATTTCAGCTTCACGGTGGCGTGCGGCTCGCCGGTCCAGTTCACCGGCTTGGAGGCGCCCGAGATGTAGTGCGAGCAGGCAAAGCCCAGGCCTTTGCCTTTGGGAAGCTTGCCCTTGCGCGCCGCCCAGCCGCTCTCGCGCTCGACCCAGTCGATGCACTCGGGCAGGCCGTAGCTGTTCACCATCAGGTCGTTGTCGGTGAAGGTGGGCGCCTTCAGCAGGTTGGCGCGCCGCACCGCGAGCGGGTCGATTCCCATCTCGCCCGCCATCTGGTCGAGCAGGCTCTCGAAGGCAAAGCGCACATCGACCGTGCCGTGGCCGCGGAAGGCGCCGCACGGCGGCGTGTTGGTCAGCACGCGCTTGCCGACGTACTTGACGTTGTGCAGGTCGTAGATGGCGTACAGCATCGAGCCCGAGTAGAGGATCGTCACCACGCCGTAGCCCGAGTGTGCGCCGCCGCGCTGGGTGCACTCGCATTCCACCGCGGTGATCCTGCCGTCCTGGGCGAGGCCGATCTTCATGCGGATGTCGGTCTCGGGCCGGCCGCGGTGCGTGATGAAGGTGTCCTCCCTGGTAAGCATGATGCGCACGGCCCCGCCGGCCCGGCGCGCCAGCAGCGCGGCGATCAGCTCCACGTTCAGCGTCTCGGTGCGGCAACCGAAGCCGCCGCCGACGAACGGCTTGACGACGCGAATGCGCGACATGTCCATGTCGAGGATCTGCGCCAGCATCATGTGCACGTAGTAGGGCACCTGCGTGGAGGCGTGCACGGTGAGGCGGTCGCGCAGCGCGTCGTAGTCGGCCACGGCCGCGTGCATCTCCATCTGGTTCTGGCACACCTCGGCGCAATTGTAGGTCGCCTCGCGCACCAGGTCGGCTGCCGCGAATCCATCGGCGACGCTGCCCAGCTCGAACAGCACGTCGCGCTCGAGGTTGCCGGGCTTCCTCTCGTGGATCTGCACCGCGTCAGGCGCGATAGCCGCGCGGGCTGTGTAATAGGCCGGCAGCTCGCGCACCGTCATCTTGATCAGTCGGATCGCCTTCTCGGCGGTCGCCTCGTCGATAGCCGCCACCGCCGCCACCGGCTCGCCCTTGTAGCGCACCTTGTCTCGCGCCAGCGGATGCTCGCTGCGCGCGATCGGCAGCACGCCGAAGGTGCGCGCGCAGTCGCGTCCCGTGACGATCGCCAGCCACGCCCGGCACTTTCAGCGCTTCTGCGACATCGACCTCGACGATCTCCGCGTGCGCATAGGGACTGCGATAGATGCGTCCGGCCAGCATCCCTGGCTGGATGAGATCGGCCGTATACTTGGCGCGCCCCGACACCTTCTCCGGCCCATCCACCATGGGCACGTAGCCGCCGATGCTCCGGATTCGCGCGACCTCGTTCATGGGTTCCTCCGCGCGCCGTGAAGGCTCCTGCTCCCCTTCGGGGTGGAGAACGGAACGCCGAAGGGCAGGTTGGGGCGAGCCGTCACCGACGCCCAACCGAATTGCACGACCGCGGATGTTGGGTCTGCACCGCTTCGACCCAACCGATCTTCATGGGTTTGCCGCCTCGCCGGTGGCGAGCAGGCGCGAGGCGTGCTGTACGGCCTCGATGATCTTCACGTAGCCGGTGCAGCGGCAGATATTGCTGCCGAGCGCCTCGCGGATCTCGGTTTCGGTGGGCCGGGGATTGCGGCGCAGCAGGCCGGCGGAGGCGGTGATGAAGCCCGGCGTGCAGTAGCCGCATTGCGAGCCCAGCTTCTCGTGGAAGCCGCGCTGCACGGCCGACAGCGTGCCGCCCTTGCCCAGCGACTCCACCGTGTCCACGCGCTTGCCGGCAACCGTGGCCGCCAGCGTGAGGCAGGAGAGCGTCGCAACATCGTCGACCAGCACCGTGCAGGCGCCGCACTCGCCGCCGTCGCAACCGGTCTTGGTGCCCGTCAGGCCCGCGGTTTCGCGCAGATAGTCGAGCAGCAGCCGGTTGTCCGGCACGGCATCGACGCGCCTGCGGCCATTGAGCGTCAGCTCGAGAATGCGTGCCATGCGGTGCCTTCCCTTGGCGTCATCCCCGCCTTCGCGAGGATGACGTTGGTGGCTTGGAACATAGAGCAAATTAGATGGGGTCACCAATCAATTTGATCCGAAAATGCCCGTTTCTTGTGGAGTTGAAGCGATGCGATAGACTGGGCCGGACGGCAGTCGAGGAACGGTAAAATGCGAACCGTGACGCTCAAGACAGGCGAGAAGGTCCCGGTGCTCGGGCTGGGCACTTGGCGGATGGGCGAGCGCAAGTCCGAGCGGGCGGCCGAGGTGGCCGCCATCAAGCTGGGGCTGGAGCTCGGCATCCGGCTGATCGATACGGCTGAGATGTACGGCGAGGGCGTGGCCGAGGAGATCACCGGCGAGGCCATGGGTGGGCAGCGCAACGAGATCTATCTGGTCAGCAAGGTCTATCCGCACAACGCCTCGCGCAAAGGCGCCATCGCCGCCTGCGAGCGCAGCCTGAAGCGGCTCGGCACCGACCGGCTCGACCTCTACCTCCTGCACTGGCGCGGCTCCCATCCGCTGGCCGAGACGGTGGAAGCCTTCGAGACCCTGAAGAAGGCCGGCAAGATCAGGAGCTGGGGCGTCAGCAACCTCGACGCGAGCGACCTCGACGAGCTGGCCGGCGTGCCCAACGGCGGCAACTGCATCTCCGACCAGGTGCTCTACCATCTGGGCTCGCGCGGCATCGAATGGCAGCTGCTGCCGAAATGCCAGAAGGCCAAGATCATGGTGATGGCCTATTCGCCGCTGGGGCAAGGCCCGCTATTGCGCAAGCCCGCGCTCGGCAAGGTCGCAAGCAAGCACGGGTGCGATCCGGCTGCCGTGGCGCTGGCCTGGGTGCTGCGTCACCCCGGCATGATCACCATCCCGAAGGCGACGCGGCCCGAGCACGTGCGCGCCAACCTCAGGGCGCTCGACCTCGAGCTCGACGCGGAGGATCTGGCGGCGCTCGACGCCGCCTTCCCGCCGCCCAAGCGCGCCAGTCCGCTGGAGATGACGTAATCCTAAGGCGCCAGGCCGATCAGCTGGAGGGCCGGTCCCAGTTTATGAAGGATCTGTTGATCGGCGCCGGCGTCGGCCTGCCACGCGGCGGCGCCTTGTGCGCGGCCCGTTCCCGCTTCTCCTCCTCACGCGCCTGCTTTGCCGCTTTCTCGGCGGCGTCCTTGGCTGCCGTCTCCTTCGTCAGCTGCAGGCGCGCGTGCTCACCGGCGGCCTCGGCCGCCTCGCGCGCCTTACGCTCTGCCGCAAGCTCCTGCTGCACCGCTTCGCTGGCGCGTTCTGCCAGGCTCAATCGCTCGCGCGCCTCTTGGGCGACCCGCTGCGCCGACCTCGAGCGCGGACCGCTCTCGAGCCAGCTGCTGGCGCGCGTCTTCCAGGGCCCGCTCCGCATCCGCCCGGGCCGAGGGGGCGCCGGTGAGCTTGGCGGTGCGCTCGGCACTTTCCCGGGCGCTGTGCTCGCGCGCCAGCTGGGCCTGGGCCTCCCTGGCAATGCGCTCGGCCGCTTCCCGCGCGGCCCGCTCCCGGGCAAGCTGGTCGGTGGCATCCCGGACCTGCTCGATGGCCGCACGATGCGGGTTTGTGGCCGCCTCGGCCACGCCCGGGGATGTGGCGGTCATCAATTCGAGATGGCTCACGTCGGTCACGCCCAGCGCCCAGCCTGCCACCATCGCCGAACCGATCACGGCGGCGAACAGTGCCGCGACGGCGGCCAGCCTTCTCGGCCCCCGGCTCTTCCCGGAAGCGTGTCCGCTCGCTTCGCCCGCAGGCGCCGCCTGGCGCCTCCAGGGATCATAGGTGCCGAAATTCCAGATGTGCCCCTCGAGGTCGCGGCAGGAATAGCCGCGCCCCTTGCTGAGCACGTCCTCGATGTCGAGCACGATCTCGGCGCCGGCCTCCCTGGCCCGGGCGCAATGGGCGGTCGCATCGGCAACGAACAGGTAGCAGATCTGGGTCTCGGTCCCGCCGATGTCGGCCGGCTGGGCCATGAACTTGTCGAGCCCCGAATCCTCGACGGGTGCCAGCATGATCATGCCGTTGCCGAAGGTGAGCTCGGCGTACCGAACGGCGCCGTCATCACCGCTCACCACGTGGTGTGCGGTGAAACCGAATGCGTCGCAGAGCCAATCGATCGCCGCGGCGACGTCGCGATACCGCAACGTCGGGACGACCGTTCCTCCGGGCTCAATAGCGTTGGCGTGCATCCAGGATCCCAGGCTGCTCGGCGACAGAACAGGACTTCGATCCCCCATTTCGAAGCGCCGCTCGCTCTGGTTGCATTCGATGACTAATTGGTGAAAACTTCCTTTCCGTTTGAGCCAATGCCTTCCAAACTCGAAAAAAAACGAGTGCGGCGCGCCTGCTGCCGCAGGGCGCGCCGTAAGCCGTCCGATAGGGGAGCTTGGCGGTGGAGGCGGATCAGTCGCCCCAGCCGACTCGGCCGGCGAGGGGGCCGTCGTCGATGGGCCGGTCAGCGTTGGGTGTGGCTTCGTCCGCGCGCGCCAAGCTGTCCCTCAAGCGCTGCAGCAGCCACTCGACGCCCGTGGGACCGGACGGCATCGGCGTCATCCAGGGGAGCGACTGCACCATGCCGAAGGCGTTCCGGTCGGATGCCACCATGGCGGTCGCAGCCGTCAGCAGCACGAGGATGCATGCGGCGATCTTGGCCGCAAGTCGCCGGCCGGTTCGGGTCGGCTCCGACCGCATCGCCATCGGGGCGCCGGCTGCCAGGCCGGCCTTGTGCTTCTTCTGCCGCGCCTGGAGGCTGATGACCTTCGCCTCGGCAGGTGCCTCGACCATGCTGGTTGCAGGCGCGACTGGGCTGTCGCTGGCCCGCAAATCGGCCGGCGTGGGAGGAGCGGCGTCCGCGTGAGCGGCCGGCTCCTGCGGGCGGGCTTCCAACTCGGGCGCTTCGATAGCCGGCTGCTGCGCTGCATCGGTTACTGCAGCCGTGACCGCATCGTCCGGCTGGTCGGCGTCAACGATCCCCGTCGCCGGGAGCGCCTCGGGCGTGTCGGCCGGCGGCGCGACCTGTGCCTCCGCCAGTGGATCCGCCTCACCTGCGGGTGCGGCGGTATCGATGCAGGTCTCAACCATCGGCATCGCCTCTGCGAAAACCGACTGTGTGTCGTCGAGGGGAGCCGGCTCGTCCTCCGGCAGCGTCAACGCGGGCTCGGGGACCGGCAACTCGGGCACCGCGGCGCAGACAGTCTCTGAGACCTCGAGGTTCTCGCCGATGTCTGGTTCGCGGGCGATCGGCTCGGAGGCTGCTTCTGCATCCTGGCCCGGATTGTCTTCGCCGACGTTGTCCTCTTGAGCGTCGTGATGCTCGATCGTCGATTCGCCGTCAGCCAGCGGAGCAAACAAGGTCGAGACCGTCATCCGCCCGGCTGCCGCTGGCAGGGTCCCTCCAACTTGGGGAGCGAGAGCCGCTGCCGTTGCCGGCATCGCGGTCTTGGCCTCGCCCTGCGGCGTCGCCATGGCCTGGCTGACGAGTTCGACCAGGATCGCATCGATCTCGGCCCGCAGCACCAGCAGCCTCTTCGTCAAACCCTCCAGGTTCGACGCCGATGGCACCAGCGCGAACGCGCCCTGTGCGACCTTACTCATTTGTGCGACCCTTCGTACCAACTGCAGAACTCCGTCATCCTTTATCTGACCAGGGTCACCAGACGGTTAATAGCGGTGCCAAATACGCTATGTGTGCGAATAGGTTAGCCGCGATTGCTCGAAGGGCGATGCAACACGGTCTGGCATGCAGGTGACGACGGCGTCACGGCTGCCAGGGACGGGGCTCCGCCGTCGCGTCGGCGCCGATCTCCTTGGCCGTCGAGCGATCGATCTCGCGGGCAAGCGCTGCCCGCGCTTCCGGCATGCCGCGTCCGGAGACGGCGGAGAGAAGCAGCGGCTTTTTCCGTGAGGCCGCCTTCAACTCGGCAGCCTTGGCGGCGAGCGTGGCCTCGTCGAGGGCGTCGCACTTGGAGAGGGCGACGATCTCCTTCTTCTTCCCCAGATCCGCGCCGTACGCCTTCAGCTCCGCACGCACGATGCGATAGGCGCCGGCGATGTCATCGGCAGTGGCATCGACCAGGTGCAGCAGCACCCGGCAGCGCTCGACATGGCCGAGGAACCGCGTGCCGAGGCCCGCACCCTCGTGCGCGCCTTCGATCAGGCCCGGAATGTCGGCCAGGACGAAACTGCGCGATGGCGCTTCGACCACGCCGAGATTGGGATGCAGCGTCGTGAAGGGGTAGTCGGCAATCTTCGGCTTGGCGGCACTCACCGTCGCCAGGAAGGTGGATTTGCCCGCGTTGGGCAGCCCGATGATGCCGGCGTCCGCGATCAGCTTGAGCCGCAACCAGATCGTCAGCTCTTCGCCGGGCTGTCCCGGGTTGGCGTGGCGCGGCGCCTGGTTGGTCGCGGACTTGAAATGCGCATTGCCGAACCCGCCGTTGCCGCCTTTGGCGATGCGACCCCGGTCGCCCGGCTGCATCAGGCGGGCCAGGATGGTCTCCTGGTCCTCGGCCAGCACCTCGGTGCCGGGCGGCACCTTGATCACGACGTCCTCGGCCGACGCGCCGGTGCGGTTCTTGCCCATGCCGCCGCCGCCGCTCTTGGCCTTGAAATGCTGGCGGTAGCGATAGTCGATGAGCGTATTGAGGTTGTCGACGCATTCCACCCACACGTCGCCACCCTTGCCGCCGTCACCGCCGTCGGGTCCGCCGTATTCGATGAACTTCTCGCGCCGGAAAGACACGCACCCCGCACCGCCTTCTCCGGACGTGATGTAGATCTTGGCCTGATCGAGGAATCTCATGGCGCCTGCCTCATGCCCCGCCGAGCAGGCCGAGCCACACGCGCCAGCGCGCCGGTACCCGCGTGTCCCGCGACCCAGGGGCAGGCTCGCCGACCAGGGCGCTCTGTCGGTCGAGCCAGTAGGTGACGACGTCCACGTCGTGCTGGCGGGCGGCGCAGGCGATGCGGCCGCGGCCCACGGGTTCGAAGCCGAGCTTGGCAAGCACCCTGGCCGATGCCTGGTTGTCGGTGAAATGCGCGGACGAGAACGCCGGCAGCCTCGGGTTGGCGAACCCGTGCCGCACCACAGCGTGACCGGCCTCCGTTGCGTAGCCATGTCCCCACCACGGCTTCCCGAGCCAGAACCCCAGCTCGGCGACACCGGTTGGACGGCGGTAGAAGCCGACGCCGCCGATGAGCTTGCCCTGCAGCTCGATGCCGAAGCGCACCTCCCCCCGCACCGGCTTGAGCCAGCCCACCGCCTGCGACGGCGAAAACGGGTAGGGAATGTCGCTGGTCATGGAGGCGACGGCCCAATCGCCGGAGAGGCGGGCAAATTCGTCCGCGTCGGCGGCCTGAAAAGGGCGCAGTACGAGCCGCTCTGTCTCGAGCTTCGACATCAGTCGTGCTCCCGTGGCCGGGAGATCGAACGCCCGAGCACGCGCGCTTGCGTCGCCGAAGCCGCTTCGCGCGTTGGCGCCAGGAGAATGTGCCGATGGGGGATGGATGCGCTCTGCGGCATTGTCCACCGTCTCGCAGGCGCTCCCCCCGGGCGCCTCCTGCGGCCTACTCCGCGGCGACCTTGGGGGCGGTCTTGGGCTTGACCGAGATATAGATCCGTCCGTTGCGCTTGGCGGCGAACTCGACGTTCCCCTCCGTCTTCGCAAACAGCGTATGGTCGGTGCCCATGCCGACGTTGGCACCCGGATGCCACTTGGTGCCGCGCTGGCGCGCCAGGATATTGCCGGCCAACACGAGCTCGCCGCCGTACTTCTTGATGCCGAGACGCCTGCCCGCGGTGTCGCGGCCGTTGCGCGAGGAGCCGCCTGCCTTCTTGTGTGCCATCTTTCTGGTCCCCTATTCGGCGTCAGGCGCCGATGATCTCCTTGATGCGCACCGTTGTCTGCTCCTGACGGTGGCCGCGCTTGCGGCGCGAGTTCTTGCGGCGACGCTTCTTGAAGGCGATCACCTTGCGGCGCGCGGCCCTGCTCGACCACCTCGGCGGTGACCTTGGCGCCCGAGATGGTCGGCTTGCCGAACTTCGGCTCGGCGGAGCCGGCGAGCATCAGCACCTCGGTGAACTCCACCATGGCGCCGGCGTCGCCTGCGACCTTCTCGATCGTCACGACCTCATCGGCCGCCACACGATACTGCTTGCCGCCAGTCTTGATGACAGCGTACATCGCTGATTTCCCTTAACAATATTGGCCAATGAGCACGACTGGTGCCGCGCCTGGCGCTGACGCGCGGCGCGGGCTCCGGCCCGATCGCGGCGCACTATCATCGAGGCCGACTGCAAAGTCAACGAAAGCGTGCTTGTGGGGACATGTGGAACGCCGGCCGGACGCGGGTTGCCCTTGGTGATGGAAACGGTTACGGGGACGACCTTGCCGTCTCGCTGATCCCAGGACTGCCGCCCGTGTCAGCCGCCAACGCCCGCCAACCCGCATGATGCGCTGCGATGCCGAGTGGCTCGGCCGTACGCTGGCGGCGCTGAGCACGGAGGAGTTGTCGCCGATCCTCAACCTTGGCGCATCCACCCGGCATTTCCGTCAGGTCGAGCAGCCCTACATCGACGAGCTGGTGTTCCGCCCCCTGGAGGCTCGCGGCGTACGGGTCATCCATTCCGACCTCAAGGCCGCCGAGGGGGTCGACCTGGTCGGCGACGTGTTCGACGACGCCGACTTCGCCCGGCTCAAAGCTGCCAATCCGCGGTCGGTGATCTGCACCCACATGTTCGAGCACGTGCTCGACCGCGAGGAGCTGGCCCGCCGGCTGCTGTCGCTGCTGCCCGAGCGCGGCCTGTTCTTCGTCACGGTGCCCTCCAGCTACCACGAGCATCACGACCCAATCGACACCATGTACCGGCCGACCCCCGATCAGCTCGCGACTCTGTTCGCCGGACAGCAGATCCTGCACAGGAGCGAGCTCGTCGGCGACACCTACTGGAGCCACGTCGCGCGCCGTCCGCTGACGATCTTCTTTCGCCACTTCGCGCGCTTCTTCGTGCCGTTCCTGGGCTGGAGGGCCTGGAAGCGCTCCATGCGCAAGCTCTACTGGCTGTTCCATCACTACAAGGTGGCCGCCGTCGTCGGTCGCAAGGCGGCGTGACGGACGGCTTCACCGCCGGGCACGCACGTGCCAAGCTCGTTGTGCACAATTCGCCGGGTGCCCGGCACCGGCAACGGGCCAGCGCGGAGGGATCGCCGATCATGGGAAAGCTCGAAGGCAAAGTCGTCATCATCACGGGTGCGGCTCGCGGCATCGGCGCAGCGGCCGCCCGGCTGTTCGCGGACGAGGGCGCGAAGCTCATGCTGGCTGACGTGCTGGCCGAGCCCCTGCAGGCGCTCGCGAAGCAGATCGGCGATCGCGCCGCGGTTTGCCCGACCGACGTGACCGACGAAGCCTCGGTGAAGAAGCTGGTGGACGAGACAGTCGCCCGCTATGGCCGCGTCGACGCCGCCCTCCTCAATGCCGGCATCGAGGGTCAGACGAAGCCGATCGGGGATTATCCGGCGGATGTCTTCGACAAGGTCATGGCTGTCAATGTTCGCGGCGTCTGGCTCGGGCTCAAGTATGTGATGAGGGCGATGGACGCGACCGGGGGATCGATCGTCATCACATCCTCCACATCGGGCATCCGCGCGACGCCGAACATGTCGGCCTATACCGCGTCCAAGCACGCGGTCATCGGCCTGATGCGCTCCGCTGCCGTCGAAGGCGCCCCGAAGCAGATCCGCGTCAACACGGTGAACCCCTCACCGATCGACACGCCGATGATCTCCTCGATCGAGGCCATGCGCGGCGTGGCAGGCCGCAACGATCAGCCGCTCGCGCGCGGCACGCCGCTCGGACGGTACGGGAAGCCGGAGGAGGTGGCCAAGCTCATGCTCTTCCTGGCCTGCGACGACTTCGAGCTTCTGCACCGGTGGCGTCTACATGGTGGACGGCGGCGTTTCCGCGGGGCCGCCCGCGCCAGTCCACTCGTAGGGCCCGGCAAGCCGGGCCGTGCCAGGGGGCAGCACCGGCGAGATCAGGCGCAGCTCCGCTCCCGCATGAGCACACGTGCCTCCTCCACGAAGCGGTTCCGGTCGCGGAACTTGGCCGTGGGCATGGCCGTGACAATCTTGGAGATCCGCGACAGGAACTGGATGTCCTGCGGACGTCGCGATTGCGCGGCCTTTTCGACGTGCTGCAGCATCGCATCCTCGAAAGACGGATCCTCGAACGAAAAGAAGAACCACGAGATCGGCAGCCTGAAGTGCTCTGCGATCGCTGCAATATGAGTTGGTGCGAAGCGTGTATTGCTGAGTTCGCACGCCGCGATGTAATCCCCGCTCATTCCGAAAAGAGCGGCGAATTCATCGACGGCGATGTTCCGTAACAGGCGCAGCAGTCGCAATCGCCGGCCCACGATGGTGTCAATACTCGAAACACCCATAGCAACGCACATAGGTTTGGTTCACAACGAAAAAACAGTGGACCGCCTGTTGACATCCTGTCAATAGCCTGTGGGAATTGCGCCAGCCCTATCGGGTATCTCGCCTCACGCCATCATACTCCGCCCTCCTTTTTTATTGGAGGGTGTGATGAGGCGGATAGCAGCTACCGGAATTTCACGGCCACAACCCCAAACCCCATCAAACACGGACTTTCTCGAGGCTGCCCGTGTCATCCACGGTCCGGCGCACATCATCGGGCGCGTCTTCCTCAAGGCGGAGCAGTCCTTGCGCGAGCGGGGCATCAGCTTGTCGTTCGCGAGCTTCGAGGAGCTTGCCGCCGCCAATCGCTCCAATCGGGAAACGTGGCGCCCGCTATTGCCGATCTTCGACCCCGATTTCGGAGATCTGAACGCGGGCAACAGCTATTGTCTTCTCGGCCGCAACAGCCGCGGTGAGGTCGTCGCGAGCCAGGGCGGGCGTCTGTACGAGTGGCCTGACACGAATTTCTTCGAGGAAGCCGCCTCGATGCGCCTGTTCTACCCGGATCCGGCACAGCCGGCGCCCTCCTCGGAAGGGGTCCTGATCACGGCCGAGCGAACCAGGCAGATCAGCGGGCGCGTGGTGTTTTCGGGTGCCGGCTGGTATCGCCCGGATTACCGCAAGAGGGATCTGGGCGTGATTTTCTCGCGCCTGTCGCGGGCCCTCGCCTATACGCGCTGGAGAACCGACGCAACCGTGACCATCATGGCCGAGGGCGTATTCAAGGGCGGCTTCGCGGACCGCGCAGGCTATACCAACTTCGATTGGGCGCTGCAGCTCAAGAACTTTGCTGTCGGCACGGTGCGCACGGCAGTCTTGTGGATGCCGGAGGATCAAATGCTGGAGGATTTCTCATGGTTCCTTGACGCCTTCGGAACCGATGTCGACGGGCGGGCGTACCACCGAGGCGCCCATTAGCACGGGGCCTCCATCAGGATCCGTCATCGGTATGATGATCCGCGTGTAGCGCACGTGGTTTAACTTCCCCTTCTCGTCGAGGACGCGCGCGTCGACGTCCTCGAGTATGCTTTCTCGTCCCGTCCAGGCAAGGCGGTAGCTGGTGGCCGCTTTGCACGCGTATGCAAAGTCGCGCTGATCCTCGACGTTCAATCCCTTGGAAAGACCGAGCCAGGATCTGCTGTAGGTCCGGTAGCCGGCCCCCCACTCCTTGATCGTCAACCTGGTCGCATCGCGGCTAGGCACGAGCACCAGCGCCCGGCGCTGCAGCGGACCTTCAACAAGTCTGGCAAACGCCTTCTTGTCGTAGACGTAGTTTCTCTCGCTCGCAAAGTGCATCAAGTCCGTCAGCGGACGGAGGTCCGCCAGATCGTCGAGCGAAAGGCGGCGGCTGGAAAAATCGCCACGCCGAGCCACGAACTCCGCATCGGCCTCAGCGCTGAGATGGCTCACGGCCGACCAATTGGAAGTGAAAATCTGGTCGTGCCATTTTTCGCGCAGAATGGAGATCACGAGGCGCGGCGTTCTCTGCTCGACCAACCAGTAGATGGCAGCTACCAGGGTGGGCTGAGCGATAATCTGCGGTCGGAACTTGACATGGGATCCGCGCGGCAGGCTGGAGACGGAGCAATAGCCGAGGTTCTCGACGGCATACCGTTGCAGGAATTTCCACGGCAGGTCCGAGCCGATTTTCTCTCGAAGGCCTGGCGCACGGCTCGGCCAGAGGTGGCCAGCCTCATCTATGAGCCACTCGTGGCAATCGGCTCTTCGATCTTTCGGCATCGGCTATACGTCGGCTCATACGCGGGAAAGTCACGCAATGGAGCCATCTGGGGGCCCGCCGGTCAAGGTGGTTCCGGGGCCTGCCTGGTCCTTCGCCTTTGCCGTGGCTGCAGAGCCAGCCGCTGCAGATCGAAACGGCGCCGGCAAGATAGAGTGGCCAAAGTGCCCCCAGCGCTTGCGCTCCCGTCCATTCGGGATGCCGGAGGCGCCGATAGAGACAGGTGCCCAGCAAGGCCAGCGCTCCGACGCTTGCGACCGAAAGGCCCAGGAGACTCGGCATGCGTCGCCACCGGGATCGCGGCGGCCCTGGCGGCTCCTGCCGGTCCCACGGTTGCCGATCTGGAGCATGTGCCGCCCTCCGCTGATGGCTCATCGTGCGCTGCGGCGGCAGCTTCGGCTGCGCGGATGAAGGGCCCATGACAGACAGCGTTCAACCCGCTGGACGAGGTCGCTTGCCGCTCAGAGAACGTCGACGCCTGTGGTCAAGGCGTCTTTGACGAGGGCGCCCTGATCCGGCCTCTCGACGGGCACGTGTCCGAACACGACCCGATGCGCCATGGCGGCCGTCAGTCCCATGAATACGGCGGCAAAGATCACGTCGCTCAGGAAATGTGCGCCCTGCGATATCCTCACGAAGCCGGCCGCCAATCCGCACAGTGTGCCCGCAGCCAACACGACCGCGCCCCATTGCGGCATGAGCAGGCCCGCAGCATAGAAGGGCATGAAGATCGATGCGGCCTCGCCGCTCACGAATGAGCAATTGTTGGCGCATTGATCCGTGGGGATCAGCGGCGGCGTGAACGTCTTGGCTCCCCCGAACTCGATGACCTGCTTGGGCCGGGCCCGTCCCCAATGGTCCTTCAGGACGACATTGGTGACGAGCCCCGGTCCCATGACGAGGCAAATGGCCAGGTAGAGCCATTGCGGCCCCGTGAGACGCATCCAGCTGCGCACCCGTCCCCGTGTGATGACCAGCCCTGCAAGCGAGGTCGCGATGCAAAGATAGAACGCGCCGATGAAGAAGCTCCTCAGCCCGTTCACCCAGCCGAGCGACTGGCCGGAGAACGCGCTGCCGCCGACGTAAAAGATGCGGCTGGCGCTCAGGTCGATGTCGGGAAACGCGAGGAAGGCAAACCCCGCCGGCACTCCGACCGCCAGCGAGGAAACCAGGAGGTGCGATCGCAATACCTTGCCGTCGGATCGCATGCTCCTGACCCCCATGATCGAGACCGCCGCAGTCGTGCGACTGGCACCTTGAAGGGCCCTGGTGACGGCAGGTTGCAGGTTCGGTGTCGGCCAGATGACAGCTCTCGGTGCTCGCTGCACCCTTGGACAGCGTGCGGCATCACGAGCTTTGTGCCGGGCCGCAATCCAGCTAGGCTGTGAAGGCAGCGGCACCTCGGTCAAGGCCGCACCCACGCCAACCGAAAATCTCCCCCCGCATGACGCTCGAACGACGCGTGCTCGTCTGGATGTGTGTGCTCGTCGCCGTGAACCAGCTCGGATTCGGCGCGATGGTGCCGTCGCTCGCGCTCTATGCGCAGTCGTTTGGCGTGCCCGCCTCGGCAATCGGCATGGCGGTTGCTGCCTACGGCCTGGCACGCTTCGCCACGGCGATTCCTGCGGGGCAATTGTCCGATCGGCTCGGACGGCGGCCGACCCTGGCTATAGGCGGCCTGGTCTCGGCGTTCGGCAACCTGTGGTGCGCCTGGGCAACCGGATATCCCGAGTTCATCGTTGCCCGCTTCGTCGCCGGTGCCGGGGCGGGCTTGATCCTCACCACCGGTCAGGTGGTCCTGGCCGACATCAGCACGCCCGAGCGGCGCGGCCGCACCATCTCGATCTATCAGGGCACCTTCCTGTTCGCGGTCGGCATCGGCCCATTTCCGGGCGGACTGCTGGCGGAGCATTTCAGTCTGGCCGCTCCGTTCATCGCCTATGGCATGGCCAGCCTGCTGGCGACCGTCGTCGCGTGGTTCGCGGTCAGCGAGACGCGAGACCTGTCGGGAGGCCCCAGGCGCGTTGGTGATCCCGTCCGTCCGCCGTTCGCACAACAGTTTCGCCTGCTCACCGGCAAGGTCGGCTTCCTGCTGGTGAGCGTGATATCCCTGATGAACGCGGTAGTGCGCACCGGCGGTCTGTTTGCCATCGTCCCGATGCTGGCCACGGCCCTCCTTGGCCTGTCGACGGGCGCAATCGGTTTCGCCCTGATGGTCGGCAGCGTGTGCGGTCTCGTCGCCGCCTACCCGGCCGGCTGGCTGTCGGACCGGTTCGGCCGCAAGGCCGTCATCGTGCCAGCGACGGTGATCACGGGAGCATCGATGCTGTTGTTCTGCGTGGCGCCGACCTTCGGCTGGTTCATCGCGGCGTGCATCCTGTGGAGCGTCGCCAGCTCGGTGGGTGGCGCGGCCCCCGCGGCCTACGCGGCCAATTCGGCCCCGCCCGGCATGAACGCGGCGGCGATGAGCACCTTTCGCATGACCGGCGACGCCGGCTACGTCATCGGACCCCTGGCACTGGGCTTGATCGCCGACATCTACGGCCCGGTGGCGGCCCTGCTGGGCGCCGCCTTCCTGCTGGTGCTGGTCGGTGCGGCGTTTGCAATCGTCGCCCCCGAGACATACCGGGGTCGCGGACAGGCTTGAGCGACGGGCCTACATCCCAGACGTGGTCCGGGCTGTCGTCAGGACGAGGGACGGGCTCATCCAGGCGGGCACGCCTGGCAACCTCGAAGCGGTGCTCTGCGTCCCACGGCCCCCGCAGGCGCCTACCTCCCTGTCAGATGCACCTTGCCCGACCGCCGACGTGGCCTCGCCGAAGAGGCGGATACCTTCTTTCAGCCGATTGATGAGCATGTCGTCCTCCTGAGCTAACGAGGATGACAATGCGGCAGACCTCACCCGTACGTCGTTGGCATTTGCCAATGGCTCCAAGACTTATTGGCCAGGGGACTATTCGCCTTTCGCCTCCCGCACCAGCTTCGCCAGCCGGGTGATGTCAGTCAGCCGCAAGTCGCTGCCCTCGCGCCGCAACAAGCCGATCGAAGCCAGTCGGCTCAGCTCACGCGAAACCGCCTCGCGATGCGTGCTGACGCGGTTGGCGATGTCGGACAGGGACGGGCCGGGTGACAGCAGCGCCTGCCCGGATTTGTGCCCCGCGTCGGCAGCCAGGCGCAGCAGCTCGGCGTGGATCCGGTTCTGCACCACCAGCGTGCTGAACTCGAGCACGCGCTCCGACAAGCGCCGAACTTCCTGAGTGACATGCCGGAGCGTTGCCAGCGCCACCGCCGGCTGGCCCAGAAGAAGGTCTTCGAATTGGGCCGCCGTCAGGGACGCGACCGTGCAGGGCTCGCTCGCCTCGGCGCCGGCGGAGCGCGGGCCGCGATCGATGGCTGCGATCTCCCCGAACATTGCTCCCGGCCTCAGGTCCGTGAACACAACGGCCTTGCCTTCCGCCGAATAGATGATCACGCGCACTTTGCCGGCGGCGAGGAAGAAAACCTCCGTCGAGGGATCGTGGTAGCTCAGGATCTGCCCGCCGGCGTCGTACTCCCGCCACTTGCAGATCGAGGCGATTTGCTGCAGCTGCGGTCGCGGCAGGCTGGCCAGGATCGGCACGCTCTCGAGGGCGAGCAGGCGCTTGTTCAACTCCATCCGTGAAGCCTCTGCGCGGGGGCCGTGCCACGATTGTATGGGGTCCGCACCAGCGCCGCATCTCCCAACCGATCCGGACGGACCTCGCGCCTACCTGAACGCGGCGACGCGGGCCGCTTGCTCGCGGATGACGCGGGCATTGTCGAGCTCGGGGGAACCGGCCGGCTCGCCGCGCACCATCACCGTCGGGCCCGACCAAACCGGCAGGCGCGGGCAGCCGCCGCAGCTCTCCTTGTAGCTCATGATGTCGCGCCACTTGGTGCCATTGACGTAGCCATGGCCGAAGGAGAACGGCGTCATCATCTTGTCCAGGTTGAGATCGTGCCTTGCCCCGATGATGTGCCCGACCTCGTGGGCGACGGAGTAGGTGGAGGCGGCGCACTCGTGGTGGACCACCGCGAACGCCTCGTCGGCATCGGCGAACACGCGCGTTGCCAGGCCGCACCCCTTGGGGTCATCGACGATCAGCAGCGCCACGTCCGCCTTGTACTTGTTGCGCAGCGGATGGATCTCCTCCATGTAGCCGTCGCCCTTGTCGGCAAAGCGCCACACGTGGTCGAAGTGCGCGCCTTCCTCGACGTAGTCCGTCTCATAGGAGTGAACGAGCCGCAGCTTGACGTTGGCGAGGCCGCTCATGCGGAAGGACTCATTGGCCTCCTCGATGGACAGCTCGACCAGCTCCCGCTTGACGTCGGAATAGTTGCTCGCGGCCTTCTTGGTGTAGGCAACGATCACGTCGATGACCACGTCCTGGGACGCTGCACCTGCCTTCTTCTCGGCCGGCTCGGGGGCTTTGGCGGCAGCCGGCGTAGCGTTGGGCCGCATCGTGCTCGCATCGCCTTGCTGCACGAGGGGGTCGTCGCGGAAATTGGGGTCGTTCACGCGCGCGCGCTGCGACATGCCCGCGTGCTCCTGCGGCATCCGGTCAACGCCCATCTCGACCACGGCGAGCATCTCGCCGCCCAGATGCCGGATCGAGTAGATGCGGCCCTCGTGCTGGACGGTCCCGGCCATCTTGCCACCGGGCCACCACATGATGGTCGCCGGCGCGCCGGTGGACTCGACCACTCCTCTCCACACGCACATGTCGGCCCTGATCTCGACGCCGGTGCGGCGGATCGTGAGGACCGTGTCGTCGCTGAGCGCGACCGTGATGCTGGCCGCGTCCCGGGCGGGGCCTTGGGCGTTGGCGTCCTTGGTCAGGGCGTACTCGACCATCGGCGGGCGCGGCGCCGCCATCATGCCGACCGCCATCGTCGCACCCGAGGCCTTGGCGCGATCCATCATCGACTTCTGCTTGTCGCTAACCTTGGCGTCTGCAGATGCCTTGTGAAAGACGTGGTTCCACGTCGCGCTGAGCTTGCTCATGACGACGCCCTGCCGCGCCGCCACCTTCCTCACGTCCTCGACGCTTTCCTTCGGGACCATCCACACTTCGGTCTTCGTCAGCGGCAGGACCTGTCCCCGCGCCTTCGTGGAACGCTTCTTTATGGCGTCGTAGAGCTTTTGCAGGCGGGGGCCCGAAAGCGCGCCCGCACCCTGCGGCTTCAGCATGATGAGCGGCACATCCTCCGGATCGGACTGCGCCAGCGCGGGGACGGACCCCATCAGCGCCAGGAGGCCGAGCAGCGACGCCGCGCCGACAGTGCGTGAGAACGTCATGACCACAACCTCCCTAGCGTGCGCGCAGCAACGACGCCCATTCGCGTCAGCCGCGCCAGTCTAGAACCGCATCCTCCGCAGACGACCGAAAAGAGCGTCGGCGTCCGGCTCATCGCCGGCTTGGCATGCATCGTAGGCGCGTAATGCCATCCGGCTCACGCCGGCCAACTGCTCCGCCGAAATCTTGGCATACTTATCCCGGTCGAGCTTGCGCCAAAAATCCTTGTAAAGCCCGCCGCAGTCCATGGCGGCGACCTGTATCGTCGGCGCGTGCGATGGTGCGTGGGCGAGCCATACGGCGACGGCTGCCGCGACGCATGCCGCCAACGCGGTGGCGGCAATCGCGATCCGGCGCGCCCGGCCGGAATGGCTGCGCAATGCGGCCATTTCCGCGACGCGACGGGGATCGGACGCCGGTCCCGATATCCGGGAAAGAATCCCGTCGAACAGGTCCGGTGGCGGGGTCACACCCGGGATTTGCTCGCTCAGCGGCGCGAGACGCCGCTGCCAAGCCTCGATAGCCGCGGCGAGCGGCGCATCGGACCGGCGGCGGGCATCGACGGCCGCGCGCTCCTCGGCATCGAGCGAGCCAAGCACGTATTCGGCCGCCAATCCGTCGATGTCGTCTTCCTCGGTCATTGACCAAGACAATCCTTGAGCTGCGCGAGGCTTCGGCGGAGCCACGTCTTGACGGTCGCAACGGGCCGGCCGAAGCGGTTGGAGATATCTTCGCGCGTCATGCCGTAGTGGTAGGCCAGCAGCACGATCTCGCGCCTTTCCTGCCCCAGGCCGTCGAGGCACGCGTGCAGTCTCCTCAGCTGTTCGTTGCGCTCATGGTCGGCCGACGGGTCGTCACTGCTCGGATGCTGCAGAGCCTCCGGGTGATCCTCGATCGACGCCGCGGTCTTGCGCCTGGCCTCGTCCAAGGCGAGATTGCGCGCGATCGCTGCCAGCCACGTAATGGGTGAGGCGGCGGAGGGATCGAAGTCGCCAGCCCGCCGCCAGATGCGGACGTAGACCTCCTGCAGGACCTCGTCTGCCAGTTCGCGCCGCCCCACGATGCGGACGACGATGCCGTAGAGCTTCAGAGAGGTCGCCGCGTACACCAGCTCGAACGCTTGCCTCTCGCCACGGGCGACGCCCTGCAGGGCCGCAACGAGATCCTGTCGGGACGTGGGCACGCCGCGAGGCTCCCGCCGAGCATGCCCGGAGACGGCCGCCGCCTCGGACGAACGCTCCAAACGGGGACTGTCGACAAACGAGCGCAGCTCAATTCGCGCGCCGGGTGCGGCGACCAGAGAGCATTGACCGTCGTTGTCTTCCGGCGAAGGCATACCGAGCCTCGCTGCAAATAGTTCGCGGACGCGGATTGCAGCGGCACGCGCGGGCTCCCCGTCAGTCGGGCAACCCGCGCATGCAAACGCGGCGAACGCGTTAGAACGACATCTTGCTCAGACGGTCGAACAGGGCCTTGGCATCCTGCTCGTCGCCGGCCTGGCAGGCATCGTAAGCGCGCAGAGCCAGGCGGCTCACGCCGGCCAGCTGCTCGGCCGAAATCTTGGCATACTTCTCGCGATCCATCTTCTCCCAGAAGTCCTTGTACAGCCTGCTGCAGTCCATCTTGGTCTGAGCCAGGACGGGCGCGGCCAGAGGGCCGGCAAGCGTGGCAAGGGCAACGGCGGCGATTGCAAGGCGCTTCATGTCGGATCTCCCTATTTTTCGGTTGCGACGGAACTCCCGACGCTTCCTATGTGCAGATACGAGGCAGCGTCAACAAAGTTTCAGGCGCGGGCCAAAAGAGTTGCCAACGCTGCGCGACGGCACGGCGGCGTGGTGACATTTGCGATCGGCCACGGACTCCTCCTTGCGGCTGGCAAAGCGATCATGCCCCGGTCTGCAACGGCACGCGTTGGCATTTCCCAACGCGATTGTTTCGCCAACCGCCACAGTTGGATTTGACGGTCGCTGGATTAACCTTTGGGGCACTTGCAGCTGCAGCAATGCTTGCCCTGAGAGCGCGCATGGAAGCGCAAACCGTGCTTGGCGATGGTTGTTGCAGCGAGTGACGGGAAGGCCTATTCTCAAACGCGTGGGATCGAGGCATCCGGAAGCGTTGGTTAGGAGTACGAGGCCTTGCTCTTCATTCCTCTCTCGGACGACAACCCGCTTCGGTTCGTCCGCTACCAGTGGGTGACGATCGGCATCATCGCCGTCAATGTCGTCGTCTTCATCCTGCAGATCTCGGGGCTTGGGCTGGCGATCGGCACCAGCTTCGCCGTCATCCCCTCGGAGCTGTTCCAGGTCCGCGTCGTCGCGGGATCAGCGCACGGACCATTCGATACCCTCGCCGTCCCGGAGGCGTTGACGCTTCTCACCTACATGTTCCTGCACACGGACGTGATCCATCTGGCATCGAACATGATGTTCCTGTGGGTGTTCGGCGACAACGTCGAGGACGCCATGGGCCACCTCAAGTATCTGGCGTTCTATCTTCTGTGCGGCGTCGCCGCCGCCCTGACGCAGGCCATGATGCAGCCCGCCTCGCAGCTGCCGCTCATCGGCGCGAGCGGCGCCGTCGCCGGGACCATCGCCGCCTACCTGATCCTGCACCCCCGGGTGCTGGTGTGGGTGCTGGCTTTCCGCATCGTTCCGCTGCGCGTCACGGCCACCTGGATTCTCGGGCTATGGGTGGCAACGCAACTGTTCATGATCCTGATCAACCGCGGAGACCAGGTGGCCTGGTGGGCCCACATCGGCGGCGTGGTCGCCGGCAGCCTCCTCATTCCGCTGATGCGGCGGCCCGACATTCCCCTGTTCGATCGCGGCGCACAGCCGGCGGACCGCTCGCGAGACGCCTGGTGGCGGGAGTATCGGGCCGGCGTTTTCCATCGCGGCCTCTTGCGGCTGCGCAATCCCGTCCGCTGGGTGACAGCGCTCGCGCGATACCTGCGCGCGACCGGCAGCCGGGCAATTCGCTGGACCAAAGAGCGACTGCAGCCCGCCAAGGCCGTCGGCCCCGCGACCGCTGCAGATGTCCCGTCCGGCCACGCGCAAGACGTTCGACATTCTCACCTTCGAGCAGCGCGGCGAGGACTTCGCGCTCGTGCGGGTCCGGACGGATGGATCGCGCTCGGAGATCGTGCTGACGGCGGCAAACGTGGTGCACCTCGGCCTCCTCGCCCCAGGATTTTCGCGTCAGGTCCTGACCGACAAGGTCGGCCAGAAGCCCGGCGCGGTCGCAACGTTCGTCCGCAATACCGCCATGAACGCCAACCTGAGGTTCATCGAGATCGTGCTGACGATCCTGGAACGAGGCGGCGGACGCTTCGATTTCCCGACGACGGAGCGCAGGGCGAGGGCGCTGGCCTCCAAGCTGGTGGAGCGGGCAGACCGCATCGCAACCCCCTCTGCCAAGACCGCCAAGGAGCCACGCTAGGGATTATGCCTCCGACAAGCCTCTGCAACTTGCGAAACTGGAAGCTGCCACCCATGCCGGTAACTACATGCCAGGAAAGCTGTGATCGGCTCCTGTTGCTGGCTCACGGCGGGCGGCATTGTCTCGAGCGCATGCGGACGCGAGGGCGGGCGCAATCGGGTGGACGGGTAGTGCAAGGCTGAGGCGCAGAGAGATGGATCTCCAGGCTGGCGAGGCGCGCACGGCGCAGGAAGCACCGACCGGCGAGCAGCCGGCCGCGAGCCCCGACGCTCCCACGAAAGAGGAGCGCCTCGACTTCTTGCGGCAGGCGATCGCTTTCACGGAATGGACCATCCGCTCGTTCGACACCAAGGCGCAGATCTCGATCGCGGCGTTCGTGCTGTCGATGAATCCCTTGTGGACGATCCTGTCCGCGGCGTGTCCGAGGGCGGCCGCGAGCCCTGCAGTCGTGGTGCTGCTGCTGCTGTTCGTGACGACCGTCCTGCTGTTCGGGTTCGTCATCTGGCCCGTCACCTTGACGCAATCCAGGCTCACGGGCGGCTGGCAGACGAAGGGGCTGTTCTACGTCGCCGACCCCAACAAGCTGACCGCCGGCACTTACACGGAACGCCTGAAGGACCTGAAGATCGAGGATGAGCTGGCGGCCGAAACCCTAAAGCTGGCCTATATTCGCGAGATCAAGAACCGCCGCTTCAAGCACGCCCTGAAATCGGTGTTCGTATTTTACGCGTGGGCCGTGGTGGCCTTCCTGCTATTGAGGAACTGCGGAGCGGCGGGCTAGATCGCGAACGCACGGGCTCGTGGCCGCTAGAGAGCGGCGCCGCGTGCTCGCCCGCGCCGACGAGGTGATCGAATGACGCTGCCGCAGACCCACACGGAGGCGCCGGCTTCGGGCGTCGGCGGCGTGTGGCGCGCGGCTCGCAGAATGCTGCCGATGCTGGCCGGAGCCCTGCGCGGCCGCAAGGGAAAGACGGCAGACGACAGCCCCCAGTCCTCGCCGGGCGGCGGAGATACCGATCCGGAGACGCCCAAGCAGTCGCAGCAGAAGGGCGGCCTGTTCCGCAAGTACGCGGCCCTGCTGGTGGCGCTCGTCGCCGGTTCGCTGATCGTCAGCGCCGCCATCGAGATGTACTACTCCTACGGCGAGAGCCGCCAGGCGCTGATCGCCGTGCAGCGCGAGAAGGCGCAAGGCGCCGCCGCCGTCATCGAGCAGTTCGTCAAGGAAATCCAAGGACAGGTCGGCTGGGCGACCGGCTTCCTGCCGGCTGGCAGCGGCCTCGAGCAGCGCCGCTTCGACTTCCTGCGCCTGCTGCGGCAGGCGCCCGCCATCACCGAGGTCAGCTACCTCGACGCCGACGGCCGCGAGCAGATCAAGGTGTCGCGCCTTGCCATGGACACGCTGGCGAACGGTGCCGACCTGAGCCAGGAGCCGAAGTTCACGCATGCGAAGGCCAACAAGCGCTATTTGGGCCCAGTCTATTTCCGCAAGGAGTTGGAGCCCTATATCACGCTGGCGATGGCCGGCACGGGCCGCACTGCCGGCGTGACGGTTGCCGAAGTCAACCTCAAGTTCATCCTGGAAGATATCTCGCGCATCCATGTCGGGAAGGCCGGCGTGGTCTACGTGGTGGACGAGCGTGGCCTGCTCATTGCCCACCCCGACATCGGCATCGTGCTGCGCAAGACGGACCTCAGCCGACTGGCCCACGTCGACATGGCGCTGAAAAAGCTGCGCGATCCCAGCGTCGAGGTTCCGGCCGTGTCCCGCGACCGCCTGGGTCGCGAGGTTCTGACTGCATCCGCGCCGATCGGCACGCTGGGCTGGTCGGTGTTCGTCGACGTTCCGCTCAGCGAGGCGCTGCAGCCCGTCTACGCCGTGCTCTATCGAACCATTGTGGTGCTCGTCGGCGGACTGCTGTTCGCGGCCCTGGCCGGTGTCTGGTTCGCGCGGCGCATGGTCGTGCCGATCCGCGCCCTGGCGAGCGGGAGCGGCGCGCATCGGTGGCGGCGACCTCGAGCACCGCATCGACATCCGCTCCGGCGACGAGGTGCAGAGCCTCGCCGACAGCTTCAACGAAATGGGCGGGCGGCTCAAGGAATACTACGCCGGCCTCGAGCAGAAGGTGGAGCTCAGGACGCGCGAGCTGAGCGAGGCTCTGGAGCGGCAGACGGCTACCGGCGAGATCCTGAACGTGATCAGCCGATCGCCGACCGAGCTGCAGCCGGTGCTCGACGCACTGGTCGAGAGCGCGGCGAGGTTCTGCGGTGCCGACGACGTCTCAATCTTCCGCCTCGAGGGCGATCGTCTGCGGTCGGTCGCCCACCACGGCCCGGTTGCGGGGTGGGCCGGGTATGTAGTGCCGGCCGGGCCCGGGACGACCGGCGGGCGCTGCGTCATTGAACGACGTGCTGTTCATGTGACGAATCTTCAACTCGAGACCGAGGAGTATCCGGAAGGCAGCGCCATTGCCCGAGAATTGAACTATCGCACGATCGTGAGCGTGCCCTTGCTGAGGGAGGGCTCTCCGCTCGGCACCATTGTCCTGCGGCGCATCGAGGCGAAACCCTTCTCAGATAAGCAAGTCGAGCTGGTCACGACGTTTGCCGACCAGGCCGTGATCGCCATCGAGAACGTGCGCCTGTTCGAGGCCGAGCAGGCGCGCACGCGGGAGCTGGCCGAGCTGCTGGAATACCAAACCGCGACCGGCGACGTGTTGGGCGTCATTTCGCGCTCGCCCGTCGAGCTGAGGTCGGTGTTCGCGACCATCGTGACGACCGCACAACGGTTGTGCGCGGCAGACCGCGCACAGATCTTTACAGGGTCCGACGGCGGCTATCGCTTGGCGGCTTACACAAACACTGATCCGGAGACCGTGCGGCACTTCGAGGAAAATCCCGTAGTACCATCTCGCGGGACGGCCACGGCTCGCGCCATCCTCGAGCGGCGGACCGTCCATGTGCCTAACGTTGCCGACGATCCCGAGTACGATCCCAGCGGTTTCCACTCCACCGTCGGTGGGGCGCGCTTGGCGGTCCCGTTGCTGAGCGGAGACCGCGTCATTGGCGTAATTGCTCTGCCCCGCAAGGCCCCGACGCCTTTCACCCAACGTCAGATTGAGCTGGTCTCGACTTTTGCCGACCAGGCCGTGATCGCCATCGAGAACACGCGACTGTTCGAGGCCGAGCAGGCGCGGACCAAGGAGCTGACCGAATCGCTTGAGCAGCAGACGGCGACATCCGAGGTGCTCAAGGTCATCAGCCGCTCGGCCTTCGACTTGCAGGCGGTGCTCGACACGCTCGTTGAATCGGCAGCGCAGCTTTGCGGGGCGGACCAGGCTGTCATCCGCCGACGTCTCGGCGACGCCTACCCCGTGGCCGCGACCTACGGCTTCTCGCGACCGCAGCGCGACCATCTCGAGCGCTACGCTCCAACGCCGGATCGCGGATCGATTTTCGGGCGCGCGCTCACGGAGGGTCGCACCGTCCACATTCCCGATGTCCTCGCGGACCCCGACTTCGGCCGACCCGATGCTCCCAACGCCATCGGTGTGCGCGCGGGCATTGGCGTGCCGCTGATGCGCGGGGAGATGGTCGTCGGCGTGCTCAGTTTGATGAACAGGCAGCCCCGCTCATTCAGCCCCAAGCAGATCGAGCTGCTCGAAACCTTCGCCGACCAGGCCGTCATCGCCATCGAGAACGTGCGTCTGTTCGAGGCCGAGCAGGCTCGCACCAAGGAGCTGACCGAATCGCTGGAGCAGCAGACGGCGACGTCCGAGGTCCTGAGCGTCATCTCCACCTCGCCGGGCGAGCTGGCACCTGTCTTCCAGTCCATGCTGGAGAACGCCACGCGCCTGTGCGAAGCCGGATTTGGCATCATGTGGCTGCGTGAGGGAGAGGAGTTTCGCTGCGGCGCCCTGCACAACGCGCCGCCGGAATTCGCCGAGGAGCGCCGCCGCGAGCCGCTCATTCACCCTCACCCGAAAACGCCGCTAGGGCGCGTGATCCGCACCAAGCAGGCGACGCACGTTGCCGACATAATGACCGAGGAGGCCATCGCGGAAGGCTATCAGCCGTTGCTCAGCCTCGCGAAGCTCGGCGGCGCGCGGACGCTAGTTGCCGTCCCGATGCTCAAGGACGACGAGGCGGTCGGCGTAATCGGCATCTACCGCCAGGAGGTGCGGCCCTTCACCGACAAGCAGGTCGAGCTGGTCAGGAATTTTGCCAGCCAGGCAGTCATTGCCATCGAGAATGTGCGCCTTCTCAACGAGACCAGGGACGCGCTGGAGCGCCAGACGGCGACCGCCGAAATTCTCCGGGTGATCTCCAGCTCTCCCACCGATACGCAACCCGTGTTCGATGCCATCGTCGACAGCGGGCGCAAGCTCTTCACGGGCGCTACCATCAGCGTCGCCCTTCCGGATGGAGACCAGGTCAGGGCCGTGGCAGTGGCTGCGGCCGATGCCGCACTCGCGCAAGCGTGGCGGAGCCGCTTTCCGTTCCCGCTCACTCAGGCCTATATGCACAGCCGCGCCATCCTGGACGCGAAGATGGTGGATTTTCCGGACGTGGAAACGGCCCCGCCGGAGCTTGCGCCTGGGGCGAGCAACTTCCTGGCCAGCGGCTATCGCGCCGTGACGATCATGCCAATGCGGCGCGGCGACTCCGCCATTGGCGCCATCAGCGTCGTGCGTCGGGTGCCCGGTCCGCTCGCCGACAAGCAGTTGGCACTCCTGACCACGTTCGCCGACCAGGCCGTCATCGCCATCGAGAACACCCGGCTCCTCAAGGAGCTGCGCCAGCGTACCTCCGACTTGACGGAATCCCTCGAGCAGCAGACGGCCACGAGCGGCGTGCTCAGCGTCATCTCGAGCTCGCCCACGAATGTGCAGCCGGTGCTCGATGCCATCGTCAAGACGGGTGCAAGCCTCTGCGCCTCCCACGATGCCGTGATCCTTCTGCGGGACGGAGAAGACCTCAGGATTGCGGCCCACCATGGGCCCATGGCTCTCGATTTCGAGCGCGTACCGATCGGGCCAGACTGGGTCGCTGGCAGCACGGTCCTCGGCAGGGTGCCGGTGCATGTGCACGATCTGGCAGCCGAGGGAGCGGATTTTCCGCTCGGACGCCAGTTCGCGCGTCGGCTCAACCAACGAACGGTGCTCGGTCTGCCGCTGTTGCGCGAAGGACAGGCCATCGGCTGCCTGTTCCTGCGTCGGACTGAAGTCTTGCCCTTCACCGAGAAGCAGATCGCCCTGCTGCAGACGTTCGCCGACCAGGCCGTGATCGCTATCGAGAACACGCGGCTGTTCGAGCAGGTGCAGGCGCGCACCATGGAGCTCACCGAGGCGCTGGAGCAGCAGACGGCCACCAGCGAGGTGCTGGGCGTCATCAGCCGATCGCCTTCCGAGCTTCAACCGGTACTCGATACGATTGTTCAGACCGCGGCCCGGTTGTGCTCGGCGGAGTACGCCTTCATTGTCAAGTATATCGAGGGCAAGTGCCACCTCGTTGCAGCCAACCAGGTCGAAGCCGAGCACATCAAGTACATCGCGAGCCACCCGGTTGCCCTCGATCGCGGCTCGGTGACGGGGCGCGTCGCGCTCGGGCGCAGCACCATTCACGTGGCGGACGTCCTGGCCGATGCGGAATACAACCGCTTGGAGTGGCAGCAAGTCGGCAAGCAGCGGACAGTCCTGGGGGTGCCGCTGTTGCGTGAAGGCGTGCTGATCGGGGTCATCATTCTTGCTCGTACTCGTGTCGATCCGTTTGCCGCCAAGCAGGTCGAGCTCGTGGAAACCTTCGCCGACCAGGCCGTGATCGCCATCGAGAACACGCGGCTGTTCGAGGAGGTGCGGGCGCGCACCGCGGAACTCACCGAGTCGCTCGAATACCAGACCGCGACGAGCGAAGTGCTTGGCGTCATCTCGCGGGCCCCCAACGAGGTGCAGCCCGTGCTCGACACCATCGTCGAGACCGCGGCCCGGCTCTGCAGTGCCGATTACAGCCAGATCATGCGCGCAGGCGCCGACGGCACGTGGTACGCGGCGTCGCTGTTTGGCCATAGCGATGAATACGCCGAATATCTGAGGCATCTGAAAGTCGAGCCTGGGCGGGGCAGCATCACCGGTCGCGTGCTGCTCCACGGCAAGTCCACCCAGATAGAGGATGTGACCTCGGATCCGGACTATCAGCTTCACGAGGCCCAGAGATTGGCCGGCTACCGCACCCATCTGGGCGTGCCGCTCTCCAGTCAAGGCCACATCATCGGCACGATCATCCTGAGCCGAAAGAAAGTCGCGGCCTTCAACGCCAAGGAGATCGAACTCGTCGAGACCTTCGCCGACCAGGCCGTGATCGCCATCGAGAACACGCGGCTGTTCGAGGAGGTGCAGGCGCGCACGGCGGAGCTATCGCGCTCCGTCGCCGAGCTGAAGGCGCTCGGGCAGGTGAGCCAGGCCGTGAACTCCTCGCTCGACCTGCAGACCGTGCTCGACACCATTCTAGGCCACGCCTGCGAGATGTCGGATACCGGCGGCGGCGCCATCTACGTGCTCGACGAAGCCAGGGATGAGCTGATGCTCGAGGCTGGTCACAACATGTCGGAGGAGCACCTGGCCACCGTGCGCGAGCACCCGATCCGGCGCGGCGATCCGGTTGTTGGCGAATGCGTCGATCGGGGCGAGGCGGTGCAGATCGCCGATCTTGCCGCCGAGTCCCGGCACCTACCCGCTGTTCGGCATTCTCGCAGCGGGCGGGCTTCAGGGCGCTGCTGGCCGTGCCGCTGCTGCATCAGGGCAAGTCGATCGGCGTGCTGATCGTGCGGCGGCGTCGTGCGGGCGCTTTCGCGCCCGAGGTCGTCGACCTGCTGCAGGCGTTCGCCTCGCAATCCTCGCTCGCCATCTACAACGCGCGCCTGTTCCGCGAGATCGAGCAGAAGAGCGAGCAGCTGGCCGTTGCCAGCCAGCACAAGTCGCAATTCCTGGCCAACATGAGCCACGAGCTGCAGGACCCCTCTCAACGCCATCCTCGGCTACACCGAGCTCATGCAGGACGGCCTCTACGGCGACCTCCCGCCCAAGACCAAGGAGGTGCTCGATCGGGTCCAGAAGAACGGCAAGCACCTGCTCGGCCTCATCAACGATGTTCTCGACCTCTCCAAGATCGAAGCCGGCCAGCTCGTGCTCGGCCTCGCCGAGTACTCGATGAAGGACATCGTCCAGACCGTCGTGTCGGCGACCGAATCGCTGGCAGCGGCCAAGAAACTGCCTCTGACGGTGGCAGTGTCCGACCAGATGCCGCTCGGCAGGGGCGACGAGCGGCGCATCGCCCAGGTCCTGCTCAATCTGGTGGGCAACGCCATCAAGTTCACCGACGACGGCGAGGTGCGCATTGCCGCCTCCGCGGCCAATGGTATGTTCTCGGTCGCGGTCATCGATACCGGTCCCGGCATTGCGGTCGCTGAGCAGGCACGGATATTCCATGAGTTCCACCAGGTCGACAGCTCCAACACCAAGAAGAAGGGCGGCACCGGCCTCGGGCTCGCCATCGCCAAGCGCATCGTCGAGTTGCACGGCGGGAAGATCTGGGTGAAATCGGAACCCGGCAATGGGTCGACCTTCCAGTTCGACCTGCCCGTCAGGGCCGAGCAGCGGGTGGGCGTCGCATGAGCAAGCGCATACTCATCATCGAGGACCAGGAGGACAACCGGACCATCCTGCGCGACCTGCTGACCGCGGCGGGCTACGAGCTGATCGAGGCCGTCGACGGGGAGGAGGGCGTCAAGCTCGCCCAGCAGGAGAAGCCCGACCTGATCCTGATGGACATCCAGCTGCCCGTCATCGACGGCTACGAGGCCACCCGCCGCATCCGGGTGATCTCCGACCTCAAGCTGACGCCGATCATCGCCGTGACGTCCTACGCCTTGAGCGGGGACGAAGCCAAGGCGCGCGCCGCCGGTTGCGACGGCTACGTCACCAAGCCGTTCAGCCCGCGCGCTCTGCTCGCCAAGGTGCGCGAGTACCTGCCGGGTGAGAAAAGCTAGTGCGTCAACCCCCGTTGATCCTCATTGCCGACGACAACGAGGCCAACCGCGACATCCTTGCGCGTCGGCTGGAGGCGCACGGCTACGAGCTCGCCATGGCGGTCGACGGCGAGGAGGCGATCGCGCAGGCCCGCGCCCTGCTGCCCGACCTGATCCTCCTCGACGTCATGATGCCCAAGTTCGACGGGCTCGAGGTGTGCCGCCAGCTCAAGGCCGACAAGAGCCTCCCGTTCATCCCCATCATCCTGGTCACGGCGCGCAGCGACACCAAGGACATCGTTGCCGGCCTGGACGTCGGCGGCGACGAATACCTGACGAAGCCGGTCGACCAGGCAGCTCTCGTCGCCCGCGTGCGCTCGATCCTGCGCGTCAAGGAGCTGCACGACACGGTGCACGACCAGGCCAAGCGCCTCGCCGCGCAATCGGAGGAGCTGGCCCAGTGGAACCGCACGCTCGAACAGCGCGTGGCCGACCAGCTGGACGAGATCGATCGCATGGGCCGCCTGAGACGCTTCCTGTCGCCGCAGATCGCCGAGGCGATCGTCTCTTCGGGCGGAGGGGAGAAGGTGCTCGAGAGCCATCGCCGCGAGATTACAGTCGTGTTCTGCGATCTTCGGGGCTTCACCAGCTTCTCCGAGACGGCCGAGCCCGAGGAGGTGATCAAGGTCTTGCGCGAGTATCACGAGGCGCTCGGCAAGCTCATTCACAAGTACGAAGCCACGCTCGAGCGCTTCGCCGGCGACGGCCTGATGGTCTGGTTCAACGATCCGCATTCCTTGCGAGGAGCCGTCGCTGCGAGCCGTACGCATGGCCTCCGAGATGCGCACCGGCGTCGCCGCTCTCGCCGAGAGTTGGCGCAAGCTCGGACACGAGCTGGGCTTCGGCGTCGGCATCGCCCAGGGCTATGCCACGCTCGGCCGCATCGGCTTCGAGGGGCGCTTCGACTACGCCGCCATCGGCACCGTGGTCAACCTCGCGGCGCGCCTGTGCAGCGAGGCCACCGACGGCCAGATCCTCATCGATCGCAAGGTGCAGGCGGCCGTCGAGACGCGGGCCGCTACCCAGCAGGCCGGGCAGCTCACCCTGAAGGGGCTGCATCGCCCGGTTGCGACCTTCAACGTGACCAGCGTCGATCTCTAACCGCGCACTCTGCGTCGGAGGAAACCCGTGTCGATAGGTATCCGGTCTGCCGCCCTCGGCCTGATCGCCGGCGCATCATTGGCTTGATTTTCAGCCACGCGCTGCACGCACATGTCGACGACCAGAACTCGGGCATCCACTGGCTGAGGAAGTGCACCAGCCCCGAGGCGAACGGCCAGATCGAGTGCGCGATCTACCTGCGGGCCATGGTCGAGTACGACGAGCTGCGGGCCAAGACGCTCGAGCAGAAGCGCTTCATTTGCCCGCAGAAGGGTGTGACGGTCGGCCAATCGCGCGAGGTCGTGCTGCAGTATATGCGCGCCAGGCCGGACGATCTGCAGCAGCCGTTCGTCCTGCTCGCCCATCTGGGCCTGGCCGCCGCATTCCCCTGCTCGGGCGACGCCGGACCGAGCGCGGGAGCCACGCCGGCCGCGCCGAGATAGCATCGGGACGGCGGCTTGCCCTTTGACGCTTGCGAGCCTCGCTCCGCATGACTATGAAGGTCCAGCTTCGAGAACCCACCCGCACTCCGACAGCCCGGAGCATGGTGTCCCGGCATGTCGCCGGAGGGTGCTGGAACTCGAAACTCTGGATCGCAACCATCCAGGACGGAGACGTGGCCGAGTGGCTGAAGGCGGCGGTTTGCTAAACCGTTATACGCTGTAAAGGCGTATCGAGGGTTCGAATCCCTCCGTCTCCGCCAGTGGCGAACACATTGATCTTGCTGCGACGGACCCGTCCATTTCCCAGTGTTGGGCAGCGCGTCGGGTGGCCGGCGGGAAGGCAGACTCGAGCGAGAGCCCTATCGCGGCGCCACCCGCAGTACGCGGCCCTCGGGGTTGTCGGTGAGGAGCCACAGGGCGCCGTCGGGGCCGGTGCGCACGTCGCGGATGCTCTCGCCGAGCTCGGACAGCAGCACCTCCTCGGCCACCACCGCCTCTCCATCGAGCACCAGACGGTGCAGCGCCCGGCCGGCAAGCGCGCCCGAGAACAGGTTGCCCTTCCATTCGGGAAAAAGGTCGCCGGTGTAGAACGCACCGCCCGAGGGCGCCATCGAGGGATCCCAGTAGTAGATCGGCTGCTCCATGCCGGCCTTGTGCGTGCCCTCGCCGATCTTCATGTAGTTGTAGTCGCGGCCGTAGGTGATCACCGGCCAGCCGTAGTTCTTGCCGGCTTCCGGCACGTTGATCTCGTCGCCGCCGCGGGCGCCATGCTCGATGGTCCACAGCTTGCCGGTCGCCGGATTGAGCGCGGCGCCCTGCACGTTGCGGTGGCCGATGGACCAGATCTCCGGACGCCAGCCGGCCTTCCTCGGGTTGCCCGCATAGGGGCTGCCGTCCGGCATGATGCGCACGAGCTTGCCCAGATGGTTGGCCGGGTTCTGCGCCTCGTCGCGCGCCGAGTAGCGCTCGCCCAGCGTGACGAACAGCGACCCATCCGGCATGAACACGATGCGCGAGCCGAAATGATTGCTCGACGCGTACGACGGCTGCTGTTGAAAGATCACCTGCAGATCCTCGAGGCGCCCGCCCTGCCCTTCCGTGACGAGCTTGGCCCTGGCGACGCTGGTGCCGTTCTTGCTGCCATCGCGCGGCTCGGCATAGGAGAGATAGATGAGACCGGACGAAGTGAAGTCGGGACCCAGCTGAACGTCCAGCATCCCGCCCTGTCCGCTGGCGTACACCTTCGGCACGCCCTGCAGAGGTGACGACAGCGCGCCATCCTTGCCGATGATGCGCAGTCGCCCCGGCCGCTCCGTCACCAGCAGGCGTCCGTCGGGCAGGAAGGCCAACCCCCACGGATGCACCAGCCCCTTGGCGAAGGTCTCGACCGTGATACGTCTGCCGGGTCTTGACCGGTGGCGCCTTGGTGATCTCCGCCGCGAGCGGCGTCGAGATCGAAAGTATGCCCCCCAGCATGACCGGCAGCAGGGTTTGAATACGCATCGAGCAGAACTCCTCATGTCGCCCGCAACCGTTCCGCATCATGCCCGCCAAGCGCCGGCGCTGAGCGGGCAATCCAGCGGCAACCGTGAAGATTGCGTCTGGGTTCCCGCTTTTCGCTGTCGCTTCGCGGGAAAGACGTTTGTTGCCCAGGGTCTTGGGGGCGTTTGGTCACGGCTGCAAGGGCCGCTTGCTCACAACTTTGCGCTCGCGGCCGGCTTAGATTGTCTCGGGGGTCGCACGCCCATATAAGGGGGCATGTCCAAGGGCATTCCCTTCCGCAAGATGAACGGCCTCGGCAACGAGATCGTGATGATCGATTTGCGCGGCAGCCGCCGCGTGCTCGATGCAGCGGAGGCGCGCGCCATCGCGGCCCGGCCGACGTCCCGCTTCGACCAGATGATGGTGCTGCACGACCCCAAGGTCGCGGGCACGGAAGCCTACGTCCGCATTTACAACACCGACGGCTCCGAGGCCGAGGCGTGCGGCAACGGCATGCGCTGCGTCGGTTGGGTGGTGGCGGGGCAGACCGGCCGCAAGGCTTTGAAGTTCGAGACCAGAGCCGGCGTGCTCGACGTCGTGGTCGCCGCCATCGATCGCATCACGGTGGACATGGGCCGTCCGCGCTTCGGCTGGCGCGACATTCCGCTGGCCGAGGCGTTCCACGACACGCGCACCATCGAGCTGCAGATCGGCCCCATCGACAAGCCGATCCTGCACTCGCCGTCCGTCGCCAACGTCGGCAATCCGCACGCGGTGTTCTGGGTCGACGACGTGACGGCCTACGACCTCGCCCGCATCGGGCCGCTGCTGGAGAACCACCCGATCTTTCCGCAGCGCGCCAACATCTCGCTCGCCCACGTCGTCTCCCGGCAGGCCATCACGCTGCGCACCTGGGAGCGTGGCGCCGGGCTCACCAAGGCCTGCGGCAGTGCCGCCTGCGCCGCGACCGTGTGCGCCGTGCGCCGCAGCTTCACGGACCGTCGTGTGACGGTGACGCTGCCCGGCGGCCCGCTCGACATCGAGTGGCGCGCCGACGACCACATCTGGATGACCGGACCTGCCGAGCTGGAGCACGAAGGCGTGCTCGATGCCGCTGGCGGCGGTTTGATCCAGCGATGAGCGAGCAGCTACCCGTAGGTTTGGTCGAGCGAAGCGATGACCCAACACAATCGCAGGTCGCCGACAGCAGTGTTGGGTCTTCGCCGACGCTTGACCCAACCTACGGTCCAACGGGGCCAGGCGTCCGCGTCGTCACCCTGGGCTGCCGGCTCAATGCCTTCGAGTCCGAGGTGATGCGACGCCACGCTGCCGCCGCGGGGCTAGAGGACGCAGTGATCGTCAACACCTGCGCGGTCACGGCCGAGGCGGTGCGCCAGGCGGGGCAGACCATTCGCAGGCTAAGGCGGGAGAACCCCGGCGCGCGCCTGATCGTCACCGGTTGCGCCGCGCAGATCGAGCCGCAACGGTTCGCCGAGATGGCCGAGGTGGATCGCGTCATCGGCAACGCCGAGAAGATGGACGCGAACAGCTTCCGCGGCCTGGGCTTCCCCGACAGCCAGCGCGTCGCTGTCAACGACATCATGTCCGTGCGCACCACCGCGCACGCGCTGGTCGACGGGTTCGGCTCGCGCGCCCGCGCCTACGTGCAGGTGCAGAACGGCTGCGACCACCGCTGCACCTTCTGCGTCATTCCGTTCGGCCGCGGACCGTCGCGCTCGGTACCGGCGGGCGAGGTGGTCGCGAGCGTGCGCCGGCTGGTCGCAGGCGGCTATTCGGAGATCGTACTCACCGGCGTCGACATCACCGACTACGGTGCCGGCCTGCCGGGGGACATGAGCCTGGGCAAGCTCGTGCGGCAGATCCTGCGCCATGTCCCGGAGCTTGCGCGCCTGCGCCTCTCCTCCATCGACCAGGTGGAGGCCGACAAGCACCTGATCGATGCCATCGCCGAGGAGCCGCGCCTGATGCCGCATCTGCACCTGTCGCTCCAGTCCGGCGACGACATGATCCTCAAGCGCATGAAGCGTCGGCATTCCCGCGCCGATTCGGTCCGTTTCTGCGAGACGGTGCGGCGGCTGCGGCCCGACATCGTGTTCGGCGCCGACCTGATCGCCGGTTTCCCGACCGAGACATCCGGCATGTTCGCCGGCTCCGTCGCCCTCGTCGACGACTGCGGCCTGACGTTCCTGCACGTGTTCCCGTACTCCTCCCGTCCCGGCACGCCGGCGGCGCGCATGCCGCAGGTTGCCCGTCCGGTGATCAAGGAGAGGGCGGCGCGGCTCAGGGCAAAGGGCGAAACCGCGCTGGCCGGCTACCTTCAGTCCCAGGTGGGCACCGAGGTCGAGCTGTTGCTCGAGCGCGAGCGGCTGGGGCGCACGCCCGGCTTCGTCGAGATGGCGCTCTGCGAGCCGGCGCCGATCGGACAGATGCGGCGGGCCCGCGTCACCGGGTCCGACGGCCGGCGGTTGCAGGGCGAGGTGCTTGCCCCCACGTGTGCGCCGTGAGCGACACGCCCGCCAAATCCCGAGGTCTCTTCGGTCTCTTTCGCCGGGGTGCGGTCGCGCCGGAGCCCGCTCCCGCTCCACCCGCGCCCGAGCCGGCCGCCACGGAGACTGCTGCGGTGCAGCTGGAGCCCGCGCCGGTCGCCGCCGAGCCAACCGCGACCGAGCCCCCTGCCGTTACCGCCGAGCCGTCGAAGAAACAGGGCTGGTTCCAACGTCTCAAGGCCGGTCTCACCAAGACCTCGGCCAAACTGTCTCAAGATATCGCCAGCATCTTCACGAAGCGGAAGCTCGACGCTGATACGCTGGAGGAGCTTGAGGATTCGCTGATCCAGGCGGACTTGGGCGTCGAGACCGCCATGCGCATCACCCAAGCCCTGGCGAAGGGCCGCTACAACAAGGAGATAGCGCCCGACGAGGTGCGCGCCGTGCTGGCGGCCGAGGTCGAGCGCGTGCTGGCGCCGGTGGCCAAGCCGCTGCAGCTCGAGGGCGATCACCGGCCGCACGTGATCCTGGTCGTGGGCGTCAACGGCACCGGCAAGACCACCACCATCGGCAAGCTCGCCCAGCGCTTCGCCCAGGACGGCAAGAAGGTCACGCTGGCGGCCGGGGACACTTTCCGGGCCGCCGCGATCGACCAGCTCAAGATCTGGGGCGAGCGTACGGGCGCCGAAGTGGTCGCGCGTGGGGTCGGGTCCGATTCCGCGGGGCTCGCCTTCGATGCCCTGAAGCGAGCGCGTGAAAATTCCAGCGAGGTGTTGCTGATCGACACCGCCGGCCGGTTGCAGAACAAGTCGGCTCTGATGGACGAGCTCGAGAAGGTGATTCGCGTGCTGCGCAAGATCGACGAAAGCGCGCCACATCACGTGCTTCTGGTGCTCGACGCCACCACCGGCCAGAACGCGCTTAACCAAGTGGAAGTGTTCAGGGACAAGGCCGGAGTCACCGGCCTCGTCATGACCAAGCTCGACGGCACGGCCAAGGGCGGGATTCTGGTCGCAATTTCGGCCAAGTTTGGCCTACCGGTGCATGCTATAGGAGTTGGCGAAAGCGTGGATGACTTGGCGGCATTCGATGCTGGAGAGTTTGCGCGCGCCGTAGCCCTGAGTTAGAAAAGCTGAAGGAAAGGGAGGGGCGGATCGACAAGGTCCGCCTGCACAGACAAAGCGTGACAGTGGCAGCAGTGAACTGGCGGAAGCGGCATTATCCGTTCAATGCCGAGCAGACCGTCAACATCCTGGGAGAGATCGGGCCGCTAATTGCGATGTTCCTGGTCAACGGCATCTATGGGATCGCCGCTGGCACGTGGGCATTGATCGGTTGCACGCTACTGTCGCTCGTCTCCACTTTGCTGGTGCTCGGGCGCCCGCCCATCATGCCGTTCATCGCCGGAGCGGTGAGCGTGACATTCGGCACGCTCACGCTGATCACCGGCGACGCCATGTGGGTCCAGATCAAGGTCACGCTGTTCAACTCGCTGGTCGCCCTCTTGCTGTGGGTGAGCCTCAAGACCGGGCACAACTTCTTCCGTTTCGTATTCGGCAAGACCTTCCACTACACCGACGAGGGTTGGGCCAAGTTCACCCGTAACGTCGCCTTCTTCTTCCTGGCCACTGCGGTGGTCAACGAGATCGTTCGCCTGGGCTGCGCACATGCGCATGTCATCGCGCTCAACCGCGTTTTCACCGGCGTCGACATCTGGATCCTGTTCAAGATCTTCATCACCATGCCGGTGACGGCCCTGTTCTTCTGGTGGCAGGCGCGCGTGCTGCAAAAATACCGCCTGCCTGAGCCCATCGGCGAGATCGCGCCGCGAAGCGATGTGGCTTCCTAGGCCGATCATGGGGTGCGGGGACGGACCTCCACGTCCCAAGCGCCCCACATCCGCGAGGGTACCGGCATGAACGAAGAGGCCAACCGGCCCGGCATTGCGGCCCCTCCCAACCCGCAGATCAAGCTGCTCATCGAGTTCGGCCCGCTCGCCGCCTTCGGCATCACCTATTTCTTCGCGGGCATCTTCTGGGCGACCGGGGTCGTCATGGTCACGAGCGTCCTGGCGCTGGCGGCCTCCTGGTCGCAGTTCGGCCGCCTGCTGCCGGTGCCGCTCATGACCGCGGTGCTGGTGGTCGTGTTCGGCGGCCTCACTTTCTGGCTCAACGACCCGCGCTTCATCAAGATCAAGCCGACCATCATAAACCTGCTGTTCGCCGGCGTGCTGCTCTTTGGACTGATGACAGGCCGCCCGCTTCTCAAGCTGCTGCTGGGCGAAGCCTTCAACCTGACCGAGGAAGGCTGGCGCAAGCTCAGCTTTCGCTGGGCGCTGTTCTTCCTGGGCCTTGCTGCGCTCAACGAGGTGGTGTGGCGCAGCTTCTCCGAATCGGTGTGGGTGAATTTCAAGGTGTTCGGCATCCTCGTGCTCTCGCTGGTATTCGCGATGGCGCAAATCGGCCTGATCAAGCGCCACGAGATCAAGGCCGACGCGTAAGCTGGCGCCATCCATTCTGCTAAAAAAATGGGACAACGTGTCGCGAAAATGGCCGTGACACGCGCGGGGTCGGTGTGCGATCCTTCGTGATCCGATGGTTCGCGGATGGTGTTTCCCTCGCTGTCGCTTATGGGAAGCGTCCGAACGATCGGGCCGTGGGTGCCGTCCTGGCGCTCGCTCCAAACTCCGAAAGTGTAATGAAACGGGATTCACAATCTGACCGGCTCAGCCGGTCACCGATCCATCTGCTGCACCGGGCGGGGCAGTGCGCTGGAGACATCTTCCATGCGGAGATGAAGGACGGCGACCTGACTCCGCGGCAGCTTGCCGTACTCGTCACGGTGGCCGCCAACGAGGGACTGAGCCAGACCGGGCTGGTCGACCGTACCGGCATCGACCGCTCGACGCTGGCCGATATCGTCAGACGCATGCAGCGGAAAGGGTTGCTGCAGCGCCGCCGCACCAGGGAAGATGCCCGCGCCTATGCGGTGAAGCTCACCGACGAGGGGCGGCGGGTGCTGCGTGTCGCCGAGCCGCTCTCCAAGCGAGTCGACGAGCGCATTCTCGACGCACTCCCGACCAAGCAGCGCGATCAGTTCGTCGACGACCTGCTGTCGATCGTCGACACGCTGCAGAAGCTCTCCGCCTCGGCCGGCCAGAAGTAGCCGGCGGGGAGGGGCGCGACGGGAATGCCGCGCCTGCCTCACTCGAGGGGCAGACCCACATAGTTCTCGGCGAGCGTCGTCTGGGCGGCTTTCGAGCCGGCGAGGTAGGCGAGCTCGGCTGCCTGGGCGCGACGCTCGAAACCGCTGGCCTCGGGGAAGCGGTGCATCAGGCCGGTCAGCCACCACGAGAAGCGCTGCGCCTTCCACACGCGCTGCAGGCACCGCGCGGAGTAGCCTTCCAGCAGGTCCATGCGACCGCTCTTGTAGTGGGCGACCAGCGCCTCCGACAGGAACCGCACGTCGGCGGCGGCGAGGTTGAGGCCCTTGGCACCCGTGGGCGGCACGATGTGGGCCGCATCGCCGGCCAGGAACAAACGGCCGTGGCGCATGGGCTCGGCCACGAACGAGCGCAGCGGTGCCACGCTCTTCTCGATCGACGGCCCGGTCTGGAGGCTGGAGGCTGCATCCGCGGGGATGCGCCGCTTCAATTCGGCCCAGAACCGCTCGTCCGGCCAATCGCCGACATCCTCATCGACCGGCACCTGCAGATAGTAGCGGCTGCGCGTCATCGACCGCATGGTGCACAGCGCAAACCCGCGCTCGCTGTTTGCGTAGATCAGCTCGTGGTTCACGGGGCTCGTATCGGCGAGGATGCCGAGCCAGCCGAAGGGATAGACGCGCTCGTAGACGCGGATCACCTCCTGCGGGATCGCCTGCCGGCTCACGCCATGGAAGCCATCGCAGCCCGCGACGAAGTCGCATTCGATCTCATGGTCGCGACCATCCTTGCGATAGCGCAGGCTCGGGGTGTCGCTCGTCAAGCCGTGCAGGCTGACGTCCTCGGCCTCGTAGACCACGTTGCTGCCGGCGACCGCATGCGCATCCATCAGATCTTTCTGGATCTCGGCCTGCCCGTAGATGGTGACGACCTTGCCGGTCAGGCCCTTCAGATCGATGCGATGGCGGCGACCATCGAATGCCAGCTGCACGCCCTCGTGGATAAGCCGCTCGCGGGCGAGACGCTCTCCCACCCCCGCCTCGGTCAGCAGGCCCACGGTATCCTGCTCGAGAAGGCCGGCGCGGACGCGGGCGCGCAGGTACTCGGGCGAACGCCGCTCCAGAACGGCGGTCTCGATCCCCGCCAGTCCCAGCAGGCGCGCCAGCAGCAGCCCGGAAGGCCCGCCTCCGACGATTCCGACTTGAGTGCGCATCGCCGATACCTATCCGCAAGCCATTCAGAAGCCAATGAGAGACAGCAGATGCGTTAGCGATTTCGTCTGCACCAGCCACATGACGGCGGTAAGCGTCACCACCGACAGGAGCGTGCCGATCAGCACCACGTTGGAGGCCTGCTCGATCCAGGTGTCGTACTGGCGCGCGAACACGTAGGCCGACAGCGCCGGCGGCAGCGCTGCCATCAGCACGCCGGTGCTGACCCAAACCTCGCCGAACGGGCCGAACCAGCCGAGCAGAAGGAGGACCAGAATGGGGTGCACCAGCAGCTTGACGCACGCGAGCAGGGGCACCTCCCGAGGCACGCGCTGCATCGGGCGCAACGCCACCGTGACGCCGAGCGCAAACAGCGCGCATGGCGCAGCCGAGGTGTAGAGGAACTGCAGCAGCCGATCGACCGCCGTCGGCGGTTCGAACTTGTAGGCCGCCGCCAGCACGCCGACGGCAGCGGAAATCAGCAGCGGATTGAGCAGGATGCCCTTCGCGACGTCCAGCATCGCCCGCCCGAAGCCGACGCCGCTCGCACCGCTGACGGCCATCAGCAAAGGCACCAGCGTGAATACCAGCAGCGCGTCGAACGAGAAGATCAGCGCCACCGGCACGCTTGCCTCCGGACCGATCGCTGCCAGTGCCAGGCCCGGCCCCATGTAGCCGACATTGCCGAAGCCGCCGGCAACCGCCGCCACCGTCGCTGCCGCCAGATCGCCGCGACACGCGATCAGGCCGATGATGTAGGAGATGGTGAAGGCGCTGGCCGTGGCTAGCACCGTGGCGGCAATGAAGTCGAGTTGCGCGAGCTGCTCGAGCGGCGTCTTGGACAGGATGCGAAAGAACAGGGCCGGCAGCGCCACGTAGAAGATGAAGAAGTTCATCCAGGCCAAGCCCTCGTCGGGCAGCTTCTTCAGCTTGCCGCAGGCGAAGCCGATGAAGATCAGGCCGAAGAACGGCAGCGCCAGGTTGAGGATGGAGAACATTTAGGGATGGTCTTGGGGGCTTCGGTGCTGGGGCGCTTGTGCCATTCCCGCCTTGCACCCGCCAGTCAGGAATTCTTAGCCCTGTTCGCGCGCCGCATCCAACGAAGACGTGCGCGCGGCGCAATTGCCGCTATTTTCCGCGCGGCAACGCTCACGGCGAGTGCGAGGGTGCAATGGATCGGCGAGACTTCGTGAAGCTGACGGGATTGGCCGCCGCGGCGTCCTGCGTCACCGACTCGCTTGCTCTCGGCCAGACGGATGGCACGGCCAGCGACCGCGAGCTGCTGGCAGGCTTCCTGGGCCTGCCAGGCCAGAAGGGCGTGCAGATCGACATCGATGCACCCGGCGGCCTGCGGCGCCTGGCGCACAACGCGGATGCCGCGCTGTTCTGCGGCAGCTGCTTCAAGACCTTCGTGCTCGCCACCTATCTGCAGGAGGTCGAGGCCGATCGCCTGTCGCTCTCCGAGCAGCTCAGGATCGACGACGCCAGCCGCTCGACCGGCAAAGTGTTCGATCATCTCACCGGCACGGCGCCTGCCGGCATCGTGCTGGAGGCAATGATCGCCCACAGCGACAATACGGCAACCGATGTCGCCATGCAGCGCGTCGGCGCCGACAAGGTGCGCGCGTTCATCGCCCGGGCCGGCCTGAAGGACGCGCGCATCCCCGACAGCACGCGCCGCTACTTCTCCTACGTGGCGGGATACGACGCCGGCGTCGACATGGGCTGGCAGGGCGTCGAGGCCATGCGGGCGGAGAAGATCGACAAGAAACCGCGCGACGCCATCAACGCCGAGACCACGATGGCGTGCCCGGCGGCGACCTTCGTCGGCTACTACAAGCGCGCGCTGAAGGGCGAATTCTTTCGCAAGCCCGAGACGCTGGTAGAGTTCAAGCGCGTCCAGGCCATGGCGGATGCAATCGCCACAGTCGTGCCCCCGGATACGCCCGCCTACATGAAGGGCGGCAACATCGACTGGAACGGCTTCCACTGCATGGCGCTAGCCGGCCAGATGATCGTGCGCGGCACGCCGGTCACCCTCTGCCTCAACCTGAACTGGCGCGACAGCGACAACGCCGACACGGCCGCCGTGATCAACGCTTACAAGACGGCTTCGATCGACGTGCTCGCCCGCGTTCGCGACAGCGTGCTGCAGGGCAAGACATGAGCGCTCGATCATGGCGCGCCACCGCGCTCGCTGCGGCGGCAGCTCTGATCCCCGTTCTGTCGGTTGTGCCGGCGGCATCCGCGGATCCCAACGCGTCCGAGACCGAGCAAGCCATAAGCAAGGCGCTGAACGAATGGATGCTGGCTTTCAACGCCGGCGATACGGGAGCGGTCTGCCGCCTGTTTGCGCCCGAGCTGCGCTACGACTATCGGGGGTTTCCCGAGCGCGGGTTCGCGGAGGTCTGCAGCCTGCTGCAGGGATCGCTCGCGGACCGCACCCGGAAGTTCTCCTACGACCTGACCATCAAGGAGATCATCGTGTCCGGCGACCTTGCCGCCGTGCGGTTGGTGTGGACGCTCACGATCAAGCGCCCCGGCCAGATCGGCGGCACCTCCAGCAACGAGCCCGGCCTCGATATCTTCCGCCGCCAGGACGACGGCAGCTGGAAGATCGTCCGCTACATCGCCTACGAGGAATAGTTGCGGCGTTGCCGATCTTGACGGAGCCTCGACGGCCGATCCGAACTCACCGTTGTCATCCCGCGCTTCGTGCCCGGGATCCATCTATCAGCATGCTCCGGCGCTTGCGGATGGATGGATCCCGGCAACCCTTGGAACAAGTCCGAGGGCAGGCAAGCACCGGGATGTCAACGATGAGATCCGTTCAGGCCAGACTCTAGCCGGTCACGCGCCGGTGCGACTTCAGGAAATCCCGTCCGGCCGGGGTGGCGAGCACGCATACGCCCTGACCCTCGACGCTGCGGCGCTCGACGTACCCGCGGTCGGCCGCATCCTCCCACACCGTTAGCCTGGGGCATGACGTGCGCCACGCCTCGAGCGCGTCGGCATAGGGCCTCGGCTCCTTGGCGACCCATTCGACGAAATCGAGCACCAGCGGATCCAGCGTGCTTGTCATGACGTCCTCATGCGCTCGGCCACAGCAGCAGATAGCTTCCCTGCGCCAGATAGGCGACGGCGATCGTCGTGATGATATGCGTCGCCCACCTGCGGTATTGCGTGTCGGTGAGCCGATCCAGGATCGGCCGCGCCAGCGAGGTGCCGATCATCGAGGCGGCGATCGCCAAGCCTGCCATCCACGGATCGAGGCCTGCGGCCTGGTCGACCAGGCCGCCGAAGTAGGCGAACTTCGCGCCGTGGCTGAAGACCTGGCAGACCGCCTTGGTCGCAACGATCTGGCGCCGCTCCATGCCGCCGCCCAGGAAGTAGGTATCGATCAACGGACCGGAGACGCCCGTCAGCAGCATCAGCGTCATGCAGAAAGCGCCATACAGCGTGCCATGCAGGAGACGCTCCGGATCGGGCTTGAGATCGGAGGGCACCACGCGCACGAGAAAAGGGGTAACCCCTAGCAAAAGAAAGGCTACCGACTTCGAGGGCACGTAGCGCCAGAACGTCCACAGCACGAACGCGACGGCGCAGCCGAAAAGGAATGCGGCGGCGGCACGCCAGCGCACGTGCTGCCACCAGAGCAGGCCGCGCCAGCCGTTCGAGGCCATCTGCGTCACCGCGTGCAGCGACATGGCCTCCGGAACGGGCAGCAGCGCCAGCAGAACGCCCATCAGGATCAGGCCGCCGGCCATGCCGAAAATGCCCGACAGGAAAGAAGTGCCGACCATCGTGACAACGAGCGCGAACATCAGAAATGCCGACATCGGAGCGTGCCTCCCACGCCTCCAATGGGCCGATTGCCGCCATTCCGCAACCTGAGTTATATATGGCCTGAGCATGACAAAAACTGTGGGTGCGATGCGACGGCTGCCTTTCCTCAACGGCATCAGGGCGTTCGAGGCGGCGGCCCGGTGCGGGAGCTTCTCCGGCGCGGCGACGGAGCTCAACGTCACGGCCGCGGCGGTGAGCCGCCTGGTGCGCCTGCTCGAGCAGCGGCTCGGCGTCGACCTGTTCCAGCGCGGCGCCAACCGTCTCGAGCTGACTGCCGCCGGCAAGTCCTACCAGCTGGGCCTGACGCCGATCCTGGAAGCGCTCGTGCATCTGACGGACCAGGTGAGGGCGGAGCCCGCGAGCCGCGTCCTCACGGTCGGTGTCGGGCCCACGTTTGCCATCCGCTGGCTGATCCCGAGGCTGGCGGCCTTTCGCGAGGTCGCGCCCGACATAGACGTAAGGATCACGACTGGTGGCGCGGCCGCGCCGTTCGCGGACGACTGGACTTGCGGCATCAAGCTCGGCAACGGCAATTGGCCGGGGCTGGTTTCGGAAAGGCTGTTCGGCGCCGACCTCGTGCCCGTTTGTGCACCGCGGCTCGGGCAGCGCCTGAAGTCGCCGCGGCAGCTCAATGGTGCGCAGCTCTTGAGAGTGGGTCACGCACGCGAGGATTGGCCGTTGTGGCTGAAGGCTGCCGGGCTGGGCGGTCTCGCGCCCAAGGGGCCGACGTTCGAATACTACGGCCAGGCCATCCAGGCCGCCAGCGATGGCCTCGGTGTGGCTCTCGGCATCCGCCCCTACATCGACGACGACCTGCAGGCCGGCCGACTGGTGGCGCCCTTCAAGCTGTCAGTGCCCAAGGGCAGCGACTGGTACCTGATCTTCAAGGAGACCCGCCGCGCAGAGCCGGCATTCTCGACCTTCCGCCGCTGGATCGCCGAGACGACGCGCGGCCACGGCGGCTAGCCGGATTTGCGCTTGGGGACCTTCTTGCCCTTCTTGCGTGCCTCCGACAGGCCGATGGCGATGGCCTGCTTGCGGCTCTTCACGGTCTTGCCGCTGGTGCCGCTCTTGAGGGTGCCGCGCTTGCGCTTGTGCATTGCCCGCTTGACGTCCTTCGACGCCGAGGGGGAATAACGCCGTGCCATGTCGGATAATCCTCGATCGTTTCACTTCAGCGTGAAACGCGGCGCTCGCAACCGCGGTTCCGGTCAGGTGCACGCGTCCGGACTCTCGGATACGCCCGTAACCATGATCGTTGCGGCCTCGCCGGGAGGATGCGATACCGCTTCAAAGCGGAAGGGTGGGGCCTAGTGTGATGATCGAGAAGTCCGCATCATCGTGCTGGGCTGGGCTGGGAAGCGGACTTCTCGATCTGAATCACACTAGCTCTTTGACTTTGCTAGTGTCCTTCAGATCGCGAAATTCGTTCCGAGCCTCCCGCAGAGGTAGGCGAATTTCGCGATCAGGACACTAGATCATGTTGCACTCGCGGTGGCGTCGGCATGCGGCTTTCGGCGGCGCGGCCCTGGTCGTGCTGGCGGGTCTCGTTGCGGCCTATCGATACCGGCATGAGGCGGCGCCGCCGCCAATGGCCCGTGTCGCCGTCACGATCCTGGCCATCAACGACTTTCACGGCAACCTGCGGCCGCCGTTCGGCGGCATCTCCATCGCCGACCCGAAGGACCAGACCAAGAAGATCGCCGTCCCGGCCGGCGGGGCCGAGCACATGGCGACGCTCGTCAAGCAGCTCCGCGCCAAGAAGAAGAACAGCGTGTTCGTCGCCGCCGGCGACCTGATCGGCGCGAGCCCGCTGCTCTCCGCCCTGTTCCACGACGAGCCGACCATCGACTCTCTCTCCCAGATGGGTCTCGAGATCACCGCTGTCGGCAACCACGAGTTCGACGAGGGCAAGACGGAGCTGCTGCGCATGCAGAACGGCGGCTGCCATCCCAAGGACGGCTGCCAGGGCCCGGCCAAGTTCGCCGGCGCCAAGTTCCGCTATCTCGCGGCCAGCACGATCGACAAGAGCACCGGCAAGACGCTGTTTCCCGCCTACGAGGTCAAGGAGTTCGAGGGCATTCCCGTGGCCTTCATCGGCCTCACATTGAAGAACACGCCCAACGTCGTGTCGCCGTCGGGCGTGGTAGGGCTGGAGTTCCGCGACGAGGCCGAGACCATCAACGCCCTGGTGCCGGAGATCAGGAAGCGCGGCATCGAGGCCATCGTCGTGCTGATCCACGAGGGCGGCTTTCCGACCGGCGGCTACAACGAGTGTCCGGAGATCTCCGGACCCATCGTCAATATCGTCAAGAAGCTCGACAAGGCTGTCGATCTCGTCGTCAGCGGCCACACGCACCGCGCCTACAAGTGCGTGATCGACGGCCGTCTCGTCACCAGCGCCGACAAGTTCGGCACGCTGGTCACGGAGATCGAGGTGGAGCTCGACCCCAAGACCCGCGACGTGGTCAGCGCCAAGGCCGACAACCTGATCGTCCGCACGGACACCTATGCCAAGGACCCCGACCAGACGGCGCTGTTGTCCACCTACGAAGCCCTGGTCAAGCCGCCGGGCGGACGCATCGTCGGATCGATCACTGCGCCGCTGTCGCGCGACGAGGGCCCGGCGGGAGAAAGCGTGCTCGGCGCGTTCATCGCCGATGCCCAGCTCGCCGCGACCCGGTCGGAGCAGGACGGGGGAGCGGTGATTGCCTTCACCAATCCGGGCGGAATTCGCACGAGCCTGCAACGGAACGCGGACGGCGCCGTGACCTTCGCCGACATCTTTGCCGTCCAGCCGTTCGGCAATTCGCTGGTCACGTTGACGCTGACGGGAGCGCAGATCAAGACGCTGCTCGAGCAGCAGTGGCTGAACCAACCCAAGCCGCGCATCCTGCAGGTGTCGAACGGCTTCTCGTATACGTGGGACGACCGGCGACCCAAGGGCGACTTCGTGGCGGCCGACGGGATCACGCTCAACGGACGCGCCATCGACCCTGCGGCCGGCTACCGCGTGACCGTGAATGCGTTTCTCGCCGACGGCGGCGACGGCTTCGTCGTGCTGAAGGATGCAACCAACTCCCGCGTGGGCCCCTCCGAGGTCGCCGCCCTGGAGGAGTACCTCAAGGCCAACAGCCCGGTGTCGCCTCGCGTTCCCGACCGCATTCGCCGCGCCAACTGAAGCGGGTCGCGTGCGCTATCGCCACAAGCCGTAGGCGTCCCACTTCGCCTCGGGAATCTCCTGGCCCAGCTCGTAGGTGAAGGATACCGCCTTCATGCGGTCGGCGGTCACCGAGCAGGTGAACTTCAGGGAATACCAGCGCCCCTTCGCGCGCACCGCGCCGCCCTTGGCCGTCACCACGGAGCCGTCGAAAACCGCGGCGCCGGTGATGCCCGTCTTCAGGCGATCCGCGCCGGGCAGGCGCTTGTCGCGCCGCAACGTGTCCACGCCCTTGATCGCGCAAGCCTGATGCGCCCGCTCCTCGGGGTCCAGCTTCTTCAGCGCGTCTTCCATTGTCCCGGCCTGCGCCGCGCCGCACAGGCAGCAAAATGCCGCCACCGGCGGCAAGAGCCCAAAACGCATCCCCTCGTATCCCCCAGGCTAAACCTTCTCCAGCAATGGAGCGCGCAACCGTGTCATGATTCTGGCGTCGGGCGCGCTGAGCCGAGCGCCACGCCATGCCCTGATGTTCACTCACCGGGTGGCGGGCGGGGACGGACGCCTCAGAGTTTCGGGTCTTCGGCGTCGTGCGCGTGGCCGATGGCCTGCCGGAGCTTGTGGTCGAGCTTCTCGCGCTCGACGATCACTTTCTGCGAGTGGACCGCCTTTACGGCGGCGAGCGCGACGGTGAAGTCGCCTGCGTTCTCGACGTAGACCACCAGCTCGGGCCTGCCGTGCGGGGAGACTTGGCGGACGGCCCCGAAGGGCTTGTCGTGGTCCGAGACGAACACCTCGAAGCCCTCTTGGATCGGTTCATTGGCCATGGCTATCTCCATCGCGTGCATCGATCGAGCGTGCTGCTCGGTTCTGGCCCCAGGATGCGCTGAACGACGCCGTTTGGCACGCGCAAAGCATGGCCGCCCGCAGGGTAGCCCCGGGGAGAGATGAACCGGCAAGCAGGGAGGGGCGTGTGAGCCGGCATTCAGCGGAGCGCCGGACGGCTACCGTTGGGCCCGCGTCAGCATGCCGGCCGTTGCGCTCGGCGACCAGATCCGCCACCCGGCAGCGGCTCGAACCTCAGGTCCCGGATGAGGCCGACCGTGTTACCGACGGAGACGCTTCCACTTTTCAAAACTGTTGCAAAATCGAAGCGAACGGATATCGGATTTGATCCTTATGCGATAGAATGTCTCCATGCGTAGTTTGTCCTAGGGGAGGCGCTCGGTGCGGCTGTTTGGCATCAAGGATCAGGACCGCGTCGGCGAGGAGAGGTTGGCTCGGCTGCTTTCCGAAAGGCCGCAGAAGGCGGTCGCCTCCGCCCCGAGCTACGCTGCCGCCTCGCGCGATCTTGGGCGCGTGCTCGTGATCAACCTGCTGCTGGCTTCCGTCGTGGGGACTTGGACGGTCGCTCTGCTCTTCGGGTGAAGAGCCAACCCCCGGGCAACGCCTCGCCCTGATGTTGCGGCCGGCTCCCCAAGTCGGAGCGCGGCTGCTTTCATGCGCGTCGGCGGGATCGATCCCGCCCGTAGCGGTCACCAATCCTGGTAGTCGCCATAGTAGCCGGCCGCCGCGCCGTAGTAGCGGGGCGCCACGATGGGCGCGCTGTAGACGACCGGCGGGGGATAGTAGACCACCGGCGGCGGGTAATAGACGACGGCGGGGGGATAGTAGGCAGGCCGCGGAGCGTAGTACGCGGGCCGCGGCCCATAGTACGCAGCACGCGGTGCGTAGTACCCATAGGCCCGCGGACCTCGATAGTGGCGCGGACCATAAGTCCGATACTGCCGATATCCGCGATAGTCGACCTTCGCGACAATTCCCTCGGGGGCAGCGACCGCGGCGCGAGGGGCCAGTGCGGCTCCTGCGGAAGCCGGGTTTGCAGCGGTCGTCATCGCAACCGGCGCAACACCCGCGAGGATCAGGGCAAGCAACGCTTTACGCATGCGCACCTCCATCAATTCCTGAAAGCCAGACTACCAACAGGCGAGCGCGGTCGCCATGCCGGCGACCTGATTTAGCGCCCGTGTGGCTGCCGCGCACTCGGATACATAGGCTCGCGCCGAGGCGAAGCGGCGTCGCCACGACGACGACGCCGCAACGCCAGCATGCGACTCCGCGCGCCGCTATCAGGCCGCGGATTCCAGCACCATGCGCGCGGCCTTCTCGCCGATCATGATCGACGGCGCATTGGTGTTGCCGGAGGTCAGCGTCGGCATGATCGACGCGTCGGCAACGCGCAAGCCGGCGATCCCGTGCACGCGCAGCCGGTCGTCGACCACGGCAGCCGGGTCGCTGCCCATTCTGCAGGTGCCGACCGGGTGATACGTGGTCTCGGCGGTGCGGGTCACGAAGTCGAGCAGCTCGTCATCCGACTTCACCTTCGGGCCGGGCTGGAACTCCTCGGCGCCGAGCCACGCCAGCGGCGGGGCTTCGACCATGCGCCGCACGGTGCGCATACAGTTGAGTACGCAATCGCGGTCGCTGCGCTCGGCCAGGAAGTTGAAGCGGATGGCGGGCGGCTTGGCAGGATCGGCCGATTTCAAGTGGATGCTGCCCTTGCTGTCGGGGCGAAGCTGGTGGGTAATGATGGTTAGCCCCGCCTCCTTCGCCAGCTTGAGGTTGGGCGTCACGAGGAACGGTTGCACCATCAGAATGGCGTCCGGGCTGTCGAGGCCCTCGCGGGTCTTGTAGAAGGCGCGCAGCGGCGAGGCCGCCAGGCTGAGGAAGCCGGTCCTGGCGGTGATGTAGAGCAATCCTTGCCACAGGGCGCCGAAGCCGCGGGCGCGCTCGTTGAAGGTCACGCCGTGGCGGCCGACGCGCCATTTCATGCGCGGGGCATAGTGGTCGCGCAAGTTCTCGCCGACGCCAGGCAGGTCGTGGTGGACCTTTATGCCGAGCCCCTTGAGGCGCTCGGCTTGCCCGATGCCGGACAGCTCCAGCAGCTGCGGCGAAGCGATCGCCCCGGCCGAGACGATCACCTCGCGCGCCGCGCGCGCCTCGCGCTTCTCGCCGTGAACGGCATAGCGCACACCAACGCAGCGCTTGCCCTCGATGATGAGGCTCTCGGCGAGCGCGCCAGTCTCGATAGACAGGTTGGGGCGGATGCGCGCGGGCTCCAGATAGCAGCGCGCCGTGCTCATGCGCTGGCCCTTGTGGATGGAGCCCTGCGTCATGGCGATGCCTTCCTGCTCGGCGCCGTTGTAGTCGCGATTGTATTTGATGCCGACGGTTTCGGCCGCCTTGACGAAGCTGTCGTAGAGTTTCCCGCTCTCGGGGTTGTCGGAGATCTTGATCGGCCCCTCGCGACCGCGGGTCTCGCCGTCGCCGCCGGCGTAGCTTTCCATGTCCTTGAAGATCGGCAGCACGTCCTGGTAGCTCCAGCCACGATTGCCGAGCTGGGCCCAGTGATCGTAGTCCTGCCGCTGGCCGCGCACCCACACCATGCCGTTGATGGCGCTCGAGCCGCCGAGCATGCGTCCGCGCGGCACGGGAATCGCGCGTCCGCCGGTGACGGCCTCGGGCTCGGAGGAATAGAGCCAGTTGACGCCCGGCCGCGTTATGAACCTGGCGAAACTGATCGGCACGCGCGAGAGCGGATGCGTCTCGCCGCCGGCCTCGAGCAGCAGCACCTGGTGGCGACCGTTTTCGGTGAGCCGATTGGCGAGCGCGGCTCCTGCCGAGCCCGCCCCCACGATGATGAAATCGACGGTATGCTGATACATGCGTTTCCTCTTCCCCAAGGTCTTGTCCGGCGCCGGCCGCAACGCGCGGCTTGCTCATCGTCCGGCGAAAGCCGAGCGGAACTTAGCGCAGTCCTCGCCGGCTAGACCACCCTTTGCGCCCAGCGGTCCCGGCTGACCAGCCTTGACGGTGACGCCGACCGGGACGACAAGCGATCCATGCACGATGATGCCCGGCACTATGCCCCGGCTGCGGCCCGCAACCGAGATCCGATCTTGGCGGTCCTCCAGGACTATCTGCCGCAACGCGGGCTGGTGCTGGAGATCGCGAGCGGCTCGGGCGAGCACGTCGTGCATTTTGCCCGCGCCAGCGATCCCGGTCTCGTATTCCAGCCCAGCGACGCCGACCCCGCCGCGAGAGGAAGCATCGATGCGTGGATTGCTGCCCTGGGCTTGACCAATGTCCGCCCCGCCGCGGCGATCGATGCGACGGCGCATGATTGGCCCGTCCTGCGCGCCGACGCCGTCCTGTGCATCAACATGATCCATATCGCGCCCTGGGCTGCGACCGTGGGCCTGATGCGCGGCGCCGCGCGCGTGCTGGATCCGGGCGGTTTCCTCTATCTCTACGGTCCCTTCCGCCGCGAGGGCCGGCATACCGCGCCGAGCAACGAGCGCTTCGATCAGGACCTTCGCAGGCGGGATGCCGGATGGGGCGTCCGCGACCTCGAAGCCGTCGCCGCGCAGGCCGCCAGCGAGGGTTTCGTGCCGCCCCTGATCCGGCAAATGCCGGCCAACAACCTGTCTCTCATCCTGCGCCGGCAGGCTTAGCCGGCCGACGTTTTTTGCACCTGCTCAGTAACCGGCGACCCGGAAATCTGCGGTTTGCTCACTTTATTCGTGCAGGCGTCCTCGGATCGAAGACCGTTCCACCTGTGAAATGCAGTATTCGGATAAAACGCGGCCCCCTATTCTGGCTGCCATTCTTGCTGCTCCGCGCTACATATTGCTATTGTTAGCCATGCGGGAGCGCACGTAGGTTCTTGCCATCCGTTAGGTGCGTGTCGTGAGCAGCTGGATCATTGACGACGACGGGGAGGTTCTGCACTTCTTCTCGCCGCGATTGCGAAACAAGCTACGGATAAGGGTGCTGCAGACTCAGGACCGTCTGCCTCTACTGCGGAATCTGGGGTTCATAGGCCTTCGCGAGAGACCGCAAGGTACGACCATCAGCTTCCGGCCTTCCACAGTCTCGCCCGTTGCCGTTGCGTCGCTGAGCTACTGGCTCAACGACCATGCGCCCTCCCGCTTTCTGCTGATGGTCCTCGAGCAGGGACAATGCCTCGAGCTCTATTCCTCGCTTGGGCAAAGCCTGGAGCGCATCGACGAGTTGATCAACGCGTTTCGTCGCGGCGATTTTTTCCGCCAGCACAGAGTTTCCCCCCGCGCCGTGCCGGCTTCGCTGGGGCAGGTATTTTCCGCGTGGAGAGTTCTCAGGCGCGGCAAGCGATTTTGCCTCTCTCCAGAATCTGCTCGAGCGCGAGCCTGCCGGCCAATACCTGCTCGTGCGACCCGACCTTGAGGCTGGCCGCTTCATCATAGAGCAGACGGGCAGCGGGCTGCGCATCCCCGATCCGGCATGGGCCAAAGCCCAAATCGGCCGGTCGGTTGCGGAGGCCCCGGACAAGGCCTACGGCCAATGGGTGACTCAAGCCTATAAGTCCGTGCTCATGCAGAACCTGCCGCAGCTGGACCATATCGACGCAAAAATCTACTGGCCGCGGTTGGGTCGATTGCATCACCGCTACGACCGGTTGCTCCTTCCCGTGCGGGACAGAGGACAGCCGATGCTACTGAGCATCAACAATTCGGCGGGCGGCGTCCGTGGAGACGTCGAAGCCGCTTAGAAACTGGGTCAAATCGTCGAGCATCTCGTCGCGTTTGCTCCACAAGAAGGCGAAGCGCGGAATCTGTCCGCGCGAATTGAACATCCGTACGTCCCACTCCAAGTTGCAATATCCGGTCATTGGAAACACGTTTCCGCGTACGACCGGCTCCGCCATCATGGTGACCGAGCAATCGGTGGCCCAGCGGGTGTAGGCGAGCGCACGGGCCATACGCGGCAGCAACGATACCAAGCCGGTGCCCCGATAATCCCTCCGGTACCAGGCAGCGCCGGTGTTGACCACGCGTCCCGTGACCCCTCTGGCTGCAAGCGCCGAGACCTTGCATTGCTCGCCCGGCAGCTTCGACGCCGCCGGATCGGCATACGCCAGACGCAAGCTCTCCGCCTCGCGCTGGTAGTTGGTGTCTGGCCAGTCCAGGAAGCGTGCCGCTTGCGTCGTGACCACATCGCCTCGACGATCGTACCCCAGGATGCAGAACGAATTGTCCGGGGTCAGATTGCTGAAGGCCGGATTGAATCCGGACCACAACGGCGCCCAGCTGTCGGAGTTGGCCTGGTTGACCGCGACGAGATCGGACATGCTGGCAAACGCCAGCGAAACGCCGCGCTCGCGCAGCTGCGCCTCGCACAGCAGGAATACGCGGCCCAGCAGAGCAGCCGGACCATGCTCGACAGTGATTTGTGAAAATAGGCTCGGGCGAACCACATCTGCCATGGCAGCCTCCAATGCATTGCATCAAGGTCTGCCAATCTGTCAGATAAAATTGATTCGCCGGCGCGGCTGCCACACCGGTCCACAGCAATCGCGCAATGCAATTGACGCGGATGCCGCTGCCCCCTAGCTTGCCAATGAGGGATTTTCTTTTCCGAGTTTGTTCGATGTCACCTGACAAACGTGACCGTTCTCCTCCTCCCGAGCCCACGCCCAGCCAAATTGACGCCCAGGTCGGCGAGCGCCTTCGCTATCGTCGCTTGGACGTCGGGCTGACCGTCGCCGAGCTGGCCGCGATACTCGGCATCGACGAGAACGACCTGGAGGCGATCGAAAGCGGCCGGACGCGCGCCGGCCCGAAGCTGGTGGATGCCGCCGCCGATGCCCTGGGCGTGTCCGTGCACTGGTTCTTCTCGAAATGGTAGATGCCGGCGGCGCCACGCCGCTCCGGTCGTAGCGTCACCTTCAATCCCGGCTGGCCGCGCAAGTTTCTATCGGCGCATCGGATGTCGTAGACTCGGGCAGCCGGCGACAGCAAAGCTGACGCTGGCCCGAGGCGCGACGGAGCGACCGTTCGCCGAGCGGCAAACCTACAAAGGGAGAGAAGCGTCATGCAGCCGGGAAAGCGACTGGTCGGCAAGGTTGCGATCGTCACGGGAGGGGCATCGGGCATCGGCGCGGAGACGGCACGCATGTTCGCGCAGCATGGCGCCAAGGTGCTGCTGACGGACAGCAACGCGGCTTTGGGCAAGAGCATCGCGGCCGAGATCGCCGACGGCGGCGGCACGGCGACGTTCGCCCTCCAGGATGTCCGCAGCGAGCCGCAGTGGGCGACCATCGTCGCACAAGCCGAGAAGAGCTACGGCCGCGTCGACATCCTGTGCAACATCGCCGGCATCTCCGGCCGCGATCCAAAGCTGAACATACAGACCAGCGTCACCGCCGGGCCGCGGCTGGCCGATCAGACGCTCGAGCAATGGAATCAGGTCATGGAGATCAACGCGACCGGCGTCTTCCTTGGCACCAAGGCCACCATCCCGGCGATGCAGCGCGCAGGCGGCGGCTCCATCATCAACATCTCCTCGATATGCGGCATCGTCGGCTCGCATGCGAATGCGGCCTATCACGCCTCGAAGGGTGCCGTGCGCATCTTCTCCAAGGCCGCCGCGATCCAATACGCGCCGGACAGGATCCGCGTGAACTCGGTGCATCCGGGTTTCGTCGACACGCCCATGACGAAGCCTGGCCATTCCAATCCCGACGTCGCCCAGCAGCGGTTGGCGGCAACGCCGCTCGGCCGCTTCGGAACGCCCGCCGATATCGCTGCCGGCTGCCTCTATCTGGCCTCCGACGAGGCCTCCTGGGTCACCGGCAGCGAGCTCGTCATCGATGGCGGCATGACCGCGAACTGAGGAACGCGGCCGGCCGCCTCTCGCCTCGCGTTCAGGATCGCTGAGCCGCTCTCGTCTCCACGGGGTCGAGCTTCACCGCCATCGTTTGCGTCTTGCCGCCGCGATGGACCGTGAGCTTGACGGTCTTGCCGGGCTTGACCGTGCCGATCGAGCGCGCGAGGTCGCGGGCGTCCTTGATGGCCGCTCCGTCGACCTCGGCGATCACATCGCCGGGGGCAACGCCCGCCCGCGCCGCCGGGCTTTCCGCCTGCACGCCGGCAACGAGAGCGCCGGCCGCCTCCTTCATGCCGAGGCTGTCGGCGATGTCGGACGTCACCGGCTGGACCTCGACGCCCAGCCAGCCCCGCTCGACGCGGCCGTTGGCCTTGAGATCGGCGACGACGGATTTCACGGTGGCGGCGGGAATGTCGAAGGCGATGCCGATCGAGCCGCCCGACGGCGAGTAGATCGCCGTGTTCACGCCGATCACCTGCCCGCTCATGTTGAAGGTCGGGCCGCCGGAGTTGCCGCGGTTCACCGGCGCGTCGATCTGGATGTAGTTGTCGAACGGGCCCGAGCCGATGTCGCGACCCTGTGCCGAGACGATGCCTGCCGTCACCGTGCCGCCGAGCCCGAACGGGTTGCCCATGGCCACGACCCACTCGCCCACCCGCGGCGTCGCGTCGGCGAGCGTCACGAACGGCAGGTTCGAGCCGTGCTCGATCTTCAGCAGCGCCAGGTCGGTCTTGGGATCGGTGCCGATGACCTTGGCCGCGACCACCGCGCCGTCGTCCATCACCACCTCGACCTTTAACGCGTTCTGCACGACGTGGTTGTTGGTGACGATGTAGCCATCCGCGCTGACGAGAAAGCCGGAGCCTTGGCCCTGGATGGTGCGGCGCGCGCCCCTGGGGTCCTCGAACGGAGCGCTGTTACCGCGCGGGGAGCCCCTGAAGAACCTCTCGAACGGCGTCCCGGCGAACGGATTGGCGTCCTCGCCATCGCCGCCGGACGTGAGATCGACGCTTGCACGGCATTGACCCTGATGGAGACGACGGCACGCCTGACGCCGTCGACGAGGTCGGCGAAGCTCGGCATGGCGACCGCGGAGGCAGGTGCCGCCGCATTGCTGTAGCGCGCAGCGCTCGCCTGAGTACCGGAGGCGGGTTTGCCGTTCATGGCGTGCAGGCCGGCTCCGGCCACGGCGAGCGAAAGCACGGCCGCGCTGGCGAGCAGGCTGGACTTGAGGGTGGAAGACTTGACCCGAGGTTGACGTTGGTCGGATGCTGCAGGGGGACTTGCGGACATGATCATCTCCATCGAGTGTCGATTGCGCGCGTGCTGCGTGCCTTGCTGGGCACGGCCGGGCTTGGACACAAGATAAGGCTCGCCACCCCTTCAGAACCTGTCCGCCACATTAGAAAATCGCAATGATATTCAATAGGCTGTGATCTCGGACGCGAGCGCCGCTTTGCCGGTTCCGCGCCGTGACCAGATAGCTCGGAGCTTACAGCTTGAGGTGAAACAGATCGCCGGCTGTCGCGGACTCTACTGGGATGAGGCGCCGGAGCTTCTGCTGGCCGTGCCCTTGGTCTTGGGCCGCGCCCCCTTGTTCTTGCCGCCGCCTTCTCCCGCAACGGCTCGGCCCTTTTTGCTTTTTGCGACCGCGCGACCGCCGGTGCCGCATACGTGCGAGATCACTCTTCCCGGCTTGGTCACCGAGGCCTTGGCGCTCTCGTCGAGCCGCAGGCTATCGAGCGTCTGCGACCCGAACAGCGTCTTCCATTGATACGTTTGAAAGCCGTGCTGCAGCAGATTGGCGGCGCGCACGCTGCGCTCCTGCCCGGTGGCCTCGCCGAGAACCACCGCGATCAGCTTGTGGCCCTGGCGCGTGGCGCTGGCGACGACATTGAAGCCGCTGTCGCAGATGAAGCCGGTCTTCATGCCGTCCGCCCCGGCGTAGTTGGTGAGCAGGCCGTTGTGCGTATGCAGATGCCGCTTGCCGAGGCGCATCTCGAGCATCGACCACATCGGCGCATACTGTGGAAAATCGCGCACCACGGCGGCGGCGAGCTTCGCCATGTCGCGGGCGGTCGTGACCTGCTCGGGTGCCGGCAGGCCGTTGGCGTTGGCGAACTTCGTGCGCGTCATGCCGAGTCGCCCGGCCGTCCCGTTCATGTAGTCGACGAACGCCTCGTGCGATCCGGACACCGCCTCCGCCAGCATGACGGCCACGTCGTTGGCCGATTTCATGATCAGGGCCTGCAGCCCCTGCTCGACCGAGATGCTGGCCCCCACAGGCAGGCCGACCTTGGTAGGCCCCTGGCTGTTGGCGAGCTTCGAGCAGCCGATCATCGTATCCAGCGTCAGCGTGCCGTCCTGGATCGCCACGAACGTGACGTAGGCGGTCATGATCTTCGTCAGCGACGCCGGATGCCACTGGGTGTCGAGGTCCTCGGCGTAGAGGATGCTGCGGTCGGACGCGTCGAAAAGCAGCGCGGGGCCCGCCCGGGCGGGAGACGCCACGGCGAGGACCGCTGCAATGACGGCGACTATCGGAAGTTTCCCGCGCACGCCCGCCCCACGAATATGTGCGAGGCGAATTCATGCATTATTCGCTGGCGCTTACCTAGCGGCGCCGTGCCCGGAAAAGCTCAATTGCGCGTCAGTGTGATCGCAAAGGCTCGCCGGGGGCGATCGGCAGTGTCGTTGCTCAATCAACAATGGCGGGAGTTGCAGTGCCCCCGCCATTCGAGTTGGATGAGCTGCCTAGTCGGCAGGCAGTTCCGCGCCGCTACCACCGACCGCCGCGGGGCGTGGCTCAGTATCCGCCCCTGGAAGGACCAGCGGCAAGGCTGTCGCCCTTTGACGACGGCTCCTCCGGAGACAGCTTCTCCAGGCCGCGCAGAAGCTCGTCCTCGGTCATCGTATCCACGACCACGTCCATGCCCGGGTCGTCCCGGCCAAGCGTGGGTCGCAACGATTGGGGCAGCAACGGTGCCGCCACGGCCTCCGGCTCGTCGACCTCGACCTGCTTCTGGATGGAATGAATGAACCCTTCGCGCATGTCGCCTGGCGAGATGGTCTGCTCGGCGATCTCGCGCAGCGCCACGACCGCGTCCTTGTCGTTTTCGCGTTCGACCGTGATGGCCGCGCCGCTGCCGAGCGTGCGCGCCCGATGCGCAGCCACCAGGACCAACTCGAACCTGTTGGAGATCTTGTCGACGCAGTCTTCGACGGTGACGCGTGCCATGCGATTGGCCCTCCGTTGCAAGCTCCAGGCGAACCGGAGCGGATCGATCGTGGATCTATCTGAGTCGGGGCACCCAGCGCCAGAAATGCAAAACGCCCCGCGGACGATTCGGGGCGCTCGAAGCTCACTCCCGGCTGCGCCAACTCGGGCATCAGAAGCACGCGCAGCGGGATGAGCGGGTATATGGGCCGGGAATTGGTCTTTTTCAAGGCTCCGGCCCGTGTGGCGTCACCAACTCGAGCCGTGCCCCGGCGCCGCCACCTGTGCTCAGCTGCCCGGCCGGCTGTGCAGCTGGGGGACGTAGACGTCCTTCCAGTCCGTCACTTTGGTCTTGATCGACCCGACGCCGTACATGAAGTCGGCGAATTTCATCGTGCCGCTGGGCGTGGCCGAAAACGAGTTGTCCTTGTCGGCGATGATCTCGCGCATCTCGGCTTCCGGCGCCTTGACCTTGGCGGCCTTCACGTAGAGCGCCGCGGTTGCGTTGAGGTCGGCGGCGATGAATGCGTTGGCCTCGTCGAGCGCGGCGATGAATGCCGCGACCAGCTTGGGATTGGCATCGGTGAAGCGCTTGGGCGCGTACGTCGTCATCAGCGAGCTGTCGCCGAGCGCTTCCCGCGAGTTGGCGACCGAGCGAATCTTGTCGTTCTTCAGCTCGATCTGCGCGAACGGCGGAGACGCCATGTGGAACGACACGCCCGGCGTGCCCGACATCACCGCGGCGAAGGCATCGGGATGCAGCATGGTGACGGTCATCGGATCCAGCTTGGCGTAGTTCTCGACGCCGAACTCCTTCGCCACCATCATCTGCAGCACGACGGCACCCAGCGATACCTTGATGCCGGGCAGCGCGATCCGATCGCTGTCGGCGATATCCTTCATCGACTTGATCTGCGGATTGTTGGTGTTGAGATGGAAGGGCACGCTGCACACCGCGCCGACGCCGATCACCTCGTTCGAGGTGCCCTTGGCTTTCGACCACAGGGTCAGGAATGCCGGGATGCCCACGCTCGCGATGTCGAGCGTTCCGGCGATCATGGCGTCGTTGAGGTTGCCGCCTCCGTCCAGCTCCCGCCAGGTCACGGTGATGTCGCCGAGCCCGGCCGCCTTGGCGTGCTTCTCGAACAGCTTCTCGTGCTCGATCACGTACAGCGGCAGATGCGTGATGCCGTAACCTCTTGAAACACGGACGGTTTGAGCTTCGGCGAAGGCCGCGCCGCTGGCCGCGACGAGTACGATCAGCGACGTGCAGACGGCATTTCGGATGGCCTCGAGCATGCAGGTGTTTCCTCGGTGGGACGCGCCGGAGCCTTGTGTCGGCTCCGTGCCATTGCAGAGCGGCCGGTTGGTGTCGCGCCGCGCCCCATCATAGCGCCGGACGGAGCGGGCACCATGCGGATCGGCGGGATCAGATAAGCGTTGCGCGCTTGCCGGTGCGCTCGAGCGGGGCTTCACGTCGCGCGCCGGCAGGATCGATGATAGCTTCGCGCCCAGGCGACAAGCCACCTGCTCACACCGGAGGAGACTTCCATGATTCACGTCCTGGCCATCATCACCGCCAAGCCCGGCATGCGCGAGAACATCCTGCGCGAGTTTCGCGCCAACATGCCGGCGGTCCACGCCGAGAAGGGCTGCATCGAGTACGGTCCGGCCATCGACGTGCCGAACTTCGGCAAGATCCAGACGGCGATGGGGGCCGACACGTTCGTGGTGATCGAGAAGTGGGCGAGCGCCGACGATCTGAAGGCCCATGGTGCCGCCCCGCACATGGCGGCCTATGCCGCCAAGACCAAGGAGATGATCGCCAGCCGCGTCATCCACGTCCTCTCTCCGGCCTGAGCAGGAGGAGCCGCTGCTCAGCGCAGCGGCGGCAGTGGCGGCAATCGTGGCGGCGGCGGGCTGTCCGCCGGCACGATCATCTTGCCGATGGGCCAGAGCGCAATGCCGGCAAGCTTGAGGTGGGCCCAGGCGAACGGGATGCCGATGATCGTGATGGCCAGTCCGACCGCGAAGATGAGGTGGCCCAGCGCGAGCCACCATCCCGCCAGCACCAGCCACACGATGTTGCCGAGATCGCCGAGCAGTCCGGTGCCCAGGTCGCTGGCGCCGGTATATTCGGCACGCGACACGGCCTTCTGCCCGAACGGGAGCAGCGTGTAGACGCCGATGTTGAATGCGGCCCGCGTCCAGGGCAGGCCGATGATGGTGATCGCCATGATGACGGCGGCGACACCCCAGGCGACCGCCATCCACAGCCCGCCGAAGACGAGCCACAGTACGTTCAGCAGCAATGACAAGGGCGACATTCGAACCCTTCGTGCGTTGACAGCGGGCCGTGCCGCTCCCGACTACAGGAACGTGCCGCCGGAGGCCAGCGCGGGATTGCCTCGAAATGAATCCTTTGTTCCGGAACCCACGGCCGTGCCGCGCTGGGGCCCGAGAGCGCGATGCGTAGCGTTGCCCTTGTCCCGCGCGAGGACCGGGGTCAGGGTCGCGCGCCGCGGAAGTCGGGGCCGAGGGGACGCAGCCTGACGCCTCGACGCAAGCGCTGGAAGGGGTAGCCGGCGGGGTCGGCGAGGTAGCCGCCGGGGGCGATGACGACGATCACCTTCTCGGCGATCGGCTCGAACTCGGCGCGGAAGTGGCACGTACTCTTGAGGGCCAGGATCTTCTGCTGGCTCGGCTCGATGCCGAGATGCCGGAATGGCGCCTGGTCGAGCGCCTGCATGCGCTTGCTCGTCACGGCCACGCCGACCCCGCCGATCGTGAGCAGCGCCATGGGTCCGAGATCGACCTCGCGCCCGCCGGAGACGGCCCCCGTGGTGCGCATCTTGCCCGTGCCAAGCCGTGCGACCCGGAACGTGCCTTTGAACGGCACCACTCCGGCCGGGCCCGAGCGGCCGCCCAGCGCAATCGTGATGTCGGCGCCGACGCCGGCCTTGTGCGCGGCGGCGGCCGCTTCCGCGTCGCAGAAATAGCCGACCACGGCCCCCTGCGCGCCGAGGCGAACGAGCGTCTCGAGCACGCCCGTGGTGTCTGCCGAGGAGCCGCAGCCCGGATTGTCCTGCGTGTCGCAAAGCACCACCGGGCGCGAGGCGGTGCGCGCGATGGCCATCGCCTCGCGCACGCCCTCGTCGGGGGAGACCATCGGCACCGCGAACTCGGGCTCGCGCAGGGCGATCTCGCGGGTCAGGGCATCGGCCGCCCTGTCGGCCGCCGCCTGGGTCCAGGCGTGGGCGATCACCGCCGGCCCGCACCAATAGAGGTCGGAAGGCGGGAAGCCGGCGAGATAGGAGAGGTTGACCAGCTCGCCCTCCGCCACCACCGAGCGGGCAACCACGCCCTTCGACGGCTCGACCAGCGTGCACTGGTCGTTGAGCGGGATCAGGAACGGCAGCTTGCGCAGCGCGCGTCCGGCGGGGCGCCCGCGCTCCAGCAGCACCGACATCGCGCGGGCGGCGAATTGCCCGGTCTCGGGCCGGTCCACGTGCGGATAGGTGCGATAGGCGACGAGGCTGTCGGTGAGTTCCACCATCTCGGGCGTGACGTTGGAATGGTAGTCGAGGCTGATGGCGATCGGCACACTCGGGCCGACGGCCGCCCGCACGCGCCGCAGCAGCTCGCCCTCGCCGTCCTCGAACGGCTCGCTCACCATGGCGCCGTGCAGGTCGAGGTAGACGGCGTCGACCGGCATCGCCGCGGACAGCCGCCCGACCAGCTCGCCGGCGATGCGCTCGTAGGCATCCGCGGTGACGAGCCCGCCGGCGCCGCCGCTGGTCCACAGCAGCGGCACGATCTCGTGACGCGCGCCCATGGCGCGCAGGAACCCCGACAGCGCGAAGCTGGTGTCGCCCAGCCATTCGATCACGTCCTTGCCGCGCACCAGCGGCGGGCGGTCGCGATGGCTCATGAAGTAGGCGAAGTCCGTCCGCTCCGGAACGAAGCAGTTGGTCTCGTGATGAAACCCGCCGACGGCGATGCGCGCCATGATGTTGCCCTCGCTGCTGCCCCGACAGATTAGGAAGCTGACGCTGGCCTGCACAATAGCGCATTCCCGTGCCGCGCCGCTTGCTTCTTCCTCTCCCCGTACATCACGGGGAGAGGGTCAGGGTGAGGGGCAGACGCCGGCCCCGCACCCTAACCCTCTCCCCACTGAAGAGTGGGGAGAGGGATCCACGCGGCGCCAGGCGCGATCGTGAGAGTCTCGCCGAGTGTGCGCGCCTCGCCCGCAAGCATGAGGGCGGCGTCGGTGATCAGCCCGCGCTCGCGATATCCAGCGGCGCGTCGCAGCCCCGCCGCGAGCGCGGCGTCGATCTCGGCGGGCGTCAGCGGCCCCACGGATACCGTGACGGGGAGGTCGCGCAGGTCGCTGTCGGGGTCGAGCTCCCGGGCCGGGCGGCGGCGGACGGCGGGGCTGTCGACGTCCACGGCATTGGCAACCAGCGTGGCCGCGACGTCGGCCGTGGCGGCATCGCGCGCCAGCGTCGTCACGGAGTTGGCGATGCCCAGCGAGAACGAGCGCCCGCGCGCGCCCGAGGTGGCGATGCCGCCGATGCCCGACGCGGCATCGAGGCGGATCGAGCCGTTGAGGAGCGGCGTCGCACCGCGCGAATACTCTCCGGCGACGCCGATCTCGAGCGCGTGGCCGGGCGCCACCAGCACGGCGATGTCGCCGCCGTCGTTGACGTAGGCGCGGTCCAGCGGCGCCGAGGCCATCATGTGCGCCAGCAGCTCGTCGGCCACGGCGCCCGCCACTGCCGCCATGGGCGTCACGAACACGTCCGCGAAGGGGCGGCAGGCCGCCACCATCCGCCGCGCCACGGGGCTTTCGACGCGCGGCTCCGCCTGCATGGGGGTGCGCAACAGGGGGAGCTCGTCGCACAGCTCCGGCAGGATCCGGGGAAAGCGCCGGCCGGCCGCCGCGTAGGCTGCGCCGACGGCCTCGGCCGCGCCCCAGGCCTTCAGCACCACGTCGATCGGCCCGTGCGACAGATGCAGACGCTCGCCGGCAAGCTGCTGGATGACGGGCGGCGCGAACATCGGCCTCACCCGATCCTGGCCAGCGCCCGCAGCAGTGCGTCGGCCTCGGCGGGCTCGAGCGGTTGCAGCGTGCGCCGCGAGACTTCCGCCGCTGCCGCCTTCATCTCGAGCACCGCGGCGCGCCCCGTCGGCGTCAGCGCCAGCAGCACGAGCCGGGCATCGCGCGCATCCGGCGACTGGCGCACGAGCCCGCGGCCGATCAGCCGGCCGACGACGCCGGAGACGGTCGCCGGGTCCATGCGGGTCAGCCGCCCGAGCTGGTTCTGCGACACCGATTCCAGGTCATCGAGCTTGGACAGCGCCGCGAACTGGGTCGGCGTCACGGCGAACCGTCCCATGGTGGCGTTGAAGTCCTCCGTTGCCCGCTGGTGCGCACACCGCAGCAGGAACCCGACCTGGTCCTCCAGCACATACGCCGCCGCCCGCGCCTGCGCGCCCGCATCCGCCACCGGCTTGCGCCGCGTTTGGCAATTGCCATGGGCATTTCTCCCTAAGCATCTCCCGGGTGTCTCCCGGTGCTAGTCACCGGGACCCATGCCAGCCACTTGGTCCGGCGGTCGCGGATGGCTGGATACCGGGGACAAGCCCCGGTACGACAACCGTCACGGTTTATCTCCCGAACGGCCAGGGGTTGGCGTCGGGCCAGCGCTCGATGCGGGCGCCGGGGCCGACCTCGCGGATGATGTCGCCGACGGAGACGATGTCGGCCGCGTGGCCGCCGAGACGCTCGTAGAGCGCGCGCGGCAGCGTGAACTCCATCGGCGCGACGATGGCCGGCGTCGGCACGTAGCCGAAGGCGTTGCGAGGCAGGCGCGTGACATCCGCCATCACGGTGATGCCGCCGCCCGGCCACACGTAGACCGGCGCGCCGCCCATGGTGACGCGCGTCTCGCCCTTGGCCACCGAGCGCGTCAGCAGCACCGGGTTGTCGGTGACGCCGGCGCGTAGAGAGCCGCCCGCGCCGGCCATGAACAGCACCGTGCACAGGGAGGGCTCGCAGTTCTCGCCGATGCGCTCGACCACGGCGCGCACGGGCGCGGGCATGTCGGCCGGCACGGGCCTGAGAGACTCGTCCAGCACGCAATAGAGCGCATCCTCGCCGGTGGTGGAGGTCATCAGCAGCCGCAGGCCGGGCCACGCCACCTTCGCGTCGATCCTCTGGATGATCGACAGCGGCTCGGTGATGTCGGTGCCGCCCCACCCGAGCCCCGGATTGGCGACCTGGAAGTAGCGGCCGGGCGTAGACTTGCGGCCGCGCACCCGGATGCCGGCGAGCGGCATGTCCAGCACGCGACCCGATTGGTGCTCGGTCAGTACGCCGGTGATGTGGTCGTCGACGACGATCACCTCGTCGACGTGGCCCAGCCACTGCTGCGCGAAGATGCCGATCGTGGCCGAGCCGCAGCCGACGCGCATGCGCACCTCGGGCCGGCCGTCGACGATGGGTGCCTTGCCGGCCTCGACAATCACTGTGTGTCCGCCGTCGATGCTCATCTCCACGGCCTGGCCCGCGCACAGCTCCAGCATGGCGTCGCAGGTGGTATTGCCTTCCTTCTTGGAGCCGCCCGTCAGGTGGCGCACGCCGCCGATCGAGAGCATCTGCGAGCCGTACTCGGCGGTGGTCACGTGGCCGACCTGCTCGCCCTTGACGCGGATGGCGGCCGCCTCGGGGCCGAGGTGGCGGTCGGTGTCGATCTTCACCTTCACGCCGCAGTAGCTGAAGATGCCCTCGGTAACGACGGTGACGGTATCCACGCCCGCGTGCTCGGCCGAGACGATGAACGGCGCCGGCTTGTAGTCGGGATAGGTGGTGCCGGCGCCGACGCCCGTCACGAACGTGCGCGTGGGATCCAGCGGAGCGCCGTCCCACTCCGCGCCCGCAAAGGAGGTGAGCTTGCCGCCTTCCTCCAGCGTGCGCTGCATGAGCAGCACCGGATCGGTGCGCACGAGCTGGCCGTTCTCGTTGGCGTAGCGCGCGCAGGCCCCCGCCCGCCCCGGCCGGATGCGGCACAGCACCGGGCACGCGTCGCACCGCACGATCCCCTCGCCCTCGGCCGCTCCGAATTTCTTCGACCGGGCAGCTAGGGAGAGTTGGTCCTGGCTCATCGCGACACCCACTCAGCAGCGTCATGCCCGCGTCGTGTCGAAGACGCGCCTCCGGCACGATGGCGGGCACCCACGCAAGTCTCCGAATGCACAACGATAGTGGCGTGGGTCCCCGCCTTCGCGGGGATGACGTCGTGGGAGGCAGCTGCGGGTCAATTCCCCTGTTCGCTTCGATCCGCGGGAATGACGGGAACTGCGCGCTGGTGTATTGGCCGCGGCATCCTCTGCCCCAGTGCTGAGCTGGTCGAAGCACGGCAAGGCACGTGCGGCCGTCCTTCGACAAGCTCAGGACGAGGGAGGGCTTGCGGCGCGCGAGTCTCAAGGGACGACCTCCCTCTTTGACTGGAGCGCTTCCCACAGCCGGTGGGGGAGGACGGGGAGGCGAGTGAGGCGGGCGCCGGTGGCGTGGCGGATGGCGGAGAGGATGGCGGGAGCGGTGGCGATCAGCGCCGGCTCGCCAACGCCCTTGGCGCCGAAGGGGCCGTTGGGCTCGGCGTCCTCGATCAGATAGGTCTTGATGGCGGGCATGTCGCCGGCGGTGGGGATCAGGTAGTCGTGCAGGTTCTCCGTGCGGCCGGGGATGAACTCCTCCATCAGCGCCATGCCGAGCCCCTGGGCGATGCCGCCGTGGATCTGTCCCTCCACCAGCGTCGGGTTGACGGCGCGGCCGACATCGTGCGCGGCAACGATCTCGACGACCTTGGTGGTGCCGAGCACGGTGTCCACCTCCACCTCCGCCATCTGCGCCGCGAAGCCATAGGTGGCGTAGGGGACGCCCTGGCCGTTGTCGTCGAGCGGGGTGGTCGGCGGGTCCCAGTGACCGATGCCTTCGAGGACGATCGCGTTTTCGGCGTCGCGCGATACGCGCGCCACGTACTCGCCGCCGCCCTGAGCTTGTCGAAGGGCGCTTGTGTCCGCCAGGACGTGCTTCGACAAGCTCAGCACTGGGTTGGAGTTTGCGGTGACGGGGAGCGTGGCGAGATCGATGGTGCGCGAGGCCTCGCCGTCGGCGATCGTCAGGCGAGCACCCTCCAGCGTGAGCTTGGCATCGGGGCCGGCGTTGGCGAGCGCCAGGATCTTGCGGCGCAGATCCTCTGCCGCGAGCCGTGCGGCGTTGCCGGACACGAAGGTCTGGCGCGAGGCCGACGTCTTGCCGGCATCGGCGGTGAGGTCGGTATCGCCGACGACCAGGCGGAACGCCTGCGTCGGCAGTCCCAGTGCGTCGGCCGCGATCTGCAGAAGCACCGTCGAGGAGCCCTGGCCGATGTCCACCGCGCCGTTGAAGAACGTGAGCGTACCGTCGCGAGCCGAGCGCGATGCGCATGGTCGATGGGTTCGGCAGCGCCGTGTTGCCGCATCCGTACCACATGCAGGCGATGCCGACGCCGCGTCGGCGGCGCGGCGACTTCGCGTTGTGCGAGGCCACGCGGGACAGCGCGGCGTCCCAATCCGGCTTGAGTGCGTCCAGGCACTGCGGCAGGCCGGCGGAGTGCGTCAGGACCTGTCCCGACGGAGTGGCGTCCCCATGGTCGAGCGCGTTGATGCGCCGGATGGCCCAGCGGTCGAGCCCCAACCGCTCGGCCAGGTCGTCCATCAGCGTCTCGTGCGCCATGGCGGCCTGCGGAATGCCGAAGCCGCGGAAGGCGCCGGCGGGCGTGTCGTTGGTGTAGACGGCGCGGGTGCGCACGCTTGCGTTGGGCACCTTGTAGGGTCCCATGCCGTGCACGGGCACCCGGTTCGCCACCGTCGGTCCCCACGATGCGTAGGCGCCGGTGTTGAAATCGGCCTGCATCTCGAAGGCCGTCAGCCGGCCCTGCGCGTCGGCGGACGACTTGGCCCAGATGCGCGCCGGATGCCGCTTGGTGGTGGAAGCCATCAACTCCGTGCGCGTGTAGACGATGCGCACGGGGCGCCTGGTCACCCACGCCGCCACCGCCAGCAGCGGCTGCACCGACACGTCGAGCTTGCCGCCGAAGCCGCCGCCGCACGCCGTCGGGCGGATGCGCACGCGCGCGCGGTCGACGCCCAGCACGCGGGCCGTCTCCTCCAGGTCCATGTACGGCGCCTGGGTGCAGGCCGTGACCTCGATGCGGTCGGGGCCATGATCTGCGCCCGCCCCGATAGGCACGGCATAGCCGGCCTCCGGCTCGATGTAGGCGTGCTCGACGAACTGGGTCTCGAAGCGACCCTCAGCGGTCGCGGTTGCGCCGGCATGTCCGGCCTGGACGTCGCCCGACTGCAGGTTGCCGCGCGTGAGCACGTTGTCGGGAGAGCCGGCGTGGATCGCCGGCGTCGCTGGCGCCAGCGCCTCGTCGATCGATGAGACGGGTGTTTGCCGCGTCCAGGTGATTGGGAGGTCGGTGTCCGAGATGCTTTCTACCGCCTGCCGGGTTCCGACCAACGCCAGCACCGCCTCGCCGCGGAAGCGCACGTGGCCGGGCGCGAGCACCGGCTGGTCCTTCGTGTTGGGGAAGACGCCGAAGGAGTTCTCGCCCGGCACGTCGTCCGACGTCAGGATGGCCACGAGCCCTGGCATGCGCGCCTTCACCGCAGCCAGGTCGCCCAGCGTGAATTGCGCGCGCGCATGCGGGGAACGGACGACGCGCATCCAAAGCGCATCGGCGGGAGCTTCGTCGGCGCCGAACAGGTCCGTGCCGGCTACCTTGGCCCAGCCGTCGACCCGATGCAGCCGCGCCCCGACGGCGCAACCCGCGGCTGCCTCGGCCGAACCCTCCGCGGGCAGCCCGCCGGCCACGTCCATGACCGCATCGACGATCTTGTGGTAGCCGGTGCAGCGGCACAGCACGCCGCCGATGCCGTCGGCGACCTCGGAGCGCGACGGCGTCGGCGCCCGGTAGAGCAGGTCGGCTGCGGCCATCAGCATGCCGGGAGTGCAGATGCCGCACTGCGCAGCGCCGTGCTCCAGGAACGCGCGGCGCAAGCGCTCGGTCAGCCCGCGCGGGCCAACGCCTTCGACGGTCTCGATCGACGCGCCGCCGGCCTGCGCCGTCGGCACCAGGCAGGCGCACACCTGCTGGCCGTCGAGGAGCACGGTGCAGGCGCCGCAGTCGCCCGCCTCGCAACCGATCTTGGTTCCGGTGAGGCCGAGCTCGTTGCGCAGCGTGTCGGCCAGCGATGCGAACGGGGCCGCGACAGCCGTGACCGGGCGCCCGTTCAGCGTGAAGCCGACGGTGACGGTCTGGCGCTGCGGCACGCGCTCCTGCATCACGCAGCCCTCCGCCGTGACGAGGCCGTGAGCCCCCGCAGCAGGTCGCGTGTCAGCGCCAGCGCCGCCTCGCGGCGGTAGGCGCCGGAGCCGCGGATGTCATCGATAGGTGTCAGACCGGCGAGATGCGAAGCCGCCACGAGCTCCGCGGCCGTCGCCGACGGCTGCGCGATGAGGGCGGCTTCCAGCGCCGGCAGGCGCTGGGGAACGGCCGAGCAAGAGCCGATGGCGAGACGCGCCGCCGTGATGCGATCCTGCCGATCGACGCTCGATCACACCGGCGACCATCACGATCGAGATCACCAGATACTTGCGCGCGCCGAGCTTGATGAAATGGCCGCGGCTCGCGCTGCTTCGCTTCGGCACCAGGATGGCGGTGACGATCTCGTCGGGGCGGCATCGGGTGTGGCGATAGCCGTCGATGAACTCGGTCATGGGCGCGATGCGGCGCCCGTCCCGGCTCGCCAGCTCGACGCTCGCCTCGAGCGCCAGCAGGTTGGGCGCGCCATCGCCGGCGGGCGAGGCCGTGCAGATGTTGCCGGCCAGCGTGCCTCGGTTCTGGATCTGCACGCCGCCGATCTCGCGCGCGGCGAGCTTGAGGCCGTCGAACTGCGGCGGCAGCTCGGCGCGGATGATATCGGTCCAGGTGGTGAGAGCGCCGATCCGCCACGCTGCCGGCTCCTCGGCGATGCCGCGCAGATCCGGTACCGCGGAGATGTCGAGAATATCGGCGTGACGCATGTCGCCCCAGCCCGCGCGCGCGGCCTTCGCGGGATAGACGTCGGTGCCGCCGGCCAGCACCGTCACCGGCCCCGCGGCGCGGATCGCCAGCGCTTCCTCCAGGGTCGGCGGGCGGTGATATGCGATCATCATCGCTCTCGCCCCGTCCGAAAAGTCGTAGGTTGGGTCGAGCGAAGCGATGACCCAACACAACCGGGTTGCCAACGCGTGTTGGGTCTGCGCTTCGCTTGACCCAACCTACGACTACGATTTGCTCAGTCATGTCGGTCCTCCCGACTTGCGGCAGGAGGCTGTCGCGGCTGCGTCCACTGCGTTGTCTGCCGTCACAACCACGCCGAACAGCGCGCGCGCCTGCGCGTGGGTGTAGTAGCCGCGGCCGACGTCGCGGGCGACGAGCGCGGCATCGCGGGCGAACGGATTGCCGTAGCCGCCGCCGCCCGGCGTCATCACCTCGACGCGATCCCCCGGCTGCAGCGGAATGTCCTGGTCCTTCGACAGGTGCTCCGGGATCATCGTTGTCCCGCCCCGGTGAACGCGCACGACGTTGGGCGCGCCGTCGCCGCCGCCCCGCACGCCCGGCGGACCGAAGCGGCCGTGGTCCATCACGAACGACGCCCTCGCCTCCCCGCGCAGCAGCTCCACCTCGTAGTGCACGCCGAAGCCGCCGCGATTGCGCCCCGCCCCGCCCGAGCCCTCGCGCAGGGCGAAGCGCTTGAACAGGATCGGGTAGTATTGCTCGAGCACCTCGACCGGCTGGCTCTTGGAGATGCCGATGGTGGAGCAGCCGTTGGTGAGCCCATCGTGATCGGAGTTGCCGCCGTAGCCGCCGCCCGAGATCTGATACATGACGTAGCCGGCGCTCTTCTTCGGATCGAAGCCGCCGAGCGCGAAGTTGCCGGACGAGCCGGCCGGCGCCGCCGTCACCTTGTCGGGAATGGCCTGCACCAGCGCCAGGAACACGGCCTCGGCGATGCGCTGCGACACCTCCGCGGCGCACCCCGATACGGGGCGCGGATAGCGCGCGTCGAGGAAGGTCCCCTCCGGCCGCTTGATGCGCAGCGGCTCGAATGCGCCCGCGTTCAATGGCGTATCGGGGAAGATGTGGCGCATGGCGAGATAGACCGAGGAATAGGTGGTCGCGACCACCGAGTTCATCGGTCCCTTGCAGGGCGGGGACGAGCCGGTGAAATCGAAGCTCAGCGTCTCCCCGGCCTTGGTGACGGCGAGAGCGATCTTGAGCGGCTCGTTCACGACGCCGTCCGAATCGACGAAGGCCTCCGAGCAGTAGACCCCGTCGGGGATGGCGGCGATGTGGGCGCGCATGAGCCGTGACGCGCGGCGGCCGATTTCGGCCGTCGCCTCGGTCACGGTATCGCGGCCATAGCGGTCCATCAGCTCGGTCAGCCGCCGCTCGCCCACCTTCAGGGCGGCAGCCTGGGCCTTGATGTCACCGATGCGCTGGTCGGCGATGCGCATGTTGGAGTTCAGGATGGCAAAGATCTCGGCGTCCATCACGCCCTTCTTGAACAGCTTCACCGGCGGCAGGCGCAAGCCCTCCTGCTCCACCTCGGTCGCATGGGCCGAGAAGCCGCCCGGCACCATGCCGCCGATGTCGGGCCAGTGTCCCGTGTTCTGCAGCCAGCAGTAGTGCTCGCCCTGGTAGTAGAACGGCAGGGCGAAGCGCACGTCCATCAGGTGCGTGCCGCCGAGATAGGGATCGTTGACGATGTAGATGTCACCGGGCTCGGGGGCGCCGGCCTTGCCTTCGCCGATCAGGCGGATCAGCTCGGCGGTGGAATACTGCATGGTGCCGACGAACACCGGCAGGCCGAGCTCGCCCTGGCTGATCAGCGCGCCTGTCGCCTTGTCGTAGATGCCGGAGGAGCGGTCGTCGGCCTCGGCGATCACGGGCGAGAAGGCCGCGCGCGAGAAGGCGATGTCCATCTCGTTGCAGACCTGGCCGAGCGCGGCCTGGATGACTGCCAGCGTGATCGGGTCGACGCTGCCGGGCTCGCCCTTGCCGACGGCTTTCCGGTTGCCGGCTCATGCGCGCCCCCGACGGAGATGCGCAGGTTGCCGATGGCATCGACGGTGGCAGCGGCGCCCGGCTCGATCACGGTGGTGGCGTCCATCTGCTGCACGATGGCCGGCCCCGTCAGCCGCGCGGCGATGGGCAGCTTCACCCGGTCGAACACCTGCGCGGCCTGCCAGCGCCCGTCCGCGAACAACTGGCGCTCAGCCGTAACGGCATCCTGCACGCGGCTCGCGCGCCCGGCCGGCTCGATCAGCGAGGCGATCGGAAACGCCGGCCGCCGGCCGATCACCGAGGTCACGAGGTTCACCAGCACCGCCTTGATCTCCGGCAGCCGCACCTGGAAGCGCGCGTCGTAGGCCGCCTCGAACAGCGACTGGACGGTTTCACGCGAAACATCGGCGTCCGGAAAGGCGACGCGGATCAGATGGGTCTGGCCGCGGAACTGCATGTCGGCGCCGTGCAGCACGGTGGTGGAGACGATCTCGCTCTGCTCCTCGGCGTTGATCGCCATGCCGCGCTCGCGCTGGCCGGCGAGGATGGCGTGCACCTCGCCCATGTCGGCGGCATCCAGCGGCACGTTGAGCGTGTTGACGAAGTCCTGGCGCAGATCGGCGACCAGGCACCCCAGCGCATTGGTGAGGCCCGGCCGCGCCGGCACCAGCACCTCGGGGATGCCAAGCTCGCGCGCCAGCGCCACGGCGTGCAGTGGTCCCGCGCCCCCGAAGGCGAACAGCGTGAAGTCGCGGGGGTCGAGCCCACGCGCCAGCGACACCATGCGGATGGCGCCGGCCATGTGCGTGTTGCCGAGCCGGATGACCGCCGCCGCCGCGGCATCGACATCGATGCCGAGCGGCCGGGCCAGCCTGTCGGCGAAGATCTGGCGCACATGCGCCACCGTGACCGGCCGGGAGACCGCGAGCAACCGGTCCGGGTCCAGCCGGCCCAGCACCAGGTTGGCGTCGGTGATGGTGGGCTCGGTGCCGCCGCGGCCGTAGCAGATGGGGCCCGGGTCGGAGCCCGCCGACTGCGGCCCGACCTGCAGCATGCCCGCGGCATTGATCGAGGCGATGGAGCCGCCGCCGGCGCCGACGCTCTTCACGTCCACCATCGGCACGTGGATCGGCAGGCCGTAGTCGATGGTGAGCTCGGCCGACACCTGCGGCACGCCGCCATGGACGAGCGCCACGTCGGTGGACGTGCCGCCCATGTCGTAGGTGATGGCGTTGCGGATACCCGACTGGGCCAGCGTCGCCGCCGCCGCCATCACGCCCGACGCCGGTCCGGACATGATGGTCTTGGCCGCCTCGCGTGCCACGACGCGGGCCGCCACGGTGCCGCCGTTGCCGTTCATGACCAGCAGGTCGCGCTTGAAGCCCTGCCGCTCCAGCTCGCCCTGCAGGCGGCGCACGTAGCGGTCGAGGATCGGCTGCACGGCCGCGTTCACGGCCGCCGTGGTGCCGCGCTCGTACTCGCGGAACTCCGACAGCAGCTGGTGGCCGAGCGTGACGTATGCGTTGGGCCACAAGTCTCTCGCGATCTCGCCGGCGCGCAGCTCGTGGGCCGGGTTGGCGTAGGCGTGCAGGAAATGGATGACCAGGCTCTCGCAGCCCATGGCCAGCAGGGCGCGCACGGCGTCCGCCAGCTGCTCCTCGGCCAGCGGCGTGACGATCTCGCCCGCCACGTTCATGCGCTCGTCGATCTCGATACGGCGCTCGCGCGGGATCAGCGGCTCGAAGCTGCCGGTCATGCCGTAGGGGTTGGGGCGCGTGCGGCGGCCGAGCTCCAGCGTGTCGCGGAAGCCGCGGGTGGTGACCAGCCCCACCTTGGCCACCTTGCGCTCGAGCACGGCGTTGGTGGTGGTGGTGGTGCCGTGGATGACGAGGTCGAGATCGCCCGGGCTTGCTCCCGCCTGCGCAATCGCCGCCAGCACGCCGTCCGCCTGGTTGGCGATGGTGGTGGGAATCTTGGCGAGATGCACGCGGCCGGATTGGGGCCCCGCCTCGTACAGCAGCAGGTCCGTGAACGTTCCGCCCACGTCGATGCCAGCAACCCGCCTCATGCTCGCCCGCCGTCCCGGTTGCGAACCATGTCATTAGCATACGAACAATCGGGCCGTTGTCCAGACCGCGCCTGTCATCCCGGAATTCGTGTAGCGAATATCCGGGACCCAGGGCTATTCCGCTGTCCGCAATCCGGTCTCCCTGGATCCCGGCTCGCGGGCTGACGCCATCTCGCCTCTTTGCTGCAAGAGCAGGATTCATGCTTCGGCCGCCGCGTCGGTCGCGCGCCGGTCAATCCTGCTCTATATCGCCCGGCGACGTTGCGCTTTGCCGCCAGCTGGCTTACTGCCAGCAGACAAAATCGTCTCGGGGGAGACGTCTTGCGTGGCAACTTCGGTGGCAGTGCCGCTCTGGCTCGTCATCCTGGCAGGTGCGCTCGCCGCCGTCGCGCTGATCGACCGGCTGTTCGCGCCGGCGTTGCGCTGGTGGCTGCGGCGGCGGGTCAATCGGGCCATCGACGAGCTCAACCGGCGCCTCAAGGTCGCCATCCCACCCTTCAAGCTCGCCCGGCGGCGCCAGCTGATCGAGCAGCTGATGTTCGATCCCGAGGTGCTGAAGGCGGTCGACGACGAGGCCAAGGCGAAGGGCGAGCCCAAGAGCGTCACGCACGCGCGGGCCCGCCGCTACGCCCGGGAGATCGTGCCGGCGTTCAGCGCCTACGCCTACTTCCGCATCGGGGCGGGGCTCGCCAAGTGGCTGTCGACCGCGCTCTACCGCGTGCGCGTGGGCGCCTTCGAGCAGGCCGAGCTCTATCGCGTGCCGCCGGACGCCTCGGTGGTGTTCGTCATCAATCATCGCTCCAACATGGACTACGTGCTCGTCACCTACCTGGTGTCGGAGAGCTCGGCCCTGAGCTACGCGGTGGGCGAATGGGCGCGCGTGTGGGCGCTGCAGCGGCTGATCCGCGCCATGGGCGGCTATTTCGTGCGCCGCGACAGCTCCAACCCCCTCTACCGCAGGGTGCTTGCCCGCTACGTGCACATGGCGACCGCTTCCGGCGTCACCCAGGCCGTGTTCCCGGAAGGCGGGCTCACGCGCGATGGCAGGCTGCGGCCGCCGAAGCTGGGGCTGCTCAGCTACATGGTGTCGGGGTTCGATCCCAACGGTGCCCGCGACATCGTATTCGTGCCGGTCGGCATCAACTACGACCGCGTGCTGGAGGACCGCGTCCTGACGGCCGCCGCGTCCACCCCGGCGGGAGAGCGGCCGCGCTTCGCCTTCAATCCGCTGGTGCTGTCGGCGTGGATCCTGAAGGGCCTGTGGCAGCGGGTCAGGGGAACCTGGCATCGCTACGGCTACGCCTGCGTGAGCTTCGGCCGGCCCCTGTCGCTGAGGGCGCACCTGGCCGAGCGCGGCACCGACGTGCGTGCGCTCCCCGAGGAGCAGCGGTTCGCCGAGATCGAGCGGCTGGGGCTGCGCCTGATGGGCGAGGTGGGCCGGGTCGTCCCGGCGCTGCCGGTGTCGCTGGTGGCGAGCGCCCTGCTGGCGGGCGGCGACCAGGGGCTCTCGAGCCTGGAGCTCAAGGGCGCGGTGTTTGCCCTGATGCGCCGGCTGACGGCTGAGGGCGCGCACGTGCACATCCCTCGCCACGACCAGGAATACGCCGTGGACGTAGGGCTGCGGATGCTGCTGCTGCGCCACCTGGTGGTATCGGAGGCAGGCGTCTACCGGCCCAACCCCAAGGAGGCCGCGTTGCTTGCCTTCTACGCCAACGCCATCGCCCACCTGCTTCCTGCGGATGCGCAGGGTGCAACCCGCGTCACGCCTTGAGCGGAGGGGTGGGCTCGAGAGCCTTCGTCGCGGATGCGGCCGACGCAGCCTCGCTGGCCAGGCCGGAAAGGTAGGTGCCGACGAGGTCGTCGACGAGACGGCTGGCGGTCTCCGTCGTCACCACCGACAGCTTGTCGGCCGTGGAAAGGGAGGTGACCCCGTGCACGCCGGCCCAGAGCACGCGGGCGGCGCGCTGGCGGTCGGCCTCGCGGCCCGGTGGAAACAAGGGGGCGAGCGCCTCCTCCACGCGTCCCATGAGGCCTTCCAGTTTCTGCTGGTACCAGGCGGGGAGGGCGGCATCCTTCGGCATGTGGTGCTCGAACAGCAGGTTCCACAGCCGCGGGTTCTCGTGCGTGAAGGCCAGGTAGGCCTGCGCCAGGCGGCTGACCTTGCCGGCGGCATTGCCGTCCTGCAGCAGGGTCGAGAGGCGCTTGTCGAGCGCCTCGAGCACGCGCGCCTCCACATGGAGCACCACGTCGTCCAGGTTCTCGAACATGTTGTAGATGGTGCCGGGCGAGTACTCGATGCGCCGCGCGATCTCGCGGGCCGACAGGCCGGCCAGCCCCTGAACCTGGATAATTTCCTGCGCCGCATCGAGAATGAGCTCGCGCAGTTGCTGCGGCGTGTGCGTCGACCGGCGTCCCATGGCCATCCTGGGGGTAGTGTGCCCGTTGTGTGGCGTTTCCCGGTGCCAGCATAGGTGGAAATCGGCTGTTTCGGCAAATACAACCGATGATTGCGCCGGCCGCGGACAAATCGGGGCGGACGCCAGGATCAGCCCAGGACAATCCGTGACGGAGCGAGGGTCCCTAGAACGGCGACGGGCATTTTGTCCCGCTGGCGTCCTGGAACATGGGCCAAGTGCTGCGTGGCTTTTGGTAGATCGTCTCGCTCAGCGTGTAAACGCCGGGAGTGCTGCCGCCGTAGTTCTTCTTCATGAAGTAGTCGAACACCAGCGGCTTGTAGTCGTAGGTGACCATCGAGACAACCACGGCATCGCCAGTACCCATGAGGTTCGCCGGTGGCGTGACCACGGTGCTTGTGCAGGCGCATGTCAGCGTGCCGCCGGTGCCGTTATATGTACACTGCCAGGACATCTTCACGTTGGTCGCGCTCGTCGGTGACGACTGGTACTCGCGCACGATGATTTTCAGCGGGTTCAGCGAGTACGGCGACATGATGAAGCTGCCGGCCTTCATGATGTCGGCGACGTCGGCCTGTTTCAGAGTGTCCACCGGCTGATTGATGCGGGCCACGAGGTCGCTCGTGGAGCTGGCGATCTGAGTCACGCGCCGGTCCACGATGATCGCCTGGCTGAGCTCGACGGCGCCGATGAACATGACCCCCATGATCGGCACGATGAACGCGAACTCCAGGGCCGCCATGCCCGAGGCATCGGCTCTCCAGCGGCCAAGCAGCGCGCCGGCGCGGGCTCCAAGAACGCTGAGGAAAGAGGTCGGCATGGCGGTCCTGTCTGGTGGCAAATTCGATGAGGGTCTCGTCGCTCGAGCGCGAGGACGTCAGTTGTACGGTTCCGTGCGGAAGGCGGCCGAGGCTTGCATGAGGAGGGCACCGCCCTGCAGGTTGCCGAGGTGGAAGATCGGCAGCTTGCCGCCGAACTCCCAGGGGTAGCAGACGGTGACGAGGATCACGGAGCTGGCCGCCCCGGGGTTGAATGCCGCCGTGGCGTCGTTGATCATGACGCCGTTGCTCGCACAGTTGGGCTGCGCGATCGTGCCGAAGCCGGAGTTGCTCTGCACGATGACCACGACCTTGGTGGTACAGTCGGGGAACAGGGGGACCCTGTCGCAGAAGGCCTTCTTGAAGATCTTCTTGCGGTCGTCGGTCGTCACCGCGCCGGCGTAGGCGCCCTGTCCCTGCTGCAGCTGGCCCGTGCGCATGGCGCGTGCCGCCTGCCAGGTCGCGTTCTCGGTGCTGAAGTCGGCGAAGTAGTAGAGACACACCGACATGATGCCGAACAGCAGGAGCACGAAAGGCAGCGCCACGATCGCGAACTCGACCGAAGTGGCGCCGGACACGTCTTGCCGCCACCTGCGCATCAGCGCGGATCGGGGCAAGCGCCATAGGCAATCTGCTAGCTTCGACACCATGGTGCCGCCGTCCCTACGCTCGACTTTCTGGGGACGTGCAGTATGCAGGCCGAGTGCTGAACGGGTCGTAAATCCCGAGCACGCGTCTTGCATTTTGGTAAACTTATAGGAATGAGCAGCGCGGCGGTCCTGCCGTCGCTGCTGTTGGCGCCGCTATTGGCCTGGCTGCTGGCTCTTGTCGCCGGAGCCTTCCGAGAAGCCGACCTTGTTCTGCGAGGCGCTGCGGATTGCCTCGAAGTACTTCTGCTCGTCGCCGATGGTGATCGAGGGGTTGCACTGGGGCGTGCAGTTGTAGGACTGGCGGTCGGTCCCGCGTACCAGGTTGACCACCTTGCCCTCGTCGCGCTTCACCAGCACGCGCTGGTCCTGGATCACGTTGCGGTCGGCGTCCAGGGCGATGATGTTGGTGATGCCGAAGGTCTTGCCGGTGACCACCAGCAGGTTGCCCGACTGTATCGCGACGTCGGCGATCGACGGGTTGCCGACGATGATCTCGGCCGCCGGCTTCGGCAGCCGCAGCAGCTGGGACTGGTCGTACTTGACGATCAGGTCCTCGGCGGCCTGCGCGGGCGCCACGGCCAGGGCCGATCCGACGGCGATCGCGGCCGCGGCGATGGTCCGGCGCAGGCGGCTTGTTTGAGCGAGGTCGGAGGTCATGACGCAATCCTGGTTCACGAATTCGTTGCCACTTGGATTTCTGCGTGGAAATCGTGAAGGAAGTGCAAATGCGGTGTCGGCGCCAGCTCGATATCGCCTCGTTGCCGGGCCCAGCGGCGCCGCGTCCTAGGCAAGGAAAGCCCTGGAATATCGGGCATCCCGGCCACCGGATCACCATGCTGAGCGGGCTTCTCGCCGGGTCGCGGGAGCGCAATGGCTCGGGTGCCGTTCCGGGACCGGGGCGGACCGAACTGCTGCCACTTATCGCTCATTCGCCTCGGGCATTTAACCGGGACTTAAGGCGGCCCCCCGTAGCTTGCGGACGCTTAGTAGCGGGGCCGTCGCCTCGCGTGGGACAGACCGGGGGCGTATGCCAGCTCGGCAAGTTGGGAGAGTCAACATGAAGAACCAGATCGAACGTTTTGTGAAGGACGAGTCGGGCGCAACGGCCATCGAGTACGGCCTCATCGCCGCCCTGATCGCGGTCGGCATCATCGCCGCAGCCCGTGGCCTTGGCTCGCAGATCGGCGACACCTTCAACACCGTCACCACGACGATGAAGGGCGCCTAACGTCCTCGGGATGTGGGCCGACTGGCTTGGGGGCCGTTCCGCGGTCCCCATCCTGCGGCGGCCCGCTCCCAGGGCCGGACAGGTTGGAATTGGAAGTTGGGCGCGCCGGCGGCACTCGCCGGATGCGCCTTTCCTTGCAAGCGTGCAGCGGGATCGTTCGTGATGTTGGAGACAGCAGTCCTCACGGTATTGCCGGGCGCTGTCGCCTTCGCGGCGGCGATGGACCTGTTCACCATGAAGATCCCCAATCGAATCTCGGTGCTGCTGGTGCTGGCGTTCTTTCCGCTGGCGTTGCTGGCCGGGCTCGACGGCTGGGTCATCGCCGATCACGTGTCGGCCGGCGTCCTGATGCTGGTGCTGGGCGTGCTGTTGTTCATCCCCGGCTGGTTCGGGGGCGGCGACGCCAAGCTGATGGCTGCCATCGGCCTCTGGATCGGGCCAGAGAACCTCCTGGCCTACATGCTCTATGTCGCGCTGGCCGGCGGACTGATCGCCGCGGCCTTCTTCTCGGCCCGCTCGGTGCCGCTGCCGCGCGTGCTGCTGGGCGAAGCCTGGGCGCTGAGGCTGCACCGGCACGACACCGGCATTCCCTACGGCCTTGCCCTGGCTGCCGGCGCCCTGCTCGTGTACCCGCAGACGGTCTGGTTTTCCATCCTCGCCGGCTGAAGCCGCCGGCACCTCTACGCGTCCTCGATCCGCGTCGTTTTTGGCGCGGCCCGCGTACCGGTATGCGCCCGCAATTAACTACCCGTTGACGATTGTCCAGCAATGTCGGCACGGGCTCAGAACGATTTGACTTCTCCCCAGACGAGGACTGTCGCGCGATGAAACGAGCACAATTGCTAGGCGTGGCGATTGCCGGCGTGTGCGGCCTGGGCGCGCTGTTCGGCGTGATGAGCCTGATCGGCAACAAGCAGACCAAGGTCGTCAGGGAAGAGGTCACCACCAACACCGCGCAGGTGCTGGTGGCGCGGAACGAGATTGGGCTCGGCCAGGCCGTTGGTCCAGAGAGCGTGCGCTGGGTCGACTGGCCCCAGAGCGGCGTCAACCCGGGTCATATCCTGAGGAGCAACAGGCCGAACGCCATCGCGGAGCTGAACGGCGCGGTCGTCGCCCGCACGCCGTTGATGCCGGGCGATCCGGTTTATACGCACAACGTCGTCAAGGTCGGCGAGGGCGGCGTGCTGGCGACGATCCTGCCCCAGGGCATGCGGGCCATCTCCACGCGCATCAAGGAGGAGACCGGCGTCGGCCGGCTGATCCTGCCCAACGACCGCGTCGACGTCATTCACACCCGCCGCACGCGCGGCCGCACCGGCGGCGACGACTTCACGTCGGAGACGCTGTTCCACAACATTCGCGTCCTCGCCATCGGCCAGCTGATCGACGCCAAGGACGGCAAGAAGCTCGCCGAGGGCAATACCGCCACGCTGGAGCTCACACCCGCCCAGGCGCAGCGCCTGGCGGAGGCCAATTCGGGAGGGGAAATCTCCCTCTCCCTGCGCAGTATCGCCGACATGGAGTCGAAGGACGGTTCGGCGTCCAAGCGCGGCGATACCATCACTATCAGGAAGTACGGAGTGAAGTCGGGAGCGTATGGCGTCAACTGAGCGTGAGTGTAACTCAATCAGAGCCGGCAAAAAAGGTTGGCACACCATGCGAATGATTTCGAGGCGGACGGCCGGCGCGCTGCTGGCTGTCCTCGGCGCTTGGGCGACCGCGCTCGAGGCGCGGGCACAGGACCCCAGCGCGGCCAGCGATAATCTCCAGCAGTCCGTCTTGCGCATTCCTGCTACCGGGAACTTCCCGCTTTCCAAGCGCGCCACGCTGGGTCGCGGCAAGTCGATGCTGGTGCAGTTTCCCTTCGAGCTCAAGGACGTGCTGGTCGCCGACCCCGAGAAGGTCGACGCGGTCGTGCAGTCGTCCAACCGCGTGTTCCTGATCGGCAAGGGCCAGGGCGATACCAACGCCTTCTTCTTCGACACCAAGGGGCAGCAGATCCTGCTGCTGGAGATCAGCGTCGGCGCCGACATCCAGGGTCTCGATGCGATCCTGAAGAGATTCGTGCCCGGCTCGAACATCCACGCGGAGATGGCGGGCAAGGCCGCCGTCCTGAGCGGCTCGGTGCGCACGCCGTTGGACGCCAAGCGCGCGTCCGACATCGCCTGCCAGTTTGTTGCCGCCAACAAGAGCGTCGGCACGCCGTCCGTCAGTGGCGGGGCCAACTCGAGCAATGTCGGCGTCAACACCCTGAACCCGCCGGCCCCGCGCACCTTCGAGCAGCAGACCCAGACTCAGGCCGCCGCCTGCGGCAGCGACACCAAGCTCGTCATCAACCTGCTGACGGTCGAGGGCGAAGAGCAGGTGATGCTCAAGGTCACCGTGGCCGAGGTGCAGCGCTCTGTCCTCAAGCAGTTCGGCATCAACATCGGTGCCGCCATCAACGCCGGCAACTTCAGCACTGCATTGCTCACCGAAAATGCTCTGCCGCTCACGGCCGCCGCCGGTCTTGGCAAGTTGCCGATCCCGGGGATCGGCACCCAGGGACTGGATCCTACCACCGGGCCGACCTGTCTGACGTCGGGCGTGCTCTGCAGCTGGAATCAGGGACCCGTCGCCGGCACCTACGGCAACTCGGGTGTGACCAACACCTTCACCGGGGGCAACACCAAGCTCAGCACCGCCCTGCGCGCCCTCGAGCGCGACGGCCTGATCCGCACGCTGGCCGAGCCGAATATGACGGCCGTGTCGGGTGAGGTCGCGAACTTCCTGGCGGGCGGCGAGTATCCGATCCCGGTGGTCGACAGCCAGGGCCAGCTCACCGTCACCTACAAGAAGTTCGGCGTCGGTCTCGCCTTCACTCCGGTCGTCCTGTCGGAGGGCCGCATCAGCCTCAAGATCGAAACCGAGGTCAGTGAGCTCACCACCGAGGGCGCTGTCGTCCTGTCGAGCATCTCCATCCCGGCGCTGAAGACGCGCCAGGCGAAAACGACCGTCGAGATGCCTTCCGGCGGCTCGCTGGCGATCGCCGGACTGATCTCCGACTCGACGCGCCAGAACATCGACGGCTTCCCCGGTCTCAAGGACGTGCCCATGATCGGCACGCTGTTCCGCAGCCGTGACTTCATCAAGCAGGAGACCGAGCTCGTCGTCATCGTCACTCCCTACATGGTCCGCCCGACCGCGCGCCAGAACCTGGCTCGCGCAGACGATGGACTGGCCCCCGCCTCGGATCTGAAGGCCAATTTCCTCGGCCACCTCAATCGGATCTACGGCAAGACCGCAGCGCCACCCCCCGGCGGTCTGAAGGGCGACTTCGGGTTCATCGTCGAATAGCCGGATCACAGGAGGAAGCCATGAGATCTCCGATCGCTCCCCGCACCGTATCCGGCCTCAAACCGGCGGCAGCCAAGCTCTTGACCGTCTCGCTGCTGGCCCTCGCACTCTCCGGGTGCAAGACGCTGGACGACGAGCCCGGTGCCCATGTCGCCGGCTGGACCATCGTCGACCCCACGCAGCGCCATCCGATCATGGTGTCGCAGCAGCCTTCGACGCTGGCCGTGCGCGTCGCTCGCGGCTCGCAGGGCCTGACGCCGTCGCAGAAGGGCCAGGTCGCCGGATTCCTCGAGCGCTACCGCTCGTCCGATGCCGGCAACAGCAAGCTGGTGATCGCCGTTCCGAGCGGCTCGCCCAACGAATCCGCTGCCGTGCGCGCCGTCGGCGACATACGCCAGCTGATCACGGCCTACGGCTTCTCCGAGGCGAACGTGGCGATCGAGCCCTACAACGAAGGCCGCGACGCCAACGCGCCGGTCCGCCTGTCCTACCTGCGCTACGTGGCGGAAGGCCCCGAGTGCGGACGCTGGACGTCCAATCTCGCCGACGACCCGCGCAACCTGCCCTACCCGACCTTCGGCTGCGCGCAGCAACGCAATCTCGCGGCCCAGATCGCCAATCCCGCGGACCTGCTCGGGCCCCGCACGATGGACCCTGCCGATCCGGAGCGCCGCTCGGTGGTGTTCGACAAGTACCGCCAGGGCAGGTCGACGGGCGCCGAGAAGAGCCAGGACGAACGCATCCAAGTGAAGACCACCAACTAGCCGAGGCATGAGATGAGCAAGCAGGCCTTTTCCGCCGCCGAGGCGGACGCCGAGGGTGGCCGAGAGCTGGTGCCGGCCGGAGCGCACGACGAGGTGCCGACGCACGTCAAGGCGCGGCCGATACCGCGCATCTCCATCCAGGCATTCTGCGAGGACGCGGCGACCGCCGCAGTGCTGCAGGCGGCGACGGGCGACCGTCGCATCGCCAAGTCCCACGTCAGCGTGCACATGGGCGGCGCGGCGGCGGCGGTGGCGCACTACCACGAGAACCCCACGCCGAACCTGATCGTCATCGAGACCACCCTGCCGCGTGCGCAGATGCTGGGCGAGCTCGATCGGCTGGCCGAGTGCTGCGACTCCGGCACCAAGGTGGTCGTCATCGGCCGCACCAACGACGTCGTGCTCTACAGGGAGCTGCTCAAGCGCGGCGTGAGCGAGTATCTGGTGGCACCGATCTCGGCGCTGCACCTGATCGAGAGCCTGTCGAACCTCTACAACAATCCCGACACCGATCCGGTCGGCAACGTCATCGCCTTCATCGGCGCCAAGGGCGGCGTCGGCTCGAGCACGGTGTGCCACAACGCCGCCTGGGCGATGTCGGAGATCCTCAAATCCAACGTGGTGGTGGCCGACCTCGATCTCGCCTTCGGCACCACGGGTCTCGACTTCAACCAGGACCCCGTGCAGGGCATCGCGGAAGCCCTGCAGAGCCCCGAGCGGCTCGACGAGGTGCTGCTGGACCGCCTGCTGACCAAGTGCTCCGAGCACCTGAGCATCTTCGCCGCGCCGGTCGTGCTCGATCGCGACTACGAGATTTCGGCGGACGCCTGCGACCTCGTCCTCGAGGTGGTGCGCCAGAACGTGCCCTACGTGGCGGTCGACCTGCCGCACACCTGGACGCCGTGGGTGAAGCGCGTGCTGTTCCAGGCCGACGAGATCGTCATCACGGCCGTGCCGGATCTCGCCAACCTGCGCAACGCCAAGAACCTGATCGACCTGCTGAAGCAGAACCGCGCCAACGACGGGCCCTCCCATCTCGTCATCAACATGGCCAAGACGCCGAAGCGCCCCGAGATCTCGGCCAAGGAGTTCGCGGTGGCGCTCGACATCACGCCGACGCAGGTGATCGATTTCGACGCGGAGACCTTCGGGCTCGCATCCAACAACGGGCAGATGATCGAGGAGTTCGCCGCCAAGGCCAAGCCGGCGCAGCAGTTCCGCGAGCTGGCGATGACGCTGGCGCACCGCAAGGAGCAGAAGGAGGAGAAGAAACCCTCCGCCCTGGCCCAATTCGGTCCGCTTCTCGAGAAGCTGAAGCTCAAGCGCTGAGGAGATGAAGGCCTATGTTCGGCAAGCGTAGCCAAGATTCCACGGCCCCGCGCCGGGCGCTGACCACGCAAGAGGCTGGCGCGGCGCCGGTGACGAAGAGCGCCGATGCCCGGCCCGCGCTGGTCGAGGCGCGCGCGCCGGCCAAGCCGGAGCCGGTGGTCGTCGAGCGGAGACACTCGGAAGAGTATTACGACGTCAAGACCACCGTCTTCAACGCGCTGATCGACACCATCGATCTGACGCAGCTCGCCAAGCTCGAGTCGGCGGCGGCGCGCGAGGAGATCCGCGACATCGTCAGCGAGATCATCCAGATCAAGAACGTGGTGATGTCGATCGCCGAGCAGGAGGAGCTGCTCGAGGACATCTGCAACGACGTGCTCGGCTACGGCCCCCTCGAGCCGCTGCTGGCGCGCGACGACATCGCCGACATCATGGTCAACGGCGCGGCCACGACCTACATCGAGGTCAACGGCAAGGTGCAGAAGACGCAGATGCGCTTCGCCGACAACGCCCAGCTGATGAACATCTGCCAGCGCATCGTCAGCCAGGTCGGCCGCCGCGTCGACGAGTCGAGCCCGATCTGCGACGCGCGCCTTCCCGACGGCAGCCGCGTCAACGTGATCGCGCCGCCGCTGGCGATCGACGGCCCAGCGCTCACCATCCGCAAGTTCAAGAAGGACCGGCTGAAGCTCGACCAGCTCCTGAAGTACAAGTCGATCTCGGCCGAGACCAAGACGCTGCTCGAGATCATCGGCCGCGTACGCTGCAACGTGCTGATCTCCGGCGGTACGGGCTCGGGCAAGACCACGCTGCTCAACTGCCTCACCGGCTCCATCGACAACGACGAGCGCATCATCACCTGCGAGGACTCCGCCGAGCTGCAGCTGCAGCAGCCGCACGTGGTGCGCCTCGAGACGCGCCCGCCCAACCTCGAGGGCGAGGGCGAGATCACCATGCGCGATCTCGTCAAGAACTGCCTGCGCATGCGGCCCGAGCGCATCATCGTGGGCGAGGTGCGCGGCCCGGAGGCATTCGACCTGCTGCAGGCGATGAACACCGGCCACGACGGCTCGATGGGCACGCTGCACTCCAACTCGCCGCGCGAGGCCATCAGCCGCTTGGAATCGATGATCATGATGGGCGGCTACGCGCTGCCGGTGAAGACCATCCGCGAGATGATCACCGGCTCCATCGACGTCATCATCCAGGCCTCGCGCCTGCGCGACGGCTCGCGCAAGATCACCCACGTCACCGAGGTGGTGGGCATGGAAGGCGACGTGGTGACGCTGCAGAACCTGATCGTGTTCGAGATCACCGGCGAGGACGCGCAAGGCAAGCTCATCGGCCGCCACCGCTCAACCGGCATCGCGCGGCCGCGCTTCTGGGAACGGGCGGAATACTACGGCGAGACGCCGCGTCTCGCGCAGGCGCTGTCCAGCGCCGAGGTGCACGACAGGACCGGCAACCCCATGGGTGAAGCTCATGGATAGCAACGATCTCCTGCTGCTGGGCCTGCTCTTGCTGGCGGCGCTCTCGATCGGCGCCGTCGTCTACCTGCTGGTCAATCCCTATCTCTCCGGCGAGCGGCGCGCGGACAAGCGCATCCAGGGCGTGACGGAGAGCAAATCCGCGCGCATCGCCACCAGGGCCCAGGCCGATGCCGTCCAGAACAGGCGCCGGCAGGTCACCGAGACGCTGCAGGAGCTGGAGGCACGCGAGAAGGCGCGCGAGAAGATCACCATGCGGCTGCGCCTGCAGCGTGCGGGGCTCGATATCTCGCCGCGCTCGTTCTGGACCGTCAGCATGCTCGGAGGATTCCTCCTGGGCTGCGTCGTCTGGCTGACGGCGCCGAACCTGCCGATCGTCGTGCCGATGCTCGCGGCGTTCGTCGGCATCTTCGGCCTGCCGCGCTGGATCGTGGCCCGGCTGACGCGGCGCCGGCAGAACAAGTTCATCGACGAGTTTGCCAATGCCATCGACGTGATCGTGCGCGGCGTGAAATCCGGCCTGCCGCTGCCCGAGTGCCTTGGCATCATCGCCCGCGAGTCGCCGCAGCCCATCTCCGGCGAGTTCACCGAGGTGGTCGACCAGCAGCGCGTCGGTGTGCCGATGCAGGAAGCGTTCGAGCGCATGATGACGCGCATGCCGCTCGCCGAGGTGCGCTTCTTCGCCATCGTCATCTCCATTCAACAGCAGGCCGGCGGCAACCTGTCGGAGGTGCTGGGCAACCTGTCCGGCGTGCTGCGCGACCGCAAGCGCCTGCAGGCCAAGGTGCGCGCGCTGTCGGCGGAGGCCAAGGCCTCGGCCGCGGTGCTCGGAGCGCTGCCGTTCGTCGTCATGACCCTCGTCTACATCACCACGCCGGCCTACATCACGCTGCTGTGGACCACGCGCTTCGGGCAGTTCCTGCTCGCCTGCGCGGCGGTGTGGATGACGAGCGGCATCCTCGTCATGAGGAAGATGATCAACTTCAAGTACTGAGGCTCGGCCGCGCCTTCGGCAACGGTTGCACGGAGGCACCGCGGACGGAACCTCGAGGGATGCAAGAGCAATGATCGACCAGCTCACGTCGCTGCTTACCCCGCAGATCATCGTGACCTTGCTTGCGGCGATCGCGGCCTTCGCGACCGCGCTCACGGTGCTGATGCCCGTGCTGTCGCGCGACCGGCTCAACACGCGCATGCAGGTGATGGCGCTGGAGCGCGACAAGATGCGCGCAGCGCGCATCGCCGATCTCGGCGGCAAGGACGGCCAGGGCAGGCTGCGCACCGCCCCCAAGGGCTTCATGGAGGAGATCGTCAAGAAGCTCAACCTGCGCAGCGTGTTCGAGACCGAGGAGGTGCGCGACAAGCTGAAGATGGCCGGCCTGCGCGGCCAGGCGCCGCTCGTCGGCTACATGTTCTTCCGCGTGGCGATGCCGATCATCATCGCGGTCATCGCGCTGCTCTACCTGTTCGTGATCGCCGACTACGACTATCCGGTGCTGGTCAAGATCGGCCTTGCCGTCGGCGCCGGCTACATCGGCTTCTACGTGCCGAACATGTTCATCCAGAACCTCGTCCAGCGCCGCCAGACCTCGATCAAGAGCGCCTTCCCGGACGCGCTCGACATGCTTCTCATCTGCGTGCAATCGGGCATGTCGGTGGAGTCGGCGTTCCAGAAGGTCTCGGGCGAGGTCGGCAGCCAGTCGCTGGAGCTGGCGGAGGAGCTGTCGCTCACCACCGCCGAGCTTTCCTACCTGCAGGACCGCCGCCAGGCGTTCGACAACCTGGGCAAGCGCACGGGCATTCCCGGCATCAAGGCGGTCGCCACCGCGCTCATCCAGGCCGAGCGCTACGGCACGCCCGTCGGCCAGGCGCTGCGCGTCATGGCGCGCGAGAACCGCGAGATGCGCATGGCGGAAGCCGAGAAGAAGGCCGCCGCCCTGCCGCCGAAGCTCACCGTGCCGATGATCATCTTCTTCCTGCCGGTGCTGTTCGTGGTGATCCTGGGCCCCGCGCTGATCCAGGTGTTCGGCTACCAGTGAGGCAGTGCGAGTTGGGGGTAGGGAGTAGGGAGTAGGGAGTAGTTACAAACTCAACCTGCTACTCCCACTCCGGATTGTCTTCTTCCCCAATGTGGACCTCCCCGGATTTAGTGGAGAGCCATTCGCTTCTGCCGTGTCGTCGCCGGGAGCCTCGCCTCGAAGGCTGCCGGGCTAATGTAGCCGAGGCTCGAGTGCCGTCTGCGAGGGTTATAGAAGCCTTCGATGTATTGTCCTATCTCTTTGGCGGCCTCGGTGCGCGACGCGAATGAAGTCCGCCAGACCAACTCGGATTTGATGGTCTTGAAGACCGTCTCGACCATGGCATTGTCGTAGCAGTTTCCACGCCCGCTCATCGACGCGACGAAGCCGTGGTCCCTCAGGATTCGTCTGTAGTCGTCTGCGCAGTACTGGCTGCCACGGTCCGAATGATGGATCAGGCCAGGCGGCGGTTGCCGCAAAATGATGGCGCGCCGCAAGGCTTCCATCGCCAAGCCCTTCTTCATTCGATCGCTCATCGACCAGCCCACGATTTTCCGAGAGTAGAGGTCGAGGACGATGGCCAGGTAGAGCCAGCCCTCCGCGGTCCAGACATACGAGATGTCGACACCCCATTTCTGATCCGGCGCGTCGGCCGTGAAGTCCTGGTCGAGCACATTCTTGGCAACGAGCCCACCGTGGTCGCTGTCCGTTGTCCTCTTGAAGCGCGTCTTCTGGCGCGCTTTCAGGCCGTTTTCGCTCATCAGCCGCGCCACCCTGTGCACTCCCATCGCCAAGCCACTTTCTTTCAGCTCCGCATGCATGCGCGGGCTTCCATAGGTTTCGTTCGAGGTCGCAAACTCGGCGCGGATGTGGGCGAGCAGGACCATATCGTCCGTCTGCCGCTTGCTCGCCGACCTATTTTTCCAGGCGTAGAAGCCACTGACGCTGACATTCAACACAGCACACGCAGTCTCGACTGCAACATCGGCCTTCTTTGCATCGATCAACGCGAAACTCATCGACTTGTCTCCTTGGCAAAGAAGGCGGTCGCTTTTTTTAACAGGTCCCTCTCTGCCCGGAGGAGCTCGTTTTCTCGACGCAGCCGCGCCAGCTCCTTCTCGACGTCCTCGTGCGGCCCGGCCATCAAGTCTGCGCGATCCAGTTTGCGCTTCCATGCACCAAGCGACGACACCCCGATCCCCAGGTCGTCAGCAACAGCTTTGATCGTCCGACCACCGGACGCCAAAATCCGCACCGCTTCCCGCCGGAACGTGTCGTCGATCACACGACCCTTCTCCGTTTTCGTCCTGCCCATTCAAGCTCCTCTGATTCGCAAAAAGCCTATCAGAAAAGCCCTCCACTCTTTCGGGGGAAGTCCAATGCCGCTACGTCCAACGTGCGCTGGCCCGGGCTCCGGTTGAAGCGAGATAGGTGCACCCTGCAATTCCTATACAGGCTGCCGCAATGATCTGAAATGTCGCCGCCGAGCCGAATACGGAAACCATCGGATCGTAGATCAACAGTGATGCAAGCTGTCCGATGCAGGTTGCGAGGGTGAGGCTCGCAGAAGCCTGCCCCCGCGATTCCGCGCTCGCGACGCTCAGCAGCCATGCGGCGCAGTTTGGCTGATTGAGGCCAAATCCGAAACCGGCCAGCAGCAGTCCAGCCATGAGAACCGATACGTCGTTCGCTTGCGCGATCAGAGCGTACCCCAATCCCATGAGAGCGAAGGCGGACACGGCGATGGCCACAATTGAGAGGCGTCGCTTCACCGCGGGATACAGCAGCCCGCTCATGATGCCGGAGAGGCATGGTGCCCCTAGCGCCATGCCTGCGAACACCGGCGAGGAAAACCCTCCGTGGGCAAGGTGAAGAGCAAGCTGGAGGGTGAGCAACCACAATACGGCTGTTCCTGTGGCGATTAGAATGAGGATGCCGATGATGGGCCGGATCTCGAGCTTCCTAGCCCTATGGGAACCTGCTCTCTCGTCTGGAGGGAGAGAGGGCAACCTCCACGCATAAGGAACCAGAAAAAGGGGGAGCAGGTAGAGAAGGAAGGTAAAGCGCCAATCGACCAGCGCGATCAGCCCGGCGAGCGGGGGCCCGAACATGCCCACGAGGGTGCTCGCGGCGTACTGCAACCCCAATATCCTGCTCCGCTCGGCGGGTTCAAACAAATCCCCAATCGAGGCGACACTTATTGTCATAATGCAGGCTAGAGAGCATCCAAGTATCAGGCGGCTTGCCACGAGGTATTCAATGCCTGGCAATGCAAATGCTGTAAGTCCGCACAAGGCATAGAGAAGAAGACCGAAGACGAGGATCTGCCGCCGGTCGAATAGAATAGGGAATTGAAGAATTTTCTACTCGCTATTCGCTATTCGCTCTCGCTATCGCTTAGTTACTCCCTACTCGCCCTCGCTTCCTGCCCTCGCGGGCCAGTTCGTCGGCGCGCTCGTTTTCGGTGTGGCCGGCGTGGCCTTTGACCCAGCGCCAGTGGACCTCGTGGCGCTCGCGCGCGGCGTCGAGCCGCTGCCACAGGTCCACGTTCTTCACCGGCTTCTTGTCCGCGGTCTTCCAGCCGTTCCGCTTCCAGCCGTGGATGTAGGACTCGATGCCTTTGTGGACGTATTGGGAGTCGGTGTGCAGCTCCACGCGCGAGTGCTTCTTCAGGGCTTCGAGCGCGGCGATCGCGGCCGTCAGCTCCATGCGGTTGTTGGTGGTGTCGGGCTCGCCGCCGCAGAGCTCCTTGCGGTGCCTGCCCGAGATCAGGATCGCGCCCCAGCCGCCGGGGCCGGGGTTCGGCGCGCAGCCGCCATCGGTGTAGACGACGACGTGAGGCTTGGCCGCCGCCTCGGACTGCGTCATGGCGTGCCTTCCAACCCGTACTCGCTGGCCGAGCGGACGCTGCGGTGGAACTTCAGCCGGCGCAGGTATTCCTGCGGGTCCTTGCGGCTGACGAGGGCATCCGCATCGGTGTGCAGCCAGTCGTAGGCGCGCGTGAGCAGGAAGCGCAGCGCGGCCCCGCGCGCCAGCAGCGGCAGGGCCTCGCGCTCGGCCGGCTCGAGGACGCGCGCGCTCTGGTAGCCCTTGAGCAGCGCCTGTCCCTTGGTCATGTTGAAGGCGTGGTCGCTCTCGAAGCACCAGGCGTTGAGGGCGATGGCGACGTCGTAGGCCAGCGCATCGTTGCAGGCGAAGTAGAAGTCGATCAGCCCGGAGAGCTGGTCGCCGAGGAAGAAGGCGTTGTCGGGAAACAGGTCGGCGTGGATGATGCCCTGCGGCAGGTCGACCGGCCAGTTGGCCTCCAGGTGGTCGAGCTCCTGCTCGATGATGGCGGCGAGCCCCGGCGCGATCTCGTCGGCGCGGGGCTGGAAGCGCTGGTAGAGCGGCCGCCAGTCGGAGACGCCCAGCCCGTTGCCGCGGCTCAGAGCGAAGCTCTGTCCCGCCAGATGCAGCGAGGCCATCGCCTGTCCCAGCGCGCCGCAGTGGCGCGGCTGCGGCCGGCGTATCCACACGCCCTCGAGGAAGGTGACGAGCGCGGCGGGCTTTCCGGCAAGCGTGCGCAGCATGCGGCCCTGGGCATCGTGGACGGGCGTGGGGCAGTTGAGGCCGGCCTTGGCCAGGTGCTCCATCAGGCCGAGGAAGAACGGCAGGTCGCGCGGCGCCACGCGCTTCTCGTACAGCGTCAGGAAGAAGGGCCCCTTCTCGGTGTGCACGAGATAGTTGGTGTTCTCGACGCCCTCGGCGATGCCCTTGTAGGAGAGCAACGCGCCCACATCGTAGCTGGCGATGAACGCGGCCAGCTCGTCGTCGGAAACCTCGGTGTAGACCGCCATGCGCTGACCCAGGATGAGGGGTTGGTTAGCCCGCCTCGCGCAGCTCGCGCGGCAGGTTGAAGGCGATCCGTTCCTGCCGGGTGACCACGCTCTCGACCGTGACGTCGAAGCGGGTGCGGAAGGCGTCGATGATCTGGCTGACCAGCAGCTCGGGTGCCGAGGCGCCGGCCGTGATGCCGAGCGTGGCGATGCCCTCGAACTGCTCCCACGGGATCTCGGATGCCTGCTGCACCAGGAGGGCCTTCGGGCAGCCGGCGCGCTCGGCCACTTCGACCAGCCGCAGCGAGTTGGAGCTGTTGGGGGCGCCGACCACGATCACCCTGTCGCAGCGCGCCGCGATCGCCTTCACGGCCTCCTGGCGGTTGGTGGTGGCGTAGCAGATGTCTTCCTTGCGGGGCCCGACGATGTCGGGGAAGCGCGCTTTCAGGATGGTGACGATGGCAGCCGTGTCGTCGACCGAAAGGGTGGTCTGGGTGATGTAGGCGAGCCGCCTGGGGTCGCGCGGGACAAACCGGGCGGCATCCTCGCTGGTCTCGATCAGGGCCGCGGCTCCCGGCGGCAGCTGGCCCAGCGTTCCCACCACCTCGGGGTGGCCGGCGTGGCCGATCAGGACGATCTCCAGCCCGTTCTCGTGATGATCGCGGGCCTCGGCGTGCACCTTGGAGACGAGCGGACAGGTGGCGTCGAGGTAGAACATCCGGCGCGCCTTGGCGTCAGCCGGCACCGACTTCGGCACGCCATGTGCCGAAAAGATCACGGGGGCGCCGGTTTCGGGTATCTCGTCCAGCTCCTCCACAAAAATGGCGCCTTTGCCCCTGAGTGTGTCCACCACGTGGCGGTTGTGGACGATCTCGTGGCGCACGTAGACGGGTGCCCCGAATTTTTGCAACGCCATCTCGACGATCTTGATCGCCCGGTCGACACCGGCGCAGAAGCCGCGCGGAGCCGTCAGCAGGATCTGCAGGGCGGGCCGCGGCGGTGCACTGGGAGGATCTGGGTCGGCCATGGACTGGGGTGGCGCTCGCGTGTTCGCTTTAGGTTCGCCGTGCGTGTCTTGGCCGCCGAGCTTCGCGGATGCTAGAGTTCGATTCGCCGGACAGTGGCCAGTTGGCGCCGACAAGGCTCGATGGCGTAGGGAATAACGGTCCACGAGAGACCGGGCAAGTGTTCGGACAAGGGCGTCGTGACGCAATCGGCACGTAGAACAATACTCGGCATTACGGGGTGCGCCCTCGCGGCTGCGCTGTCGGGCGCGGTTGGCGGCTGCAGCATGTCGTCGATGACGTCGGGTATCGGCAGCGGCTGGTTCGGCGGCGGCGAGAAGGCAAAGACCGAGGTCGGCACCGTCAGCGAGGACGGCTTGCTGGCCGCCGCCAAGACCGACGCCGGCACCACCGGTAGCATCGGCCTGGACGTGGCGCATGGCTGCCCCCGCTTCCAGGTGTGGTCGCGCGAGGGCTACGTGACCATCTACGAGCCGGGCAAGGTGGGCGACGGGCTCGCGGTGATGCACCGCGGCGAGATCACCAAGACCGCGCGCGAATGCCAGATGGAGCCCGGCCGCATCACGGTCAAGTACGGCTTCTCCGGCCGCGTCCTGCTGGGGCCCAAGGGCCGCAACGGCCGCGTCACCCTGCCGCTCAACGTGTTCGTCACCGACGCCAAGCGCGAGAAGGTGGTGACCGACAAGGTGTCGGTCGACGTGGACGTCGCGCTCGAGAAGCCCATCGGCTACTTCTCGTTCGTGCGCACCATCACCTTCAAGGTGCCGGAGGGCTCCAGGCCCGCCGAGTTCGAGGTCTACGTCGGCTTCGACCGCGCCGCGCCCGGCGCCGGCTGAGCCGTTCGCCGAGGCCCCACGCTCCGGCGTCTCCCTGATCTTGGATGGAATCGCGACGGGCGCCCTCAAGCTCCCTGCCGTCATCGCGGAGCGCGTACGGCAGCGCAAATCGGCATCAGTCGCGTACGATCACCGCCGCGTCGCCGGCTTCGGCGTGGCCGACGACTTGGGCGGCCGGGTAGCCGGCATCGCGGATCGACCGGAGGATGTCGGCGGCGCGCTTCTGCGCGCAGGCGACCAGCAGGCCGCCGGACGTCTGCGGATCGGTCAGCAGGTGCCGGCGCCAATCGGGGCAATCCTTCGGCAGGCGGACGGACGCGCCGTAGCTCGACCAGTTGCGATGCGACGCGCCGGTGACGAAGCCTTCCCGGGCCAGCGACGCCGCCTGCGTCAGCAGGGGCACGGCGGCGGCCTGCAGCGTGATGGCGAGCTTGGAGCCGCGAGCCATCTCGAGCGCGTGGCCGAGCAGGCCGAAACCCGTGACATCGGTGATGGCGTGCACGTCCGCATCTTGCGCCAGCTGCGTGCCGACCCGGTTGAGCAGCGTCGTGGTGGCGATCATCTCGGTATAGCCGGCGGGCGGCAGTGCTCCCTTCTTGATGGCCGCGGAGTAGATGCCGACGCCGATCGGTTTGGTGAGGATCAGGGCATCGCCGGCCTTGGCATCGGCATTGCGGCGCACGTGCTCGGGCCGGCAGGTGCCGATCACGGCGAGCCCGTACACCGGCTCGGGACAGTCGATGGAATGTCCGCCGGCGACCGGAATGCCCGCCGACGCGCACACCGCCGCGCCGCCCTTGAGGATCTCGCGCACCATCTCGGCCGGGATCTTGTCGACGGGCATGCCGAGGATCGCCAGCGCCAGGATCGGCTTGCCGCCCATGGCGTAGACGTCGGAGATGGCGTTGGTGGCGGCGATGCGGCCGAAATCGTGGGGATCGTCGACCATCGGCATGAAGAAGTCGGTGGTGGCGATGATGCAGGTGCTCTCGTCGAGCTGCCACACCGCGGCGTCGTCGGCGGTCTCGGTGCCGACGAGGAGCTGCTTGAACGGCGCGACTGCCGGCTGATCGGCCAGCAGCTGCTGCAGCACCGAGGGGGCGAGCTTGCAGCCGCAGCCGCCGCCGTGCGCGAGACTGGTGAGGCGGACCAGGGGAGCGTTCATGTGCTGTCTCCATGCGCGGATGCAGGTGCAGTTTCGCGCGCCATCCGCACGGCACGCCACGCGATTGCAAGTTCCGATGCGGCCCGCTCGACGTCCTCTCGGCTCGTTGCGCGGCCGAGCGACAGGCGGATCGCGCCCAGCGCCTTGTCGCGGGGTATGCCGAGCGCCGTGAGAATGGCGGAGGGCTCCTCGCTGTCGGCGTGACAGGCCGAGCCGGTGGAGGCGAGCACGTCCGGGCAGGCTTCGAGGATACGACGTCCGGAGGCGTCGGGAAACAGCACGTTCAGCGTGTTGGGCAGGCGCCTGACGGGATCTCCGACGATCATGAGGCCCGGCACCCCGGCCAAGAGCGCGGACAGAAGCTGCGCGGAGAGGTCGGACATGCTCTTGCGCGAGGCCTCCGACACCCGGGCGGCAATTGCGCAGGCGGCGCCGAGCCCGACGATGAAAGCGACGTTCTCGGTGCCGGGGCGCAAACCGTGCTCCTGGCCGGCTCCGACGACCAGCGGCGGCAGTTTCACGCCCCTGCGCACGTAGAGCGCGCCGATGCCCTTGGGCGCGTACAACTTGTGGCCGGCGATCGTCAGCAGATCGACGCCGAGCTTCTCCACGTCGACGGCAATCTTGCCGACGGATTGCGCGGCGTCCGCGTGCATCAGCGCACCCCGCGCCCTGGCGGCGCGGGCAATCTCGCCCACCGGCTGCAGGGTGCCGATCTCGTTCTGGGCATGGATGAGGGTGACGAGCGCCACCTGGTCGTCGATCGCGGCGGCCATGTGCTCGGCCGAGACGATGCCGTTGCTCTCGGCAACGACGCGACGCACGACATGGCCGGTGCGCTGCAGGAGGTCGCAGCACGCCTCTGTCGCCGGATGCTCGATGTTGGTGGTCACGACGGCGTTGCGTCCGACTGCCGCCGCCACGGCGCCCCGCATGCCCAGGTTGGTCGCCTCCGTCGCGCCGCCCGTGAAGACGATCTCCTCCGCCGCCGCGCCGATCAGGCCTGCGACTTCCGCGCGCGCGCGCTCGACGGCCTCGTGCGCGCGCCGACCGAGCGCATAGGCCGACGACGGGTTGCCGAACTCGCCGCGCAGGAACGGCAGCATGGCTTCGAGCACGGCGGCGTCGACCGGCGTCGTCGCGTTGTAGTCGAGATAGATCGGGCTCACGGCGCTGTCCGCTCAGGCTCGCGCGGGCGCATCGGATTGGCAGCGCCCGCGCCGATTGCCGGCTCCCGTATCAGGAGGTCAGCTCTTTCGAGGTGATCTTGTAGGTGAAGGTATCCGGATCGAGGCAGTCCAGCCGGCCGGCGGCCGTCTCGGCCTGCGGGTACATCAGGAACTCGACCTTGGGCCCCTTGGCGCCCGGCAGCGCGATGTCGTGGGCGACGTTGTAGGCGAGCCAGTTCATCTCCCACGCGCCGAACAGCGCCTTGCGCGCGTCTGCCACCTTGGCGTCGGCTACGGGCAGGTTGCCGGGCGGCTCCTCGAGCACGACCTTGCGCACGTCGGCCGGATCGACCGGCACCCAGCCGAAGCCGCTGAGATAGACCTCGGCCCGGCAATGCTGCGCCTTGGTGACGACCTCCGAGCCGGCGCCGAGGCTCTTGTAGCCGAACTTGGACGGCGCCACGCGCAATCCGTAAACGTCGCGGGCGGGCAGGCCGGCGGCGCGCGCCAGGCCGACATAGAGCGCGTTGAGGTCGGCGCACTTGCCGGAGAGGTTGCCGCTCTTGAGCATCGAGGCGATGTCGCCGACGCCGCAGCCGCGTGTCTTGGGATCGCGGAAGGTGTTCTCCACCACCCACTCGTAGAGGCGCCGCGCCTTGTCGAGGTCGCTGGTGGCACCGGCGACGATCTTGTCGGAGGTCTGCTTGACGATGCCGTCGGTCGGGATCAGGTCGGTCGCGGACGGTGTAGCGCTTGTGATCGTCCGCGTTCAGGGAGATCGGGCTGCCGGGTATGGTGAGGTCGATCGCCCGGTCACGCGTGGAGAACTTGCTCGTCACTTCCACCAGCGGCGCCTTCTCGTCGTCGGACCAGGCGACGTGCAGGAACTCGGCGCCGTATTTGGCGTCGCGCTTGATCTCGGCGAGCTTGGCGTTGGTCGTCCAGGTGCTACCGGCCGGGCGGAACCACTCCGGCTCGCTGAAGGCCGGCAGAGGCACCCACGCCTGCACCTGGCCGGCGGCCTTGCCGATCTCCAGCCGCGTCACCGTCTGGAAGCTGCGCCACGCCCCGGGCGTGGGGGCAAAGGTCCCCTGCGCGAACGCCGCGCGAGGCAGCATGGTCGCCGCCGCGACTGCCGCACCGGTCCTCAAGACCTCACGTCTGCTAACGGTCATGTTGCTTCCTCCTTGTTGACGGTTGTCCGAATTCATTTCCGCTCGACATTGCCGACCTGTTCGAGTGAGGCCTGCACGTCGGCGCGGGTCCAGTCGATGTCGCCCTCGACGAAGAGTCGGGCGGCGAGCGAACGGTCGAGCACGAAGGTGGTCGGCAGGATGCTGACGCCCCACGCCTTCGTCACGGCGCGGTCGGCATCGAGCAGCACAGGGAAACGGACCGGCGCCGTCTCGAGGAAACGCCGCACGCGCGCCGGCACCTCGGCGACGTTCACGGCCACGATCGAGATCGGTACCCGACCCTGCCGGTCGAGGAGGTGCGAGAGCGACGACAGCTCCTCGCGACACGGCTCGCACCAGGTGGCGAAGAAATGAACCAGCACGATCCGGCCGTCCTGCGGATCGAGTTCGTGCCGGGCGCCATCGAGGTCAGGGAGCGCGAAGCTGGGCCGGGTCTCTCCCGAGGCGAGCCGCAACTGACGCGGTCCGGTATCCGCGGAGTCACCCGCGCGTGCGCTGTCTTGGTTGGGAGAGAAAGGAGAGGGCGCCAGCGCCACCAGCAACAGCGCCGCCAGGCCGATTGCCCCGGCCAGCCGGCATCGCATCTGTCGTGTCGTGCCCCGAGCCTCGGGAGCGCCGCGGTCGCGCATCGAGCCGCAGGCTTAACAGGGGCTGCCTCGGCGCGTCAATCGGAGTGGCGCTGGCTTCGCTGGCAGCGCATCGGGCACTCTAACAGGGCGCGGCCTTGCTGCCCGCTGCCGGCTTGGTGGGGTCGAGGCCCTTGGCGGTCGCGGGGTGATCCTGCTCGGAACCTTTCGTCGGGCCGGACGGGGATGTCCCCATGTGCGAGCCGCCGGCGCCGCCCGACCATCCCGTCGATCCGGCGTTGCCGGGAGCCGTGCCGGACGAGGGACCCGTCTCGGGGGCGGTCGCGCTTGGCGCCGGGGCCGCCTTCTGACAGTCCGTCTTCGGCTCGGACGCGGGTTGTGCAACCACCCTCGGCGACGCCGCTAAGAGGATGCCCAGGGCGAGAATGGGCAAATACCGATTGTGCATGGGGGTGGGGCTCCCTGTGATATCGGGACAACCCCTCGTGCGCCGTCGGGGTTCCTCGCGACCATCCTCAGCTCGGCACGCTGGCCCGCTGGGTTCATGCTGCGGGGTCCGTGATTCCGCTCGTGGCCGGGATATCTCTTGTTAATGATCCCTTGCTGCAGGGCACGCTCAGCCGGCGAAAGTCTTTGAATTAGAACAGATATCGGAATTTGTGCCTGTTTTTGCAGCGCAAATTGACCTGGTATGCCAGGTGTAATAATCTGTCAAATGCTGCGTAACCGAATGTTCGAACGTTCGGACGGGGCAGTCGAGGAGGAGGTAGCCATCCCATGAACATCGAAGTCTCTCGCCGGCACTTTATGAAGCTGGCAGGGGCCGGTGCGGCGGGGTCGGCCATTGCGGCGTTCGGCTTTGGCGAGGCGGAGGCGCAAGTCGCCGCCCATGTCAGGCCGTTCAAGCTCGCGAAGGCGACCGAGACGCGCAACACCTGCACCTATTGCTCGGTTGCCTGCGGCATCATCATGTACAGCCGCGGCGATGTGAAGAAGGGCGAGAAGGCGGAGATCTATCACATCGAGGGGGATGCCGATCACCCGACCAATCGGGGCACGCTGTGCCCGAAGGGCGCGGCGCTCCTCGACTTCGTCAAGTCGGAGACGCGGACGAAATATCCTCAGGTTCGCGAGCCCGGCAGCAAGGAGTGGAAGCGCATCACCTGGGACGACGCGCTCGACCGCATCGCCCGGCTGATGAAGGACGACCGCGACGCGAACTTCGTGGCGACCAACAAGGACGGCGTCACGGTCAACCGCTGGACGAGCACCGGCTTCCTCGCCGCGTCCGCAACAACCAATGAGACGGCGTTCCTGACCTACAAGGTGGTCAGAAGCTCCGGCATGCTGGTGTTCGACAACCAGGCGCGTGTCTGACACGGCCCGACGGTGTCCAGTTTGGGCCCGACGTTTGGCCGTGGAGCGATGACCAACTCCTGGACCGATATCAAGAACACCGATCTCGTCGTGATCATGGGCGGCAACGCCGCCGAGGCGCACCCGTGCGGCTTCAAATGGGTGACGGAAGCCAAGGCTAACCGCGGCGCCAAGCTGATCGTGGTCGATCCGCGCTTCACGCGGTCGGCCTCGGTCGCGGATCTCTACGCGCCGATCCGCCAGGGCACCGACATCGCCTTCCTGCTGGGCGTGATCAACTACTGCATCCAGAACGACAAGGTGCAGTGGGAGTACACGAAGAACTTCACCAACGCGCCCTACATCGTGAAGGCCGGCTACGGCTTCGAGGACGGTCTGTTCGTCGGCTACGACGAATCCAAGCGCGACTACGACAGGTCGACTTGGAACTACGAGATGACCGAGGACGGCTTCGTCAAGACCGACGACACGCTGCAGGATCCGCGCTGCGTCTGGAACCTGCTGAAGGAGCACGTCAAGGTCTACACGCCCGAGACGGTCGAGCGCATCTGCGGTACCCCGAAGGACAAGTTCCTGACGGTCGCCAGGATGATCTCCGAGACGTCGGCGCGCGACAAGTTCATGACGTCGATGTACGCGCTCGGCTGGACCCAGCACTCGAAGGGCTCGCAGAACATCCGCTGCATGGCGATGCTGCAGCTCATCCTGGGCAACATCGGCGTGCGTGGCGGCGGCATGAACGCGTTGCGCGGGCACTCCAACATCCAGGGGCTGACCGACCTCGGGCTCATGTCGAACCTGATCCCGGGCTATCTCACGCTGGCCACGGACCAGGAGCCGGACTTCGCCTCCTACATCGGCAAGCGCGGCTTCAAGCCGGAACGGCCCGGCCAGATGAGCTACTGGCAGAACTACAAGAAGTTCTTCGTCAGCTTCGCCAAGTCCATGTACGGGCCGGCGGCGACGGCGGAGAACGACTGGGCCTATCACTACCTGCCCAAGCTCGACGTGCCCGCCTACGACGTGCTGCGCGCGTTCGAGCTGATGCACCAGGGCAAGGTGAACGGCTACATCTGCCAGGGCTTCAACCCGCTGCTGTCCTTCCCCAATCGCGGGAAGATCCAGGCGGCGCTGTCGAAGCTCAAGTTCCTGGTCAGCATGGATCCGCTGCAGACGGAGACGGCCAGGTTCTGGGAGGACCACGGCGAGCACAACGTGGCCAATCCGGCGGAGATCAAGACCACGGTCTTCGAGCTGCCGAGCACCTGCTTTGCCGAGGACGAGGGCTCGCTCGTCAACTCCGGGCGCTGGCTGCAATGGCATTGGGCCGGAGGGACACCTCCGGGCGAGGCCAAGTCCGACGTCTGGATCATGAGCCAGCTCTACAAGCGGATGAAGGCGCTCTACCAGAAGGAAGGCGGGGCGTTCCCCGATCCGATCCTCAATCTGCACTGGCCCTACAAGGATGCGGATGACCCGCAACCGACCGAGATCGCCAAGGAGTTCAACGGCTATGTCGTTGCCGACGTGCCCGATCCGGCGGACGCAACCAAGCTGATCCTGCAAAAAGGCAAGCAGGTGCCGAGCTTCGCGGTCCTCCGCGATGACGGCTCGACGGCTTGCGGCTGCTGGATCTATGCCGGCTCCTTCACCGAGGCCGGCAACAACATGGCGCGCCGCGACACGAGCGATCCGGACGAAACCGGGGCGTATTCGAAGTGGGCGTTCTCGTGGCCCGCCAACCGGCGCATCCTCTATAACCGCGCCTCGGCGGACATGCAGGGCAAGGCCTGGGATCCCAAACGCAAGCTGATCGAATGGGACGGGTCCAAGTGGGCCGGCTACGACGTGCCCGACATCGCGCCGACCGCGAAGCCGGACGTCGTGCAGCCCTTCATCATGAACCCCGAGGGGACCGCGCGCCTGTGGGTTCGCGGCATGATGAAGGACGGGCCGTTCCCGGTGCACTACGAGCCGTTCGAGAGCCCGGTCGCCAACGTGCTGTGGCCGAAGATCCGGGGCAACCCGGCGGCGCGCGTGTTCAAGGGCGACATGGAGGTGTTCGGCGACGCGAAGGAGTTCCCCTACGCGGCGACGAGCTACCGCCTGACGGAGCACTTCCACTTCTGGACCAAGCACGTGCAGATCAACGCGGTGCTTCAGCCCGAGTTCTTCGTCGAGATCTCGGAGCAGCTGGCGAAGGAGAAAGGCATCAAGAAAGGCGGCTGGGTGCGGGTGTGGTCGAAGCGCGGGTCGGTCAAGGCCAAGGCGGTCGTCACCAAGCGCATCAAGCCGATGCTGATCGACGGCAAGACCGTGCACGTGGTCGGCATTCCCCTCCACTGGGGCTTCACCGGTGCGGCGCGCAAGGGCTTCGGTCCGAACTCGCTGACGCCTTACGTCGGCGATGCCAACATCGAGACGCCCGAATACAAGGCGTTCCTGGTGGACATCGAGCCGATCACCGGTCCGGTGGCATAGGGAGGGCGCAACCATGGCAACGTTTCAGCCGTTTGACGTCATCCGCCGCTCGGCCTCGGTGACGGCCACGCCACAGCCCAGCCGGGGTGTGGAGGTGGTGAAGCTGATCGACACGTCGAAGTGCATCGGCTGCAAGGCCTGCCAGTCGGCGTGCCTGGAATGGAACGACATGCGCGAGGCGGTCGGCGTCAACGTCGGGGTCTACGACAACCCTCACGACCTGACGCCGAACATGTTCACGCTCATGCGGTTCACGGAGTGGGAGAACCCCAAGTCCGGCAACCTCGAGTGGCTGATCCGCAAGGACGGCTGCATGCATTGCGAGGACCCGGGCTGCCTCAAGGCGTGTCCGGCCCCCGGCGCGATCGTGCAGTACGCCAACGGCATCGTCGACTTCGTGCACGAGAACTGCATCGGCTGCGGCTACTGCGTGAAGGGATGCCCGTTCAACATCCCGCGCATCTCCCAGGTCGATCACAAGGCCTACAAGTGCACGCTGTGCTCGGACCGGGTGGCGGTGGGCCAGCAGCCGGCCTGCGCCAAGGCGTGCCCGACGCACTGCATCTCGTTCGGCACCAAGGAGGAGATGGTCACCCTTTCGCAGAAGCGGATCACGGACCTCAAATCGCGCGGGTTCGACCAGGCGGGTCTCTACAATCCGCCGGGCGTGAGCGGCACGCACGTCATGTACGTGCTGCATCACGCGGACCAGCCGCATCTCTACGCCGGGCTTCCCGACAACCCGAGGATCAGCCCGATCGTCGAGGTCTGGAAGGGCGTGAGCAAATACGCCGGCCTGGCGGTGATCGGGCTCACGGCTGCGGCGGGCCTGATCCACCATCTGCTGCAGGGACCAAACCGCGTCTCCGAGGAAGACGAGGAGAAGGCGGACGAGCTGGCGGAGGCGAAACGTGACTAGCCAGGGCAAAGAGCGCGGCGAGCACATTCGCGTGCGCCGCTACTCGGGCAGCGCGCGCATCAACCACTGGATCGTGGCGATCAGCTTCGTGCTGCTCCTGGTGAGCGGCCTGTCGCTGTTCGTGCCGAGCCTCTACCCGCTGAGCGCGCTGTTCGGCGGCGGGGCGACGGTGCGGTGGCTTCATCCCTGGATCGGCCTGGTGCTCGTCGTGGCATTCGCCGGCCTGTTCCTGCGCTTCTTCTGGCAGAACCTGCCCGAGTTCACCGACTTCGTCTGGCTGGCCCGGATTCGCCACGTGCTGAAGGCGAACGACGAGGACTACCTGCCCGAGATCGGCAAGTACAACGCCGGCCAGAAATTCGTGTTCTGGTCGCAGTTCGTGCTGGTGGGCGTGCTGTTCGTGACCGGCGTGGGCCTGTGGGAGGCGGGGCTCGGCTATTTCGAGAACCTGCTGGGCTTCCAGGCGACGATCGAGCAGAAACGGTGGGCGGCCCTTATCCATGCCAGCGCGGCGGTGCTTGCAATCACCATCTGGATCATCCACGTGTATGCGGCGATCTGGGTGCGTGGCACCATCTCGCGCCATGACCCGCGGCACGGTGACCGGCGGCTGGGGCTGGCGGCACCACCGCAAGTGGCTGCGCAAGGAAGTGGACAAGGGCGAGATCGAGAAAGAAGCCGCCTGAAGCTGCGGGAATCGCGCAGCAGTCGCAGAGTTCGATCCTCGGTTCGAGGTGCTCGTGTCAGAAGTCGGCGCGCCCAAGCTGGGCATCATGAATATCGGCGAGGAAGCGAAGCCGCCTTTCGCGGTCCTCCCCGATCCGTCCTCGCTGTTCCTCGCCCGCTCCGAGCGGCTGGCCGCCCTGGCGCCCGGGCATGAGCTCGCCCCCTATCTGGATTTCTTGCGTGAATTGACGCGCGCCCAGCACGAGGTCGCGCAGGACCTGCCGCACGCGGCGCTGCCGTCGTTCGAGCGCATCGGGCAGGCGCTCGAGCACGGCATGCCGCCGATCTCGCGTGCCGCATTCGAGCCGGACGATGTGGTGCAGATGACCATCGACCACATCCTTTCGCGGCTTGCGGAGGCGCGTGTGCCGGCCGAGACGGCGGCCGCCATCCAGGCGGTACGCGTTGCATCCCCCGACGTTCGGCGCGGCATGATCGCGGCAGCGCTCGAGGACGAGGTGCCGACCGACGGGCCGACGGGCGGGCTCGCGCAACGGGTGCTTGTCGCTGCCGGCCTGCAGGTCCATTTCGCGCGGCTGGCGGCGATGCTGGTCGCCGACGATCTGAAGCCGATCGCGGACGGCGTCTGTCCGGTCTGCGGCAGCGCGCCGATGGTGAGCTCCGTCGTCGGCTGGCCCAAGGCGCACAACACGCGCTTCTGCAGCTGCTCGTTGTGCGGCACGATGTGGAACGTGGTGCGCGTCAAGTGCGTGCTCTGCAGCGCCACCGGAGGCATCAGCTATCACAGCATCGAGGGCAAGCCCGATACCGTGAAGGCCGAGACCTGCGACAGCTGCCGCGCCTACGTGAAGATCCTGTATCAGGTCAACGATGCCGCGCTCGATCCGCTCGCCGACGACGTGGCCACGCTGGGCCTCGACATGCTGATGGCCGAGGAGGGCTGGAAGCGCGGCGGCCGCAACCCGTTCCTGATGGGCTACTGACCATGGCCGGCGGATCATGAGCCAATCGCGTCCCATCGGCCAGGCCAGGCTGCCCTCCGTCGACCAGGTGCTGCGCACCGACGCCGGTGCCGCCGCGAGCGCGCGCTACGGGCACAAGGCCACGGTCAATGCGATCCGGCGGACGCTGTCCGCGCTGCGCGAGATCGCGCGCGGCGAAGAGGCGGCCGCCGGCGCGGATGCGGTTGCCATCGCGGCCGAAGCCGCACGCCTGCTGGAGCGCGAGGATGCGCCGAGCCTGCGCCGCGTGTTCAACCTGACAGGCACGGTGCTGCACACCAATCTCGGTCGGGCCGTGCTGCCGGAGAGCGCGATCGCGGCGGCTGCCGATGCCATGCGCTCCGCCGTGGCCCTGGAGTTCGACCTCGGCGGCGGCGCCCGCGGCGAGCGCGACGACCACGTCCGCGGCCTGATCCGCGAGCTGACCGGAGCGGAGGACGCCTGCGTCGTCAACAACAATGCCGCCGCCGTGCTGCTGGTGCTCAACACCTTCGGCGCCGGCAGGGATGCCGTCGTCTCGCGCGGCGAGCTGATCGAGATCGGCGGCTCGTTCCGGCTGCCCGATATCATGGCGCGCGCCGGTGCGCGCCTCGTCGAGGTCGGCACCACCAACCGCACGCATCTGAAGGACTACGAGGGCGCGGTGGGAGAGGGCACCGGCCTCATCCTCAAGGCGCACACCTCCAACTATCTGATCCAGGGGTTCACGAAATCCGTGTCCGCGACGGAGCTGTCGGCGCTGGCGCGCTCGCACAAGGTGCCGTTCGTGCACGACCTGGGCTCGGGCGCCTTGGTCGACCTCGCGCGCTTCGGCCTCGTGCCGGAGCCCACGGTGCGGGAATCGCTTGCCGAAGGCGCCGACCTCGTCACCTTCTCCGGCGACAAGCTGCTGGGAGGGCCGCAGGCCGGCATCGTCGCCGGCCGCAAGGACCTCGTTCAGCGCGTGGCCAAGAACCCCATGAAGCGCGCGCTGCGCCTCGACAAGATCAGGCTGGCGGCGCTGGAAGCCATCCTCAAGCTCTACCGCGATCCCGATCGGCTGGCGCAGACGCTGCCGACGATCCGATACTTCGCGCGTCCGCAGGCCGAGATGGCGGAGGCCGCGTCGCGCCTGCGCCAGCCGATCGCTGACGCGGTGGGTGACGCCTATGGCGTCGACGTCGCCGATTGCACCAGCCAGGTCGGCTCTGGCGCGCTGCCGCTCGAGACTTTGCCGAGCGCCGGCATCGCCATCGCACCCGTGGACCGCAAGGGCGCCGGCCGCCGGCTGGAGGCCCTGGTCTCGGCGCTGCGCGGCCTGGCCGTACCGGTGCTGGGTCACGTCAAGGACGGCGCGCTGATCCTGGATCTGCGCTGCCTCGACGACGAGGCCCAATTTCTGGCCCAGCTCGCGCAGCTGCCGGCGCGTCTTGCCGCCTCGGAGGCGACGCATGTTCCGGCGTAGCTCCGCACCCGCGACCGCCGCCGCGGCGGGCGCCGTCCCGACGGACGAGAGCATGGCCGAGGCCGCTGCTGCCGCGGCCCGCGGCGACTACGACGCGGCGCTCGGCATCTGGGTGAAGCTCGGCCATGCCGGCGTGGCGCGCGCCCAGGCCGAGATCGGCCGCTGCTTCGTCAACGGCTGGGGCGTGCCGCGCGACACCGATCTGGCCTCGAAGTGGCTGATGCTCTCGGCCAAGGCCGGCGACCCGCTCGGCCAGCGCCTGCTCGGCGACTTCCATTTCAACGGCGAGGGCGGCGCGCCCGATCGCGCCATCGCCGAGGAGTGGTACTGCCCGCGCCGCGAAGCAGGGCGAGCCGAACGCGCAGGACATGCTGTCGTGGATACTGACCGACGGCGACCATCGCAAGCCCGACTACCAGGCGGCGCGCGAGTGGGCCGCGAAGGCCGCGGCGCAGGGGATTGCCGCGTCCATGACCCGGCTCGGCCTGCTGTATCACAACGCGCTGGGCGTCGAGCGCGACGCCGACGTCGCGGCCCGGTGGTGGCGCAAGGCCGCCGCGCTCGACGATGCCGACGGGCAGGCGATGCTCGGCGCCGCGCACCACCTCGGCGCCGGCGTGCCGCGCGATCCCGTGATTGCGCTCGCGTGGCTGACGCGGGCCCGCATCGCCCGCAGCAAGTTCGCCGACCGCTTCTACAATGCGGTGCGCGAGGCCTGCACGCCCGAGCAGCGCCGCGAAGCCGAGCGCCGCGCCTATCTGCCGCTCGGAGACGTGGAGGCGGCGCCATGATCGTCGGCACCGCCGGCCACATCGATCACGGCAAGACCTCGCTGGTAGGGAAGCTGACCGGCGTCGATACCGATCGCCTCAAGGAGGAGAAGGCGCGCGGCATCTCGATCGACCTGGGGTTTGCCTACTGGCCGCGCCCGAACGGAGACATCGTCGGCTTCGTCGACGTGCCGGGGCACGAGGGCCTGGTGCACAACATGCTGGCCGGCGCGACCGGCATCGACTTCGTGGTGCTGGTGATCGCCGCCGACGACGGCGTCATGCCGCAGACGCGCGAGCATCTGGCCATCATGGATCTGCTCGGCCTCGAGCGGGGCGTGGTGGCGCTCAACAAGTGCGATCTCGTCGGCCAGGACCGCCTGGCCGCCGTGACGCGCGACATCGAGGCGACCCTGGCCGGCACCGGCCTTGCGGGCTCCGAGATCGTCCCGGTCTCGGCCGTCACGGGAACGGGGCTGGACGCGCTGGCCGCCCGGCTCGACGCCGCGCTGGCGCTGCAGACGGCGCGCCCGCGCGAGGGCCGCTTCCGCCTGGCCGTCGACCGCTCCTTCACCCTGGCCGGCCTCGGCACCGCCGTCACCGGCACGGTCCTGTCGGGCGTGGTCCGTACCGACGACCGCGTCGTGGTGAGCCCCTCGGGGCTCGAGGCGCGCGTGCGCTCGATCCATGCGCAGAACAAGCCGGTGGACCAGGGCGAGGCGGGCCAGAGGTGCGCGCTCGTTCTGAGCGGCGCGCACGTCAGCAAGGAGGCCGTGCGGCGCGGCGATGTCGTGCTCGAGCCGGCGCTGCACGCCCCGACCGCGCGCATCGATGCCAGCCTGCGCGTGCTGGCCTCGGAGCCGAGGCCGATCGGGCAGTGGTTCCCGGTGAAGGTGCACCACGCGGCCGCCGAGGTGCCGGGCCGAATCGTCGTGCTGCGCGACCAGGCGATCAGCCCGGGTGAGACGGAGTACGTGCAGCTGGTGCTCGAGCGGCCGATCGCGGCTGCGGCCGGAGATCGCTTCGTCGTGCGCGATACCTCGTCCAGCCGCACCGTCGGCGGCGGTGTCCTGATCGACGTGCGCCCTCCGGAGCGACGCCGCCGGACGCCGGAGCGGCGCGCCCAGGTCGCCGCCATGGCGGAGCGGGAACCGGAGCGCGCGGTCGCCGCGCTGCTGGCGAGACCGGGTGCGTGGATCGACGTCGACGCCTTCGCGCGCGACCGTGCGCTGGGCGCGCAAGCCGTCGATCGGATGGTCACGGACTTGTCGCTGGTCACATTCCCGCTCGGGTCCGGTCGCGCGGCGCTGCTGCCCTCCTACTGGGAGCACCTGCGCACAACCATCGGTCGTGCCGTCGATAGGTTCCACAAGGAGCGGCCCGAGCTCCCGGGCATCGGCATCGAGCAATTGCGCAGAGGCGAGAAGCTGCCGCTGCCCGGTCCGCTTTTCCTGGCGGCGCTGCGCAAGCTCGCCGAGGCCGGCGACGTTGCGCTCGACCGCACCTGGGTGCGCCGGCCGCAGCACGAGGTGAAGTTCTCCGCCGAGGAGGAGCGGATCTGGGCGCTGGTCCTGCCACGCCTCGCCGGCGAGCCGTATCGCCCGCCGCGCGTGCGCGACATCGCCAAGGCCATGGCGCTCGACGAGGGCTTCGTGCGCCGCCTGATGCACATGGCGGCACGGCGCGGCGACGTCGAGGAGATCGCGCAGGACCACTTCTTCACCCGTCCGGTCGTCGAGGACATGGCGCGCATCGCCATCGACGTTGCGGCCTCCTCGCCGACGGGCAAGTTCACCGCCGCGGAATTCCGCGACCGGCTCGACAACGGCCGCAAGGTGGCCATCCAGATTCTCGAGTTTTTCGACCGGCACGGGTTTACGATCCGGCGCCAGGACCTGCGCCGCATCAATCCGGCGCGCGTCGAGTTCTTTGCGCCCAAAGCGGCGCAGGCAGAAAACGGAGGAGTCCCGCTCCCGGTGGGGCGACCGGACTTCAAATCCGGGTGGGGCCGTCAGACGGTCCCAGGTGGGTTCGAACTCCCATCCTCCTCCGCCATCCACCGACACCGGCCGGCCCCGCTTGCGGCTGAAGCGCATCGATTCCGGGAGATAGGTTGCTCGTCGTGAGCAGCGACGCTGCGTGGATGTCGGCGTGCGCGGGCATGACGGCGAGCCATCACGGCCAGCGGCGCAGGCTGTCGTGGGGGAAGGTCCATTCGGGTGTGACGAGGCGGTCGCCGAAGGCGAGCGGGTACCACGGGCGAGCCGCCGCCGGCCGGGTTCTTCAGCACGTGGATGTCCTGCGCCGGCATGTAGCTCTGCAGCAGCAGGAAGCGCTTCTCGCCGGTCGCCCGGTTCTCGACGACATCGGCAACCAGCACCGCATGCCCGGGGAAGCCTCCCTTGATGAAGACGTCGCCGGCCGCGATGCCGGCGAGCGCCGCGGGCTTCAGCTCGCGCTCGAGCGAATGGGTGCCGGCCCAGGCGAACACCGTGTCCATGTAGCGGCGGAACGAGGCGTAGCCGGCATCCGGAGCGGCGCTGCGCGACCAGGCGAGCGTGCGGCCCGAGATGCGCGGACGCTCGCCGGCGGCCCAGCGCGTCGAAGGCGATCGGCTTGGCCGCGCCGGTGTCGTTGAAGGCGATCTCCCGGGTCCGGCCGGCGGCGAACAGCCACTCGGCGCGCAGGCGCATGACGGCGTCCGCGCACTGCTGCAGGTCGCGCGTTCCCACGTCGATGTCGATGACGGCGACGTGCACGTCCTGGCGGGCCTTCGGCGCTCCGGTATGGAGCAGCACCGGCGCGCCCGGCGCCTTTAGCGGCAGCCCTCGCAGCCACGCGGCAAAGCTGCCGGGCTCGGCGCCGACCCGCTCGAAGCCGGGCGGCGGTGCGATGCGGGATGCCAGCACATCCGACGCCGGGGTCGATCTCGGCCAGGGATAGTCACGCGGCTGCGCGGCTGCCCCGGCAGGCGCGAGCAGCATGAGAGCCGGGAGTGCGCCGAGGAAAAGCAGACGGCTGCCGTTTGCAAAGTATCGCATAGCGCCCGAACCCCGCCCGCTCCGTTTGTTCGCCAGAGTAGGCGGCGCAAATGCGGCAATTCACGGCGCTATCGCCGACAGAAAGTGGCGACGACCAGGATGTAGCCGACCCCCAAATCACACCGTTGTCATCCCGGCGCTTGTCGTCGGGATCCAGCGTGCCGAGGGCGCCGGCGTGCGCAGATGGATGGGTCCCGGGAACGAACTCCCGGGATGACAACGTGGTCTAGTCCGTGAACTCACAAAATGGTTGCTTCGATCAACGCGTTAGCAAACGTCGTCGGACCGGATCGTTGGATCCGCTCCTTCCCTAGGTTCAGACGTCCGCGCGGCCGATCGCAATGTCGCAGAAGTGCCAGGAGGAGACTATCTGCGGGTGAGCCATCGTCGTTTTATTCCGGTCTGCAGTTGAAGGATGAACGTGTGTCGATCCGCGCCTGGATCCGCGTGGCCGGCCAACGCAGGTCATGCGCGCTCGGCCCCCCTTGCATGTCGTCCATCAAGGTGTGCCAAACAGCCTGAACACATATGGTTCGATGTGACGACAGCCCGCCGCTGATCGCCTCCTCTGCCGCAACCGGCACTGCCCAAAGTGCCAGGGGTCTGCGGCCAGGGCGTGGTTGGCGGATCGTGAAGCCGAGCTGCTGAGCGTGCCGTACTACCACATCGTGTTCACCGCTCCCGGAGCCATCGCCGACCCGGCGTACCGGAGCAGTCGGACGTGCGGACGACTTCGTATTCACAGCCCGTGCCGAGACATTCAACGATCGCGGCCGACCCTACACCGGGCTTGGATGAAGCACGTCGGTGCTGCAACCTGGAGCGCGGCATGGCGTGTCATCCCCGAGAAATGATCGTGCGCGGCGGCGGCATCTCGGTCGACGGCACGAGTGGGTGTCGTGCAAGCCGGGATACTTCTTGCCCGTACCGGTGTTGGCGGAATTGTTTCGACGGCTATTCCTGGACATGCTGATCGCGGCCCACAAGGCCAATCGTCTGAAGTTCTTCTCCGATCACGTCCCGCTCGCCGACTTCACGGCGTTTGCCGCCTGGATTTCGCAGCTGCGGGAGGTCGACTGGTGGCTTTATGCCAAGCCTCCCTTCGGCGGACCCAAACCGGTGCTGGCCTACCTGTCGCGCTACACGCACCGCATTGCGATGTCCAATCGTCAGCTGTGGCGTGGGACGACGCTGGTGTCACATTCAACTACAAAGATTGTCGCATCGAAGGCCCGGACCGCTACAAGGTGATGACGCTGTCGGTCGGCGAGTTTATTCGCCGGTTCCTGATGCACGTGCTGCCGAAGCGGTTCCATCGCATTCGCCACTACGGGCTGTTCGCCAACGGTGCGCGTGCCGACAACATTACGTGGGCGCGCGAGCTGTTGGAGATGACGGCGGCCGACAGTGAGCCGGCGTCCACCAATCCCGATGATCTGCTGCACTCACATCGCTGCCCATGCTGTGGCGGTCGCATGATCATCATCGAGACGTTCGAGCGTGGTAGTACGCCACGCTATCGACCGGCCACGCCCGTCCTCGCCATCGGGTTGGACACATCATGATCAAGACCAATCGCCGACCGCGCCGCAATGCTGTTCCTCGCCACTCGGTCGCTACCAGCCGCGAACTTGCTCGCTCGCACGCGGCAGTTGCACGACCACTCGTAAATCAATCTTCACGCATCGGCGCTGGCTGCGGGCGCCAAAGCTCCCGTTTGTGTCGTTGAGCTTCAAGCAGCGACCCGGCCAATCGCGTCCGGCCCACTCGAGCGTCGCATCCGCGGCTGCCCAATCCCCATAGCGAACGCCGCACCCTCACGCGTACCCTCTCCCGCGATTTCGTCCATTGGCCGTTTGCGTACGCCGGCCGTCGGTGTATGCCGCAGCGCCGTCGTCATGGACGGCATCCGCAAACCTTCGAAGGAAGCTCTCGACGCTGCCATCGCCTCCGGGAGTACGGGTGGGTGTAGCGAGACGTTCGAGCAACTGGACGCGCTTCTCGTCACCCTTGGTCAAACTCGGTAAGTCTCTGGCCGAGCACTGCACTTCCGTTATGCCCGGGAGCAGACGTGAGCGCGGAACCGGGGGCCCGGTGACAAGCGACCAAGAGGGCCGCAGTTTTATGGGTTCACGCCCTAGTCGCCGGGCAGGCCGTGGGCTTCGGCGAAGTAGAGGTCCTTCCAGCTCTCGGGCTTGCTCTTGAGCGAGCCGATGCGGTGCAGGAACTCGGCGAACTTGAAGGTCTTCTTCGGCTCCTTGGTGAAGTCGAACCCCGGAATCGAGATGAGTGCGACGACATCGTCCTCGCTCAGCTTCTTCTCCTTGGTCATCTCCATGTAGAGCTTGGCGGCGCGGCGCTTGTCGGCGTTGGTCCAGGCGATCGCCTCGTCCATGGCCGCAACGACGACGGCGTAGACCTTGGGATTGGCGGCGCGGAATTTCTCGGTCGTGACGAACACGAGGTTGCTCACCGGCCCGCCCATGATCTCGTAGCCGCTGGTCACGGTCTTGAAGCCCGCCTTCATCTCGGTCTCGTGGAATGGCGAGGTGGCGAAGTGGGTGGTGATCTCACCCATCGGATTGAGCACGGCAGCCAACGCGTCGGGATGAGCGAGGCCGACGGTCAGGTGATCGAGCTTGCCGTGCTGGCCGGGCCCCCACTCCTTCTCGGAGGCGATCTGCAGGAACAGCGCCTGCGTCGAGACCTTCACGGAAGGCACGGCGATGCGATCCTTGTCGGTGAAGTCGCGGATCGACTTGATGCCGGGGTTGCGCGTGTTGAGGTAGATGTCGGTGTTGGTGATGGCCGATATCGCCTTGACGCCGACGCTGCCCTTGGTGCGGTCCCACATCAACGCGAGCGACGGCACGCCCTGGGCGGAGAAATGCAGGTTGCCGGAGATGATCGCGTCCACCATGACAGATGGTCCAGCCATCTTGGCCCAGTTGACCTTGAGATCGCCGATGCCCTGCGCGGCCGCCTGCTTCTCGATCAGCTGCAGGTTCTCCATCGCCATCAGCGGGATGAAGATGGCTCCGAACTGCTGCGCCAGGGTGATCTCCTTGATCTCCTGGGAGCGCGCCTGGGGCGTCGGTGCCCCGGCGATGATCGCCACGGCCAGCAGCAGGCACGGCAAGATGCGTCTCATGTATCCAAACCCTTCTCGAATTGGCGGCGAGGCGATGATCACCCGTAGGTTGGGTCGAGCGTCAGCGGTGACCCAACACGCCTATGCACGGTGACGGTGTCGGGTCTGCCCCCGGCCTTCGCCGGGGTTGACGCAACCTACGAGGCAAGTCGGCCTATTCGTCAAGCCACACGTCGACCAGGCTCTGGCCTGTAAAGTGGCTGGGCGTCACGTACCAGCCCTTGACCTTCTTGTGGTTGACGACGATGCGCTGATACCAGAGCAGCGGGATGTTGTAGGCCTGTGTCAGCGCGTAGCGCTCCATGTCGTTGACGAGCTTCAGCCGCTCGGCCCGGTCGACGATCTGCGACTGGCGGTTGAACATCTCGTCGAGCTTGGTGTCGCCGTGGCGGGAGTAGGCGATCCCCGAGGTGTGCTTGCTCAGCAGCGTGTTGAACTGCGCAGTCGGGTCGTCGGCGAAGTCCGAGATGTTCTGCACCACCACGTCGAACTCGCCGCCCTCCATGGCCGCGTACCACAGCTTGGTCTCGACGGGGACGTGCTCGGCCTCGACGCCGATGCGCCGCCACTGGTCGACGGCGTAGATGCCGGCGGGGATGAACGGCTGGTCGATCGTGCGGTTGATGAACTTGAGCTTGAGGTTGGTGACGCCGGCCTCCTTGAGGAGGCGCCTCGCTTCCGCGCGGGACTTCTCGATGTCGCGCCAGAAGCCCGGAATCTTCTCCAGCTCGCTCACCGGCAGCTCCCACGGGGCGCCGGGCCGGAACACGCCCCCGACGCCCTTGATCAGCGAGATCTTGCCGAGCGAGTCCGATCCGCCCCAGCGGTCGATGGCGAGCGTCAGGGCCTGACGCACGCGAATATCGTCGAGCGGCTTGTGCTCGGTGTTGAACGTCAGGAGGATGTTGGTGGTCCAGGGCCCCTCCTGCACGGTGACCAGGTCCTTCATGACCGAGACGAGCTGATCGCGCTCCTGCGGCGTGCGGCCGCGGAACTCCGCGTCGTACTGGCCGCCGCGCAGGCCGTTCACCACCGTGTTGCTGCGCACGAAGTAGATCTTGAAGCCGTCGAGATAGGGCCGGTCCTTGCGGAAATACTGGTCGAAGCGGACGGCGCGCCAGTGCGAGCCCTTCACGTACTCGACGAACTTGAAGGCGCCGGTGCCCATCACCTCGGTCTCGGGATACCTGGGGTTCTCCTTGAGCTTCCTGGCGCTGTAGACGCAATTGAAGGGCGAGGCGAAGTGCAGGTCCATGGACATGTTCACCTGGCCGAGCTTGAACACCACCGTGTGGGGGTCGGGCGTCTCGATCGACTTGATGTCCTGGTGCTGCGCCTTGCGCGAGGAGATCACCCCGTCGGGCGGATTGATGATGCGCTCGTAGGTGGCCTTGATGTCCTCGGCGGTGAAGTCGGAGCCGTCGTGGAACTTGACGCCCTTGCGCAGCTTGAAGGTGTAGGTGAGGCCGTCCTTGGAGACCTCCCAGGACTCCGCCAGGTCGCCCTCGATCTTCAGGTTGTCGTGGGAGCCCGTGAACGCCAGCAGCGTGGAGTATTGCGGCGCAACCGGATGCACCATGGCGAACGTCGTGGTGGCGTGGCAGTCGGTGTTCGGCGGCTCGGCCACAACGGCAAAGTTGAGCGTGCCGCCGCGCTTGGGCGTTTCCGCCGCCGATGCCGCGCCCCCGAGCAGAAGGGCAGCCGCAAGCACGCTCGACGTCAGGCTCAGTCGCATCGCCGGTTTCCTCCCAGAATCCACGAAATGCGCCGGCTTGCGATCCTCGATATCGGGCCAGCTTTTCTTTTGCGCCATTGGTAGCGAAGCGCCGATGGGAGAGCAAGCAGCCGAACTCCCGCCGGCGCGCGCTTGTCTCGCTCCAACCCAGTGGTGAGCCTGTCGAACCGCGTGCGGGTGTGGCCGTCCTTCGACTGGCTCAGGACGAGGGCGGCGTGCGCGGAGGCGGTTCTCCACCGCAGTGGTGAGCCTGTCGAACCACGGCAAGGCGGTATGTGCGGGCCGTCCTTCGACCCTCGGAACAAGTCCGAGCAGGCAGCTCGGACCGGGTGGAAGGTACGGAACTGACGTTGCGAGCATGGGTCTAGGGTGGTCGCATTGTCGCGAGCACAACGTGCTTCATCCCCACGGTTTCCTGCTAGCTTCGTGGCCGCCTGTACCTCGCGATGGAGAACCGATGACCCCGTTCCGGCCGGAGGCCGCCTGCCCCCTCGATGGCATCATGGTGCTCGATCTGTCGCGCCTGGTCGCGGGCAACATGCTCTCCCTGCAGCTCGCCGACTTCGGCGCCGAGGTGATCAAGATCGAGGATCCCGGCAAGGGCGATCCGCTGCGCCACTGGCGCGTCGAGGGCCATTCGCTGTTCTGGAAGGCCTACGCGCGCAACAAGAAGAGCCTGACGCTGGATCTGCGCAAGCCGCGCGCCAAGGAGCTGCTGCTCGGGCTGGTCGAGCGCGCGCACGTGCTGATCGAGAACTATCGTCCGGGCACGCTGGAGAAGATGGGCCTGGGACCGGACGTGCTGCAGGCCAAGAATCCGCGCCTGATCGTCGTGCGCGTATCCGGCTGGGGACAGACGGGGCCTTATGCCCAGAAGCCCGGCTTCGGCACGCTGGTGGAGGGCATGTCGGGCTATGCCGCCAAGACCGGATTTCCCGACCGCGCCCCGGTGCTGCCGCCGACCGCGCTCGCCGACATGGTGGCCGGCCTGTACGGAGCATCCGCCACCATGGTCGCGCTGCGCGAGGTGGAGGTCAAAGGCGGCAAGGGGCAGGTCATCGACCTGTCGCTGCTGGAGCCGATCCACTCGGTAATCGGTGCCGATGCGGCGATGTACAAGGCGGCGGGCATCATCCCGAAGCGCCAGGGCAGCCGGTCGAACATCACCAGCCCGCGCAACGTCTACAAGACGCGCGACGGCCGCTGGATCTCGATCTCGGCCTCCATGCAGTCGATGGCCGAGCGCCTCTATGCCGCGGTCGGCGTGCCCGAGATGATCAAGGACCCGCGCTTTGCCGACAACAGCGCGCGCCTCGCCCACGCCGAGGAGGCCGAGCAGCCGGTGGTGGACTTCATCGCCCGCCACGACTGCGAGGAATGCCTGGCGCTCTTCGAGGCAGCAGAGGTGACGGCGGCGCCGATCTACGACATCGACCAGTTCGTCGCCGATCCGCACGTGCAGGCGCGGCAGATCGTGGTCGACGTGCCCGACGAGGAGATCGGCAGCGTCACCGTGCATAACGTCATTCCGCGACTGTCGGGGACGCCCGGCGCGCTGCGGCGGCCCGCGCCCAAGCTCGGCGAGCACACGGGCGAGGTGCTCGCGCGCCTGGGTATCGGCGACCCCGAGCTTGCCGCGCTTCGCTCCGAAAGGATTGTGTGATGGCCGACATGCGACCCGACCTGCCCGCGTGGCGCTCCTTGCTGTTCGTGCCGGTGGTGCGCGAGAAGTTCGTGGCCGCCGCGCACACCCGCGGCGCCGACGCCATCATCCTCGACCTCGAGGACAGCGTGCCGGAGGCCGAGAAGGACCGGGCGCGCACACTCGTGCACGCGGCGGCGAAGGAGGTCAGCAAGGGCGGCGCCGACGTGCTGGTGCGCATCAACCGGCCCTGGCACCAGGCCTTCCGCGACATCGAGGCGGCGGTTGGGCCGGGCGTCATGGCCCTGATGTGTCCCAAGGTCGAGAGCCCCGAGCATCTGTGCGTGATCGCGGAGCTGCTGGACGCGTTCGAGGCGGCACGCGGGCTGCCCGTCGGCCACACCCGCCTCGTCGCCCTGGTCGAGACGGCGGACGCCTATTTCCGCATGCGCGAGATCGCCAAGGCGACGCCGCGGCTGGTCGCCTTGTCGCTGGGAGCGGAGGACTTCGCGCTGTCGGTCGGCATGGAGCCGATCGGTGAGACGCTGGAGGCGCCGAAGCAGACGATGATCATCGCCGCCCGTGCCGCCGGCATCATCCCGCTGGGCTTCATGGGCACCGTCGCCGACTTCAAGGACCTTGAGCTGTTCCGCCAGGTCGTGCGCCGCTCGCGCAAGTTCGGCTTCGCCGCGGCGAGCTGCATTCATCCAAGCGTGGTGCACGTGCTCAACGAGGAGTACGGCGTCTCCCCCGAGGCCGTCGACCGCGCCAAGCGCATGATCGCCGCCTACGACGACGTGATCGCGCGCGGCATCGGCGCCGTCACCTTCGAGGGCAAGATGATCGACGTGCCCGTGGTGGAGCGCGAGAAGGCGCTGCTGCGCCAAGCCGAGCGGTTCGCGGCGCGGCGCGCCCCCAAGTAGCAGCCCGGAATTCGCGCCAGCAAATATCCGGGATCCCGGGGCCGAGCGGATCACGATCCTGGGTCCCGGCTCTGCGTGCTGACGCACTCCGGCCGGGATGACAGGCGAGGCGAGTTGCTAACGCGTCTCGCCGAGGCCGCGCTGGTAGGTGGAGGGCACCACGCCCTTTACCGAGCTGGCGCGCTTGGAGAGCCAGTAGGCCTGCGGCGGAGGCACCGAGGCGAACTGCTTGTCGACGCCAAGCTTCTGGGCGGCATCCATCGGCCAGTTCGGATTGTAGAGCACCTCGCGCGCGATCGCGATCAGGTCCGCCTGGCCCCGTTGCAGGATGGTCTCGGCCTGGTCGGCGTGCACGATCAGGCCGACGGCCATGCTCATCAATCCCGACTCCGCCTTGATCTTGGTCGCATACGGCACCTGGTAGCCGTAGCCGACGGGGCCGGCGCTGACCACCGGGGAGCCCGTCATGCCGCCCGAGCTGCAGTCGATCACGTCGACGCCCTTGTCCTTGACGATGCGGGCCAGCGCCACGCTCTGCTCGGGGCCCCAGCCGGCGTTGTCCTCCACCGAGAGCCGCAGGAACAGCGGCTTGCCCGCGGGCCAGTGGGCGCGCACCGCCTCGATCACCTCGATGCAGAAGCGCATGCGGTTGAGCTCGGAGCCGCCGTACTCGTCGTTGCGGCGATTGGCAGAGGGCGAGAGAAACTCGTGGATCAGGTAGCCGTGCGCTCCGTGCACGTCGAGCACCTCGAAGCCGGCCTCGTGCGCCCGCCGCGCTGCCTGTCCCCACGCTTCCACCAGCTTGGGGATCTCCTCGCGCGTCAGCGCACGCGGCACGGGATCGGTCTCGGGCGAGGACAGCGCGCTCGGCGCCACCAGCTCCCACGCGTCCCAGTCGTCGATCTCGGCCGAGGGCTTGAGCGGCGCACCGCCCTCCCAGGGGCGGAACCGGCGCGCCTTGCGCCCGGAATGGCCGAGCTGGATGCCGGGCACCGCGCCATGGCTGCGGATGAACTCGACGCAGCGTTTCAGCCCCGGGATGAATTCGTCCTTCCAGATGCCGAGGTCGCCCACGGTGCCGCAGCCGCGCCGCTCGACCTTGGTCGAACTCCATGATCACCAGCCCCGCGCCGCCGGCCGCAAACCTGCCGGCATTCATCAGATGCCAGTCGGTGGCGAAGCCCTTGACCGCGGAATACTGATGCATCGGCGCGATGACGACGCGGTTCTTCAGGGTGACGTCGCGCAGCTGGATCGGCGTGAACAGCAGCGGGTCGGCCATGCTCTGTCTCTCCTCGATGGCCGACGGCTGGCCCGCCGGCGCGATGCGCGCGCGAAATGTCCCGCTAGATGTGCGGACTTCTCGACATCACGCTAGATTAGAGCAAGACGGAAGGCGTGCGGCCAGCCATTTCCTGCAAGGGTGTGCTGCCGCAGGCTTGCTTGACGCCCCGGTGCCGTTGCCTGCAAGCTGACGCCCACGCGAAACAAGAGCCGGGGCATCCGGCCGTGGTCGAGACAAGACCGGCGACCCCTCATGAGGAGACGATCCATGCAACGGAAATGGTTTGCCGCGGCTATCGGCGTGGCGCTGTCGATCGGCGTCGCTACGGCCGCGCAGGCGCAAGACGTGATCAAGATCGGCGGCATAGGTCCGCTGTCGGGCGGCGGCACGGCCTGGGGCCTGGCGGCGCAGCGCGGCATCGAGATCGCGGTCGAGGAGATCAACGCCGCCGGTGGCGTCAAGGCCGAAGGCAAGACCTACAAGCTCCAGCTCATCATGTACGACGACCAGTACACCGGGCAGGGCGGCAAGGCCGCGGCCGAGCGGCTGGTCAACCAGGACAATGTGAAGTTCATCATCGGCCCCGTCGGCTCGCCGCCGGCGCTGGGCGTGATCAGCGTCACCAACCCGGCCAAGGTGATCGCGCTGACCGACGGCTATGCCCCGCAGATCCTGAAGAACGACACCAAGGATCCCTACAATTTCCGCATCTATCCCACCAACATCGAGTTCGGGCCGCCGCTGATCAAGTGGCTGAAGGACAACGAGCCCTCGATCAAGAAGGTCGGCATCCTGGCGCCGAACGACGCGGTCGGCCAGTCGGTGGCCGGCGCGCTGGCCGAAGACTACCGCAAGCAGGGCTTCGAGGTGGTGCTCGACCTGTTCGAGCGCGGCATCAAGGAGTTCACGCCGCTCATCCTGCGCATGATGGCGCAGAAAGTGGATGCCTTCGAGTTCGACGGCAACTCGCCGGGCGACTGCGGCCTGATGCTGAAGCAGATCCGGCAGGCGGGGTTCAAGGGCAAGGTCATGCAGGTCGGCGGGCCGGGTTCCGACGAGATCATCGAGATTGCCGGGCCGGCGGCCGAGGGCTTCCTGTCCTACGGCATCTTCGACTGGGATACGCCGGCCGGCCAGAAGCTGCGTCCGATCTACGAGAAGAAGTACGGCAAGGGCATCATCAACCAGTTCATGCCGGCCTTCTATCACACGGTGTTCCTGCTGGTGGACGCCATCAAGCGCGCGGACTCGACCGACACCACCAAGGTGCGCGATGCGCTCGACGCGATGAACGGCTTCGATGCGGGCATCTACGGCCCCGTCAAGTGGACTGGCAAGGAGTCGTACGGCGTCAACCGCCAGCTCATGCTCCCCTACTACTTCGCCGAGGTGAAGGGCGGCAAGCTCGTCACCAAGGCGAAGTTCACGCCCTAGACGCTGGACGATTGGCCTGCGCTCGGCCGCGAGCGCAGGCACGGGAGAAGAAGTCCGGTGTTCAATGCGACAATCCTGGGCCAGGTGTTCGTCAACGGCGTCAGCCTGAGCGCGATCTATATTCTGGTCGCGCTCGGGTTCACGCTGCTTTTCGGCATCATGCGCGTCGTCAACTTCGCGCATGGCGAGTTCGCGATGCTCGGGGCCTTCGCGCTCTTCCACCTGATCAAGGACTGGCATCTGCACTGGCTCATCGCCCTGCCGGTGGGCGTGCTGGGCGTGGCGCTCGCCTCGCTGGTGCTGGAGTGGCTGGTGTTCCGCTGGTTCTACCAGCGCATGTTCGAGAGCATGATCGGACTGCTCGGCCTCAACATGATGATGATGTTCGGCGCGGTGCTGATCTGGGACGTGCATGAGCGCAACATCCCCTCCACCTCCGGCGACGTGCTGATGATGGGCGACATCATCGTGCCCGTCGACCGGCTGATCGTGGTGGTGATCGCGCTGGCGGCGCTGGCCGGGTTCTACCTGTTCATCCGCCACACCCGCGCGGGCCTCGCCATGCGTGCGGCTGCCCAGGATCTGGAAGCCGCCGAGACGCAGGGCGTCAACACCCGGCGCACCTACAAGATAGCCTTCTTCGTGGCGATCCTGCTGGCGGCGCTCGCGGGCGCACTGTGGGGCCAGATCTATGCCGTGTCTCCGTTCCTCGGCGAGCGGCCGCTGCTGATGGCCTTCATCGTCGTCATCCTCGGCGGCATGGGGTCGATCCCCGGCGCCGCGCTCGGTGGCGTGCTGCTCGGCTTCACCGAGAGCTTCGTGGGCACCTTCTACGGCGCGGCAGCCTCCGCCTTCCTGTCGTTCGGCGTGGTGATCGCGCTGCTGGTCGTGCGGCCGTGGGGCATCCTCGGAACACCGGAGGCATGATGACCGTGCGCAAGCGGGTGCTCTGGCTGCTGGCCGCGATCGCGCTGCTCGGCTGGCCGTGGCTCACCGACGACAAGTTCCTGCATCATGTCGGCGTCCTCATCTGCCTGACTTCGATCGCGGCGGCCTCCCTGCACCTGATCATCCGCACCGGCCATGTCAGTCTCTGCCACACGGCATTCATGGCCTTCGGCGCCTATGGATCGGTGATCGCGGTGATGCGGTTCGGCATGCCCTGGCCGGTGGGCCTGCTGGCGGGCATGGCGCTCGCCGCGGCGGTGGCGGCCGTGATCGGGCCGATCGTGCTGCGCCTGACGGGCAAGTATTTCGTGCTCATAACCTTCCTGATGGGCGAGGTCGTGCGCATGGCCATCGTCGAGAACTCGTGGCTCACGGGCGGCTCGAACGGCATCTTCGATGTGCCCCCGCCCTATCCGTTCCTGCTCTCCAACCGGGCGTACTACTACTTTGCCCTCGCCTTCGCCGTGCTCGGCGTCGGGTTCTGTGCGCGCCTGCTTGCCTCGGAGTTCGGCCGGGCGATGGATGCAATCCGCGAGGGAGAGCGGCTGGCGGAGTGCTCGGGGGTTCCCGTCATCCGCTTCAAGGTGACGGTGTTCGTCATAGCCTGCGCGCTGGCCGGCATGACGGGATCGCTGCAGGCGCACTACATCAAGTTCGTCGGGCCCGACGCCTACTCGGGCTTCCAGTCGCTCAACCTGGTGGTCATGAACGTCATCGGCGGCATGTCGAGCCTCATGGGCGCCATGCTCGGCACCGTCTTCATGGTGACGCTGCCCGAATTGCTGCGCGGCTACGTCAACCTGCAGCAGATCATGTTCGGCGCCATCCTGTTCGCAACCATGGCCTTCCTGCCGGGCGGCCTGATCGAGCTCGGCCGCCGTGTGCGGGCGCTGTTCTCCGGCCAACCGCCCGAGCCGCAGACGGTCGCGCCGGGAAGTGCGCAGGTAAGTGCTGAGAGAAGTGCCGCCCAGACGCGGGCGCCGGCATGACCAGCCTTCTGAAGGTCGAGCGGCTGAGCAAGAGCTTCGGCGGCCTGCAGGCTGTCGCGGACCTGAGCTTCGAGGTGGCGGAAGGCCAGATCCTCGGCATCATCGGCCCCAACGGCGCCGGCAAGACGACCGCGGTGAACCTGGTCTCCGGCGTGATCAAGCCGACCAGCGGCCAGGTCCTGCTGGGCGGCAAGGACGTCACCGGCCAGGCCCCGCACATCCTGGTCGAGAGCGGCCTCGTGCGCACGTTCCAGAACACCACCGTCTACGGCGCCCAGACGGTGCGCGAGAACCTGATGCGCGGCGCCTTCCGCGACATCTATCCGGGCCTCGTGGCGACGCTGCTCGATACGCCCGCTGCGCGCGCGACGCGTGCACGCGCCGACAAGCACGTAGCGGAGGTGATGCAGTGGCTCGACCTGACGCGCGTCGCCGACCAGGTCGCGAGCAACCTGCCCTACGGCTTCCAGAAGGTGTTGGGCATGGGGATCGGCCTCGCCGCGCGGCCGCGGCTGATCCTGCTCGACGAGCCGGCCGCCGGCCTGTCCGCGGAGGAGACGGACCACGTGCGCGACACCATCCGGCTGGTGCGCGAGCGCGGCATCTCCGTCGTCGTCATCGACCACAACATGCGGTTCATCACCGACCTGTGCGACCGCGTGCTGGTGATGGCCCAGGGCAAGGAGCTGGCGCAGGGCAAGCCGCAGGACGTGCTGCGCAACGCAACCGTGATCGAAGCCTACCTCGGCAAGCGCTATGCCCAAGCTCAGCATTGAAGACCTGAAAGTCACGTACGGGCCGATCGTCGGCACCGACGGCGTGGCCCTGACGCTGGAGGCGGGCGAGACGCTGGCGCTGATCGGCGCCAACGGGGCCGGCAAGTCGAGCACGCTCAAGGCCGTGCTCGGCATGGCCGGCTATACGCAGGGGCGCATCACGCTCGACGGCACCGACCTCAAGGGCCTGAAGCCCTACCAGGTGATACGCCTGGGGGTTGGCTACTCGCCCGAGGGGCGGCGCGTCTTCCCGCAGCTCTCCGTGCTCGACAACCTCAAGGTCGGGGGCATCACCCGCGACGCCGCCGAGCTGCCCGACCGCATCCAGCGCATCTACGGATATTTCCCGCGCCTGAAGGAGCGCGCCAGCCAGCGTGCCGGCAGCCTGTCGGGCGGCGAGCAGCAGATGCTGGCGATCGGCCGCGCGCTGATGTCCAAGCCCTCGCTGCTGATGCTCGACGAGCCCTCGCTCGGCCTGGCGCCGGTGATCGTGGAGCGCATCGGCGACATCCTGCAGGAGGTGCAGGCGACCGAAGGCCTGGCCGTGCTGCTGGCGGAGCAGAACGCCACCTGGGCCTTGTCGCTTGCCAAGCGCGCCGTGATCCTCGACCTCGGCCGCATCAGCATGACCGGCGACGCCGCCGCCCTGCTGGACGACCCCAACGTGCGCAAGGCCTATCTCGGGGTGTGATCGGGGAAGCAAGACCGCGAAAAGAAGATCATCCGGGGAGGTGAGTACTCATGCATCCATTCGCAAAATGCGGATTCGTTGGCGCGCTCTTGGCGAGTTGCGCGCTTGCCGTTGCTGGCACGGCGATCGCGCAGGATCCCAAGCTCCCGCCGAGCCTGACGTTCACGGCCTACGACACCGGCACCGCCGGGTTCAACATTGCGGTCGGCGTCGGCAAGATGATCAAAGACAAGTACGGGAGCGACGTGCGCGTGCTGCCGGCCGGCAACGATGTCGCTCGCCTGGTCCCGCTCAAGACGGGCCGGGCCGTCGCTGCGGCCATGGGGTCAGGCGTCTTCTTCGCGCAGGAAGGCGTGTTCGAGTTCGCCACCCGCGATTGGGGCCCGCAGGCGCTGCAGGTGACCTTATCGGCGGTCGACTGCAACGCCGGCTCGCTCGGCGTCGCGCGCGACACGGGCGTGAAAAGGCTCGAGGACCTGAAGGGTCTGCGCGTCGGTTTCGTCGTCGGGTCGCCGGCGCTCAATCAGAATTCACTGGCTGTATTGGCCTTCGCGGGGCTGACTCGAAAGGACGTGAAGATCGTCGAGTTCTCGAGCTACGGCGCGATGTGGAAAGGCATCGTCAACAACGAGATCGACGCGGCCTTCGCGACCACCATTACCGCCCCGGCCAGGGAGGCGGAAACCTCCCCACGCGGCCTCGTCTGGCCGCCGCTGCCGCACGATAACGCGGCGGGCTGGGAAAGGATGCAGAAGATCGGCCCGTTCTTCTACAAGCACACCGCCACTTGCGGTGCCGGCATCTCAAAGGACAAGCCCGTCGAGCTCGGCAACTATCCCTATCCGATCTTCACCGTCTATGGCACGCAGGCCGAAGAGCAGGTCTATGCCCTCACCAAGGCAATGATTGCCGGCTACGACAGCTACAAGGACTTCGGCGCCCGGCGCGGCCGGCCTGAGCGTGAAGGTGCAGACCAAGAACTGGGTACTGCCGGTTCACGCTGGGGCGGTGCGAGCGCTGAAGGAGGCTGGCGGCTGGAGCGACGAGCAGGAGGCGCACAACAACGCCCTATTCAAGCGCCAGGCGCTGTTTGCGAGCACCTGGGCCGACTACCTGAAGTCCAATCCGCCTGCCGACGAGGCGAAGTTCCGCGACGGCTGGATGGCCGCGCGCAAGGCAGCACTCGTCAAGGCGGGCATGTCCGACAGCTTCGAGTGAGCGCGCCTTGCCGACTTCGGGGCTCTGCACCAGCGCAGACCGGCCCTTGCGCGTCTACTGGCCCGTCGGCTTGAGGCTGGCCACGGCGACGGTGATGGGGTCGCTCTCGGCGGCGTCGGCGGCAGACATCTCGCCGGCGGCCTCCAGCACCGGATAGGCGACCGAGCAGATGTGCGAGTGGATGCGCTTGAGGTCGCGCAGCACGTCGAGGTGCAGCGACGTCGTCTCCAGCGTCTCGGGCCGGCCGGCGCGCAGGCGCTCGAAGTGGCGCTCGGCCGCGGCCAGCTCGGCATTGCGCAGCTGCGCCTTCTCGGCGATCAGCTTGCGCGCCTCCTTGATGTCGCCGGACATGAACACCCCGAGCGCGATGCGCAGGCTCTCCAGGATGCGCTTGTGGAAGGCGGCCAGCTCCTCGGCGCCCTCGCTGGAGAACTGGAACTTGCGCTTGATCTTCTTGGCGGCGAGCTCGGTGAGGTTCTTGTCGATGATGTCGCCGACGTGCTCCAGGTTGATGGTGAAGGAGATGATCTCCATGGCCCGGTGGCCCTCGCTCTCGTCGAGGCTGCCGCGCGTCAGCTTGGTCACGTAGATCTTGATGGCCTCGTCGAGCTTGTCGACCGTGTTGTCCATGCGCGAGACCTCGCGCACGAGCGCGCGGTCGTTGGTCATCAGGGCGCGCATGACCTGCCGCAGCATGACCTCGACCACGTCGCCCATGCGCAGCGTCTCGCGCGAGGCGTCGGCCAGCGCCAGCGACGGCGTGTCGAGCGCGCTCTCGTCGAGATAGCGGGGCGCGGCCGGGTCGGCTGCATCCTTGCGCGCCGGAAACAGCCTCTCCAGCAGCCGGGCGAGCGGGCCGAGCAGGCCGATGAAGGCGAACGCAAGCAAGACATTGAACGCCATGTGGAACTGGGCGGTCATCTTGGCCATGTCGGGCTGGAAGGCGCGCATGGCGTCGGCGATGGGGTGCAGGAAGGGGGCGACGAGGATCACGCCGACCAGCCGGTTGAGCAGGTTGCCGACCGGCAGGCGGTAGCTCGAGGCATCGCCCCGGTGCCCGCTCTCCAGCAGCGGATTGATGGCGCTGCCGAGGTTGGCGCCCAGCACCAGGGCCAGGGCCGCCGACGGGGTGACGAAGCTCGAGTACGCCAGCGACATGATCAGCAGCACGGTGGCGACGCTGGAGTGTGCAGCCCAGGTGAGCAGGGCCGCGAGCAGGATGCACATCACGGGATCGCCGGTGATGGCGCCCAGCAGGACGCGCACGCTCGGTGCGCTCTCGGCCGGCTGCAGCGTATCGAGCAGGATGTGCAGCGACAGCAGCACGAGGCCGAGACCGATGGAGACGCGGCCCAGGTCCTTGATGCGGCTGCGCGCCCCGCTGCGGAACGCGACGACGCCGGCGATGAACAGGGCCGGCGCCGCGGCGGAGACGTTGAAGGAAAGCAGCTGCACGATGAGGGTCGTGCCGACGTTGGCGCCGAGCAGGATCGCCAAGGCCGACACCAGCCCGATGGCGCCCTGCGCCGTGAACGACGCCGTCATCAGGGCGGTCGCGGTGCTGCTCTGCAGCAGCGTGGTCAGGCCGAGCCCGGCGGCGAAGGCCGCGAACCGGTTGCCGAGCGCCTTCGACAGCAGGTGCCGCAGGTCCGAGCCGAACGCGCGCAATATGCCGGACTGCACCATGTGCAGCCCCCACAGCAGCAGCGCGACGCCGCCCATCAGGTCGAGGAGGACTATCGATCCCATTGCGTTCGGTTCCCCTCACCGGCTCGGTGGTGGTCCGCAAGACTATAAGTCGCGGGGTCTTGCAGAAATAGTGCGCCGTCGCAACCGATCAATGACGCTGCGCGCCTTGTAAACGCATTAACACGATGGAAGTGCCCGCGGGCACGCCTTCACCCAGGCCAGCCGTAGCTCTTGCGTGCCGCCTCGGGGCTGACGTATCCGTCGGCCACGTCCTCCGCCACCGCCTTCGGATCGCGCTCGCGGGGATCGCCGTAGCCGCCCCCGCCGTTGAGCCGGAAGCTGACGACGTCGCCTCGCTGCAGCGGGCGCACGTCTTTCGAGCCCATCCGCTCGGCGTTGCCGCCGGGCCCGAGGACGGTCTCGGCGAGGGTTCCCGGCTGGCCGCCGAACAGGCCGTAGCCGGCGTGGCTGTGGCGCTCGCCCAGCAGCGTCATCAGCGCCTTGTCGGAGCGCAGCTCGATGTCCTTGCGCACGCCGCATCCGCCTCGCCAGCGGCCGGCGCCGCCGGTGTCGCCCATCAGCTCGAAGCGGCGCACGAGTACGGGGTTGATGGTCTCGTGCACCTCCACGGGGATGTTGGCGCAGTTGACCACCGGGCTCAGCGCCTCCGCCCCGTCGTGGCCGGCGCGCGCGCCGTAGCCGCCGAACATCAGGTCGTACATGATGAACGGCTTGCCGGTCTTCTCGTTCACGCCGCCGATGTTGGGATTGCTCCAGTGCGAGAAGGCGGCGAAGGCCTTGTCGGGCAGCGCCTGCGCCAGGGCCCCGTTGATGACCTCGAAGATGCGGATCTGGATGATGGCGCGGCCGCCGCTCGAGGCAGGCTCGCGCGGATTGAAGAACGAGCCCTCGCGCGCCTTGACGTGGATCGGGCGGATCATGCCGCCGTTCTGCGGCAGCAGGGCATCGGTGAAGACCTTGACGGCGAACAGCGTGTAGGCGCGCGTGTAGTTGATGTAGGAGTTGAGCGCCACCGGCACCTGGTCCGAGGAGCGGGAGAAGTCGACCGTGATCTCGTCGCCGGCCACCTCGACATCGACCGCCACCTTGATGGGCCCGCATTCCGTGCCGCATTCGTCGAGCCAGTCCTCGCAGCTGTAGCGGCCGTCGGGGATGGCGCGGATCAGCTCGCGCATGCGCGCTTCCGAGCGGTCGAGGATCTCGTCGACGGCCTGGTCGATCAGCTCGAGGCCGTGCTCCGCGTAGAGCTTCTCCAGGCGCTGGGCGCCGACGAAGTTGGCGTTGCGCTGGGCGGTGAGGTCGCCGCGCAGGATATCGGGCAGCCGCACGTTGCCCAGGATGAGCCGCAGCAGGTCCTCGTCGAACTGTCCGCCACGCATGATGCGGATGGGCAGGATGCGCAGACCCTCCTGGAAGCGCTCGGTGATGCCCTGCACGCGCTGCGAGCCGGGCGCGGCGCCGCCGACATCGATATGGTGCGCGGTGTTGATGAGGTAGCCGATCTGCTCGGCCCCCAGGAACACGGGACTGACGAAGAAGAAGTCGGGATAGTGCCCGGAGCCCAGCTTGGAGTCGTTGAGGACGACGCCGTCGCCGGGCTTGAGGGTGCCGGGCGGGAACACCTCCATCACCGTCTTGATCACGTAGGGCATGGAGCCCAGGTGGCCCGGCGTGAAGTTGCCCTGGGCGACGAGGCGGCCCTGGCGGTCGAAGATGGCGGTGGAGAAGTCCTGCCCCTCGCGCACGGCCTCGGAGAACGCCGTCATCTGCAGGGTGGTGCCCATCTCCTCGGCGATCGACAGGAAGCCGTTCCACAGGATGGAAAGGGTGATCGGGCTGATGGGCGCTTTGGGCATCGCTCTCGTATCCACCCTCAGATTGATTTTCTATGCCAGCGTTGGATGGCGACGACCGTCCATATCGCCTCGACGACGCCGAACGGCCACGCGCCCTGCAGGAAGCCGTAGACGGAAGACAGCGCGCAGGTACCGGCGAACAGCAAAATGTACCAGGGGCTGCGATCCTCCAGCGCGTAGAAGACCAGCATTGCCGACAAGGCCAACAGGCCGAATAGCGTAAGGCCATCCATCGCCGCGTTGCATCCTAGGTCTCAGCCCGTGCCCAAGCGTGATGACGAGGTGGCCGCGCGGGCTGACGGAGGCCTGGCAGCCGGGAGGCAGCAAAGTGGTGGCCTCGGCCTCCTCGATGATGGCCGGTCCCGCGATCACCTCGCCGACGGGCAAGGCGCTGCGGTCGATGACGGCGCAGTCGACGTAATCCCGCTGCTCGGGGAGGTAGGCCTTGCGCGTGCCGCGGCGGAACTTCGCCGATGCCTGCCCCTTCCAGCTCCGGGCCCGATGCGCTCCCTTGGTGGCGTTGGCGACGGTGGCGACGACGTACCAGTCCACGGCCTCCACCAGGGCCCCGGCCTGGCGATAGCCGTACTTCTTCTGGTAGGCCTCCTCGAAGCGGGCCGTGACCTGCGGCGCATAGTCGGAGCGCACCGGAAAATCGGGCAGGTCGACGCGGATCTCGTGGCCCTGGCCGGCGTAGCGCAGATAGGCGAAGCGGGTCAGCGTGGGCGCGATCCCCGAACCCATGCGCTGCAGGTCGATTTGCAGGCGGGCTTCGAGCTGGCCGTAGATGTCGACGATCTGGCGCTCGGCTCCCGCCGACAGCTTCAGCACGTGCGTCATGGATGCGTCGAGCTTGGCATCGGCCTCGAGCATGCCGATCGCGGACCCCACGCCGGCGCCGAACGGCACGATGATCTTGGGAATGCCGAGCGCGAGCGCCAGGCGCGCCGCGTGCAGCGGGCCGGCGCCGCCGAAGGCCACCAGCGCATACTTGCGCGGATCGCGCCCCCGCTCGATGGAGACGATGCGCATGGCGCGCTCCATGTTGGCGTTGGCGAGCGTGTGGATGCCCCACGCCGCCTCGCCGGTGCCGAGCCCGAGGGGAGCGCCGATGCGCCGCTGCACCGCGTCGCCGGCCGCCTGCGCGTCGAGCCGCATGGCGCCGCCGTTGAAATAGTCCGGATTGATGTAGCCCAGCACGATGTTGGCGTCCGTGACGGTCGGCTCGGTGCCGCCGCGGCCGTAGCAGACCGGACCCGGATCGGCCCCGGCGCTCTCGGGTCCCACCTTGATCAGCCCCATGTCGGTGTGGGCGATGCTGCCTCCGCCGGCGCCGATCTCCAGCAACTCCACGGCCGGCACGTTGATGGGCAGGCCGCTGCCCTTGCGGTAGCGCACCTGGTCGACCTCGAACGTCGGCGTGATCGCGGGCTCGCCGCCGTCGACGGCGCCGAGCTTGGCCGTGGTGCCGCCCATGTCGAAGGTGAGGATGCGGTCGAAGCCCTCCTCCTTGCCGATCGCCCCGCTCAGGAGGACGCCGGCGGCAGGCCCGGATTCGACGATGCGGATCGGCATGTCGCAGGCGAGGTCGGACGACACCAACCCGCCGTTCGACTGCATGATGAAGAGCTCGGAGGCGATGCCCTGCTGCTTCAGGGCGCCCGCGAGGCGGCTGACGTAGCGGCTGACGATCGGCTTGATGTAGGCGTTGGCCACCACCGTGCTGGCGCGCTCGTATTCGCGATACTTGGGCGAGACATCCGAGGAGAGCGAGACGGCGGCGGCGGGGACGCTCTTCCTCAGTCGCTCGCCGATGGCCTGCTCGTGGGCGGGGTCGGCGTAGGCGTGCAGCAGGCACACCGCGATCGACTCGTAGTCTTTCGCGGCGATTGCGCCGAGGACCTGCTCCAGCGCCGCCGCATCGAGCGGCTGCTCGATGGTGCCGTCGGCGAGCGTGCGCTCGGCCACCTCGAAGATGTCGCGGCGGCGGACCAGCGGCACGGGCTTGGCCAGGTACATGTCGTAGGTGTCGTAGCGCTTCTGGCGGCCGATGATGAGCACGTCGCGGAAGCCCGCGGTCGTGATCAGGGCCGTGCGCGCGCCCTTGCGCTCCAGGATGGCGTTGGTGGCGACCGTGGTCGCGTGCAGGATGCCCGATACCTCGCCCGGCGCCACCTCGGCGGTGCGCAGCAGCGTCTCGAGCCCTTCGAGCACGGCGATGGCCGGATCGCGCGGCGTCGTCGCCACCTTGTGGAAGCGCAGGACGCCGGCGCGGAGGTCCTCCAGCACGAAGTCGGTGAAGGTTCCTCCGATATCGAATGCTACGCGCATAGAACGCGACCCGCTCCTCTGCTCACTGATACCGCCGAGCCAAAGTATCGACGCCGAGGTTTGCAAGCGCAGACACCTCGCCAGCCCAGCCCTGCAACCCCGTGCTGAGCTTGTCGAAGCACGCTGGAGCCCGCGGCCTGCCCTTCGACAGGCTCAGGGCAAGGCGGCGAGTGAATTTGGCCCTGCTGTGCGATCACGAGTCAGATCATTCGCTCGACGATATGCCTTGGCCGGCAGGCTCATGCCGCCCGCGCGCCCTGCAGCTCGGCGATGGAGGAGGCGAAGGCGTCGAGGGTGAAGGCGACGTCCTCGTCGGTGTGGGCGAGCGAGATGTAGTACTTGCTCTCGCCCTTCAGGATGCCGCGCGCGCGCAGCATGACGTTGAGCCGCTTCATGGTGGCTTCGTCGCCCAGGGCGGAACGGTAGTCCTTCACCTCGCGGTCGGTGAAGACGACGTCGAACATGGGGGCATCGCCCACCACGCGCGCCTTGACGCGGGCCCGCTTCAGGATCTCGGCGTAACCCTCCATCAGGGCGCGGCCGGTCTTGAAGATCCGGTCGTAGGCTCCGGGACGCTTCAGGATCTCCAGCGTCTTGAGGCCGGCGGCCGCGGCGATCGGGTTGCCCGAGAGCGTGCCGATCTGCACCAGGAAGGCGTCCTCGGCCACGGCGCCCTTGTCGAAGTGGGCCATGATATCGGCGCGGCCGGCGATCGCCGCGAGCGGGAAGCCGCCGCCGATCGCCTTGCCCAGGGTGCACACGTCGGGCGTGACGCCGTAGTAGGCCTGGGCGCCGCCGTAGGCGAAGCGGAAGCCGGTCACGACCTCGTCGAAGATCAGGACCATGCCGTTTTCCTGCGTCAGCTTGCGCAGGCCCTCGAGGAAGCCGGGCTTGGGTGGGATCAGGCGCTGGAAAGGCTCGACGATGATGCCGGCCAGATCGTTCTTGTGCTCGCGGATCAGGCTGGCGACGGTCTCCAGGTCGTTGTAGGGGGCCACCAGCATCTCGTCGCGCAGGCTCTTGGGAATGCCGGCCGAGTCCGGGATGGGCTGGGGGAAATTGCTCTGCCGCTTGGGCGCCAGGCTCATGAGCCCGTAGTCGCTCATGCCGTGGTAGCCGCCCTCGAACTTCAGCATCTTGTCGCGCTTGGTGTGGGCGCGGGCCAGACGCATGGCGTAGGCGTCGGCCTCCGAGCCGGAGCTGACGAACCGCACCTTCTCGGCGCAGGCCACCGCGTCGACGATCTCGGCGGCCAGCTTGATGCCGTAGGGGTTGTTGGCGAAGAACGTGGTGCCCTTGGCGGCCACCTGCTGCACGACCTCGGTGACCTCGGGGTGGGCATGGCCGACGATCATCGGGCCCGAGCCCAGCAGGTAGTCGATGTACTCGTTGCCGCTGACGTCCCAGACGTGTCCGGCCCGACCCTCGGCGATGATGACCTCGTGGCTGACGTTGCCGAAGCCACCGCCCGGGAGCACGCCCCTGGCCTTCTCGACCAGCTCGCGCTCCGCTTCGCTGTGGTTCTGTGCCGGCATCGCTTCCTCCCTGCCATGTGCCGGGCCAACGCTACTTGGGCGGGCGCCGCCCGGCAACTGCCGGATGCGGCCGCCTGCCTCCCGCCCGGCGCAGAGCGGGCGGTACGAGCTAGCGCGTGCGCGGGCGCTCACGCTTGCGTGGATGCGTGTCCGCATCGAAGAACGCGACATGTGTCCGATGATAACGACTGCGGCCAGCCGAATTCCGCCTCCCCTTGATGGGGAGCGGGCTACGGGGTGGGGTGATCCCATGAATGTCATCCTTGCCGTATCCCCCCACCCCCGACCCCTCGCCCACGAGCGGGAGGGTGAGCGCTGTGTGGCGCTCGCCGTGCATCAGAGTCCGCGCTGATTTCTTGACGCGCTCCTTCGCGGCGGATGACGTTAATGTGGTAGAGGACTCAACAAGGAAAGGTCGCGCGATGCTCGAGGATGGGGACAAGGCTCCGGAATTCGATCTGCCGATGGAGAGCGGGGAGACGCTCGGGCTCGCGAGCCTGAAGGGCAAGGCCGTCGTCCTCTATTTCTATCCCAAGGACGACACGTCGGGCTGCACGGCGGAGGCCAAGGACTTCACGCGCCTGGCGCCGGACTTCCGCAAGGCGGGCGTCGAGGTGATCGGCGTGTCGCCCGACAGCGTGGCGAGCCACCAGAAATTCCGCAAGAAGTACGATCTCGCGGTGCGGCTTGCCGCGGATGCGGACAAGGCCGTGGCGACGGCCTATGGCGTGTGGGTCGAGAAGTCGATGTACGGGCGCAAGTACATGGGCGTGGAGCGCTCGACGTTCCTGGTCGACAGGAAGGGCCGCATCGCCAAGAGCTGGCGCAAGGTCAAGGTTCCCGGCCACGCCGAAGAGGTGCTGGCGGCGGCGAAGGCGCTGGGGAAATAGGGACCGAGACGCAGGTTGGGTCGAGCGAAGCGATGACCCAACGCGAGCGATGAGCAACGCGGGTGTTGGGTCAGCCCCCGCCTTCGCGGGGGGTGACCCGACCTACGTCGGCTGCATGGGCCGCCTACTTTGCGACGGCGGGCAGCGCCTTGCCGGTCGCGACCTCCGTTACGGCGCCGGTCTCCAGGCTGATGCGGTAGATCTCGCGCAGAACGTTGCCGGCAAAGCCGATCTCGACGATCGATACGTCCTTGAACGAGCTGACGATGCCGTCGGGCAGGACCTTGTTGAACTCGTCAGCCACCTCGTTCATCGACGCCTGAATGGGCGGGTCGAATTTTGCCATGCTGTAGACGAGCGTGTTGTGCGGATTGTGCGCGCGCAGCTCCTTGCCGTCCTTGACCACGTTGACGCCGCTGACGCCCATGGTCTTGACCAGCTCCTTGGCGGCGTCGCTCATCACGGCATAGACCGGGCCGGTGCAACGCGGCAGCGGACCGTCGCGCAATGGCGTCAGCGCGGCAGACGCGGTGGTGTTGAAGGCCATCATGTTCTCGAAGCCGTCGCCGCTCTTGACGATGCCGAGATCGAACCACCACGGATGCCCGGCACCCTTGGCGGCCTCGGTGTTATAGAACGTCTTCAGAGTGAAGTTCAGAACCGGCGGAAGCTTCGGCAGAGCCGCGAGCATCTTGGCGGGCGTGGTCGCATCGGCGCTATGGATGTGCACGACCGTCACGTGCGGAATGTTCGGCACCTTGGCCTCGTCGGCGAGCCCGAGCTTGACGAGCTTTTCCTTGAGGGGACCATTGATCTTGGCGTCGAGCACATCGGTGACGTCCTTGGGCAGCCGATAGACGAGGCCGTAGGTCGCCTTGTGCTCGCGAAAGCCCGGCTTGTGCCAACGCGCTGTTGTCGATGGTCCCTTGGGCCGAAGCTGCCGTGATGCCACCCAATCCCGCTGCCAACCCGATCACGACAACGATGACCTTGCGCAATGCGTTCACGCGAACCTCCTCACATCATCCGACCCGAGACGAACCCGGAAGCGCGGACGATAGCAGGTGCCCATGACAGCCGGAAGTCGCAGGAACTATGCACAGTGCCCAATCGGTTCGCAGGGGCACAGTGCAGCGGCGTCGGTTGGGTCGACCCCGGCGAAGGCCGGGGGATGACCCAACACCCGTCTTGCTCGTCGCTTGTGTTGGGTCAGCGCTGACGCTTGACCCAACCTACGTGCGCCACGTTACGGGCAGGTTCTGCAGGCCGCGGAAGGCCCAGCCGGTGATGCGGACCGGCTCGGAGGTGTCGAGCGTCAGCCCGCCGAGGCGCGCGAATACGCTCGGCAGCGCGACCTCGGCGACCATCGTGCGCGAGGCCCAGGCGCCGGCGCAGAAATGGGGGCCGGCTCCGAAGGCGATGCTCTTGGAGGTGTCGCGGGAGGCATCGAAGCGGTCGGCATGCGGAAAGTGCGCCTCGTCGCGATTGGCCGCGCCGAACATGAAGAAGATGCGCTCGTCCGGCTCGAACCCGACGCCATTGTAGGAGAACTGCCTGGCGATCCGGCGCGGCGACATGCCGATCGGCGAGATCCAGCGCGCGTATTCCTCGAACGCCTGCAGCCAGCCGATCTCGCCGGCGCGGACCTTCGCGAGCTGGTCGGGATGCGTCAGCAGTGCCCAGATGGTGCCGAGGATGGCGTGCCGCGGCTCGTTCTGTCCGCCGCTGATGGCGAGCTTGACGTTGGCGCGCACGCTGTCCAAGGGCATGCCGGCTTCGACCATGACGCTGAGCAGGCTCGGATTGGGCGACTTCCTCGCGACGGGAAGCATGTCGTCGATGGCCGCGTCGATCCCAGCCGTTGCGCGATGGCATCGGGCTTCGATCTCGGGGTCGCCGGAATAGTTGGCGATGCCGTCGATCATCGCCTGCGACCAGGCATCCATATCCTGGTAGCGCATGTTGGTGAGGCCGGTGATGCTCTTCAGGCACTCCGCGGAGAACGGCAGCGAGAAGCTCTCGCACAGCTCCGCGCGGCCGGCGCCTTGCAACGCGTCGAGAACCCGGTCGGCATGGGCCTGAAACTGCGCCCGCCAGTGGCCGGCAACCGTCTTGGGCGAGACGGAAGGGAAGATGACCTTGCGCTCGGCCAGATGCGCCCCGCCGTCCTTGCGCATCATGTTGTGGCCCATGAGCTTGTTCATCAGGCCGCCCGGCTGGTGCGAGCTGAAGACGTCGATGTTCTTCTCGCACACGAAGATGTCGTCGCGGCGCGTGAACAGCGTACTGCCGAGTTGCGGCACGTAGGCGATCGGGCAGGTGGAGCGCAGGCGCGCGAACGTCGGATAGGGGTCGCGTTTGAAGTCGACGAGATCGATGTCGAAGCTCGGCGCGGTGCTCATGCTGGTTCCCTCCCCCAGCCTCGGGCCGCTCGTGATCTTCCCAGGGTCTGCCTGCTTGCCCCGGCGCCGAGTCGGTCGTGCGGCTCGCCCGCCGCAAACGCGGCGCAGCCATGAGCCAATCACGCCACCAAGCCGCAGGCAACCTGATTGCGCTCCGTCCGTTCGCGCGTATGTTGCAGCGCCGCGTTCCGCGGCGTCTTTCGCGTCGCCGTCCGCGCTTCGAGGGGCCGGGCTCTAGGGTGTGGGACCTTGCTTGGAACCGGGGTTGTCGTGGTCGGGCTTGTCCCGACCATCCATCTAACCGCGTGTTCCAGCGTCTGCGGATGGCTGGATCCTCGGGACACTCGGAACACGTCCGAGTGCAAGCAAGCCCGAGGATGACAACGGGGATCGTTTGTTGGAACCGGAACTCTAGTGCGATGATCGAGAAGTCCGCACCATCGCTCTGGGCTGGGTTGAGAAGCGGACTTCTCGATCTGAATCACACTAGAAGCCTTATCTTGCTAGTGTCCTTCAGATCGCGAAATTCGCTCCGAGGGTGCCGCAGAATGAGCGAATTTCGCGATCAGGACACTAGATGTCCAGCGACGCAGACCAGCCGGTCCTGCTGCTCTCGACGGCGCGGCGCTATTTCGTGCTCGTGACCGTCGTGGTCGCGTCGGGCGCCTACAATGCCGCGACGTTCACGGCGACGGCCATCCTGCCGCAGATGCAGGGCGCGATGGCCGCCACCCAGGACGAGATCTCGTGGACGGTCACGTTCAACATCCTGGCAACCGCCGTATTCACGCCGATGACGGGATGGCTGGTCGGCCGGTTCGGGCGCGGCAACGTCCAGTTCTGGAGCCTGGTCGGCTTCTCGGCCTCCACCCTCATGTGCGGTCTGTCGCAGTCGCTGGAGGCGCTGGTGTTCTGGCGGTTCATGCAGGGAGGGTTCGGCGCGCCGCTGCTGCCGCTGGGCCAGACCATCCTGCTCGACGTCTTTCCGCGCCGCCAGCACGGGTTCGTCATCTCGATGTTCGGGGTCGCCAACACGTTCGGCCCGGTGATCGGCCCCACGCTGGCGGGGTATCTCGCCGAATACTACAGCTGGCGGTGGGGCTACTACATGATCCTGCCGGTCTCGATCGCGGCCACGATTGCCTCGCGCTTCGCCCTGCCGCAGGAAAAGGACACCAAAGCCCTTCCGCTCGACTGGACCGGCTTTCTGTCGCTTTCGATCGCGATCGCGGCGACGCAGCTGATGCTGTCGCGCGGACAGCGGCTCGACTGGTTCGAGTCCAACGAGATCATCCTCGAGGCGTTCATCGCCGCGCTGGCGTTCTACCTCTTCGTCACGCATAGCGTGACCGCCAGGGCGCCCTTTCTCAGCCCGCGCCTGCTCAAGGACCGCAACTACGCCATCGGCGCGTTTCTCATCGTCATCTTCGGCATGCTCAACTTCACGCCGATGGTCCTGCTGCCGTCGCTGCTGCAGAACCAGCTGGGCTTCCCGGACGGCCTGATCGGCTACGTGGTGAGCTGGCGCGGCGTGGGCGTGATGGGGGGCTTCTTCTCCGCCATGATGACGACGCGACTGGACGTGCGCGTGGGAATGGTGATCGGCTTCGGCATCCAGATCCTGTCGGGGATCTGGCTGACCAGCATCGATTTCAACGTCAGCCTGTTCACGCTGTGCAGCAACGCGTTCCTGCAGGGGTTCGCGGTCGGCATGATCTGGACGCCGATCGCGACCTCGGCGTTCTGGACGCTCGACCCGAGCCTGCGCGCGGACGGGGTGGCCGTGTTCCACCTGATGCGCAACATCGGCTCGAGCTTCTTCATCTCGGTGTCGGTGGCCGAGGTGGTGCGTGCAACCGGCGCCAACTACAGCCGGATGACGGAGTTCGTGTCGCCGTACAACCGGACGCTGTCGCTGCCGACGGTCATGGGCAGCTGGACGATCGACTCCCTCTCGGGCCTCGCGGGGCTGGCCAAGGAGATCAACCGGCAGGCGGCCCTGATCGGCTATCTCAATGCCTTCTGGATGTACACGGCGGTGTCGGCGATGGCGATACCGCTGGTGTTCATGGTGCGCCGCCCGAGAGGCACGTAGGTTGGTCGAGCGAAGCGCTGACCCAACACACCCTTGCATTCCGAACTTGTGTTGGGTCTGCAATGACGCTTGACCCCACCTACGGCCTTCGCCGGGGTTGGGGTTACGAGTGCATCTGGCTCGGTTTCTGCAGACTGGCGATCAGAACCCCAGACAGGTGTCCTCTAATGAAACAGCCCATCTTCACGGATTTCGAGCCGCGCCACGCCGCCCTGTTCGGCAAGCACAACGTCAACCTCGGCCACCGCCTGCACCAGTCGGAGCTGTTCAGCGATGCCAGCCTGGCCCGGCTGATCGAGAAGACGCCGCGCCACTCCTACCACGTCAACACCATGGACGTGACCACGCACGATCCGCGCACCCGCCGGGAGGGCATGATCGACGGCCTGGCCGGCGCCGAGGCGCTGGAGGCTGTCCGAAAAGGGCACATCTGGATCCTTCTGCAACAGCCGCACGAGATCGAGGGCGGCTACGGCGACATGCTGCGCGAGGTGTACGCGGAGATCGAGGAGCGCGTGCCGGGCTTCAAGTCCTACAAGCACAAGATGTCGATCCTGATCTCCTCGCCCAAGGTGCAGGTCTACTACCACGCCGACGTGCCGGGGCAGACGCTGTGGCAGGTGCGCGGCACCAAGCGCGTCTACGTCTATCCCAACACGGCGCCGTTCCTGCCGCAGCCCAACATCGAGAAGATCGTGCTGGGCGAGGCGCACGAGATCTCGCTGCCCTACGCGCCCTGGTACGACGAGTATGCCGAGGTGATCGACCTGGAGCCGGGGCGCATGCTGCATTGGCCGCTCAACTGCCCGCACCGCATCGTCAACGCCGACTGCCTCAACGTGTCGTTCACGACCGAGCACATGACCGACGAGCTGCGCAACGCCTACGCCGTGAACTACGCCAACGGCGTCCTGCGGCGCAGGCTCGGCGCCGGGACGCTGGCGCGTCCGGCCTCGGGCGCCGGTCTCTACGCGCGGCTCGGCCTGGCCGCCGCCCACAAGGCGCTGGGGCTGCAGGCGCGCCGCAAGTCCGGCTTCAAGATCGATTTCAAGGTGGACCCGGCCGCGCCCTTCAGCGTGCGCACCGTGCCGGCGTTCGACCTGCGCAAATAGGTTTGGGTGAGAAGGGAAGAGCGAGGCCCCGGCCGCAAGGCTGGGGCCTTCTCGTCATGAGCGGCCTGCATGCGTTCCGATCGTGACCGCGCCGGTGGCGCCGAGGCGCCCATGCCTCCAGTATGATGTTCCGGTATGATGCCATCGGGCGCCGACATCGAGCGCGGGCAGTGCCCGGCTGCATCGGCCCCGGAGAACAGGAAGGTCATGAGCGAAACAACGCCGCCAGCCCGCATCGCCTTCGACGATTTCCTCAAGGTCGACATCCGCGTCGGCACCATCGTCGCCGCCGAGCCGCTGGCGGGAGCGCGCAAGCCGGCGATCCGCCTCGAGATCGACTTCGGCCCCGAGATCGGCCGGAAGAAAAGCTCGGCGCAGATCACCAGGCACTACCAGCCCGACGCGCTGGTCGGCCGCCAGGTCGCCGCGGTCGTGAACTTCCCGCCGCGCCAGATCGGCAAGACGATGTCGGAGGTGCTGACGCTCGGGTTCCCGGACGGGGACGGCGAGGTCGTGCTGATTGCGCCGGAGCGCGCCGTGCCCAACGGCGGGCGCCTGTTCTGAGGGCCGCCAGAGCTGCATAGCTATGGGTGAGCGCAATGGCCGACAAGACGCCCATCAAGTCGACGAAGGTCGCAAGGAAGGCCGCCCCTAAGCGGGTCGGTGCGAAGCCGACCCTGCTCGCGGGCGGCAACCCGCAGATCGCCAAGGCCGACGGCGATGCCCCCGTGCAGGCCTACATCGCGGCCATGCCGGGCTGGAAACGCGACGTCGGGCGCCGCCTCGACGCGCTGATCGTGCGCACCGTCCCCGGTGTCGCCAAGGCCGTCAAATGGAACTCGCCGTTCTATGGCGTCGAGGGCGGGGGAAAGGGAAACGGCTGGTTCCTCAGCTTTCATTGCTTCGCGAAGTACGTGAAGGTGGCCTTCTTCCGCGGCGCGTCGCTGCGTCCCGTCCCGCCCGGCGCGTCCAAGCAGAAAGAGGTGCGCTACCTCGACATCCACGAGGGCGATGAGTGGGACGAGGCGCTGCTCGCGGAGTGGGTGGAGCAAGCGAGCCGGTTGCCGGGGGTGCGGATGTGAGCCTGGTCGGATGAACGATCTGCTGCGGTTCACCGGCGCAGTCCGGCGGGATCCTCGCATCGAGGCTTGGTTCTCCGATCCTCATCAACCCGCACCGATTGATGACGCGGGCGTGGTTCGAGCGCATGCGCGGCTGCGGCGCCGATGTGCGCGAGCTGCTGCACGACGGCTGTCCCACCGCTTGCGTGGGGGACGCGCCGTTCGCATACGTCAACGCGTTCAAGGCGCATGCCAACGTCGGCTTCTTCCATGGCGCCATGCTCGCCGATCCGGCCGGCCTGCTCGAAGGCGCCGGCAAGCGCATGCGCCACGTGAAGCTGCGCCCCGGCAAGGAGCTGGACGAGGAGGCATTGGGCGATTTGATCGCCGCCGCCTACCACGACATCCGGCGGCGGCTCGGTGCGTAGGGCGGATTGGCGCAACGCAATCCCCCAATTCCAACGCGTCTTGTGTGTGACTCTTTCGCTTGGCACCCGGTTGTCATGGTCGGGCTTGCCCGCACTCGGACTTGTTCCGAGTGTCCCGACCATCCATCTAACCGCATGCTCCCGCGTCTGCGGATGGCTGGATCCTCGGGACAAGCCCGAGGATGACAACGGGAAGCATTTGTTGGACACGAATCCGCCGCGTCGCGTCCCTCCTATACTGCTTCCGGAATGGGACCTGAACCGGAGTTCCGCGCGTTAAAGGGCCGGAGCGAAAGGTACAAGGTCGAGATCCCCGCATTGTCGGAGCGCTCGCTCAGGAGAAACAGCCATGCCCAGCACCGTTCGACTGCACCGCGTCCTGGCAACGAAGCCCGACAAGGTCTATCGCGCCTTCATCGAGGCGGACGCCATGGCGAAGTGGCTGCCGCCCAACGGCTTTGTCTGCACCGTGCACCACCTCGAAGCGAAGGTCGGCGGCACCTTCAGGATGTCGTTCCGCAATTTCACCACCGGCATGAGCCATGCTTTTGGCGGCAAATATCTGGAGCTCGTGCCCGGCGAGCGCTTGCGTTACACGGACAAATTCGACGATCCCAACTTGCCGGGCGAAATGCAGGTGACGGTGACGCTCAAGCAGGTATCCGTCGGCACCGAGATCAATATCGCGCAAGAAGGCATTCCCGACGTCATTCCGGCGGAAGCGTGCTATCTCGGCTGGCAGCAGTCGTTGCGAAATCTCGCCCGTCTCGTCGAGCCCGAAATCAATCAATAGAGAGCCGACACCACCATGAAGGCGAAGAAGATCGACGCGCAGGAAGGAAAAGGCGGAGACTCTCCCGCTGCGCTGATCGATGCGAGGATCGCGGCGCTGGGGGATTGGCGGGGCGAGATGCTGGCTCGGGTGCGCAAGCTCATCAGGCAGGCCGACCCCGAGGTGGTCGAGGAGGTGAAATGGCGCAAGCCGTCGAACCCGCTGGGGGTTCCGGTGTGGGAGCACGGCGGCATCATCTGCACCGGCGAGACGTACAAGGCCGTCGTGAAGCTGACCTTCGCCAAGGGCGCCGCGCTGGAGGACCCTTCGGGCCTCTTCAACTCCAGCCTCGAAGGCAACGTGAGGCGCGCCATCGATATCCACGAGGGCGACAGAGATCGACGAGAAGGCGTTGAAGGCGCTGATCCGCGCCGCCGTGGCGCTGAACACGTCGCGGGCTGCGGCTCGCCCGGTCCGCTCGCAGAAGAAGCCAAAGAGCGCGTGAAGGCCTCGCCCGCGCCCGGCGCGGCCGGAGCGGAAGGGTTCGTGCGCGTCGATGCGCATCCTGGCGTTGGCCAGAGCTGTCATTGTCGGGCTTGCCTGCACTCGGACTTGTTCCGAGTGTCCCGGCCATCCATCCAACAACTTGCCCAGGGAGTTCGGGGATGGCTGGATCCTCGGGACCCTCGGAACGAGTCAAGGGCAAGCAAGCCCGAGGATGACAACGTCATGCCCGTGTCATGTCGGAGACATGCCTCCGGCATGGGGGCATCCACGCCAGCAGCTGGCGTGGGTCCCCGCCATCGTGCCGGAGGCGCGTCTTCGACGCGACGCGGGGATGACGAACTCCGGCAGGAAGGCGCGCCTTCGGCACAGGGACGGAAGTGGCGCGGCGCAGATGGCGCGGATGGCGGTTATTTCCGGAGGAGCTTCGAGCGCAGCTCGGAGTCCCTGCGGGGGGCGCCGGGGGGCGGAGCCATGCCGCCGGGGAGGGTGGCGGCGGCCGCCCGCAACATCGAGCGCTCGGCTTCGAGCGGCGTGGGGCTTGGGGGCGCTTCGTGCGTTGCCGCTGCATGCGGCGCGGCTCCGTTGTCGTGGGTCGACTCGGCCAGCTTGTGCTTGTTGCCCATGGTGGCGCCGCGCCAGCGCTCGATGACCCGCTCGATCAGGGCGGCGTCGACGCTCGCGGCGTCGATCCTGCCGGTGCTCACCGACTCGCTCCTGGGGATGAACTCGGCGGGAAGCTCGCTGAAGCGCAGCCGCGTCGGCAGCGCCACGCCCTCGCCGAAGGCGAACACCTCGCGCGTCCCGAGCGAGGGCACGAAGGCGAGCAGGCCGGCGGCCGCGTCGGAGACGGCCGAGCGGATGATGTTCTGGTCGCGCTCGTTGGCCATGCGCATGGCGAACAGGGTGCTGCACTGGGAGATGATGGTCGAATCGAGCTCCGCCGGCCGCTGCGTCACGACGGCGAGGAACACGCCGGTACTTCCGGCCCTCCTTGGCGATGCGCGAGATGGCCTTGCGGGTCGGCCCGAAGCCGATGGTCCGGTCGCCGGGGGCGTAGCGGTGGGCCTCCTCGCAGACGAACAGCAGGGGCACGGCGCCGTCGCTCCACAGTCCGAACTCGAAGGCCATGCGGCCGAGCACGGAGACGACCGAATCGACCACCTCGGCGGGGAAGCCCGCCAGCTGCATGACCGTCATCGGCTTGCCGTTGGCGGGCAGGCGGAACAGCTGGCCGATGACCTCGGCCATGGTGTCGCCGCCGACGTTGGCGTTGTCGAACATGAAGGCGTAGCGCGGGTCCTTGCGCACCGTCTCGATGCGCGCGATGAGCCGGCTGTACCTCGTCGTGGTCGAGCGGTTCTCCAGCTTGCCCATGCGCTCGTCGATCAGGCCGACGAGATCGGACAGGCGATAGGGGACGGGCGTGTCGACGGTGTAGCCGGTGTTGCCCGAGTCGAGCTTCCTGCAGGGTGTGGTGCGCTTCGCCGTTGCGGGTGCTGGCGAACAGGTTCTTGGCCTGCGGGATGAGCTGGGCGAGGATCTCCACCTCCTCCTCCAGGCCCGGGCGGCCGCGGAAGAAGACGTCGACGGTCTCCTCGAAGTTGAACAGCCAGAACGGCAGGCGCAGGTTCTTCGGGTTGAGGACCTGGGCCCGGTCGCCGAAGGAATGGCCGTACTCGTTGTGCGGGTCGATCAGGAAGACGCGCAGGTCCGGCCGCACCTCCAGCACCTGGCGAAGGATGACGGCCACGCCGCTCGACTTGCCGACGCCGGTGCCGCCGAACAGGGCGAAGTGCTTGCCCAGCATGTCGTCGATCTTGATGCGCGCGCCGATCGAGCTGTCCTGCTGGAGCTGACCGATGTTGATGGTGTCGGCGTTGGCCGTGTCGTAGATCCGCCGCAGCCCGTCCATGCCCAGCATGTCGGCCTCGTCGCCGATGACGGGATACTCGGTGATGCCGCGCTGGAAGCGGACGGCGCCTCCCCTGGTCTCCTTCAGCTCGCCGAGCAGGTCGACGCAGGCGGTCAAGGGGGCGGCAGCCTCGCCGGCCGGCTTCTGGGCGCCGGTGTCGACGTCGGTGATCACGCCGACCACCGAGGATCGCTGGGTGCGGATGGCGAGGAACTTGCCGACGGTGATGCGCATGCTATCGGGCTGCTCGGAGCGCACCAGGGGCGCCAGCCGGATGCTCGCCTGCGACCCGCTGACGGAGAAGACGTGTCCGATCAGCTTGTGCGAATCGGCGGGCGAGCCAAGCATGTTGCAACCCTCTGCTGCGGGGGAGGGATTGTGCCATTCCAGACGTAAAGAATTACGAAAGTCGCGCTGCGGCGCGTTAACGCTTCCGCGTCCGCGATACGGGCGCGTTAACCGTTGCAATTGCGCGGGACGAAGTGCCGTTAACCGTTAAAGCGGCACGCGCATGGTCGCGCGCAGGCCGCCCATCGAGCTGGTGCCGAGCGCGATGTCGCCGCCGTGGCTGCGGGCGATATCGCGCGCGATCGCCAGTCCCAGGCCGGAGTTGCCCTCGTCCTGGTTGCGGGCGTGGTCCAGCCGGTAGAAGGGGCGGAACACGTTGTCGCGTTCCGCCGGCGGAATGCCCGGCCCGTCGTCGTCGACCTCGATGCGCAACCAGGACTTGTCGGCGGCCGCGCGGATGATGACGACATTGCCGAAGCGGGCGGCGTTGGTGACGAGGTTGGTGATGGCGCGCTTGAATGCCTGCCGCTTCAGGGGAAGCACCAGCTCGTGCTTGGGCTGGCGCATGCGCACCTCGATCGGCGTGCCGAGGTGCTCGGTTTCCTCCTGCACGTCGCTCAGCAGCTCGACGACATTCGTCGGCGCGGCCTCCTCGCCGCCGTCACCCTTGGCGAACGCCAGATAGTCCTCCAGCATGTGCTGCATCTCGCTGACGTCGTTCTTGAGCGCCTGGATTTCCGGGCTCTCGCGCAGGAGCGCAAGCTCCAGCTTGAAGCGCGTCAGCACCGTGCGCAGGTCGTGGCTGACGCCTGCCAGCATGGTAGTGCGCTGCTCCACGTGATGGCGGATGCGCTCGCGCATCTCCAGGAACGCCTGTGCCGCCTGCCGCACCTCGCGCGCCCCGCGCGGCCTGAAGTCGGGCGGAAACGCGCGGCCCTTGCCGAAGGCATCCGCCGCCTCGGCAAGGCGCAGCACCGGGCGGATCTGATTGCGCAGGAACAGGATCGCCACCGTCAGCAGCACGACCGAGGTGCCCACCATCCATATCAGGAAGATGTGCGAGTTCGAGGCGTACGCGAGCCCGCGCTGGGCGACGAAGCGCAGGATCGCCTGGTCGAGCTTGACGCGGATCTCCACGTGCCGCGACTGGCCGACCGTATCGATCCAGAACGGCCGCTTCACCTGCGCGCGGATCTCGTCGGAGAGGGCGCGGTCGAGCAGGTCGAAGAAAGGTTTGGGCTGCGGCGTCGGCAGGTTTCCCGCCGGCAGCACCGCGACGGACATGCCGAACCGGTTCTGGCCGATGTCGATCAGCTGGGCGATGTCGTCCTTGCCGGTGTTTCCCTCGTACAAGTCGACGATCGCCGCCATGTCGCGGGCCATCCCCTCCGACAGCCGGCGGGTCACCTGGCTCCAGTGGCGCTCCATGAAGGCGAAGGCCACCACGCTTTCCAGCAGCACGATGGGCGCGATGATGATGATGAGGGCGCGGGCGTAGAGCCCCTTCGGGGCAAGCTCGCTGACGGCGCGCAATGTGCGCGACCAGGTCTTCCGCGGCCAGTTGTTCTCGCCGAGCAGCTTGCGCCAGCTATCAGGATTGGGAGCGAGCATGGTCCCCTGCAAGGCTTCGGCGATTTCCCTCAGTCGGTGTGGAGTATATAGCCTTTGCCCCTGACCGTTTGCAGGTAAACGGGATTGGCCGGGTCGGTCTCGATCTTGCGGCGCAGCCGGTTGATCTGCACGTCGATGGCGCGCTCGCTGCCCGTGGCCTCGTCGCTTGCCAGCTCGTGACGGGCGATCGGCGTCCCCGGCCGCTGCGCGAACAGCCGCAGCAGGTCGCGCTCCCGCTCGGTGAGCTTGATGGTCTCGTCCCTGAGCTTCAATTCGCCGCGCGCGACGTGGAAGGTGTAGTCGCCCATCCTGATCTCGTCCCGCGGCCCGGATGGACCCCGGCCGCGCTTCAGGATGTTCTGCAGCCGAAGCAGCAGCTCGCGCGGCTCGAAAGGCTTTGATACGTAGTCGTCGACGCCCGCCTCCAGGCCCTCGATGCGCTGCTCGGGCTCCGCCTGGGCGGTGAGCAGGCAGATCGGGATGCTGGAGATCGACTTCAGGTCGCGCGCAAGCTCGAGCCCGCTCTCGCCGGGCATCATCACGTCCAGGATGACCACATCGAAGGCGAGGCCTCGCATGGCGGCACGCGCGCTCGCGGCGTCGGTGGCGGTGCTGACGCGGAATCCCTGCTCGAACAGGTAGCGGGCCAGGAGGTCGCGGATGCGCTGGTCGTCGTCGACGACCAGGATGTGCGCGGCGTTGTCGGGCAGCGTATCCATTGTCGGCCTGCTCCGGCAATCGTCAGGTGCGGCTTGTGGCGATGGCCTGGATCGGCTCGGGCAGCAGGGTCTCGACCAGCGCACGCTCCTCCCTGGCGATCATGTTGAACAGGAAGCGGGCGGTGATCCCCTCGCTGCCGCCGCCGGCGTGGGCGAGCGCCTGCGCGACGCGTTTCGCCTGCAGGCTGTCGAGGCGCCGGGCGAGGTCGATGCCCTTCTCGGTCGCATGCAGCAGGCGCTGGCGGCGGTCGCGCTCGCCAGCCTTCTGCACGATCCAGCCCTGGTCCACCAGCTCCTTGAGGACGCGGGCCAGGCTTTGCTTGGTGATCTTCAGGATCTCCAGCAGATCGGCGACGCGAAGCCCCGGATTGCGGTTGACGAAATGCAGCACCCGGTGATGGGCACGCCCGAGACCGAACTCGGCGAGCGCCGCGTCCGCCTCCCGGGTGAAGTCGCGATAGGCGAAGAACAGCAGCTCGACGAAGGTGACCAGATGGGCATCGGAGTCCGCTGCCGGCGACCTGCCCGGGCTTTGGTCAACCGGCGCCCGATGCCTGCTCAACAGCTCGGAATTTATGTCAGCCATGTTGACTTATTTGACCCCGATTGTTAGTGCTGGCAAGCGATTTTAAGGGCTCAAGCGCCGGGCGGCGGAGCCTTTGCGGCGCATCGCTTAGCCCGCAAATTGGGCAATTTGCCGCCTGTCGTGAGGTAGGGGGTCGGCGAGCGAGCCTCGCAAGGCCCCCCGTCCAGGCCCGGCTTCGATCCCGGAGGAGACAGCGTAATGGCCGATTTGGTCCCCTATCACGACCGCGACGGATTCATCTGGTTCGACGGCAAGCTCGTGCCCTGGCGTGAGGCCAACCTGCATGTGCTGAGCCACGGGCTGCACTACGCCAGCGCCGTGTTCGAGGGGGAGCGAGCCTACGGCGGCGAGATCTTCGAGCTGACGCAGCACAGCACGCGGCTCTACGAGGGCGCCAAGACGCTGGACTTCACGATCCCCTACAGCGTCGCCGAGATCGACAAGGCCTGCCGCGAAACGGTCAAGGCCAACAAGCTCACCGACTGCTACGTCCGCCCGATCGCCTGGCGCGGCAGCGAGATGATGGGCGTCTCGGCGCAGGCGACCAAGATCCATCTGGCCGTCGCCGCCTGGGACTGGGGGTCCTATTTTCCCATGGAGCAGCGGCTCAAGGGCATCCGGCTGACGATCGCACAATACCGCCGGCCCGATCCCGCCACCGCGCCGGCCAAGACCAAGGCCGCCGGCCTCTACATGATCTGCACGCTCGAGAAGCACCGCGCCGAGCGCATGGGCTATGCCGACGCCCTGATGTTCGACTGGCGCGGCCGGGTCGCCGAATGCACGGGTGCCAACATCTTCTTCGTCAAGGACGGCGTCTTGCACACGCCGACGCCGGACTGCTTCCTCGATGGCATCACGCGGCGCACGGTGATCGGCTTGGCCAAGAAGCGCGGGATCCAGGTGGTCGACCGCGTCATCATGCCCGACGAGCTTGGCACGTTCTCGGAGTGCTTCCTGGTCGGCACCGCCGCCGAGGTCACGCCCGTCTCCGAGATCGGCCCCAATACCTACAAGCCGGGCAAGATCTGCGAGACGCTGATCAACGACTACAGCGCCGCCGTCCAGCCCAAGAAGGTCGCCGCGGAGTAGCGTTGTCACCGGGCGCGTCCCCAGGATCCAGCCTACGACGGGTCGTCCGAACTCGTTGCCAAGTGGATCCCGGCAACAAGTGCCGGGATGACACCTAGTTACACCATCACTTGCGTGCCGACCTCGACGACGCGGTCGCTGGGGATGCGGAAGTATTCGGTCGCGTCCTCGGCCCGCCCGGCCAGCCAGATGAAGAGCCGCTCCTGCCAGCGTGGCATCTCGGATTTGAGGGTCGTGCGCAGCGATCGCCGCGACAGGAAGAACGACGTCGCCCCGATGTCGATGTTGAGGTCCTTGCGCCGGCAATGCTCGAGGATCTTCGGCACGCTCGGCGTCTCCATGAAGCCGTAGTGCGCGATCACGCGAATGAAGGTGTCCGCCACCTTGTCGATCTGGATGCGCTCGTGGCGCTGCACGCGGGGCGTGTCCTCCGTCTTGATGGTGAGGATGATGTTGCGCTCGTGCAGGACGCGGTTGTGCTTGAGGTTGTGCATCAGCGAGGTCGGCGCGGAGTAAGGGTCGCCGGTCAGGAACACGGCGGTTCCGGGCACGCGGTGCGGGGGCTTGGCCTCGAGCTTGCGCACCAGCCATTCGAGCTCCGCCTCGTTCTTGCGCGTCGCCTTGCCGAGGCTCGCCGAGCCGCGCACCCAGGTGAGGACGAGCAGCGTGATGCCGACGGCGATGCCCAGCGGCAGCCAGCCGCCCTCCGCGATCTTCAGCACATTGGCCGCCAGGAAAGCCTGCTCGATCTGCAGCAGCGGCACCATCAGCAGCGCCGCCTTCCAGATCGGCCAGCCCCAGCATCTCCAGACCACGAAGAAGGCCATCAGGCTGTCGACCACCATCGTCGCGGTGACGGACAGGCCGTATGCCGCGGCCAGCTCGCCGGAGCTGCGGAACGTCAGGGTCACGATCACCACGCCGACGAACAGCAGCTGGTTGACGCGCGGCAGATAGATCTGTCCGGCCACGCTTTCCGACGTGTGGCGGACCGCCAGGCGCGGCACGAGCCCGAGCTGGATCGCCTGCCGCGTGAAGGAGAAGGCGCCGGTGATCACGGCCTGGCTGGCAATGACGGTGGCAATCGTCGCCAGCACCACCATCGGGATCAGCGCCCAGCTCGGATAGAGGCGATAGAAGGGATTGTCGATGGCTTCCGGGTGGGACAAGAGCAACGCGCCCTGCCCGAAGTAGTTGAGGATCAGCGCGGGCTGCACCGCGGCGAACCAGGCCATCTGGATCGGCTTGCGCCCGAAATGGCCGAGATCGGCGTAGAGCGCCTCGGCGCCCGTGACCGCCAGGAACACGAGGCCCATGACGACGAGGCCGACCATGCCGTGCGTGAGGATGAACTGAACGCCCAGGATCGGGTTGAGGGCGAGGAAGACGCGCGGATCGTCGACGATGTGGACGATGCCGCCGATGGCGAGCACGGCGAACCACACCAGCATGACCGGCCCGAAATACTGCGCCACCTTCGCCGTCCCGTGCGACTGCACCACGAACAGCAGCACGAGGATGGCGAGCGTCAGCGGCAGGACCACGTGCTCCAGCTGCGGCGCGACCAGCTTCAGGCCTTCCACCGCCGAGAGCACGGAGATGGCGGGCGTGAGGACCGCGTCACCGTAGAAGAAGGCCGCTCCGATCACTCCCAGCACGAGGAGCAGGGACGCGCTGCGCTTGGCCACCGACTGTCCGAGAGCCATCAGCGCGAACGTGCCGCCCTCGCCCTTGTTGTCGGCGTTGAGCAGCACCAGCACGTACTTGAGCGTGACGATGAGCAGCATCGTCCACACCATCAGCGACAGGATGCCGGGAACCGCATCGGGTCGAGCCGCTCGAGGCCTTCACGGCCTCGCGCAAGGCGTACAGAGGGCTCGTGCCGATGTCTCCGAACACGACGCCGAGGGATCCGAGCGTGAGCGCCCAGAAATGTTGGTCGGTATGCCCGTTCTCGGCAGTGCCACGGGCCGCAGCGGCAGTTTGTGCCATGGGGGAGGAAGGTTTTCCCGTTGGGGGCCACGCTGCAGCGCGGAATGGGCGCGGCTTATACACCCGCACTCGCTTCGGCGAAAGCCCGTCGGTCAGCTACCCCTGAGCCATGCCGTTCGGGCCACCATCTCGTGCCCGTTTCAAAAGTCCGACGCCAGCGCAAAGTTCCGTGAACATCGTTCATAGGAAGTCCTGAGGTGCATAGCCCACTTCCGCCGACCGATGCAGGGTCGACGCCGCAGCCTGACGCGATCGGCTCAGTCCTCTGGTGCCACGTCCGTGCGCGGGGGCGCGACTGTCACCCGCTTTGCCGCCACATCCACCTCCGGCACGCTCGCCTCAGTGAACGGGATCAGCTCGGTCTGGCTCCGGCCGGCCAGGCGGATCTCCAACAGATCGCCCGCGCCGTAGTTCTGCACGGCGACGATCACGCCGATGCGCTTGCCGTCCGGGTCGACGGCCGCCAGGCCAATCAGATCGGCGTGGTAGTATTCGCCCTCGGTCGCCGGGGGCAGCCTGCTGCGCTCGACGTAGAGGTCAATACCCTTGAGCGCCTCCGCCGCGGTCCGGTCCGGGACCCCGTTGAGGCGCGCCACGACACCCTTGGGCGTAGCCCGCGCCGTCTCGATCGTGAATGTGCGAGCGCCGGCCGCGTCGGACAGCGGCCCGTAGGCCGCGATGCTTTCCGGCGCCTCGGTGAACGCGTGGATGATCACCTCGCCGCGGATGCCATGCGCACCCGCGATGCGCCCCAGGAGGATGCGTGATTGCGACATGGCGGGATCATACCGCAAAACGGCATGGGGCTATGTCTGGATTGCCCTCGATGATCTGCGCGGATTGGGCTTGCGATACGGATGCGGCCACTGGATACAGCCGCCATGAAGTTCGCCACACCGCTTCCGATTGACGCCGTCCTGGACGAATTGCGTACGGCCTTGGCCGCGCGCGCATCGGCCGTCCTCGTCGCGCCGCCCGGCGCCGGCAAGACGACACGCGTTCCACTCGCTTTGATGGACGAAAGCTGGCTCCAGGGTCGAAAGATCCTGGTGCTGGAGCCGCGCCGCATCGCCGCGCGGGCTGCCGCCGAGCGCATGGCGCACTCCTTGTCGGAGGCCGTCGGCGAGCGGATCGGATTGCGCGCGCGGATGGTCTCGAAATCGGGGCCGAAGACACGCATCGAGGTCGTCACCGAGGGCGTCTTCACCCGCATGATCCTCGATGATCCCGAGCTTTCCGGCATCGGCGCGGTGCTGTTCGACGAGTTCCACGAGCGCTCGCTCGATGCCGACCTGGGGCTTGCCCTCGCGCTCGACTGCCAGCGCGGCTTGCGGGATGACCTGCGCATCCTGCCGATGTCGGCGACGCTGGACGGCGCGCGGGTCGCGCAGCTTCTCGGCGATGCTCCCGTCATCGCCAGCGAAGGCCGCGCGTTCCCGGTCGAGACGCGTTATCTCGGCCGCGATGCCAACGCGCGCATCGAGGATCAGATGGCGGACGCGGTGATGCGGGCCTTGCGGGCGGAATCCGGTTCGATCCTGGCGTTCCTGCCGGGCCAGGGCGAGATCCGGCGGGTCGAGGAGCGGCTGAAGGAGCGCATCAGCGATCCGACGATCGTGCTTGCCCCGCTTTACGGCGCGATGGACATGAAGGCGCAGGACCTTGCGCTCGAGCCGGCGCCCAAGGGCCTGCGCAAGGTGGTGCTCGCGACCTCGATCGCCGAGACGTCGATCACCATCGAGGGCGTGCGTGTCGTCATCGACAGCGGTCTTGCGCGGGTTCCGCGTTTCGAGCCGGACGTCGGCGTGACCCGGCTCGAGACCGTGCGCGTGTCGCGTGCCGCCGCCGATCAGCGCAGGGGCCGCGCCGGCCGTACCGAGCCCGGCGTCTGCTATCGCCTGTGGGACGAGCCGCAAACGCAAAGCCTGCCCGCTTTCGCCGAGCCCGAGATTCGCTCGGCCGATCTTGCAGCCTTGTTGCTCGACTGCGCGGAATGGGGAACAGCCGATCCGCGCTCGCTGTCCTGGATCGATCCGCCGTCGGTCGCCGCCATCGACGCCGCGCGCGAGGAGCTGACGGAGCTGGAAGCGCTCGACGCGGAAGGCCGCATCACGGCCATCGGGCAAGCGGCTGAGGTCGCTGCCGTTGCCACCGCGGCTTGCCCGCATGGTGATTTCCGCAGCCGAGCTCGGCCACGCGCGAGGAGGCCGCCGAGATCGCCGCGGTGATCGTGGAGCGCGGCCTCGGCGGCAACGATGCCGATCTCGCGCATCGGCTGGACGGTTTCCGCCGTGACCGCTCGCGCCGCGCCAGCGACATGCGAAAGCTGGCGGCCGGCTGGGCGCGGATGGCGAGCGCAGGTCGTTCGGCGCAAGAGCCTCGTGAGGACATGTCGATCGCGCGCCTGCTGGCGCTCGCCTTTCCGGAGCGCATCGGCAAGGCACGCGGCGCACCCGGCCAGTTCCTCCTCGCCAATGGCCGCGGCGCCAACCTCGATGCGACGCATCCTTTGGCGCGATCGCCTTTCCTGGTCGCAGCGGAGCTGTCGGGATCGGCGGCGTCGACGCGCATCCTGCTCGCGGCCGCAGCCGATGAAGCGGACATTCTTGCGGCCGCCGGTCAAGCGCATCCGCGAGACGGACGAGATCGAATTCGATCAAGGCGCGGCTGCGCTGAGGTCGCGCCGTGTCCGCCGGCTCGACGCCATCGTGCTCGCAAACGAGCCGCGCGCGGTGATGGCGAGCGAGGAGACCGCGCGCCTGCTCGCCGACGGCATCGCGAAGCTCGGGCTGAGCCGCCTGCCGTGGAGCAAGGCGCAGATCCAGCTCCGCGACCGCGTCGGTTTCTTGCGCGCGGCCGGAGAGGACGAATGGCCGGACCTGACCGATGCGGCGCTCGCCAAGACGGCCGCGGAGTGGCTTGCCCCTTTCCTCGCCGGCAAGACGAAGCTGTCCGAGATCGGCGCCGATGACCTCGGCGCGGCGCTCGATGCGCTGCTGCCATGGAACTTGAAGCGGCGCCTGGAGGAGGAAGCTCCGACGCATTTCGAGGCGCCTACGGGCAATCGTCACGCCATCGACTACGAGACGGCGGGCGCACCCGCCCTGCACATCCGCGTGCAGGAGCTGTTCGGGCTGACGCAACATCCATCGATCGCCAACGGCAAGCTGCCGCTCACCCTGCATCTGCTCTCGCCGGCGCACCGGCCGATTCAGATCACGCGCGACCTTCCGGGCTTCTGGAAGGGATCGTGGGCGGCGGTCAAAGCCGAGATGAAAGGGCGCTATCCGCGCCACCCGTGGCCCGACGATCCCGCCTCGGCAGCTCCGACCGCGCGGGCCAAGCCGCGCGGGACGTGACGGGATTGCGAACGCCACCCTCGGGGTCGCGTTCGCCGGTGCTCAGGCGATGGCTGAGGCGCGTCGGGTCAATGATGCGCGTGGCCACCGGATTGCGCGCCGATCGGAGCGACGCGGTATTCCACTTCGATGGTGCCCGCGCTTTCGAAAACCAGTGTGCCCTTGACGGTCTGTCCTTCCTTCAGCGGCTCCTTCAGGCCCATGACCATGAGGTGATATCCGCCGGGTTTCAGCTCGACCGATTGGCCGGGCTTGATCTCGAGGCCGGCCTGCAGCCTGCGCATCTTCATCACATTGTCGGTCATGGTCATCTCGTGCACCTCGACTTCGGAGGCGCCGGGCATCGATCCACCGATCAGGCGGTCTGGCTGCCCTCCCGTGTTGGTGATCTTGAGATAGGCGCCGGCAACGGACGCGCCTGCCGGTGTCGCCCGCGCCCACGGCAACTCGACGACAAGAGAACCGACCTTGAAGGTCTTGGCCGACGCCGTCCTTTGAGAAGCGGGCCTGAGCATGACGCCGGGAGCCGGAGCCGCAAGGTCATGGGCGGTTTGGCCGGGTGCCGGTACCTCGATCCACCGATAGGCACCCTTCTCGCATTCCTGGAAGGTCGGGAAATAGAGCATGGTGCCGGACGGCAAGGTGTCCGCGAGAAACCCCGCAAAGATGAACTCGTCGAAATGCTCGTCGGCGAGTTTGCCCGACCAGACGATCTCCTTCACGCCTTCCGCCAGCGTTTGTCCATGATAGTAGGGGTAGGTGCGCTCATAAGGGCCGCGCACGGTCGACACGGCCCAGCCGGCCTTCGGCATCGGCTTCACGCCGATGACGCCCTCGGGTATCTGCACACGCACCTTGACGGTGGCTGAGCCGTCGCAGCCGTGCGGGATGCTGACCACTCCCTTGTAGGGAGCGCCAACGGTTGCCTCCCGGACCTGGAACGAGGGATGGGCGGACGCGCCCTGCGGCAGCAGGCACGCGAGGCCAAGGACCAAAGGCAGCAGCTCGAGTCTCATGTTCATGGCGATGCTCTCACTTGTGGCCGTGATGGGGAGCCGCAGCGTCCATCGGCACGATCCCCTGGAACGATGCGAGCTTGGCGAGCTGATCCGGAGATAAGCGCTGTTCCGCGGCGAGCAGGCTGGCCACGAGCCGACCGGCCAGCTCCGGCGATGCGCCTGTAGCGGTCACGGTATCCGGCAAGCGCAGCTGATCTCCGCTGCACAGGACGACATCCCAAGCCCCATGCTTCCTGCGCAGCAGGGCTCGCCCCCCTCGATCGTCCTGAATCCAGCCTGCGATGGCATGATCATCCACGACTACGACCGGATCGACCGAGAGCGGCGCACTTGGCCGCTCCCAGGTCTTGCGCATCAGCCCTTTGATCGCCGCCTGGTCGTGCGAGAGGTCCTGGGCCTGGCTGGCGGTCACCAGGACCAGAGCCGACAGCGCCGACAAGAGAAGACGCCCGACATTGCCTGCGAAGGTCATGTGCTGCTTCCTCACCATTTGTATTTGACGCCGGCGTAGACGGCTCGTCCCGTCCCGGGCTCGAACAGGTTCGTTACCGCGGGATTGGCGACGTTGGTGATGCCGGTGCTGGCGATGTAGTGCGTATCGGCGAGATTGCGGGCCTCGACGTAGGCCGAGAACGCCGATTTCTCGGGGTTGTACCCGGCCTTCAGCCCCCACAGGATGTAAGGCTCGGTGTCGAGCGTGTTGGCGCTGTCCACATAGTAAGCCTGCGGCACCCATTCGACATTGGGACCGAAGTACACGCCGTTCGGGTGCTTGTAGAGCAGCTCGGCGCGCAAGAAATGCCGAGGCGCGCCCGGCAGCTGGTTGTTGCCGTAGAGCGGATCGTTGTCGAACTTGAAGTCGCTGAACGTGTAGGCGAAGTTGAGCCAGATCCGGTCGGGATTGGGGCCGTGCACGAACATGGACTTCACGACGGCGGCGCCGAAGCCGATCTCGACACCCTGATGCACGGTCTTGTTCGCATTCTGGACCAGGCAGAAATCGGCAATGCCGAACGGGAACGTGCATTGCAGCTCATGCTCGATGTCCATGCGGTAGACGGCCAGGTCCCATGAGTAGTCGGGCCTGCGCCCGCGCGTGCCGAGCTCGTAGGTCGTGGCCGTCTGCAGCTTGGCGTCGAACGCTGAGGCGGATGCGAAGCTGTTCTCGCCGAAGCTCGGCACTTCGGCGCTGCGGGAGATGTTGCCATACACCTGCCAGGTGCGGTCGACCTCCCACAGCAAACCGATCTTCGGGCTCCACACGCTGAACGCGCTGCGACCGGATTGATCCCCGTCGGCCAGGAACTTGTCCGTCAGCTCTCTTTGCGCGTTCAGATATTGCACGCCGGCGACGAACGCGACCTTGGGCAGGAAGTAGAAGGCGTTCTCGGAGTACACCGTGAGATTGTTGGCGTCGTTGCGCGAGCTGGAAAGCAGCGCGCCCTTGCGTCCTCCCGTGTTCACGTACTGATCGGCATCGTAGGTTCCGTCGTGGAGGTTCACGCCCAGCAGAAAGCGGTTCTTGAATCCTGCGATGTTGCTCACGTCGTTGATGCGGCCGAAGACGCCATAGTCCTCGTACCTGTAATCGAGCCACTGGAAGATCGGGTGCATCAGGTGACGGTCGACGCCGAACACGCCGAACTCCACGGTGGTTCCGGGAGCGATGCGCATGGTCGTCTTGTTGGCGATGCGCAAGGTGTCGATGTTGCGTTGCCAGTCGTCGATGACATTGATGGCCGCGGCTGTGGTCGGCGACGACAGCGCGACGTCTTTCGTGAGGCTGCCGGGGATGCGTTGGCGGACCTCGTTGGCGTTCAGGTAAAACCTGGTCTCGATGTCGGGCGACAGCTGATAGCCGATGTTTGCGCTGCCGCGCGCGGCCTCCCCCCAGCTGTGATCGCGGAAGCCGTCCTGGCTCTGCCACGAGCCGGTGACGAAGTAGTCGACCGGTCCGGAAACACCACCCGAGCTCGACTGCAGGCGATAAAAGCCGAAGCTTCCGATATCCGCGCTCGCGCCGATCAGGCTTGCGTCGCGACCGCTCGGGGTCACGAAGTTGATGGCACCGCCGAGGGAGGCTGCGCCAAATCGCAAGGCGTTTGCGCCTTTGTAGACCTCGACGTAGCGGTAGGCCGTCGGGTCTATCTCCTGGAAGTCGCCGAACCCGTCGGCGGTGTTGATGGGTATGCCATCCAGGAACAGCTCCACCCCGCGCAGGTGGAAGTTGCGCGACAGGCCCGAGCCCCGGATCGACAGGCGCGTATCCTCGCCCCACTTGGGTTGCGCGAACACGCCAGGCACGTAGTCGAGAACGTCTTTGATGGTCAGCGCAGGCGTCGTGTACTTGTAGGCCGTGTCCGGGACGACCACGACGGAGCCAGGCACGCGCGCGAGGATCGCCTCCGCCTGCGTCGTGGTCGGCACCGTCAAGCTGCCGCCCGGAGGTGTCGCCGCCGGGTCGACGGCAGCCGGCTGCACGGGTGCGGGTGCCGACTTTGGCGCCGCACTTGCCGCCTTGGGAGCGGCTTTTTTCGGAGAGGCCTTCTGCTTCGGTGCCTCAACAGTGACAGGCGGCAAGGGTTGGCTTGGCGACTGCGCATGTGCGCTTTCGCAAATGGCGGCGATGGCGAGGACGGATAGGCCGGCAGCGACCGTGATCTGCAAACGAAGGCCGCGTGAAAGCGGACGCGAACGCAGGACAAAAGACATGGAATTCCCCCAGCAAGCTGAATGCACTCGGTGCGCACCGCGCACCGCTATATTTTCGAGCTGATCAGGCGAGCGCCGGGGGGCCTCGGGCTGGGGGACACACCGCGTGATTGTGCGTCACGGCGGAGGAAGCGAGACAATGCCAACAAGCCGCTGCAGGTGTCGGAACGCGAAGCTCTAGCAGCGCCGGGGCGACAACCGCGAACGCCGGACTATGCCCCGAACAGATGGGGCAGCCGTTCTTCGCATCGGACGGCTTGGGTATCGATGGCAGGTCGCCTGGCGAGTGCGATGCGCTGTCCGCGCCGCCGTGGCAGAAGGCCGCCAAATCCGACACGAGGGCGTCGTACTGGAGGAGAGCGCCCAGCATGACGCCGTGGTGCCGCACGAGGGCGCCAGCGTGCAAAAGCACGCCGAGCATCGCAAAGATACTGATCCACCTGCGCAGGCGCATCGCCGTTCCTCGTGCCGCCCACTACCGCACAGGAGCGGCCGCAGTTCAATGGCAACGAGAGACGAAGCGGACAGCGGCAGCTTTTGCCGCAGCAAGTGCGATGATGCGAGCTTCTCGATCATCGCGCCACCCGCGCTGCTCCTCCGCAATTCGTCCGCGACGGTTTTCGACGGGCGCGTAAACATCGGTTTGAGCAAATCACTTTCACCATCAACCAGCAATGCAGATGTGGTCGTAACATGGCGGAATGACTGAGTTTTACGCCGGTCTGACGCGCTTCAAAATGCGACTGCGAAATCCCCAAATCAGCCTACCGTTCCTCACCCTTTGACGGGGGGATGAATGGAGGGCGGACCACCCCGCACCGCCGTCCTCCATGGCGGGGGCGCGCATGGTTTCAACACCGTGCGCGCTCCCGTTGAAACAGAACCGTCTGGCGCCACGGCTGGAACTCGCGCGCCTGCCGGGTCTATGAATTTGCGGTCTTCGACCTGGCCGTGATCGGCGGCGCGGAACCTGTCGCCCAGCCGATCGCATTGCTCAGAAGGGTCGAGAACGAGCCCGAACTCCCAGGGCCCTTTGAACGTGGCTAGCGGCTCGCTGCCCGCACCGGCGGTGCGGCCCATGCGCGAGTACGGGTTGTGGCAGTGGCCGAGCGCCAGGTAGGTGACGGCGCCGCCGCCGACCGGGTGCGTGTAGCCGAGCACGCGGGTCTTGCCGTCGGACTGCACGGAGGTGTCGCGGCCGTAGAGCTTCTCGGTCACCGGCCATTTGCCCGCCTCGCCGTAGTCCGCAGTCAACAGGATCTGCGCCGAGGCGGGGGCCTGAAGCTCGATGAAGTAGGGCTCGTCCTCGACCTCGAACGATTTGCCGAGCCCTTGCGTGACCGGGTGCTCCTCTTCGCGCACATCGACGCGGAACCGGCATGCCGGCGGATGCGTCAGGAACATGGCTCCGAGCAATGCATGATGCTCGGTCTTCACAGTGCGGCGATGCGTCAGGCCCTCGACGCGCTCGGCACGGCCACCGCTGGTGCCGTGCAGCGCCAGCCAATGGCCGCCGGCCTCGAGCCAGGATTTCAGCCGGGTGCACTGCTCGGCGCTCGGGTAGGGGCCGGCGACGTAGGTGATGAGTAGCCGGCTCACGGGCAGCCATTTCTCCATGTCGGCGAAGTCGTTGGCGACGGAAGCCGGAACTTGCCTGTCGGCCAGCAGCGTGAGCAGCCGAAGGCGGGCATAGTCGTGGTCGTGACCGGCGCTGGAGCCGGGCGGAAAGCCGCCGGCAACGACATGGGCGCGGTGATGGACGATGTCGGCCATGCGATGCCTCTTTTCCGTTCGATGCCCGATGCTATTCGGGAAAGTGCCGCCGCGTCCATCGCTCCGCCCGCCCCGTTCTCTCGCCGGGAGCTTCGACGCCTCCACCCTCCCTGTACCGCAAGGAACAGCCCCGAGCCTCGCCGCGTGCCATCTCCTGAGCGGCTTTGCTTCGAGGGATCTGCCATATGTCTCCGTCCGATATCTTCGCGCTGCTCAGCATCGTTGCGATCGCTGCGGTCCTGATCAAAGGCTTCCGGGGCGTGGGCCGGATTCCCCCGAGGAAAGGGCCGCCGAACCGCATTACGGAGTGGCACTGACGCGGCGACAGGCCTGTTTCCCTCGGCCGTTCCCGCACTTGCGGCGATTGGGACTGCATATCTCGCCGGGGAACACGGCGAGGGCACGTCCGCCACACCGTGGCCGCTTTTTCCAGGGGCAATGGCGATCAGCAGGAACGGTAGCACTCCCGTTGGCGTTTTCGAGTGCCCCTCCTACGCCGGCCATTTGACGGAAGTGACATCGATGACGCCCATCGGATCCAAGCCTGCCCGCATCCTCGTAGCCTCGATTCTATTCGCCTGCCTGCAGGCGGCGCCGGCGTCGGCGCAACTGTTCTGGGACTGGGGCGGCGGCAACGTGGTTGGCGACAGCGGTCGCGAAACCGTGCGCTTCGCTCCCGCCTTTGCCCCGGGGCAGATCATCGTCAGCTTCGGCGACCGCAGGCTGTACTTCGTCTCGGCGCCGGGTGAGGCCATCAGCTACCCGATCGCCATTCCTCGCGACGAGGATCGTTGGGAGGGCGAGACCGCCGTCACGAACAAGCGAATCAATCCCTCGTGGACGCCCACGCCGACGATGATGGCGGAGAACCCGCGGCTTCCGCGCTGGGTGCCGGGCGGCCATCCCATGAACCCGCTGGGCGTGCGTGCGCTCTATCTCGGCTCGAGCGCCTATCGGATACATGGCACCGATGCCCCCTGGACGATCGGCACGGCCGTGTCGAAGGGATGCATCCGCATGTACAATCAGGACGTGCTCGATCTCTACCCGAGGGTGCCGATCGGGGCGAAGGTCACCGTCACGTGGCAGCGTTTCAGTGGTGGCGGGGGATTTGCGGCTCGGTCGCCGGCCGGGCCGTCGCTCCGGCCGATGGATCGCACGGAGCTTCCCAGGCGGTTTTAGCTCCGCGCAACGCATGGGGTCATAACCTCGCCGCCGCACCGCTGAGTGTGCCCGACACCGGAAGCCCTTTCGAGTCCGGCAAGCAGCAGAACCGCCGGATCGAATTCAGCCGCGTTGGAGCCAGCGCGGAAGCAAATGAGACTGCCTTGGCAGGCCAGCGGCTCACGCGGCGGTCCGCCGCCAGGTCGCGGCTCCACGACCGCTGCCCGGCGCGCTATTTCTGCAGGGCCATGCACACCGTCATGACGATGCAGAAGACGAATAGTGCCGCTATGTACGAATTGATCATCCCGCACCCCGCGTGTGAATGAAGGGGGGCGGCCCTCAAGCCCCCGCTGAGGTTCGGCCGCCTCTGCCGAACCTTCCAGCCGCCCCCCTCCGCCTAGGCGTCAGTCGCTGACGGCGCGGAAAATGACGAGAAGGTGGAGGCGACACAAGTAGGATTAATTCATCACGCGGAGGCGGAATCGAGCTATGCGCTGGGAGCTGCCCGCAGATTGCCTCATTCGTCACAAAAACTTCAGATGTCGGCGTAATGGCGCGGAATCATTCGCAAAAAATCGAGATGGGCTCCGGCGCCGCGCGATTGCATCCTGGCGTGCGCTGCCCGTGGAGGGTGTAGCGACCTGGGCTGCAACGCGGTCGGCGAGCAATCCTCGACGCATGAGCGTCGCCCAGCTGCCCGTCGTCCACAGCCGCCGCGGAACGCAACCCGCCGCCGCGCGTTTTTTCCTGAGATCGAAGCTGTCTCGCGTACCTTTCTGGAAAATTCCGATGCGCATCATGAAGTACTCGGCCGTCGCCATGGGAATGACGATGCTGTTCCTGGCCGGCGTTGTCACCCTCGCCATCCACGCGCCCGTCCGCACGACATCCCAGGGATGGACCACGACCGTCACGGTCGAGAACCCCAACGATCCGGGCGACCAGGAGCGGCTCACAGTGCAGCCAGGCGGACACGTGATGGCGGCCCAAGCGCGCTGAAGCGCACGAGAACGATGCGGCGTGCGGTGCCGTCGACCGGACGCCGCGTCCCTGCCCGTCAGGCGCAGCGGAACTTTGGAACCTTCGGCCCGAAGACACGTTCGCCAGGCATGCGTCCCTTCCGAGACCCGTTGTTCTTGCTGCTGTTCGCCACGGCCGCCGCAACCGCGTTCTTCGCGGTGTATGTGACGATGTGAGCTGGAGCTCGGCCGCTTCGGCGAGAACGCGGCGACCAAGGGCGAAAGAGGAAGGGCGCTTATCAATCCCGCGAATGCCCGGCGTGAAATTGCCGGGGCATCAGCGCCCTCCCCGTCAGGACCTGACGCTTACAGAATAACCTGTGGCGCCCACGACAACGAGTCGATTATTTTTGCAGGATGGGAGAATAAGCGCTCATTTCATTCGTTGTGGTCCTCCCGTGCGCACACTTGCCCGCAGTCCCGTGCCATGGTCTCCTCGACCACTTCGCTCGAGCGAGGCGGTGCGACGTGCACGATCACGGTGACGATCACAGCCACGATCATTCCCACGACGGCCCCCCCGACCATTCCCACGACGGGACCAGCCGGCGCGCGCTGCTGCGCGCGGGACTGGCGGCCGGGGCGACGGCGGCACTGCCCCGGTTGAGCTGGGCAGCGGCTCCGCAAGTGACGCGCGACATGGCCCGCGCGGCGGGCGCGTGGCTGGCGCAGCTCGATCAGCGGCAGCGGCGCGAGGCGCAACTCGAGTGGGCGAGCCGCTCGCGCGAGAGCTGGCACTACGTCCCGCGCAGCCGCCCCGGGCTCGCGCTGCGCGCCATGGACGCCGCCCAGACGGCGGCGGCGTGGGACCTGCTCGGCCTCGCTGCTGAGTGCGCGCGGGCTCGATCAGGTTCGCGGCCAGCTCACGCTCGAAGGCATCCTGGGAGAGCTGAGCGGCAGCCGCAGCTTCCGCGATCCCGGCAACTACGCGCTCGTCGTGTTCGGCGATCCCGCAGGCGACGCTCCCTGGGCCTGGCGCTTCGAGGGGCATCACCTGTCGATCAACGTGGCTGTCGCGCCCGGTCACGGTGTCGGCGTCACGCCGATCTTCTTCGGTGCCAATCCCGCGCATGTCCCCCGTGGCCACGCGCATGGGGGCTTCAGGCTGATCGGCGCGGAGGAGGATGCGGCCTTCACGCTGATCGGATCGCTCGAGGGCGGCATACGCACGCAGGCGGTGATCGCCAACCGATCGCTCGGCGACATCGTGTCGGGGCCGGGCCGCGAGCTTTCGCTGCAAGGCTACGAGGGCGTCCCGCTCGCGCGCCTCAACGAGGCCCAGCGCGGCGGCATCATGCGCATCCTCGAGCTGTACGCCGGAACGATGCGCGAGGAGATCGCCGCGCCGGCGCTGGCGAAGGTGCGCGAGGCCGGCGTCGAGGCGCTGCACTTCGCCTGGGCCGGCAGCCTCTCGCGGGGCCAGCCGCACTATTTCCGCGTGCACGGGCCGACCGCGCTGGTCGAGTACGACAACACCCAGGACGGCGCCAACCACGTGCACTCGGTGTGGATCGATCCGCAGGACGTGTTCGGCCGCGACCTGCTCAAGACCCACTATCGCGGCGCGCACTGACCGGCGGGCCAGCACCTACCTCTTGTCGATCCCCCAGAACACCGTCACCGGCGGCGGCAGGGCAAGCGTGTCGATGTTCTTGCGCACGGCCGCCACGACATACCATTCGCCCAGCGGAATATGCGTGACGGTCCTGGTATTGAGCACCTGCGCCTCCTCGGCGATGCGCTTCTTGTCCGCGGGGGCGGTGGCCCGGGCATAGCGGTCGCGGACCTCCTCCATGCCCGCATCGCACGGCCAGCCGGCCCGCGCCTTTTCGCAGGTGGCGGCGAGATAGGGGGTCATCAGCGGGTCGAGGATGTCGACCTGCACCCAGCTGGTGGCAAAGGCATTCCAGCCGCCCTCAGACGGCGGTCCCTTCTTGGTGGTCACCCGGTTGACGAGGCTCTGCCAGTCCATGGACTGCATCTCGACCTTGAAGCCGGCGCGTTCGAGCTGGCGCTTGGCGACGGGTGCGAGATTGGTGAGCACGGCCACGTCGGTCGATTGCAGGAGCACAACGGGCGTTCCGTCGTAGCCGGCCTCCTTCAGCATCTGCCCGGCCTTCTCGGCATTGCCGTCGAGCAGGCCGTCCATCCCGGCCTGCGTCGCCAGCGGGGAGCCGCAGGTGAAGAGAGCCTTGCAGGTGCGCCAGTACTTGGGATCGCCGACGACGGCTTCCAGGAAGTCCTGCTGCTTGAGCGCCGTGAAGGCGGCCTGCCGCACCTTGGCATTGGCGAAGGGAGGCTGCAGCCAGTTCATGCGGAAGGCGTACTGGTTGCTGACGCCGGCCCTGACGGTGCGCACATCCTTGCTCTGCTCGACGAGCGGCAGGAGGTCGTGGGCGACGCTCTCCACCATGTCGACCTCGCCGCTGAGCAAGGCGTTGACCTGGGTCTGCGCATCCGGAATCCAGATCCACTCCACGCGGTCGACCTTCACCACCTTGCCGCCGGCAAGGCCCGAGGGCGGCTCGGGGCGCGGCTTGTAGTTGGGGTTCTTGACGTAGACCACCTTCACTCCGGGCTGCCAGTCCTCCGTCTTCAGCATGAATGGACCCGAGCCCGTGTAGTCGCCGATCTGCTGAAAGGGATCGGTCTCGGCCACCCGCTTCGGCATCATGAAGGGCACGACGACGCTGGGCTTGCCGATGGCTTCGAGCAGAGCCCCGAACCGCTCCTTCAGCACGATCTCGAACGTGCGGCCGTCGACTACGCGATATTCCTTGAGGAAGGCCGCGAGCTTCAGGCCCATCGAATCGCGCACCGACCAGCGCTTCAGCGAGGCGATGCAATCCTCCGACGTCACGGGCTTGCCGTCGTGCCAGAGAAGCCCTTCCCGCAGAGTGATCGTGGTTGTCAGGCCGTCCTCGCTCACGCGCCACGACTCGGCCATCTGCGGCTGGATCTGGAACGTCGCGTCGATGGCGAACAGCGTGTCGTAGACGAGGTAGCCGTGATTGCGCACGATGTAGGCGCCGCTCCAGACGGGGTCCAGGACCTTGAGATCGGAGTGCATCACGACCTTGAAGGTCTTCTCCTGGCTCATGGCCGGCGCCGTCCAAAGCGACGTCGAGATGGCCAATCCCGTCAGGACTGCGCGCCGCCAATTCTCGAGGGTGCTCACGGGCCGACCTCCGCGTTGCTACTGACGCGAGTGTGTTGCGCCGGTGCGGCGCACGCAAGCCTCTGCCGTAACGCCGCGCGCTGCTTCGGAGTCCCGGGAAAGCGTCGTGCCGGCATTGCGGGCAGGGTGCTCAAGATCATGGCTGGCGCGCGGGGTGCGATGTGAGCATAAACGAAGTAGGATGACGGCGCGGGCGCACCGCGAGACGACGGTTCCAGGCGAAGTGCGGAGCAAACATGGTTCGGATAGGAGGACACGCTGTCCCGTTCGGCAAAGTGAGCCTGCCGATGTACAACCTGCCGGAGATGCAATCGGACAACCGCGCGTTCTGGGGCGCCCTGAGCGTCGAGCTGTCGCGTCTCGGGCTGGACGACCTGCCCGACGACCTCGACTTCGGGCGCCGCCCCGTTCCAACCGAGATCGAGACGGACACGCTCTTCACGCAGGTATGCGGCTACCCGCTGCAGACGATCTATCGCAGCCAGGCTGCACTCCTGGCCGCGCCCGTCTATGCGGACCCGTATTGCAAGGGCGCGACGCATTGCGGCGTCTTCATCGTGGGGACCAATTCGACGTTCAAGAAGCTCGAGGATCTCCGCGGCTGCCGCTTCGCCTACAACAGCCGGCACTCCAACTCGGGCATGAACCTGCCGCGACGCGCCATCGCTGATATCGCCGGCGGCAAGCCGTTTTTCGGCACGATCGCGGAGACGCACAGCCATCCCGGCAACATCGAGCGCGTCGCCCGCGGCGAGATCGACGCAACCTGCGTGGATTGCGTCACCTACGCATTCATCGCGCGGCACCGGCCTGCCTGGGCGGAGGCGACGCGGGTGCTGGCGACCACGCCTCCGAGCCCGTCGATACCGTTCGTCACGACGATACGGGCGCCGGCGGACCTGAAGGAGGCTTTGCGCAAAGCACTTTTTCGCGTCGCGCGGGCAGACGAATGGTCGGGCGTGCGCGCGGGGCTTATGCTGAGCGACATCGTCCCGATCGACGACGAGCCCTATGAGGGGCTCCTGCGATACGAAAGCGAGGCACGCGCGCTCGGCTATCCGGAGCTGCAGTAGGGCAATCGAGATCGACAACCTTTCAAAGATGGCGAGTGAAGGACACACCATGCATCGGCGCAAGTTCCTGCAGATAGCCGGAGTGGGCGCGGCGTCGCCCTTCCTCAATTGGCAAGCCCTGGCGCAGGGACAGACGGATCGCGTGCTGATCGTCTCCGAGATGAACGCGAACAGCCTCGATACCCACACGGTCGGTGCCAACCGCGCCGCATACGGGGTCGTCTGGATGACCTACGACCGGCTCATCACGTTCGGGACGAAGACGCTTCCGAACGGCGTGCAGAGCTACGACTACTTCAGTCTCAAACCGCAGCTTGCCGAGAGCTGGGAGTTCGCGCCCGACAATTCAGCGGTGACCTTCAAGCTGCGGCGCGACGCGACCTTCCACGACGGCACCCCCGTCAAGGCCCAGGACGCGAAGTGGTCCTTCGACCGCTTCGTGAAGGTGGGCGGTTTTCCCCAACGGCAGATGGAGCAGGGATCGCTCTCCTCCGTCGACCAGTTCGAGGTGGTCGACGACTACACGTTCCGGGTGAAGTTCCTTCGCTCCGACAAGCTCACCATGCCGTCGCTCGCGATCGTGGTGCCCAGCGTCTACAACAGCGAGCTGTGCAAGAAGAACGCGACCGCCGCCGATCCCTGGGCGCTCGAATGGACCAAGAACAACTGCGCCGGATCGGGCGCCTTCAAGGTCGAATCGTTCAAGTCCAGCGAGCAGATCATCCTCGCCCGCTTCGATGGATGGAAGGGCGGGAGCCCGCCGAAGTTCCAGCGCGCGATGTTCCGCAACGTGGCCGCTGCCGGCACCCGGCGCGCCCTGGTGGAGAAAGGCGACGCCGACGTGTCGCCGGACCTGCCGCCGCGCGAGATCGCCGACATCAGCGCGGGCAAGAAGTTCAAGGTCGAATCCGCGCCGATGGCGAACACGCTCAAGTATCTGTCGCTTTCCACGGTAACGAAGCCGTTCGACGACGTGCGGGTGCGCCAGGCGGTTGCATACGCGATCCCCTATCAGAAGGTGATCGACAGCGCGGTGTTCGGGCGCGCCCAGCCCATGTTCGGGGCTCCGGCATCGGCACCCGCCGATGCATCGTGGCCCCAGCCGTTCCCCTACGCGTACGATCCGGACAAGGCGAAGGCGCTGCTGCGCGATGCCGGACTGAGCGCGGGCTTCGAGACCAAGCTGTTCTTCGACGCGCAAGTGGCAACGACGGACGAGCCCGCCGCGCTCGTCATCCAGGACGAGCTCGGCAAGCTCGGGATCAAGATTTCGATCGAGAAGCTCCCGGACTTCCCGGCACGGCGCAACCAGAAGAACTGGCCCATGGCGATCGACCTGTTCGGCGCCTGGTTCGACGATCCGGATTTCTTCTTCCGGTGGATCTGGCATGGCCAGAACACGGTCTGGAACCTGGCAAGCTACAAGAACCCCGAGATGGACCGGCTGCTCGACGCGGCCAGGCAGGAGCGTGACGGCGCAGCCTACGCGGCCCTGGTCAAGCAGTTCGTCAAGCTGGCGATGACGGACGTGCCGGTGATACCGCTCTATCAGCCGATGCTCGAGGTGGTCGCCCAGCCCGATATCAAGGGTTACGCCTACATGTTCCACCGGCAGGTCGACGCCACCACACTGTACCGAGGCTAGGCCCGGCGGCCGCGCGAGGTTTTCGTCAGAATGGCGCCGCTCCTGTGGACAGTCCTTCGGCGGCTGGTTTTGGGATTGCCGGCGCTGTTCGGTGTCGTCGTCGTCTCCTTTGCGCTGACGCGGCTGCTGCCGGGCGATCCCGCGGTCTACTTCGCGGGGGCGGCACCCACGCCCGAAGCCATTGCGGATCTGCGCAGGACGCTGCTGCTGGATCGGCCACTCCCGCAACAGTTCGTCGCCTATCTGGTCGACCTCCTGCACGGCAATCTCGGGCGTTCTCTGGTTACCGGGCAGCCCGTGCTGCAGGACCTGTCGACGCGATTTCCGGCGACGCTCGAGCTGACGCTGAGCGCAATCGCATTGGCGCTCGTGATTGCCGTGCCGCTCGGCGTTGCCGGCGCCATGCGCAAGGGCAGCGCCATCGACCACATCGCCCGTATGGCGTCGACGACGGCGCTTTCGCTGCCGTCCTTCTTCACCGGCCTGCTGCTGGTGTTCGTGTTCTACTACCTGATGGGAGTTGCCCCCGCGCCGCTCGGACGCCTGGCGCCGATGAGCTTCCCGCCGCCGGAACGCACCGGGTTCATGATCGTGGACGCCGTCCTCGCCCGCGACTGGGCCGCCTGCCGCGATGCCGCGGCGCATCTCCTCTTGCCGGCGCTCGCATTGGCCATTGCCGGCGTGGGGCCGCTCACCCGCGTCACGCGCAGCGCCATGCTCGCCGTGCTGTCGAGCGATTTCATCCGGGCGGCGCGCGCCTACGACATGCCGCGCTGGAAGCTCGTCTATGCCTACGCGCTGCGGAACGCGATGCTTCCGGTGCTCACGACCGCCGGGGTGGTGTTCTCGTTTCTGATCAGCGCCAACGTGGTGGTCGAGAAGGTGTTCTCGTGGCCGGGCATCGGCTCCTACGCGCTCGAGGCGCTGGTCGCGTCCGACTACGCGGCGGTGCAGGGGTTCGTGCTGGCCGTGGCTACCCTCTATGTCCTGATCAACATCGCCATCGACATCCTCTACGGGATCGTCGACGTGCGGGTGCGCCTCGGAGGTTGAGGGATGGCGCTGGCTGCTGCGCTCCAGGACGGGTTCCGGCGCGATCCCCTGACCGCGATCACGGCCGGATTCATCGTGGCGGTCTGCGCGCTGGCGCTGATCGGACCCTGGCTGATGGTGCACGATCCGCTGGCGACCGACCCGGCCAACGCGCTGCGGCCTCCCAGCTTGCACTCCCCGTGCGGCACCGACCAGGTCGGACGCGACATCTGCACGCGCATCGTCTACGCGACCCGCCTCGACCTGTTCATCGCGACGAGCGCGGTGGCGCTTGCCATTCTCGTCGGCAGCGTGCTCGGCAGCGTGGCGGGATTCTTCGGAGGGTGGACGGATCGCTTGGCCATGTGGGTGGTCGATACCATCATGGCCTTTCCGCTGTTCGTGCTGGCGATGGGAATCGTGGCCGCGCTCGGCAGCAGCGTCGAGAACATCATCTACGCCACGGCCATCGTCAACGTCCCCTTCTATGCCCGCACGGTGCGCGCCGAGATCAATCAGCGCCGCGAGGCCGGCTTCGTGGAGGCGGCGCGGGTGAGCGGCAACGGCTCGCTCCGGGTGCTCGCCTATCACCTGTTCCCGACCACCGTGCCGCAACTCGCCGTCCAGATGACCCTGACCATGGGATGGGCGATGCTGAATGCGGCGGCGCTGTCCTACATCGGGCTCGGGATCCGTCCGCCGACGCCGGAATGGGGCATCATGGTCGCCGAGGGGGCGAGCTTCATCATCACCGGCGAATGGTGGGTCGCGCTGTTTCCGGGCCTTGCGCTCGTGCTGGTCGTCCTGTCGCTCAACCTGCTCGGCGACGGCCTGCGCGACATGATCGATGCCAGGGAGCGGCGCTAGCGTGATGATCGAGAAGTCCCCCGCACGATGAGACGAATTTCGCGATCAGGACACTAGGCGTGCTCGTCGTCGACAAGCTCTCCCTCCATTTCCCCACGCGGCGGGGCATCGTGCAGGCTCTCGACCGCGTCAGTCTCGAGATCGAGCCTGGAGAGATCGTCGGCCTGGTCGGCGAGAGCGGGTCCGGCAAGTCCGTGCTCTCTTATGCGATCAGCGGGCTGCTCGATCCCGGCGCGCGCGTCGTGGGGGGCGAGATCCGCTGGCGCGGCACACCGATCGGGCCCGTACGCGAGCGGCGCACCACGCGCGCCGCGGTCGTCCAGATATTCCAGAATCCCCGTGCAAGTCTCAATCCGATCCGCGCGGTCGGCCGGCAATTGAGCGACGTGGCGGGCAAGGACCGGGTCACGGCTCTCCTGGAGAGCGTGCGTCTCGATGCAAGCAAGGCGCGCAACTACCCGTTCGAGCTTTCGGGAGGCCAATGTCAGCGTGTCGGCATCGCCCTCGCTTTGGCCTGCGAGCCCGAATTGCTCATAGCGGACGAGCCGACCACCGGCCTGGACGTCACGACCGAGGCGGCCATCATGAAACTGATTGCCGATCTGTCGCGCACCCGGGGCATGGCCACGCTGCTCGTCACCCACAACCTTCCGCTCGCCACGGCGCACTGCCATCGCATCGTCGTGATGCATGCGGGTCAGATCGTCGAGAGCGCGCCCGTCGCGACCCTGATCGGGGCGGCGCGCCACCCCTACTCGGCCGAGCTTCTGGCCGCCACCCCGCAGCATGCCGGCAAGCCCGACGATCTTCACGTCATACAAGGGCAGCTTCCCGATCTGGCGGGCCCTCTCCTGCCGTGCCGCTTTGCGACGCGCTGCCGGAAGCACCAGCCTGATTGCGACGTCTCTCCGCCGCCGCTGGCCCAGGTTGCCTTGAACCACCTCGTCGCCTGCAGGCATCCGCTGTGTTGACGGTCTCGTCCCTTCGCAAGGTCTTCAAGGGGCGCGGCTGGAAGGCGCCGTCGGTGACCGCGCTGGACGACATCAGCTTCGAGATCGGCAAGGGGGAGAGCCTCGGCATCGTCGGTGAAAGCGGGTCGGGCAAGAGCACGCTCGGACGCCTCGTGTCACGGCTTATCGACCCCACCGACGGGAAGATCCTGTTCGAGGGCATCGACATCGGGGCGATCAGCCCGGCCGCGTTCGTGCATCGGCCCGAGCGCCGCCGGGTCCAGCACATCTTTCAGGACGCGGCCGAGAACCTCACCCCGCACATGACGGCGTTCACTGCCATCGCCGACCCGCTGCGGCGATTGGTGGGCCTCAGGGATGTGGCCGACCGGGTGCGCGAGCTTGCCGACAGCGTGTCGCTCAGCCGCGATCTGCTGGAGCGCTACCCGCATCAATTGTCCGGCGGCCAGAAGGCGCGCGTCGGCATCGCGCGCGGGCTTGCGTCGCAGCCGAGCCTGCTCATCCTCGACGAACCCACCGCCGCCCTGGACGTCTCGGTGCAGGCCGCAATTTTGAAGCTGCTGCACCGGTTGCGGAGAGACCTCGGCCTTTCCTATCTGCTGATCAGCCACGACATCGAGGTGGTGCGGCTCATGTGCGAGCGCATCATCATCCTGCGCAACGGCCAGGTGGTCGAAGCCGGGCAGACCGCGAAGGTGTTGGCGGCGCCGGAGAGCGAATACGGGCGCACGCTCATGGCAGCCGTGCCGCGATTGCAGACCTAACGGCGATGCTACCGGACCAGTCACCGGCGCAAGAGGTGCCCGACGCAGGTGCCGCGAGTTGTCGCCTCCCCTTGCGACGAAGGCATCGCCTTCGTCGTGACGAGGGGGGAGGGCGATGCGTCCGCGGCTTGGATCGGCCATCGCCGACTTAGCCGCAGACATAACAGCCGATCCAAGTCGCTGGACGCATCGGGTGGGGGTGACCGGCCGCGCCCGCGACAGACACCCCCTCCTAGGAACGCCATCGGACTTAGCTCGCCTGTCGGTGATGGTATCTCGGTCGCGATGGGCGAGCTAAATCCGTGGCGTCCCGTCCTCCCCCGTCGTTGTGTCGAAGGCTGCGCCTTCGGCACAGGGGGAGGCGAAGGGGAGGCGCGTCGCTTCCCCGGACACTTCTGCCCGAAGGCGCGCGGGACCTACGCAGACAACTGACGTGGATGCCCGTGTACACGGGCATGACGTTGCGCGGGGGAGCAAGTCGGCCGGGCCGCGTTTCAGGCGCAGCAACTGGCGGGCGCGGAAGCCATTCCCCGGCACATGCAGGAGGAGGTGATCGGCACGTCGGTCAGCGCCAGCGCATGCGCAAGCTTCTTTTGCAGCGAAGGCAATTCGATCCGGTCGTTTCGCCTCTGCAGGCACTCCACCAGCCCATGCAGCGCCCAGACGTTGTCGGGATGCTGCGCGCAACGCTGGATCTTCCCGCTCAAACCCAGATCGTCGCGATAGACCTGCTCCGCCTCGCCGTGGTGTCCCTGCTCCATCAGGAGCGCCGCGAGCGCGTGCCGCGGCGGGTGCATCCAGGCCCAGGGCTCGATGTACTCGAGATTGTCGTCGCGGCGGACGCTCTCGCGCAGGTGCTCGTAGGCCACCTCGTGGTTGCCGAGGTGGTACTGCAGCTCCCCGTCCAGCATCTTCTCGGCGACGCCGAAGACGTCATGCGACATGTTGTTGAAGAACCGCCGCGTGGGAGGAATGCGGCGCAGACTGTCGTGGAACAGCCTGCGCTGCTCCTCCGCCTCCGGGAAGTTCTTGAGCGCGGCGTGCGCCACGCCCTTGGCGTAGTGGAACATGGCGGTGGTGACGAGATAGAGCGCGGGATCGTCGGGCATGGGGGCATCGACGATGTCCTGCCACCGTCCGAAGCGCACCCAGACATGCGTCCGCGTGGAGTAATAGGCTTCCAGGCTCATCGCGAACTTCGGCCGGTCCTTGACGCTGAGCACCTCCCTGGTCAGCAAACCGCACATCTTGTTCGCGGCGGCGATGGCATCGCCATAGTGGCCGAGGAACATGGAGGTGTGCATCATCAGGTGGAGATCGTGGCAGCACGCCACGGTGTAGTACGTGAACGGACCGGCATAGGCGAGAAACATGTCGTTGGCGCGCAGTGCCTTGCGGCTGACGAGCCGGGCCTTCTCGTAGTCGCCGCACAGCACGTAGATGTGCCCCGGCATGTGGTTCAGGTGGCCCGAGTCCGGTGAGAGCGTCGCCAGGGCATCGGCCGAGGCCATGGCATCTTCGGGCGTATTCGCCATCTCCATCGCATGGATGTGCAGGTGAACGACGGCCGGATGTTGCGGCCTGCCCTGCGCGTTCGCCATCCGGATCGAGCGCTCGCACGCCTGGATCGCCTCGACGACGTCCGACCGCCTCGCGGGCGCGCCCGTCTTCACGTTCCAGAGGCGCCGCGGCGTTCGCGTGATCAGCGCTTCGATGTAGAGAGCCATGACGTCGTGATCGTCGGGGTAGTTGTAATAGACCCGGCGCATCTCCGCGGCGTAGTCGTCGTCCCAGCGATCGAATTCCTCCAGCGGTACTGCGTGCGGCTTCTGGAACCGGCGCGCCAGCGCTTCGACCAGCTGGTTCTCGAGGTCCGTCGCGCGGTGAGACAACGCGCGCGCCTTCGCTATGTGCTCATTGGCGAGCTTCGCGACCGCGTTGGCCTCCTTCTCCCCGTGCTCGCGCCAGGTGAGGTTATAGAAGGGCCCCGTGCCGAAGGCGGCACCCCAGTGGGCCATGGCGCACTCGGGATCGTGCTCGAGGGCCTTGAGGAAGCATTTGACGCCTTCCTCCTTGTTGAAGCCGAAGCACCAATTCAGACCGAGATCGAACCAGCGTTGCGCTTCCGGCGACGACGTGGATATGGCCCTGGTGTGCGCGCCGAGGTTGAAGCGATCCATCTTCCCCATCCCACGTCTTCGTCCGCGCGGCTCCCCGCGCCTCGATCGGAGACCTTGATAACACGGATGCGAATGGGACAAGCAGCCGCACGATGTGGCAGCCCAACCGGCAGGGAACGCGGAGGTCCCTGGGACTGCCTTGGCCAGTGCTCGAGGCGCGCATGCAGATCGGCCCGGGCAATGCTGCCCGGGCCGGTTCGCTGTCACAGGAAACGCTGGAAGCCTACTTCGCCAGGTAGCTGCGGTGGATCCAGTTGCCGTCGGCGCCGCGGGCCTCGTTGTAAAGCGACTTGTCGGCGTCGCGGACCTCCTGGCGTGCGCCGGCAGCGACCGCACGCTCGTGAGGCTTGCCCTTCTCGGCTTCGGCCAGGAACTCGGTCGCCGCGGCAGGGGCTGGGGCGGGTGGCGGCGACGCGGAGGGCGCCGAGCCGGCGTTCTCGCCGATCGCCTCGGTGACGACAGCGGCCAGCTGCTTGCCCCACATCTTCCGGAACAGTGCGTTCGACGGATAGAGGTTCGCCGCGCTCATCTTGCCGTTGATGGCGACGACGTAGCCGACGATGTCGGCGCCGCTCTCGCCGGTCGGCTGCAGCGCCCCGATGTAGCCGTTGCGCGCGTCCTTCAGCTTCTCGTTCTCCAGCGCGAGCTGCAGGCTCGAGGCCGACTGCGGCGAGGCGACCGGGGCGTTGAGGCCGCGCGACAGCTTCTTCTGGGTGGTGGCAACCGAATCCCAGACCTCGCGCTGCTTCTTGCTGACCTCGTCGACCTCGCGGGTGATGCGCTGGGCGGCTGCCGAGTTGGGAGCGCCTAGTCCCGCGGAGGGTTCTGCCGGCTCGGCCTTGCGGTCGGGCGGCGGAGCGGCCATCGCCAGCAGCGCCTCTCGCGACGGCATCGCCTCGCCGGCGCTGGAGAACTTCGCGAGGTCCTCCTTGCCGCGCGCCGACCAGCGGCCCTGCTCGACGCAGAACGAGGCGATCGGCAGCCGGCCCGAGTTCGCGGGCAGCAGGAAGCTCACGGTCAGCACGCGGTCCTGCTTGCCGCCCTTGACGATGTCGCCGGCCTGGATGAACACCTGCTCGACGCCGGTATTCTCGATCTGCAGCTCGTTGACGCGTCCGGTCTCGATGACCTGCACCTGGCCTTTGGCCAGGGCCTCCTGCAGGGTGAGCGGAACGGGTCCGCCGACGCTGGTGCCATGCACGAAGTAGACGGCAAGGTTGGCGTGGACGTGCGGGCCCGAGACGCGCATGTCCTGAGCCGCGAACGCGGCCCCCGAAGCTCCCGCCATCGCAAACGCCGCCGCTGCCAATGGTGCAACTGTGATTGAACGCATATCCCTTTCCTTTCTCAAGCAATTCCCCGCCAAGCGCCGCTGCGTACAGGGCTTTCAGGGCCGTGCTTGGTTGAAGGCGCGGCGAACTCGCGTTCGATCTGCGGCCGGACGATGACGCGGGATGGGAGTGGCGCCGCGGTTACAATCAGTAGGAGGATTAACGGGTTGTAATGGGCGAGTAGTGAGTGGGGACGCGAACTCCGGTTGATTGGTTCGTCATCCGCGCGTCGCGTCTTGTTGGAGACGCGCGTTCGGCACGTGTCGGAGACGCGCATTCAGCACGAAGACGCGCCTCCGGCACGATCAAGGGAACGCGCCTTCGGCACGATCGCGGGGACCGACACAAGCTGCTGGCGTGGATGCCCGTCTGCACGGGCATGACGTTCCCGCTCACCGTCTGACGTCTTCACGCGGGACGGCGCACGCGCCGCTTTGCCTTCTTCGCCGTGACCTTGGTGCCGGTCGAGCCGAAGCCGCCGGCGCCGCGCTTCGTGGGGGCGAGTTCGGCGACCTCGACGAGACGGGCCTGCTCGACGCGCGCCACGACCAGCTGGGCGATGCGCTCGCCGCGCGCAATCGCAAACGGCTCCGATCCCAGGTTGGCGAGCAGCACCTGCACCTCGCCGCGGTAGTCGCTGTCGATGGTGCCGGGGCTGTTGAGCACGGTGATGCCATGGCGCAGCGCGAGTCCGGAGCGAGGGCGGACCTGCGCCTCGAAGCCCGGCGGCAGCTGCAGGACGAGCCCCGTCGGCACCAGCGCGCGGGCACCCGGCATCAGCTGCAGCGGGGTGCGCTTTGGAACCGCGGCCAGCAGGTCCATGCCGGCGGCACCGGCGGACTGGTAGGCCGGCAGCGGCAAGTCGCGACCGTGCGGCAGTCGGACGACGCCGACGGCAGAGGTGGCCGTGGGCGCGCCTTCGTCGGACGTATTGTGCTTCACGTTTCGGCGGTGATCTCGGCCAGCCGCTCGGCGGCCCGCTGCATCAGCCGCCGGGCCACCTCGCCCTTGTCCAGCTCTGGCCAGCTTTCCACTCCTTGCGCCGTGACGAGATGCACGGTGTTGCGGTCGCCGCCCATGATGCCGGTCGCCGGCGACACGTCGTTGGCGACGATCCAGTCTGCGCCCTTGGCCTTGCGCTTCCTGGCGGCGTATTCGAGCACGTTCTGGGTCTCCGCGGCAAAGCCAATCACCAGCGGCGGCCTGCGGCCCGGGCGCTCGGCGGCGATCGTCTTGAGGATGTCGGGGTTCTCGACCAGCTCGAGCCGCGGCAAGCCCTTGCCGCCCTTCTTGAGCTTCTCGGTGGCCTGGCTCGCCACGCGCCAGTCGGCGACGGCGGCGGCGAAGATGGCGATGTCGGCAGGGAGAGCAGCCTGCGCGGCCGCCAGCATGTCGAGCGCGGACTCGACGCGCACCACATGCACGCCCGGCGGATCGGCGACGTTGGTCGGCCCGCTGATGAGCGTCACCTCCGCGCCCAGCGCGCGCGCCTCCGCGGCGATGGCCGAGCCCTGCTTGCCCGACGAGCGGTTGGCGATGTAGCGCACGGGATCGATGGGCTCGTGCGTCGGGCCGCTGGTGACGAGGACGCGGCGGCCGGCGAGTGGCAGGTGGGCGGTCTCACCCCCACCCCTGTCCCCTCCCCGCAAGGGGGAGGGGGACGATGACGGCGCGGTCGTCGTCGCCAACAAACTCTCGATCGCGTCGAGCAGCTCCGGCACCTCGGCGAGACGGCCGGGGCCGGCCTCGCCGCGCTCGGCCATCTCGCCCAAGTTGGGCCCGACGAAGTGCACGCCGTCCGCCTCGAGCAGGGCGACGTTGCGTCGGGTCGCGGGATTGAGCCACATGCGCGGGTTCATGGCGGGGGCGACGAGCACCGGCTTGTCGGTGGCCATCAGCACGCAACTGGCGAGGTCGTCGGCGTGGCCGCCAGCCATCTTGGCCAGCAGGTCGGCGGTGGCCGGAGCCACGACGATCAGGGCGGCCTCGCGCGACAGCCGGATGTGGCCGATCTCGCGCTCGTCGTTGAGATCGAACAGCTCCGTGAACACGCGATCGGACGTGAGCGCGCCCACCGACAGCGGGGTGATGAACTCCTGCGCCGCCTTGGTCATGACCGCGCGCACGGCAGTCCCGCGCTCGCGCAGGCGGCGGATCAGCTCCAGGCACTTGTAGGCAGCGATGCCGCCGCCGATGATCAGCACGACCCGCCTGGCGGGGATCGCTTCACGTGAAACATCGCTGGCCGAAGCGCGGCTGCGCTCGTGGGTCATGTGGGCGCGCACCTTGTCGGCTGTCTTGAGCGTCACGCTGGCCCCGCTGCGCAGGTTCTTGATCAGGTGCCCGTCGTTGACGGCGGCGAGCCCGAACTTGGTGGGGCTGACGCCGAACTCGGCGAGAAAGCTCTCGATCTCGGTCAGCAGGGCACGCGTCGTGCTGGGCATGGGCCATTGTCATGGGAAATTGCCCATACGTCAATGGGCAAAACCGCAGCGGGCGGAGCGCCCCTTGCCTTGCGCCGTCCTCCTACCCCGTGCTGAGCTTGCTCGAAGCACGCTTGGAGCCCGCGGCCCGCCCTTCGACAGGCTCAGGGCGAGGTGGCGATTGGCCCTAAGGCGTCATCGCTATTGGTTTCGCTCATCGAATACGACGGTTCACTTGCTGCGGGCCAGGTAGTGGGCGCCCGCGAGGTGGCACAGGCTGACGCGCCATTCGATCGGGGTGTCGTCGAGCCCATAGGCGATGCGATCGATCCGCAGCAGCGGGCTGCCCGCGGCGACGCCGAGGATCGCAGCCGTCGCCGTGTCCGCCGCGACCGCGGAGAGGCGGTCGTCCGTGCGCGTGACCAGCACGCCGTAGGCCTTCTGGAACAGATCGTAGAGCGTGTTGGGCACCTGGGGCTGGTCGGCGAGCCCCGGAAACAGGGCTTCGGGAAGCGAGATCGTCTCGCGCATGAGGGGGGCGCCGTCGCGGGTGCGCGTCCGGGTGATGCGGATGACCTGCGCCCCATCGTCGAGGCCGAGCGCGCGACACTCCTCCTCGCTGGCCGGCGCCGAGGCCGATTCGATGTCGCGGCTGTCCGGGATCACGGCAGCGCCGTCCTCGTCGAACATATTGAAAAACCGGAATAAAACATGCGCCGGCGTGTGCTCGACCACGAACGTGCCGCGGCCCTGCCGGCGCACCACGAGACCCTCGGACGCCAGGTCGCCGATCGCCTTGCGGGCGGTGCCCTGGCTCACGCCGAACTCGGCGGCGATCTCGAACTCGTTGGCGATGAGCTGGCCCGGTTTCCACTCGCCCGAGCGGATGCGATCGATCAGGCGTTCGCGCACCTGGGCGTACAGTGGCCGACCGCCGTCTTTGTCGGGCAGGCTACTCATCTGGCGTCCTGATCGTGGCTCCCGACACCGACCGGCAAAAGTGCGTGACTGGATCGTCGGCCATGTCTTATATAAGAATTGAGAACTCTACTCGCCGCCCACCCAAACACGGGCGCCAGCCGGGGAACAAGGGGAAAAAGCGTGGCCACACCGCACTTTCTGGTCCATAGCCCGAAGGACAACGTCGGCGTCATCGTGGTCGAGGACCTGCGCGCCGGCACCGATATGCTGGGCGTCGTCACCGAGACCGACAAGACGATGAAGCTCAAGGCCAAGGACGACATCCCGATCGGACACAAGGTGGCCCTCAAGGCGCTCAAGAAGGGCGACACGGTCGTCAAGTACGGCGAGGACATCGGCAAGATGGTCGCCGACGCCGGCGTGGGCGAGCACATCCACGTCCAGAACCTCAAGACCAAGCGCTGGTGAAGGGCGACACCCCCATGACTACGAAGATGGCTGCAAAAACCAACGGCAAGCGCCGCAAGAGCGGCAGCAACCTGAGCTTCCGCGGCTGGCGTCGCGAGAACGGGCGGGTGGGCGTTCGCAACCACGTCGTGATCCTCCCGCTGGACGACCTCTCCAATGCCGCCTGCGAGGCCGTGGCCAACAACATCAAGGGCACGCTGGCGCTGCCGCATTCCTACGGCCGGCTGCAATTCGGCGCCGACCTCGACCTGCACTTCCGCACCCTGATCGGCACCGGCTCCAATCCCAACGTGGCGGCCGTCGTCGTCATCGGCATCGAGGACGGCTGGACCGGCCGCGTGGTCGACGGCATCGCCAAGACCGGCAAGCCGGTGGTCGGCTTCGGCATCGAGGGCTACGGCGACATCGCGACCATCGCCAAGGCCTCGCACAAGGCCAAGGAGTTCCTGCACTGGGCCTCCGAGCTCGAGCGCGAGGAATGTCCGATCGAGGACTTGTGGGTGTCGACCAAGTGCGGCGAGAGCGACACGACGACGGGTCTCGCCTCGTGCCCCACGGTCGGCAACATGTACGACAAGCTGATTCCCAAGGGCATCTACGGCTGCTTCGGCGAGACCTCCGAGATCACCGGTGCCGAGCACATCGCCAAGTCGCGCGCGATCAATGGCAAGATCGGCGACAAGTGGATGAGGGTGTTCAAGGCCTACCAGGACGAGGTGATCGAGGCGCACAAGGTCGACGACCTCTCGGAGAGCCAGCCGACCAAGGGCAACATTGCCGGCGGGCTCACGACGATCGAGGAGAAGGCCCTGGGCAACCTCGAGAAGATCGGCCGCACGTGCCGCTACATCGAGGTGCTGGAGCCCGCCGAGGCGCCCGCTGCCGGCCCGGGGCTCTATTACATGGACACGTCCTCGGCGGCGGCCGAGTGCGTGACGCTGATGGCGGCTGCGGGCTACGTGGTGCACACCTTCCCGACCGGCCAGGGCAACGTGATCGGCAATCCGATCGTCCCCGTCATCAAGATCTCGGGCAATCCCAAGACCGTGCGCACGATGGGCGAGCACGTCGACGTCGACGTCACCGGCATCCTGCGCCGCGAGCAGACGCTCGATACCGCCGGCGACGCGCTGATCGACATGGTGATCCGCACCGCCAATGGGCGGCTGACGGCGGCCGAGGCGCTGGGCCATCGCGAATTCGTCATGACGAAGCTCTACCGTAGCGCTTGAAAGAGTTCGCGGCCGGGTGTTTGCTGGGTGGGCTCGCGCGAGTTGCGGGAGCAAGCTGCCGTCATCTCGAACGGTAGGCAGTACATCCCGGGTTCGACGCTCCGGAACGGGACGGTGGAATTGAATTGCCGTCTCCGATCGTCTTTGATCGGACGCTTTAACGGATCCTTACAGCCGAACTTGGGAAGGTGCGGACGCGTTCTCTTAAGGCCACAGGAGGTGCGACCCATGACTGACCAAATCTCGAAAGCCGACATCGACAAAGCTCTCGCCGAAGCCAAGCGGCAGATCGCCGACAGCTGGGGCTGGTTCCTGGCGCTCGGCATTCTGCTGATCCTCGCCGGCGTAGCGGCGATCGCATTTCCGCTGCTCTCCACGATCGCGACCAAGATCATGCTCGGGTGGATATTCCTCGTCGCCGGCGTGGTGGTCATTGTCCACGCGTTCTCGGTCCAGGGATGGCGCGGCTTCCTCATGAGTTTGCTGGTGGGTGCGCTGTACGTGATCGCCGGCGGCTGGCTCGCGTTCTTCCCGTTCACCGGCATCGTCACGCTGACCCTGCTGGTGGCAGCCCTGTTCCTGGCCGAGGGCGTGCTGGAGGCCATGATGGCGATACGCGTGCGGCCGCACGAGGGATGGGGCTGGCTGCTGGTCAGTGGCCTGATCGCCATCGTCGTGGGCGTGATGATCGCCGCCCAGCTGCCGTTCTCGGCCGAGTGGGCGATCGGCCTGCTCGCCGGCATCAACCTGCTCTCGACCGGCGTGAGCTTCGTCGTACTGGCCCTGGCCGGCCGGCGCGTCGGGCACGGCGCACCCGTCCCGGCATGAGGCGCACGGGCGCCCCTCCTGCCGCCGCATGCGGTGGGAGGGACGCCTGGACTTGTCGGACAGAACGTCGCCTCGCCGCGCGATCGAAGGCCGCATCCTGCATAACTGCTCGGAATAGGGCGCCCATCGCAGTGGGCCCTTTCCGCGTGCGATATGCTATGTGGCTCCGGTGAACGCATCGCGGGCTCCAACAGTACGCGATGCCGACCGTCACCCGCGCACCCGCCGAGGGCTCATGCAGCGCACGCTCATCGTCATTCCGGCCCGCATGCAATCGACGCGGCTGCCGGACAAGCCCCTGGTCGATATCGCCGGCGAGCCCATGATCGTGCACGTGTGGCGGCGCGCCATGGCGGCGGGAAGGAGCCGGGTGGTGGTGGCAACCGACGCCGAGTCGATCGCCCAGGCCATACGCAAGGTCGGCGGCGAGGCCGTCATGACGCGCGCCGACCACGTTTCGGGCTCCGACCGGGTGTTCGAGGCCGTAAGCAAAGTCGACGCAAAGAGCGGATGCCGAGATCATCCTCAACCTGCAGGGCGACCTGCCCGCGGTCGAGCCGGAGACCATGGCTGCCTGTCTCGCCCCCTTGGAGGCGGAAGGTCCGCAGATCGCCACCATCGCCGCCCTGATCACCAATCCGGAGGAGCGCACCAACCCCAACTCGGTGAAGGTGGTGGGGACGCCCACGGGCGTGCCGGGGAGGCTGCGGGCGCTGTACTTCACGCGCGCCACGGCTCCGGCCGGCGAAGGGCCGCTGTACCACCACTTCGGCATGTATGCCTACCGCCGCTCCGCGCTCGAGCGGTTCGTGTCGCTACCGCCCTCGACGCTGGAGAAACGTGAGCAGCTCGAGCAGCTCCGCGCCCTGGAGGACGGCATGCGTATCGACGTGTCGCTCGTTGACAGGGTGCCGGTCGAAGTCAATACTCCCGCCGATCTCGAACGCGCCCGCCGTCTCATCGCCGGCTAGTGTGGTGTCTCGCAAATGCCATCACACTTCGAGGCAGGCTCCGTCATGGCATTTGCGAGACAACCACACAGGCAACTCTTGTCCTTCAGTCTCCGAATTGCCTTGCCGACGGTGAGGCAACCGTGAAGGCAATTCGGAGACAGGACACTAGTGGCGCGTTTGAGTTTCTGACACCCGCAACGCTCGCTGCCCCACGCCCCATGGCTGACCGAAAACCGAAATCGCCGGCGGCCTCGCCCAAGTCGAAGCGCGCCTCCGCCCCGGAGCGCCAGTCGCGCGTGCTCGTCTCCTATCAAGGCGAGCCCGGCGCCAACTCGCATCTGGCCGCCCTCGAGGTCTACCCGGACCTCGAGCCGATGGCCTGCGCCACCTTCGAGGACGCGCTGGCGGCGGTGAAGGGCGGGGACGCCCGCTACGCCATGATCCCGATCGAGAACTCGGTGGCGGGGCGCGTCGCCGACATCCACCACCTGCTTCCCGAGGCCGGGCTGCACATCGTCGGCGAGCACTTCCTGCGCGTGCGCCACCAGTTGATGGCCTTGCCGGGCGCGTCGCTGCTGACCGTGAAGCGGGCGCTCTCGCATACGCAGGCGCTCGGCCAATGCCGCAACACGCTGCGCAAGCTCGGCCTCAAACCCATCCCGGAGGCCGACACGGCCGGCTCTGCGCGCATCGTCGCCGAGGCCAACAATCTCGAGCTTGCGGCCATCGCCACCACGCTTGCGGCCGAGATCTACGGCCTGAAGATCCTCATGCACGACATCGAGGACGAGAAGCACAACACCACGCGCTTCGTCGTGCTCTCCTCCACCAAGGACGACGCCGTCGCGGGCAATGGTCCGATCGTGACCACCTTCCTGTTCCGCGTGCGCAACGTGCCGGCGGCGCTCTACAAGGCCATGGGCGGCTTCGCCACCAACGGCGTCAACATGACCAAGCTCGAGAGCTATCAGCTCGACGGCCGTTTCGTCGCCACCATGTTCTATGCCGACATCGAGGGCCACCCGGACGATCCGCCGGTGGCGCGCGCGCTGGAGGAGCTGTCGTATTTCTGCAGCGAGCTCAAGATCCTGGGCGCCTATCCCGCCAGCCCCTATCGCGCCGAGGCGACCAAGCTGAAGGCTTAGCTTTCAGCGCACCGGCACGACGCTGGGCGTCTGATGCCAACACTTGCGTCCGGTGTCATGCCGGGGCTTGTCCCCGGTATCCAGCCAACCGCGAGCGCCGGAGCTAGCGGGGAAATGGATCCCGGTGACAAGCACCGGGATGACAACTAGCGCCCGCCGCGCACCGGGCCGGAGAAGTGGCTGCCGCCGAACACGTGCCTGCCGCCTCCGCCGATGATGGCGTTGGCGATCACCGTGCCGACGACGGTCACGATGATGCCGATCACGATCTGTGACATCCAACCACGCATGCTCGTCCCTCGGTGCCTGCCCGGCGTGGCAGTCTCCGGAGCCGAGCTACCGCATAGGGGAGGCGGAATTGGGACGCCCCGGGACGAGCTCGGGCGGCTGCGGCCCGAAGCGCAATTGACAGCCCGGGAGCCCGGCTGAATGGTTTCGCCGATCTTGCCGCAGGGACGCGGCGGGGCTTGGAGGTGTGCATGCGTGCAATCTGGTCTGGCCTGCTCTCGGCAATGCTCGTGTGCGGGCCCGCGGTAACACCCGCAACCGCAGCCTGGCCAGACAAGTCGATCACCATCACGGTGGGTTTCGGTGCCGGCGGCACCACCGACGTCGCCGCGCGCGTGGTCGGCGAGGTGCTGAACCGGCAGATCGGCCAGCAGGTGATCATCGAGAACAAGCCCGGCGCTGGCGGCGCGGTCGCCTCCACCGCGCTCATGAAGGCCGCTCCCGACGGCTACAGCCTCGTCGCCAACACCTCGACCACCATGACGTTCGACCCGCATGCGACCCCGCTCGCCTTCGGCGTCGACGACTTCACCTACATCGCCGCCATCGGCGAGCTGCCCGAGGCCTACATCGCGCTCCCCGACAAAGGCTGGAAGACGCTGAACGACGCGCTCGCGGCCGGCAAGCAGGGTGGGCTCAACTACGCCTCGACCACGTCGATCGACCGCGTGGTCTCCGCGCTGATCGCCAAGAAGTCCGGCACGCAGCTCGCGGCCGTGCCGACCCGAGGCGGCGCAGAGGCCGTGACGCAGGTCATGGGCGGGCACGTCGACCTCGCCTACAGCTCCGGGGCGTATTTTCCGCAAGCCCTGGCCGGGCAGGTCAAGGTGCTGGCCGTTCTCGGCGACAAGCGGCTCATCGGCATCCCCGACGCGCCCACCCTGCAGGAGCTGGGCTACGACATCGCCAGCGTGAACCTCATCCTCTTCATGGCTCCGAAGGGGCTCCCCGCCGATGTCCGCGATGCGCTGCTCAAGGCGTTCGAGGCGGCAGCGAAGGACCCGAAGGTCGTGGAGCTGATGGACAAGCGCAACCTCGGCGACATCGTTCTCTTCGGCGACAAGCTGACCGAGACCATGCGGGCGCACAGCGCCCGCTTCAAGCAGATGATCGACCGGAGCAAGGCTCAGTGAGCGACGCGGCGCAGGCGGCCGCCGGCTCGCGTCGCGCGGCGCTCCGGGAGGCGGCAGTCGTCGCCGGGCTGGGGCTCGCCGCGATCTGGATCATCCCCCGGCAGACGACGTCGGGAGCCGTGCTGGGCCTGGCGCCGGCATTCCTTCCGAGCGTGTGCGCCATCGCAATCGTCGCGCTCACCGTGACCGGCCTGGTAATGCGGCTGTGGAGGCCCGAGCCCCTGCGTCCGGAGAGGACCGCTGCCTGGTGGCCGGCGGCGCTGGTCCTCGGGGTGGCGATGGCAGGCGTGCTGGCGCTGCAGCTCCTCGGGCCGCTCGCAAGCGGGCTGGTCGCCGTTGCGCTGGGCCTTGCCGCGATGCGCGAGCGTCGTGTCCCGGTCCTGCTGGCCACGTTGGGCGTCACGGCGCTGGTGCTGGTCCTCATCTTCCACGTCTGGCGATAGCCGATGTCGCAGCAGATCCTCGGCCTTGGCGATGCGTTGCGGCCCGATGTCGTGCTGTTCGTGCTCGTCGGCGTGCTGCTCGGCTATGTGGTCGGCGTGCTGCCCGGCCTGAACCGCCCGGCCGCGCTCGCGATCGCCGTGCCGCTCAGCTACTACATGACGCCGCTCTCGGCGGTGGCCTTCCTGATCGGCATCGCCAAGGCGAGCGGGGCCGGCGGGGCGACCACGGCGATCCTCATCAATACGCCGGGCGAGCCCAACGCCGCGGCGACCGCGCTGGACGGCTATCCGCTGGCCAAGGCCGGCAAGGCGGAGAAGGCTCTCAAGGTCGCGCTCTATGCCTCGGTCGCCGGCGACATCCTGGGCACGGTGGTGCTCATCGTCGTTGCCGAGCCGCTGGCGCGGCTGGCGCTCCGCATCGGTCCGGTCGAGCTGGCCGCGCTCACCTTCCTGGCGCTCACGTTCATCGCCGCGCTCTCGGGCCGCTCGCTGGCGCGCGGTCTCGCGGCGGCGTTCTTCGGCATCCTCGTCGCCATGGTGGGCACCGACGCCGAGACGGCCACGCCGCGCCTGACCTTCGGGCTGATCGAGCTGGCCGACGGCGTTCCGATCATGGCCATCACCGTCGGCATGCTGGCGCTGACCGAGATGCTGATCCAGGCCGAGGAGGTGCTGACGCAGAGGACGGCCGAGCCGCCCGCGCCGCCGGTCTCCACCGACACCGACCGGGCACTGAGCTGGGCCGAGGCCAAGAGCATCACACCGACCACGCTGCTCTCGGGCGGCGTCGGCATCCTCGCCGGCATCATCCCGGGTCTCGGGCCGACGGTCGCGTCCTTTCTCGCCTACGCGCTGGCCAAGCGGCTGGCGAAGCCCGGCGAGAAGTTCGGCGAGGGCGAGATCAAGGGCGTGGCGGCGGCCGAGACCGCCGACAACGCGGTGGTGCCGGCCAGCCTGATCCCGCTGTTTGCGCTGGGGCTGCCCGGCAGCGTCTCGGCGGCCATCATCATCGCCGCGTTCACCGTGCACGGCGTCACGCCGGGCCCGCGCATGTTCGAGGAGCACGGCCGGCTGATGTACGGCATCTACGGCGCCATGCTGGTCGCCAGCCTGCTGATGCTGGTGGTCGGCCGCGTGGGTTTGACCGCATTCGCGCAGCTGACGCGCATTCCCGCCACCGTCATCATTCCGGCGGTTGATCGCGCTCTGCGTCCTGGGCGCCTATGCCGAGACGAAGTCGATCTTCTCGGTGTGGCTGATGGTGGGCTTCGGCGCGCTCGGCTGGGTGATGCACCGCTACGACTACTCGCGCATCACGTTCCTGATCGGGTTCGTGGTGGGCCCACTGTTCGAACTGGCCGTGCGCCAGTCCCTCATCATCACCCGCAGCGACCCCATCCGGCTGCTGCAGCATCCGGTGGCGCTGCTGCTGGTCGGCTTCGCGGTCGCCGTCGCCGTGATCCTCAGCCGAGCGCCGCGAGAGGCGGCCTGAGCCGGCTCGCGCCCTCACCACGGATGCGGTGCAGCGCTGCTGCCAGGCCCCGATGATTGCGAGCGCTGACAACTGTAGTTAGGCCAACAGATCATGCTCTCCGCGCTAGCAGGGCGGCCTAACGCGCGGAAAAAGTTGAAAGGGTAATGGTTACGTGAGCGGAAGCAGATCTTGCGGGATGGGGATCGGCACCGCCGGCACGAGCGAAGCTACCGACACATGCGGCCACGTGAGGCCCGCGAAATCCAGCATGACTTTCTGAGAATACTGAATTTGGATCGTCGCGACCCTCACCGTTCCGCCCGCGAAGCTCTTGCCGGGAACGAAGGGTATCTCGGCGACGAAACTCGGCACGAGCGGGACATGACCTTTCTGAATCGGATCAAGTACGACCGGCGGAGAACCCGCAGCCAGCGGTGGCACGACCACGTCATAGTTCCTCTCAGGCCGATGTTCGATATGATCCGCGCACGGGGCGGGCGCGAGGAGGACTGGCGATGACCAGTGCTGCCGACGAGAAGGATGCGATCCGAGAGCTCATGGCGCGCTATTGCCACGCGCTCGACGCCTGCCAGTTCGGCGAGGTCGCGTCGCTGTTCGCCGAAGACGGCGAATGGACCACGACCTACGGCAGCGCGCGTGGGCGTGCACAGATCGAAGCCTTGCTTGCAAGCGTGGTGCCGAAGCCGGGCGAGGGTCCGCAGCGCAAGCACTACATCACCAACATCGTCATCAAGCTCGACGGCGCTCGTGCCGAGGCCCGATCCGACTATCTGGTTGTGCGCGAATCCGAGGGCGGCCTAATGCCGGTGATGGGCGGTACCTACATGGACGACTTCGCCAAGCGCGATGCCGTCTGGCAGTTTGCGAGGAAGCGGCTGGTACACGACATCGTCGGCGACATGGCGCTGAAGAACAAGCTGTGAGCTTTCGAGACGCCCGGTTCTTTGCCCGGCCCGAGGCCCTCCATCTCTGAAGGCCTCGCACTGGCGCTCCCGCGTCGGCAACACAATTTCAACCACTTGGCGGCCTAATCGGCTGTCAATGCGACGGCGAGGGCCGGGTAGCGGCGGCCGTCGGACGGGGACTTCGCACCTTGATGACGCGCGTGCTGATGGCGAGTGCCGTGTGGCTGGCGCTGCTGGGGTCGGCGGAGGCCGCGACCTCGGGGCCGCGGCGCGAGGTGATCGACAGCATCATCGTGCACGCCATCAGCGGGCCGAGCTGCGCCCACGGCAAGCTCGAGTTCTCCGGCGCGCCGGGCGACGCGCAGCGCTGGAAGACGTTCTTCGACCGTCACCCCTTCCTCGGCATCCACTACGTGGTCGACCGCGAGGGCGTCGCGCTCGCCAGCACGCCCGAGGACCGGGTCGCCAACCATGCGCTGGACAACAACGACACCACCATCGGCATCGAGCTGGTGCACGACGGGGACGGGGTGGAGCCGTTCTCCCCCCGGCAGATCGACGCGCTGATCGGGTTGATCAGGTCGATCCGCGCCCGCCACGACATCCCGCTGGAGAACATCAAGGGCCACAGCGACGTCGACGAGCGCACGTTCACGTGCGGCGGCGGCCACTACAAGACCAAGATGGACCCGGGCGCGAATTTCCCCTGGGAGCACGTGCGCGCGGCGTTGCGCGGCAAGCCGCGTCTCGTGACCGGACCGAAGCCGGCGACGCGCCGGCCACCAGCGCCGCCTGCCGGCAGGAGCGACCCCGCCGCGAGCGGGCGCTAAGACGGTCGCCGCGCCAACGGCGGCGTCATCGCGACGCTCATGTTGGCGAAATCTCGCAACGTTGTATCTCGGGAAACAGCGGGCGCCGCCAACCCCCTTCAATCTGGGTGCGTGGGATCATTCAGCCGGCAGCAGCCCGGCGATCCCGCACTCGTTGCAGCCTGTTCGGCCCGTGCCCCTCCCCCGGCGCGCGCCGCGAACGCCCAAGGATCACCCGTTATGGCCTCGCTTGCCCAATCCTCCGACACCGAAGCCCTCGCTCCGTCTGGGTCGGCATCCGACCTCTCGGGCTGGCTGAAGACGCTGCGCCGCCGCGTGGCCACGTGCGCGAGCACGTGCGCCGACTACTACGAGGCCGCCGCGCTCTACCAGCAGCTGCGCGGTCTGTCCGACGCCGAGTTGCGAAACCGTGGGCTGGCGCGGGAAACGCTGGCGCGCCAGGCGTGCGCGACTTGCGATCGCGCGACGGGCCGCTGAACGGCGAGCGACCAAGCCGAAAGTCGGCGCTACGAAATCCGCGGGTGAACCGCCAGCCGTTGGATTCGAGCGGGCGTGGGAACGCCGCGCTCCGCGGGGCGTTTGCATGCACGTGTTGTCTCGGTGGCTCAGTTCACACGCTTCACGCCTGGTAACTTGCGAGTGAGTGGTCTTTGTTTGGCCACATCCTTGGACGAGCAATGGACACGGGGTGAGTGTGACAACGTGCTCGAATCGCGGCGTTTTTTTGCGCCGACGGAGGCTGCACGACGGTAGCGTTGCTCACGCGTTGGACAGTCGCGCACATCTGGTAGGCCTCCCCGCGGGGGAGGGGCCTTTCGCTAGGCTGGCGAAGCGCATAAGCATGTGCCCGTCGATGGAGAGCAGGGATTTGATGAGGCGCGGCCTCCACAGCAACCGGTATCTGACGGCCTTCGCCGCCGGCATGCTGCTCGCGCTCGCGAGCGGGGCGGCCTGCGCGCAGGGATCAGAGTGGTGGCAGGTCTTCCCTGGCTTCGGTAGTCCCGAGCAGCCGCGCCGCGCATCGGACGAGGACCCGCGCCGGCGGGCCGAGGTCGTCGACGATCTGCGCACCGACGCCACGCCGCTGCGCAGCGATGTCATGATCATGGCGCTGGAATCTGCCGTCGAGCATTATCAGGCCATCGTCTCCAACGGCGGCTGGCCGGTCATACCGGGCTCGCGCATGTTCAGGCCCGAGGACGATGACGAGCGCATGCCCGTGCTGCGCCAGCGGTTGATCATCAGCGGCGAGCTGTCGCGCCGCGGTGCCAACGGCTACGGCTTCGGCGACGACCTGGAGCCCGCGGTGCGCCGGTTCCAGTTCAACAACGGGTTGCGCGTCACCGGCCGCGTCGACAAGCCGACCCTGCAGGCGCTCAATGTTCCGGCCCAGGCGCGCCTGGCGCAGCTGCGCGTCAACCTGGCCCGGCTGCGGGACCTGACCGCGCAGAAGATCGAGGACCGCTACGTCCTGGTCAACGTTCCCGCCTTCCAGCTCGAGGCGGTGGAACGCCACCAGGTGGAGCTTCGCCACCGCGTGATCGCCGGCAAGCCCGAGCGCCAGACTCCGGCCGTGCGCGCCACCATCAAGGCCATCAATTTCTTCCCGTACTGGCGGGTGCCAGAGAGCGTCGCCCATCTCGACCTGATCCCGCGCCTCGTCAAGGAGCCCGAGTATCTCTCCAAGGAGCAGATCCGGGTCTTCACCGGCTCCTATAACGGCCCTGAGGTCGATCCCACCAACATCGACTGGCGAACGGCCGATTCGGCCAAGCTCAGGTTCCGGCAGGATCCGGGCCCGCAGAACGCGCTCGGCCTGTTGCGTCTGGATATGCCCAACGAGCACGGCGTCTACATGCACGACACGCCGATGAAGCCGCTGTTCAACCAGCGCGGCCGCGCCTTCAGCGCTGGTTGTGTGCGCGTGCAGGACGTGTTCGCGCTGGCCGAGTGGGTGGCACGCTACGAGATCGGCTGGGATCAGCCGGGGCGCGTGCAGGAGGTCATCGAAGCGGGCCGGCCGCTGGATTTGAACCTGACGCGGCCGGTGCCGGTGTATTTCACCTACATCACGGCCTGGGCGGAGCCTTCGGGCGCCATCCAGTTCCGTCCGGACATCTACGGCCGGGATGGCATGCGCGATGTCGTGGCCAGCCATGATCGTGACGCGGCCGATGGCCCTGCTCCACCGTGGACGCTCGCGCCCTGACGGCGTCGCCGTCGCCGGCTGCAATCTCCCCGCCCGCTTGTCTGCCTGAGAAAGCGGCGATGCCTGCCGCAATCCCCTATGCGGCGCCGATGCGAGGCGGCAGAATGCGCGTCCATCTTGCCGCGCACATAGCCCTCTTCGCGATCAGGACACCAGGACATGAGCAGCGCCCCCGTACTGCACAGCCTCGATGAGCGTGGCGTCGCCACCGTTACGCTCAACCGTCCCGAGGTGAACAACGCCTACAACGACGACGTCATCCAGGGCCTGCTGTCGGCCATGGATGCGCTCTCCGCCAAGCCCCAGCTGCGGGTGGTGGTGCTGAGGGGCAATGGCCGGCACTTCCAGGCCGGGGCCGACCTGGCGTGGGTGCGCGGAATCGCGAGTGCCTCCAAGGAGGAGAACGTCCGCGCCAGCCGGGCCACGGCCGAGGCCGTCGACCGTCTCAATCGGCTGCCGGTGCCGACCGTGGCGCTGGTGCAGGGCGGCTGCTTCGGCGGCGGCACCGGCATCGTCGCCGCCTGCGACGTGGTGATCGCCGCCGACAACGCCCAGTTCTCGATCACGGAGGTGCGCTGGGGGCTGACGGCCGCCATCATCATCCCGCAGCTGAGCGACGCCATATCGGTGCGTCAGCTCCGTCGCTACGCGCTGACCGGCGAGCGGTTCGGCGCCGTCGAGGCGGCGCGCATCGGTCTTGCCCACATGGTGGTGCCGGCGGATCGCCTTGCCGCCGCCGGCGAGGAGATGGTGGGCCGCCTGCTGGAGAACGGTCCCGTCGCCATGGCCGAGACCAAGGCGACCATTCTGGAAAGCGCCTGGGGCGGCTTCGACCGGGCAACCTTCGACGGGCTCGTCGATGCCCACGCCCGCAAGCGCCAGACGCCGGAGGCCGCCGAAGGCCTCGCCTCGTTCGCCGAGAAGCGCGCGGCGAAGTGGTCGCGCGGCTGAGGCGGGTCCGATAGCAGCGAGTTCCTGACCTTCACACGCGAGGACGAGGCGATGGCAAAGAAGCGCATGGTGCTGGAGATCGGCATGGGCACCGATATCCGCGGCAGCGATCCGACGAAGGCTGCCTGCCGGGCTTTGCGCGACGCGCTCTGGCACAACTCCCTGTCGATCGCGACGGCGCTCGGCCATCCGCTGGAGGCCATGATCGTGGACGTGCACATCGGCGTGCCGCGGCCGGAACTGGTGGACAAGGCGCAGGTGCTGGCCGTGCTGCCCTACGGCAAGGGCACGGTGAGCGTGGTGGAGGGAGGCCTGGAGATCCGCAACGACGCCGGAACGGACGGCACGCTGATCGCCAACGCCTGCGCCGTCGTCAGCCTCGACATCGCCTGAGGGAGGCTTCGATGCCCCAAACGTCTAAGACCGCATCCAAGAAGACCCGCGTCATCCTGGAGCTCGGCTCCGGCAACGACCTGCATGGCTCCGACTACACCAAGGCCGCCCTGCGCGCCGTGCAGGACGCGCTGCATCACAGCTCGCTGGCATTCATCCGCTCGTTGAAGGTCGACAAGAGCAAGCTCGACGTCGATGTCACGATCGGCGTGCAGCGGCCGGAGCGGGTGGACCTGGAAAAGGTCAAGGCCTCGCTGCCGGTGGGCAACGTGACCGTGAAGGCCGTCAAGGGCGGCCTGGACGTGGCCGATCCCGACAACAACGATCCCGCCGTCATCGCCAGCGCGGCGATCGCGGTGCGCATCGAAGTGCCCTGAGGCGCGGGCGCGGGGAGGCGACATGACCATCATCATGTACGAGCGCGTCGGCCTGGAGGGACGCCGTCCGAGCCCGTTCTCGTGGCGCATCCGGTATGCGCTCACGCACAAAGGTGTCCCGGTCGAGTACCGGCCCGTGCGGTTCGCAGATGTGGAGCTGATCAGGCAGCTCAGCGGCCAGCAGTTCGTGCCGATCATCGTCGATGGCGAGAAGGTGGTGCACGATTCCTGGCGCATCGCGGTCCATATCGACGAGAGATTCCCGGACGGCCCGCCGCTGTTCGGCGATGCGGCCGCCCGCAGCACGGCCCGGTTCGTCAATCATTGGGTGGACACGGTCCTGGCGCCGGTCGTCCGGCGGCTCATCTACCCCGACTTCGCGTGGTGCCTCGCGCCCGAGGATCGGCCCTACTTCCGCAGCTCGCGCGAGAAGATCCTGGGCCAGACGCTGGAAGCGGCCGGCGCGGATCGGGCGCGATGGCAGGGCGAGTTCGACGCGGCCTGCGTCCCGCTCGGGCGACAGCTCGCCGAGCAGCCCTTCATCGCCGGAGAGGCGCCGCGCTACGTCGACTTCGTGGTGTTCTCCGTGCTGCAGTGGGCGCGGCTCGGCAGCCCCCGCGAAATCCTTGCGCCAGATACGGCGCTGGCCGCGTGGCGCGCGAGAATGGTCGGGCTCTACGACGGTCTCGGCGACAAATTTCCGCCCTTTCCGTCGCTGCCGGCAGCGTAAAGCAATTCGGCAATCCCCGCCCGTTCGGGTTGTGGGATGATCCTCGTGCCCCGGTAATGGAGGGGATGCTCGGCCGGGCATCCGCCGTGGACGACGGACCGGGGGTCGCTGTCCGATCCGCCTCGCGCGGCCGGCCGCCAGACCAGCGGAGCGCCCCAGCGGGGTCCGGAAGCGGCGAGCATGGGCGTTCTGGGCCCATAAAACGATCGCAGGTCGACCGGGCCCCGAACGCCCCGCTCCCCTTGCCGCATCCCCCCGAGCGAGAGCCGCTGCGGGGCTCGCCGCGTTCGCGCGGGTGACCGGTCGCGCGTGCTTCGCAGCTCGCCCTCTGCTGAACCAGAGCGCGGACTCATGAATTTCGGGAGGCCCGCTTCGCGCCGAAAGCGACCGAGATCAGGCGGTGACGCATTATGTCGCGATGTGCCAACAACGGCCCTGAGCATGCGCAACAAGGTGCGTGAACAGAAGGCGTGGAACTCACTCAATCAGCTCATCAGCCCGTGCGATGAGGAGAGGCGGCACTTCGAGACCAATCGCTTTTGCGGCCTTGAGATTGATCACCAGCTCGAACTTCGTCGGCTGCTCCACAGGGAGGTCGGCGGGCTTGGCGCCCTTCAGGATCTTGTCCACAAACGTGGCGCTGCGCCGGAAGAGATCGAGAAAGCTCGGCCCATAAGACATGAGACCCCCGGCCTCCACACTCTCCCTGACGCCGTATGCTGCCGGCAGGCGGCTTGTGGCTGCGAGGTCTGCGAGCCGTGTTCCGTGGGAGTTGAACATTGCATCTGACAGGACGAGGAGGGCTCCCACGCGCTCTTTGGCCATCGCCGCGAATGCGCTGTCGAACTCGTTCGGACCTCGAGCCTCCAGGAATTGAAGCTGTAGTCCCAAGGGCCGGGCTTGGACGTTCACTTGTCTGATCGCGAGCTGGTGGTACGCATTGGTCGGGTTCGAGAGGATGGCCACACGGCGGATCTTGGGGACGGTCTCCTTGAGCAGCTCCAGCTGTTTGGCGACAATTTCCAGGCCGGCGTAGCCGGACACCCCTGTGACGTTCCCGCCCGGGCGCGCGAGGCTCGGGATGAGCCCGATGCCAACAGGATCGCGAACGCCAATCATGACGGGGATCGTCTCGGTGGCGTTCTTGGCTGCCGTCACTCCTTGCGTCCCCCAAGATAGCATGAGGTCCACCTCGAGCCGGACCAGCTCGGCCGCCAAGTCGGGCAGCCGGTCGACCCGACCCTCCGCATATCGATAGTCGATTACAATATTTTGGCCCTCAACCCACCCGAGGTCGCGCAGCCCTTGCCGGAACGCGTCGAGCAGGGGCCGCCTATCCGAGGGGGACGTCAAGCTAAGAAAACCTATCCGAGGCACCTTTCCCGTCTGCTGCTGTGCACGCACACCCATGGGGCACGCGATCGCACCACCAACAAGCGCAATGAACTCCCGCCGCCTCACTCGACCCCCTCATTCACGATGACGAGACCAGACTAGCAGATGATCTCGCACAGGGCGCGCTGCCGAATGCTGCATCGCAATCACGAGTTCCGGATCGGGTCAAACCCGGCTGTCGCGGAGCCTCGTCGGCCGCGTCCGGTTTGCCTCCCTTAGCTGCCGAACTTGTGCAGCGCCGTGAATGGTCGAAGAGTGCCAATTTCCGACATCTATCGTAGGTCACAACTTCCCAAACTCGGTTGCCGGCACCCTTACAGACAGATCTCCTGTAACCCGCGGCCACCGACAAACATTTGGCGATGGGCGGGTTGCCGGCGACCAGCTCCACCCCCGAGGCGAGAGGAGGCTAGCGTCGCTGTACTGCAGGTGAGTAGAGCCCCGCGCGGAGGCCTCGCGCCTGTGGTGTCGCCCCCCTATGATGCGCATCCCACCAAGTCCGGAGCACGCCCATGCCTCGCTTCGTCGCCGTCTACACCATGAAGCCGGAAGACGTCGCCGCCTTCCGCGCGCAGCCCAAATCCGAGCAGGAGGCGACCGACAAGGTCGGCTTGAAGGCGTGGGAGGAGTGGGGCAAGCGCAACGCCGCCGCCATCGTCGCGACCGACGTCATGGTGGGCAAGACCAGGCGCGTCACCAAATCCGGCATCGCCGATGCGCAGAATCAGATCGCCGGATTTCTGATCGTCGAAGCCGCCGACATCGCCGCCGCCGCCGGCCTCTTCCATGACCACCCGCACATCACCGTCTTCCCCGGCGACGGCATCGACGTCATGCCCGTCGTCACGGGGCCGCCAGAGGACTAGCCGCCATGAAGCAAGCAACAGCCAGGGTCGCCGCCAACTGGCGCCGGGTCTATGCCATGCCCGTCGCGAGCATCTATCCCTCCTATATTGCCAAGGCGGAGAAGAAGGGCCGCACCCGGGCCGAGGTCGACGAGATCTTCCGCTGGCTCACCGGCCACAGCCAGGCCTCGCTGGAAGCCGAGTTTGCGAAGAAGACGAGCTTCGAGGATTTCTTCGCGCACGCGCCGAAGATGAACCCGTCTCGCTTCCTGATCACCGGCGTCGTATGCGGCGTCCGCGTGGAGGAGATTTAGGAGCCGATGATGCGCGAGATCCGCTACCTCGACAAACTCATCGACGAACTCGCCAAGGGCAAGGCGATGGAAAGATCCTCCGCAAATAGCCGCGCGCCGGATTGGCCTGCGGTCATTTGTACTCTATCGAGCGAAGCGTCTGCCACCACTTGTATGGCATGTGGGCACTCTGGCGGCAACAGCGGCACGTCGGCGCGACTTCCGCAACGGGTCATTTTCGAGCTAGGATCGGATTGCGACTGCGACCGCGCGGAAATCTCGGGTGATGCCATGCAGCTGTCGAACAAGCCGGCGCTGATCTCCAGGGTGTACGACGTCGACGATTTCGCGGCGGCGCAGGAGCTGTATCACAGCAGCGGCTGGACCGACGGCCTGCCCGTGGTGCCGCCGACGCAAGCCGCGGTGGAGGCGTGCCTGGAGTGGGCCGCGATGCCGCCCAACCAGCTGCTCGGCATCGAGCCGGTGCGGGCGCAGCCGGTCACCGCCGAGAAGCTGGCGATCAACGCCGTGATGGCCGGCTGCCTGCCGATGCACTTTCCTGTCGTGGCCACCGCATGGCAGGCGATGATGCAGGACGAGTTCCTGCTGCATGGCATCAGCTCCAGCACCGGCGGATGCGCAGTCCTCGTGATCCTCAACGGGCCGATCCGTCTCGAGATCGGGGCCGCCTCGACCTTCAACGCGCTCGGCAACAGCGATCGCGCCACTGCCGTCATCGGCCGGGCGCTGCGGCTGGCGCTGATCAACCTGCTCGACGTGCGCCCCGGCGGCATCGACCGCTCCACGCTCGGCCATCCCGGCAAGTTCTCCTATTGCCTGGCCGAGGACGAGGAGGACACGACCTGGGAGCCGCTGTCGGTGGTGCGCGGCATGCCGCGCGGCCTGTCGGCCGTCACCGTGATGGCTGCGATGGGGCCGCGCCAGATCATGAACGAATGGACGACGGACCCGCGGGAGATCCTGGAGACGTTCGCGGCGGAGATGCGGGCGAACCAGCGCCACTACTCGATCTACGGCGGCAACTACGCGATTATCATCCCCAAGCAGCTGCGCGACCACATCCAGGCTGCCGGGTGGACCAAGCGCGACATCGCCGAGTTCGTCTACGAGCGCGCACGCATCCGGCGCGCCGAATGGGCCGAGGTCGGCAAGGGCTCCGTGGTGCGCGACCGCGGCGACAGCGTCTATACCGCGCTCGACTCGCCGGACCATCTGCTGGTGGTTGCCGCGGGCGGTCCGGCCGGTGGCTTCGGCGCCGTCATTCCGCCGTGGCTGGGCCACAAGACCAAGGCCGTGACCGCCGCCATCGGCGCCTGCGTCGATTGCGAGCCGCCCAAGGGTTGAGCGCGATCGCGTGGCGGATGTAGTATGGCGTTGAACAGAGATCGGCAGGGCAGACCATGACAATGCGGGTGCTCGATCCCACGAACGAGGCGAAGGCGGCCGGTATCCAGCCGGCACCGCGGTCGTCCTCGCTGCAGGGCAAGACCGTCGGCTTCATCTCCAACGGCAAAGAGGGCACCAAGCGCTACTTCGGCCATCTCGAGCGCATGCTGCGCGAGGAGCTGGGAGTCGCCGACGTGGTGTGGCGCACGAAGTCGAACTACAGCGCACCCGCGGACGCCTACATCGTCGACGAGATCAAGAGGTGGCATGCCGTCGTCGCCGGCGTCGGCGATTGAGGCAGCTGCTCGTCGTGCAGTCTGCATGACACCATCGCAGCGGAACGGCAGGGAGTGCCCGCCATCGGCGTGATGACGACCCGCTTCGTCAGCGCGGCCGAGCTCATGTGCAAGGTGCTCGGCATGCCCGACTACAAGTTCGTGATCATCGACCATCCCATCAGCAGCGCCTCCGACGAGCGGCTCGCAGAGTACGCGCGCGCGACCATGCAGCAGGCACGATCGCTGCTGCTGCGCGCGTAGATTTGCGTGGCGGCGTCATGCCCGCGCAGGCGGGCGGCATAGGGCGGGCTTGCAGCTTGCGCCGGTGCCTTACCCGGTCCCGATCAGCGGTTATCGCGCTGCATCCGCCACATCGGCCCGCCGCCAGCGTCGCCGAGACGGCGCTTGAGCGTCACCGCATCCAGGCCGGGCTCCCGCGCCAGCAAGTCTGCTGCGGCCGCCGCGGCCGCGGCCACGGCCGGAGCCGTGCCCGACACGCGCCAGATGCTGCCACCGAAACCCACCGTATCGACGCTCACGGTGCCCTGCTCGACTGCCAGGACATTGTCGAGACCCAGCGCCGCCGGATAGACGGGCTCGGCGCCCTGCCCCGCCGGCACGACGACAAGCACGTCCTTGAAGCGCATGGCCGCTTGGCGCAGCGGCTCCCAGTCCTCTCGCGTCGTGCTCCACATGGGCAGCACCGCAATCCGGGCGGGCGTCTGCGCCACGAACGCAATCGCGCGCGCCGCCGATGCGGGATCTCCGGGATCGAGGCGGACCGGGACGAGCCGCGTGGTCCGCGGTGCAACCAAGAGACTGGCGATCAGGGTGCCGTCGCCGCCCCGCTCGGGGGGCGTGCTTCCCTTGCTCTTGTCGAACGGCTTGCGGTCCTTGTGCTCCAGGTCCCAGCCGATCAGCTCGCCTTCGCCGTCGCGGGCCAGGCGCTGCGCCACTTCGGGGATCGTGTAATCGATACCCGTGCCGATGAGTGCGATGGCGACGCCGCCGGGATCCCGGCCGGGCGGCACGCGTGGCTTGGCTTCCTGAGCCTCGGTCGAGGCCGCGAGCAAGGTCGCGGCGACGAGAACGGAAAGGATGGGCACGCGCAATCGCATCTCACGCCTTCGCGGGCGCGTCGACCGCGGCCGGCACGGCCTCGGGCAGGCCGATCGACGTGGCGATGAAATCGGCGATGCCCACCACGTCGTCCAGTGCGAACACCGGCCGGCCAAATCCGTCCGCGGCATGGTCGGCGGCCACCGCGACGACGTCCTCGTCCTTGCCGGCGAGCGGCTCGCTGCCGAAGGCGGCGCTGCGCCTCGCCTCGATCTTGGGGATGGGAGCCGACTTGTAGCCTTCGACAATGACGAGGTCGCAGGGCCCGAGCCGGCCAATCACTTCGGACAAATCGGGCTCGGGATCGCCTCCGAGCTCGGTGATCAGTGCCCAGCGCCTGGTCGAGACCACGGCCACCTGCGAGGCGCCCGCGCGGCGGTGGCGGGCACTGTCGGTCTGCGCGTCGTCGATCTGGAAGTCGTGGTGGGCGTGCTTGACGGTCGCAACCCTGAGGCCGCGGCGCGTGAACTCGGCGATCAGGCGCGTGGCGAGCGTGGTCTTGCCGGACTTCTTCCAGCCGGCGATGCCGATCACAGGCGTGCCGCCGCCGGCGCGTTTCATTTTTTCGACTTCGCGGTCTTGGCCAGCATGGTGCGCAGCTGGTCCAGCTCCTGCGGCGTGTTGGCGTTGAAGAACGGATCGATGTCGAGTCCGCACACGCGCGCGGGCGGAAACGGCACCGATGCCGTGCCGTGCCGCTTGGTCCAGTGCAGGACCTTGCGCACGCCGCCGCGCAGCTGCTCCTCGAGGTCCTCCGCGAGCGCGACCGGCCACAGGCCGATGACGGGGTGCAACTCGCCGTTCGACTGAGCCAGCGCGATGGCGTCCTGCCGGTTCTCGACAGCCTGGACCAGACGCTCGACCAGATCGGACGGCAGCAACGGCGCGTCGCCTGCAGCCGTCACCACCCAGCGTGCGGCGGGCGTGTTCGCCGCCGACCACAGCATGCCCGCAAGCACGCCCGCGAGCGGCCCGACAAATCCATCGATGGTGTCGGGCACCACCGGCAGCTCGAGGGGAGCAAAGCGCGCGGGATCGCCGTTGGCATTGATGATCAAGGCACCCACCTGCGGTCTCAGCCGACAGACGACGTGGGTCAGCATGGGTCTGCCGCCCAGCTCGAGCAGCCCCTTGTCGCCGCCGCCCATGCGGCGCGAGAGGCCGCCGGCAAGCACCACGCCCGTCACATCCAACCGCCCGCTCATCTCAATACCTCGAAGGCCTGCCGCCGATCGGGGCCGAAGCGATAGATCACGAAGTCATCGTCGAACGCGATGATCTTGGAGATTCCCAGACGCTCCATCATAGCGAAGCTGGTTCTGTCTACGAGCGAGAAAGATTGCTCTCCCAACGAATTGCGCGCATCTGCCATGCATGCCGCGGCGCATAGCTGCTTGCCCGACCGCTGCAGCTATGCGCGTGCATTCGGCAACCGACCTCGCAACAGAAATCACTCGAGCGCTTCTGCATGGCTGCCCTTGCGGGCATGCTTGCTGTCCTCGTCCGCCGCCTGGGCGGGGTCGGCGTCGAAGACGATGCGGTCGAGCCCCGCGAGCGCCACGAACCGCTTGCCGCGCGCGCGGCCGATCAGCGTGAGCCCGGCCTTGCGCGCCAGCTCCACGCCCCAGGCCGTGAAACCCGAGCGCGAGACCAGCACGGGGATGCGCATCTTGACGGTCTTGATGACCATCTCGGAGGTGAGCCTGCCCGTGGTGTAGAAAATCTTGTCGTGCGGGGTGACGCCGTTCAGGAACATGTAGCCGGCGATCTTGTCGACGGCGTTGTGGCGGCCCACGTCCTCCATGTAGATCAGGGGCGCTCCCTCCCGGGCGAGGACGCAACCGTGGATTGCGCCGGCCTTGAGGTAGAGGCTCGGCTGCGTGTTGATCTTCTTCGTCAGCTGGTAGAGCCAGGACGTCCTGACCCTCGCATCCGGGTTCAGCTCGACCTTGTCGAACTCCTCCATGAGGTCGCCGAATACCGTGCCCTGCGCGCAGCCCGAGGTCTGGGTCTTCTTCCTCAGCTTGTCCTCGAAATCGGTCTGCCGGCGCGTCCGCACCACCACGGTGGCGATGTCGTCCTCGTACTCGACGGCAGTGATCTCGTCGTCGGGCTTGAGCATGTTCTGGTTGAGCAGGTAGCCGACGCCGAGCAGGTCGGGCCGATCGCCGATGGTCATCATCGTCACGATTTCGCGGGCGTTCAGGAACAGCGTGAGCGGCCGTTCCGTGACCACCGCCGTCTCCACCGGCCGGCCTTCATGGTCGATACCGGGAACGGTAACCGACAACCGAGGGTCCTCCGGGTCGGGCCGGACGGCAAACTCCTCCATGGTATCGAGCGGACGATTTGCGGGCTGGGACACGGGCTCTATTTCCTCTGGCCGGGAGGACGGCACCCTTGGGCATGTAGACGGTCGCTCCTGGGCTCGCAAGGCGCTCGGTTAAGGTCGCACTTTATCGGCCGCGAGTTGCCAAATTCTGCCATTGAGGCATGGCAGTTGTAGACCTACTGTCATGTCTCCGGATCGGCTTCGCGCTTGCCCCGCCGTCGGTAAGGCTATTCGGAGACTGAAGGGACACCAGCAAGGGTTGATTCTAGTGTGGTTCAGCCTCGCAAATGCCATGATGGAGCCTGCCGCGAAGGGTGAGGGCATTTGCGGGATAGGTGCGTGCTCAAGGGTAACTGCGTCTGAGACGCGCGGCGTTGCCGCCCGACCCTCCGGCAGCCTGCTGCCTGCCCGCATGGATTTTTCTCGGCACCCTGCTCGTTCACTACATTGGGGCCAATGCCCGTGAGGAGGTCCGCCGCCATGGCAAGCATCGATCGTCGCAGGTTCCTGAAGACCGCTGGTGCGGCAGGCGCCGGCGCGACCGCCACTGCCGTTGCCGCCCCGGCCATCGCCCAGTCGGCACCCGAGATCCAATGGCGCATGCCGGTGAGCTGGCCCAAGACGCTCGATACGCTCTACGGAGGCGCCGAGCAGTTCTGCAAGTACGTCTCGGAGGCAACCGACGGCAAATTCCAGATCCGGCCCGAGCTCGGCGACGAGAAGATCCCGGCGCTGGAGGTTACGGAAGCCGTCGCGAACGGCACGGTCGAGGCCTGCCACACGGCGCCGTACTACATGTTCGCCAAGGATCCCACCTTCGCATTCGGCTGCGCGGTGCCGTTCGGCCTCAACGGACGCATGCAGAACTCGTGGTGGTTCGAGGGCGGCGGCGAACCCCTGATGAACGCCTTCTACGCCAAGTACAACATCTATGGCCTGCTCGCGGGCAACACCATGGCCCAGATGGGCGGCTGGTTCCGCAAGGAGATCAACACCATCGACGACCTGAAGGGCGTCAAGATGCGGATCGCCGGCTTTGCCGCCGCGGTGATCTCCAAGCTCGGCGTCACGCCCCAGCAGCTTGCGGGCACGGACATCTATCAGGCGCTGGAGAAAGGCACCGTCGATGCCGCCGAATGGGTCGGCCCGCACGATGACGAGAAGCTCGGCCTGCACAAGGTGGCGAAGTTCTACTACTACCCCGGTTGGTGGGAAGGCGGCGCCATGCTGCACGTGCAGATCAATAAGGAGAAATGGGAGTCGCTACCCAAGGTCTACCAGGCGATCCTCAGGGCGGCCGCGGCGCAAGCCCACAACTTCATGGTCGGCCGCTACGACGCGTTGAACCCGGTGGCGCTGAAGAAGATCCTGGCGTCCGGCACGCAACTGCGACCGTACTCGGAGGCGATTCTGGACGCCTGCTTCAAGGCAGCCAACGAGGTCTATGCCGAGATCGGCGGCAAGAATGAGGACTTCAAGAAGCTCTGGGAGTCGACCAAGGCGTTTCGTGCCGACCAGTACCTATGGCTGCAGCTGGCCGACAACGCCTACGACAACTACATGCTGATCCAGCAGCGCAAAAAGACGCTGTGAGCATTCGAGCGGCGGCTCGAGCTTTTGCACGGCAAGCATATTGCAGGAATGGGAGATCCGCATGATCGGTTATGTCACGCTCGGGTCCAACGATCTGGAGCGGGCACGCGCATTTTACGCGGCGCTGTTTGCCGAAATCGGCGGCCGGGAAGTGATGCGGTTGGACAGCGGCTTCACCATGTATGGCACCGGCCGGGGTCAGCCCGCCGTCTGCATCACCAAGCCCTACAACGGGAAGACGGCCGTGGCCGGCAACGGCAACATGGTCGCCGTCGTGGTGAAGGAGCGCGCGCAGGTCGATGCATTGCACGCCAAGGCCTTGGCGCTGGGTGGCACCGACGAAGGCGCCCCGGGCGTGCGCGGCCAGGAGGGGCCGCAGGCGTTCTACGGCGCCTATTTCCGCGACCTCGACGGCAACAAGCTTTGCGCTTTCCGGATCGGGCCGGCGGGCTGAGCGTCGCGTCGACGCGCGTTCGAAGGCCGGCGGCCGGCCGGCCGCCGGCCTTTCGTGACAGCAATGAGCCCGTCTGCCACTATGCGCCGACGCGGCAGGCCCGCGGCACGAGACCGTTGCCGATCCGCCGTCCGACCCTACATGGACAATAGATGAGCCCAACCAAAGATCAGGTCGTCGAGCGCTTGCGCCGGGTCAAGGGACCCGACATGCAAAGCAACATCGTGGATTTGGGGCTGGTGTCGGAGATCCTGCTCAAGGACGGCCGCATCTCCTTCTCGATCACGGTACCGGCCGAGCGCGCCGCGGAGCTGGAGCCCCTGCGCCAGGCCGCCGAGAAGATCGTGCGCGATATGGACGGTGTGCAGGGCGTCGTGGCCGTGCTGACGGCCGAGAAGCCGCGTGGTGGGCCTGCGGCAGGCGCGAGCGCCGCGCCGCGGAGCGGGCCGGTGTCGGAAAGCGCCAGGGTGAAGGAGGCGCGTGCCAGGGGTGCTGCCCCGGCACCTCCGGCGGCGGCACCCGGCGGCGGCCGGCACACCATCCAGGTGGCCGGCATCAAGCACATGATCGCGGTGGCGTCCGGCAAGGGCGGTGTCGGCAAGTCCACCACCGCCGTCAATCTGGCGCTGGGCCTGCAGGCCATCGGGCTGAAGACCGGCATCCTCGACGCCGATATCTACGGCCCGTCGCAGCCGCGCCTGCTGGGCCTGACCGGCCGGCCGGAGGTGGCCCGCCCCAACACGCTTCGGCCTATGCACGCCCACGGCCTCAAGGCCATGTCCATGGGCTTCCTGGTCGAGGAGGGCACGCCGATCATCTGGCGCGGGCCGATGGTGGTCTCGGCGCTGACGCAGATGCTGCGCGACGTCGACTGGGGCGAGCTCGACGTGCTCGTCATCGACATGCCGCCGGGCACCGGAGACGTGCAGCTCACCATGGCGCAGCAGGTGCCGCTGGCGGGCGCCATCATCGTGTCCACGCCGCAGGACCTGGCGCTGATCGATGCGCGCAAGGGCCTCAACATGTTCCGCAAGGTCGATGTGCCCGTGCTCGGCATCATCGAGAACATGAGCTATTTCATCTGCCCCAAGTGCGGGGAGCGCTCCGACATCTTCGGCCACGGCGGCGCCAGGGACGAGGCCCAGAAGCTGGGCATCCCGTTCCTGGGCGGCGTGCCACTGCACATGGACATCCGCGTCACCTCCGACGAGGGCCAGCCGATCGTGGCCTCGAGCCCGGACAGTGTGCATGCGCAGATTTACCGCGACATTGCCGCCAAGTGCTGGAACGAGCTGCAGGGGAGCGCCAGCGCGCGCCTCGCGCCGCCCAAGCTGCAGATCAGCAACGACAAGAGCGCCCTCGAGGTCGGCTTCGAAGGCGCCGGACCGTTCACGCTGTCGGCGGAGATGCTGCGCGTGATGAGTCCGTCGGCCGAGGTGCAGGGCCATTCGCCAGAGCAGCGCGTGACGGTCGGGAAAAAGCGCAACGTCAAGATCAAGGAGCTGAAGCCGGTCGGCAACTACGCCGTGCGCATCGTCTTCGACGACGGCCACGACACCGGCCTCTACGCCTGGTCCTACCTGCAGACGCTGCACGACGAGCGCGACAAGCGCTGGGCGGAGTACCTGTCCGCCCTGGCGCAGAAAGGGCTTAGTCGCGGCTAGGCCCTGGGGGAGGTCTGGATCCCGGCGACAAGTGCCGGGACGACATGTTTCCCCGCGAGCAGACCGGTAGGCTCTCGAGCCCGACAGCTCGGCCGGCTCGTCGCCTCGGTTTGCGTCCGCTCACGGCTTGGGCTTGCCCTTCTTTTTGGCCTTGGCCTTCTGCTTCGGCATCTCGGCGTAGGCCTTGGTCTTGTCGCCCTTCTCGTCGGCCTCGGCGACCGCGGCCTCGACGACGCGCTCCGCGTAGGCCGGCAGGGCGAAGGCGCCGACGTGCACACCGGGCGTCCAGTACTTCAAGCCGGCGACCTCGCGCTGGCGCTGGCGCTTGGCGAGGTCCTTGGCGTCCAGCTTGAGCAGGTGCTTGTCGTCGGTGGCGAGGTTGAGCGCGAACGGACCGCCGAAGTAGCACGGCTGCGTGCACATGTAGGGCGCCACCCGCTTGAACAGCGAGGCGAACACGGCGGTCGTGCCGTGCAGGTGCTCGGGGAACAGGAACGGCAGGCCGTTCTGCGTGACGAGGATGCCGCCGCTCTTCAGTGCGCGCTTGCAGTCGGTGAAGAACTCGCGCGTGTGCAGCACGGCGGACGGACCGATCGGCTCGGAGCTGTCGACGATGATGGCGTCGAACCTCTCGCGCGTTTCCGCCACGTATTTGAGCCCGTCGGCGATGACCACGTCGGCGCGAGCATCGTCGAGGCACCCGTCGGCGATCTGCGGATAGTGCTTGAGGGAAAGGTCGACGACGGCGCGATCGATCTCGCACAGCGTCGCCTTGGCGACCGAGGGGTGCTTGAGCACCTCGCGCAGCACGCCGCCGTCGCCGCCGCCAACCACCAGCACGCGCTTGGGGGTCGCCAGCGCCATCAGCGGCACATGCGCCATCATCTCGTGATAAACGAATTCGTCCGAGGTCGTGAGCTGGCACACCCCGTCGAGCATCAGCACCGTGCCCCAGGTCGGGTTCTCGAAGATCACCAGGTGCTGGTGCTCGGTCTTGACCTCGTGCAGCACCTTGGATGCCTCGAGGCGCACCCGCCAATGTGGATGGAAGGTCTCTTCAACCCAGCGGGTCATCGGCAGGTCTCCGCAATCCGAACAGAAGGCACACGCCAAAAAGGCGGGCGCGCGCAACACGAGGGATGCGCGCGCCCGCCTTGTCTTCTCGAGCCGGCTAAGCTGCCCGTCGCGCCTTGGCGTCGCGCGCGGGAGCCTTCACCTGAGCCTTCTTGGGAGCGACGATCTCCCAAGTGCGCTCGTTCATGGTGCCGGCGCGCAGGTGCTCCTTGACCACGGTCTTGGTCGGCTTGAAGGCTGCTTCCAGCACTTCCACCGTGGCGTGCGGCTTGGCATTGCCGCACATGAACACGTCGAGCGCCGCATAGCCGGCCTCGGGCCAGCTATGGATGCTGATATGGCTTTCCGCCAGGACCGCCACTCCTGAAACGCCTCCGTTCGGAGTGAAGTGATGCAGGTGGATATGCAACAGCGTTGCACCCGCCACTTCAACGCAGCGTTTCAGCGTTTCCTTGATGTGCTTGAGATCGTCAAGCCGCTTGGCGCCGAACAGGTCGATGATGAGATGGGTGCCGGCGTAGCGATGGCCATCTCGTTCGATAAAGTAGTCCTTCCTGTCCTCGTACGCTACGAGCGCGGATTGACCATGATCTTCCTTTTGGGCGGTGCTTGAACGGGTCAAGTCCATCCCCAATTGGAAGAGGGAATCGGTGTAAGCCATGGGACCCCTCCCCAACCAGTAGACAGATAACCCGCCGCCCCACGGATCGGATGAGCCGCAGGGCGAACGGAGACGCGTGATATGAGGCCAATCGCCCCCCCGTGCAAGAGGAAACGCGGGCTGCGACGAAAATTTTCGCGAGCTTGATGGGGCGGGCGCGCGGCGACGATCGCTGCGAAGCGGTTACTGCTTCTTGAACAGCTTCTCGAGGATGTCGCGCGGCTTCACCTTCTTCTCGCCGTCGCCACCACCGAGCAGTCCCTTCAGGGCTTCCTTCACCTCATCGGACTTGAGGTTCTTGCCGATCTCCTTCACGGCCTCCAGGATCTGCTCCTGGCCCGCCACGCTGAAGTTGGGCTTGTCCCAAGACCCCTCGATGCGCACGGGTATCTCGACGTTGGACAGATTGATGACGGCGCGGTCCGTGTTGGCATTGAGAGCGGCAACCTTCGGGCGCACGGTGTAGTCGAGGCTGCGCGCCGGCAGGTTGAAGCTGCCGGCGCCGGTGATGCGCACCGCAGGGCTCACCAGCCGCAGGTCCTGGTTGTCGGCGACGCCGTTGGTGATGTTGAAGGTGCCCGCGAGCTCGCTGAATTGCGTCTTCTCGCCGGGGGCGACCCGCAGGCCGCTGAAGCGTCCCTGCTCGACGCCGCGCAGGATCTTGGAGACGTCGATCCCCTCGATCGTCCCATTGGCGGTTGCCAAGTCCACCTTGCCGTTCAAGGTGCCGGCGATCTGGCGCTCGGAGACGCCTTGCCCGGCGAGCGCAACCGCGATGTTGCTCCGCCCCTCGAGCCACTCGAAGCCCAGAGCATCCTTGAGCAGCGGCTGCGCGGCGATCCCCTCGAGCACCAGGTTGACCGTGGTCGCCGGGGCCTGCCCGCTGCCATCCAGCGTTACCAGTCCGCGGCCGCGGCCTTCGTAGAGCAGCATCTCCTGCAGCGTCATCTTCGCGACGCTGTCCTTGAGCTGCAGCGTGAGCCGGACCGGGCCCGTCTTCATGTCCTTGTAGAGGAGCCGGTCGGCGGACAACGCCAGATCCGCGTCGGCCAGGGCGAGAGGCGCCAGATCGATGATGTCGTCGCTCCAATCGGCGCCACCACCCGCGCGCTTGGTGAAGCCGCGCACCTGCGGGACCTTGGAAGGCGGCGCGGCCTGCGAGGGCTGGCGATCCGGGGCCGTCGCGTCCGCCCTGGGGCGGATCAGCATGTCGCCAATGTCGAGCTGCGAAAGCTTGAGGGCGCCGCTGACATAGGGCCGTTGCGGCCTGCTCTCGACCGCGAGATCTCCGTTGAAGGCCGTGTCGCCCAGCGTTCCCGTCAAGCCGGCCAGAGAGACGCGGCCGCTTGCGCCCGTCAGCGAGCTGGACAGCGCGAGCGCGCCGGCATCCCGCCCGGCGGCGAGCGGCTTGCCACCGGCCCAGGTCCCGAGCGCCTGCACGGAGGGCGACTTCAGGCTGATGTTGCCTGCGAGCGTGAGACCGGCGGCGACATCGACGGTGCCGTCGTAGCTGATCTCGATCGGCTGGCCGGAAACCTTGAGTGACAGCTTCGCGCTGCGGTCCTCGATCAGCGCGCGCAACGGCGACAGGCTGCTCTCGAGTGCCAGCTTCTCGCCGCGCCAGACCAGGCTGCCTTTCGACTGCAGCGGGCCCGAGCTGTCATCGAGGACAACGTCGACGTCGATCGCGGTGACGTCGTGGCGCTGACCGGACCGCTCGTCGACGTAGCGCACGGTGCCCTCGACGATCCGCACGCTGGTGGGGGACAGCATCTCCAGCATTGCTGAAAGGTCGGCGCCGCGCGCCGAAGGTGCCGCTGCCTGTGCGGGCGCGGACACCGGAATGAGCTGAGGAGGTGCGTCACCGGTCGTGCCGGATCGGGCAGCCTTCGCCGGGCGGTCGGAGGCCAGGGCGAAGTCCCAGCTGCGGCGGCCCTGCGCATCGACGCGCAGCTCGATCACCGGCCGCGACAGGACGAGCCGCTTGATGGCTGCCTGACGCGTGAAGAGGGACTTGAGGCCCACCTCGGCGTCCACCTTCTGCGCGACCAGGATCGGTGCGCCGCCCATGTCGGGCGGCGCCGAGAACGAGACATCCGCCAGCGAGATTGCCAGCCGCGGGAAGAACACCAGCGACGTTGCCCCGGACACCGCGAGGTCGCGACCGGTTTGGGATTTGACCTGCTGGGCCAGCCGGTCGCGCACCAGGTCGACGGGGGCTGCGACGAGGAGGAAGGTGACCGCTCCGACGACCAGGCAGCCCAGAGCCAGCCCGGCGTAGCCCACATAGGTCAGCCAGCCGCGGCGCTGCCGGCCGCGCCGAGCCTTGGCGCGTCGCAAGTCGGGCCTCGGCGTCGAACGGTCCGTCATGGTGCGATCTTGGGCAAAAGAAGGAGGTCGGGCACGCCTCGGGTTGCGGCAATGAACACAAAGCCTTAGTACAAATTATGTCACAGGCGGAATCGGATGGGGGCTTGGGCCGGCATTTTTTCCACGCCTTCGCTTCACTTTTGCTGGAGCGCGATGCGTGCGCAGCGGGAGCTTGAACGCTGCAAGCGGGTGTGGGAGACGAGGACAGATGCTGATTTCGCCCATCAGAGCGACCACCGGCACGGAGCTGCAACGGCTTCAGCAGAGGCGCAAGCGGGTGCTGATCGTCGGGGCCGTGCTGGCCATCGTCCTGATGACCATCAGCGATTCCAGCTGGCGCATCGCATGGCCGCGCGTCCATCGCGGCATCCAGTGGACGGGTCTCCTGCTGATCCTGGTCTGCATCCTGGGGCGCACCTGGTGCACACTCTATATCGGCGGTCAGAAGCAGCGTGAGCTGGTCACCAAGGGGCCCTACTCCGTGGTGCGCAACCCGCTCTACCTCTTCACGCTGTTCGGGGCGGCGGGCATTGGCGCGCTTTCCGGCAGCCTGGTGATGGCCGCGCTTTGCGCGGGCTTCGCCACCGCGGTGTTCCTTTCGGTCGTGCGGCAGGAGGAGCAGTTCCTGCTGGCCACGTTTCCCCAGGAGTTTCCTGCCTATGCAGCGCGCGTGCCCCGCATCCTGCCCCGCCTCTCGGTGTGGCAGGATGCCGAACGTTTGATCGTCATGCCGCGGCTGGTGCATCGCACCTTCCTGGATGCCAGCCTTTTCCTGATGGCCGTGCCCCTGATCGGCATCAAGGCCCTGGTGCGGGACTTGCTCTGGCTCCCCATCTTGCTGCACCTGCCGTAACAGCCTCGCTGGCGGCGAGGTGGCGCCCGCGCGCGCCTACCCCTATCATCGGGCGATTGCGGTTTGTCCCGGAGCCTTGCGATGCCCGTCGTTCGCTCGCTGATCGCGGCGCTGTTCACGCTCGCCGCGGCTCTATGTCCGCTAGCCGCATCGGCCCAGCTGGCCGACCGCTGCCTCGCCGTCGCCGAGGCGCCCCGGCTGATCCAGCCCGCCGATTACCGCCCCGTCGCGCTCAAGCCGACGGAGGTGCGAATGACCTTCGTGGGGCACTCGACATGGCTGATCGAAAGCCCCGGCGCCGTGAAGATCGCCACCGATTACAACGACTACCTGCGGCCATCCGTGGTTCCCGACATCGCCACCATGAACCGGGCGCACACCACCCACTACTCCAACTTCCCCGACCCCGCCATCAAGCACGTACTGCGCGGCTGGAACCCCGAAGGCGGGCCGGTCAAGTACGACATGACCGTCGCCGACGTTCGCGTGCGCAACGTCTCCACCAACATCCGCGACTGGAGCGGTGGCGCCATCCCTTATGGCAACTCCATCTTCATCTTCGAGATCGCGGGCATGTGCATCGGCCATCTCGGCCACCTGCATCACACGCTGACCGATCAGCAGGTGGCCCAGATCGGCCAACTCGACGTGGTGATGGTGCCTGTCGACGGCAGCTACACCATGGATACTGCCGGCATGGTCGAGGTGCTGAAGGCCCTGCGTGCTCGCCTGATCCTGCCCATGCACTACTTCAATCCCTTCACGCTCAACCGCTTCCTCGACCGCATCCGTAACGACTTCGCCGTCGAGACGGCGACGGAGCCGGTGACCGTGGTGTCGCAGGCGACATTGCCGAGCGAGCCCAAGGTGCTGGTGCTGCCGGGGAACTAGTGTTGGTAGCGGCAAGATCCCGCGCGAACGAGGTGGCATGGCTCGCAACGTCCAAAGCCGACGGGACTTTCTCGCGAGTGCAGCGGCGAGCGCCGCCGCATCGGCCGGCGTCACGCCATCCATTGCGCATGCCCAGAAGGGGAACGAGGTCATGGGAGCATCGAGCGATCTGGACTACCGCACGACCACGGAGCTGGTCGGGCTTCTGGCTGCACGCAAGGTGTCGGCCGTCGAATTGCTGGAGCGATCCGTTGCGCGGATCGAGGCGCGCGACAAGGCGGTCAACGCGGTCGTGGTGCGGGACTTCGACCGGGCGCGGGCTGCTGCCAAGGCGGCCGACGCGGCGCTGGCGAAGGGCGAGCGCGGTCCGCTGCTGGGCGTGCCGATGACCGTCAAGGAATCCTATAACGTCGCCGGCCTGCCCACCACGTGGGGCTTTGCGACAGCCAAGGACTTCCGGCCCAAGGAGGATGCTCTCTCGGTTGCGCGCCTGAAGGCCGCCGGCGCCGTCATCCTCGGCAAGACCAACGTTCCGCTCTCGCTCGCCGATTGGCAGAGCTACAACGACGTCTACGGGTGGACCAACAACCCCTGGGACCTGACTCGGACGCCGGGCGGCTCGTCGGGAGGATCGGCGGCGGCGCTCGCCGCGGGCTACGTGTCGCTCGAGCTCGGCTCCGATATCGGCGGCTCGCTGCGCGTGCCCGCGCACTACTGCGGCGTCTACGCCCACAAGCCGAGCCTCGTCCTGATACCCGGGCGCGGCCAGACGCCGCCCAATGTGCCGCCGTTGCCGTTCGAGAACGACCTCGCCGTCATCGGTCCGATGGCGCGCAGCGCCGCCGATCTCTCGCTGGCTCTCGACGTCGTGGCGGGCCCCGACGAGCAGGTCAATGCCAACGCCTACCGGCTGGCCTTGCCGCCGGCGCGGCACGATGATCTCAAGGGGTTCCGGGTGCTCGTCGTCGATACGCATCCCCTGATTCCGACCGCAAGCTCGGTCCGGACGGCGCTCGGCAGGTTGGCGGAGGGCCTCGCGAAGGCGGGAGCACGGGTCGCACGCGCAAGCCCCTTGCTTCCCGATCTCACCGAGTTCGTCTCGGATCTACACGCTGCTCCTGTGGTCGCGGTTGGCGGCGTTCTGGCCGCCCGATGTCTATGCCCGCATGGAGGCCGCAGCCAAAGTGCTGCCGGCCGGCGCCAACGGCCCCGAGACCTGGCAGACGCGCGGCGCGGCGCTCAGCCATCGCGATTGGCTCGTGACCGACGGCGCTCGCATGCGCCTGCGCGGGCAATGGCGCGAGCTGTTCCGCGAGTTCGACGTGGTCCTCTGCCCGCCGATGCCGACGCCGGCCTTCCCGCACGACCGCGAGCCCGACCAGAGGAAGCGGCGCATCGACATCGACGGCAAGTCCTATCCATATCTGGACCAGATCTTCTGGCCGGGCGTGGCAACCGTCGTCGGATTGCCGGCAACCGCCGCCCCGATCGGCCTATCCGATACAGGGTTGCCGATAGGCGTGCAGATCATCGGCCCCATGCTCGAGGACCGCACGACCATCCGCTTCGCCGAGCTCGCCGAGCGGGAGTTCGGCGGTTTCATCGCGCCCCCGGCTTTCAGAGGCTGAAGATGGCGTAGGAGACCTGCCCTGCCGGTCCTCGTGCCGGATCAGCCTGCCAGCGCCTCGGCAGACTTGCCGGCCGCGCTGCCGCTTGTGATGTGGGCATAGGCGGCGATGGGCTGCGGGCGCCCGATGAGATAGCCCTGGATCTCGCGGCAGCCTTCGCGCATCAGGAATTGGCGCTCGCGCTCGGTCTCGACGCCTTCCGCGATCACCGGCATGTTCAAGGCATTGCTCAAGCCGAGGACCGCGCGCACGATTGCCGCCGACTGCTGATTGGCATCGACACCCGAGACGAAGGTGCGGTCGATCTTGATCTTGTCGAAGGGGAACGACTGCAGCGACGACAGCGACGCGTAGCCGGTGCCGAAATCGTCCATGGCGATCTTGACGCCGAGCGCTTTCAACCGGCGCAGGATCGACAGCGCGCGCGACGAATCATTGATGAGGACGCCCTCGGTGATCTCCAGCTCCAGCCTTCCCGGTGCCAGGCCGGTCTGGAAGAGGACGGTATGCACGAGGTTGGCCATGTCGCCGTAACGGAATTGCACGGGAGAAAGATTGACCCCGATCAGCAGCGGCTTCTTCCACGAGGCGGCCTCGCGGCAGGCCTGGCGCAGCACCCATTCGCCGATCTCGACGATCAGTCCGTTCTGTTCCGCCAGGGTGATGAATGTGCTCGGCGGCACCACGCCGTGCTTGGGGTGCTCCCAGCGGGCGAGGACTTCGAAGCCGAACACATCTCCATCGATGGTGGCCTGCGGCTGATAGTGCAGGCGCAGCTCGTCGTGGGCGATGGCGGAGCGCAAGTCGTGCTGGAGCGAATATCGCTCTCTCAGCCGGCGGTCCATGTCGGGGTGGAAGAAGCACGCCATGTGCCGCCCGTCGGCCTTGGCCCGGTAGAGCGCGGCATCCGCATTGGCCAGCAGCGTCGCGACGTCGTCCGCGTCCTTCGGGTAGATGGCCGCGCCGATGCTGAGGCCGATTGAAATCCTCTGGCCCCGAACGTCGAATTCCTGCTCGAGCGATTTCAGCAGGCGGTCCGCCAACGCCTCTGCCGCGGCCGGCTGCTCGCCCGTCGTCAGGAGAAGCGTGAACTCATCGCCGCCGATGCGCGCGATGAAAGCGCCGTGGGCCGCGGCCTCGAGGCGCCGGGCGATCGCGCACAGCAGCTCGTCGCCGACCGAGTGCCCGAAGACGTCGTTGGCTTCCTTGAAATGATCGAGATCGACGCTCAGGATCGAGAAGCTCGTGCCCTCCGCCCGGGCCCGGTCGAAGGTCTCCGCCAGGCGCATCGCGAGGACGGTACGGTTCGGCAGGTTGGTCAGCGCGTCGTGGTGGGCGAGATGGGCGATCTGCTCGTGCCGCGCCAGCAGCTCCGAGCGCGCCGTGTGCATTTTCTCGCGCGCCTCGTCGAGGCCGAGCGCGGCCTTCTTAACTTTCTCCTGCAGGACGTTGAAGCTTTCGCCCATCTCGCCGAGCTCGTCCCTGGACAGGATCTTCACCGGCACGATGTTGACCGATACGTGCGCGGCATCGAGGTCCCCGCGCCCCAGGGCCGTCATGGCGTGGGAGAAATCTCGCAGCATGCCGGTCGTCAGTCGCTTCGCCGCCTCGCTGACCTCGGTCGCGGTGTGCGTGATCATGCCCGGCAGCACCAGCCCCACGCTTATCGTCAGCAGGGCGACCACGACGAAGATGTCCTCCAGCGCCGCCAGAAGCGCCTTGTGGCCTTCAGTCACGCTGTTGACCGCCATCAGGTAGCCGGCACCGTCCAGCACCAGCACGAACAGCATGGCGCCGGTCAGCTTGGTGTGCAGCGTGCGCGCCACGATGGGCAAGCCTTCGCGCCGGCGGTCCTCGATCACGCGCCAGGCGTAGAGCGCGGCGCCGGAATAGGCCAACGCGAGACCGAACAGGACCGTCGGCAGGCCGAACTGCTGGAACCCGAGCACCGCGGACAGCAGCCAGATCCCGGCGGCGGCCATGCCGAGCATGATCGTGCCGCGCGGCGCGCGGTAGGGTCGCTCCGCGTCGGGCAGGTCGCGGCGCAGGAGCCAGGCGGCCACGTTCGGCATGCAGATGCTGATGAGGTAGGTGAAGTTGGCGGCCGCGATCATCCAGATGGGATCGCCCATGATCAGGAAAATGATGGCCATGCCCGCGGTGAGCAGCGTGGCGGCCCACGGGCAATCGGTCGTGCTGCGCCATGCGAGGAAGCGCGGCAGCAAGCCGTCCTCGCTCAGCTGGGACAGCGTGCGCGCGGCGCCGGCCAGCGGCTGCATGGTGCCGTGGAACATGTTGAATATGATGAACCAGATGGCGGCCGCCTTGCCGAAGCTGCCGAGCAGCGGCGCGAACGTCGGGCCGAGCACGAGCGCGAGGTCCTTGCCGAGCTGCTCGGGGCCGAGGACGCCGAGCCACACCACGGGCAGGACGATGAAGTACACGCCCGCCATGGCGGCGCTCGCCAGCATCGCCCGGGGAACATTGCGGTTGGGATCGATCGTCTCGCCGACGTGGCAGGCGGCGGCCTCGAACGCCGGCGCGGCAAATCCGATCAGATAGATGCCCGCCATCACCGAAGTCAGATCGCCGAACCAGCCGGGAAAGGGCGATGTCAGCGTGAAGGTCGTCGCCTGCCGCCAGTCGACGGCGCCGCTCAGGATGGGAATGAGCGAGGAAAGAAACGCCAGACGAGGCGGATGTGGCCGCGATCGGGATCGCGAGACGCGTCACCCATCTTATCCCGCACAGATTGACGGCGGTGAAAAGGGAAACGATCGCGATTGCGACCGCCTCGACGGGAAGGCTCGGCAGGTACCACTGCTGGATTGCGGCCGACGACAGCAGCGCGGTGAGCCCGCAGGTCGGGACCCATCCCCACCAGTAGCAGGTGCCCGTCAACGCCGAGAGCACCGGGCTGTAGGGCCGGAAGGCTTCCGCGCAGGCGGCGGAGATGCCGCCGACCCGGTTCGGCCACATGAGGACGAGCTCGGTCCATGCCGGCGCGGCCGCCCATCCGAGAAGGACGCCGACGATCAGCAGCGGAACGGCGGCGCTGCCCTGTCCGAGGATATCGCCCTGCCCGACGAAGAGGGCGGTAATCAGAAAAATCATCTGATTGCTGCCGCCCATCGCCAGGGCGGTGGTGCCGCCCCAGCCGATCGTTCGCGGATGCGAGCGCTTGCCGCTATCGAACCAGCTGGCTGCCGATTGGCTCATACGCTTCTACCTGCCTCGTGGCGGCGATGTCGGGGACCGAATCGCTCGGCAGGGCGGGCGGGCATGCGCTCGCTTCTGCGGCCGCGATCATTGAGCAGTTGGAGAGGTGTTGGGACGGTAAATTTGCGTTGGCGAAAGCGCGCGATCCTTTCGCAATAGGCCCGTCACGAACTAAATTGGGAAGTCTTGTGTCCTATAGCGGACTGCTGCTGTCTCGCGCTTCTCGCGATGTCGATCAGAGCGCCGCCAGCTGCAGCACGTCGCGACCCGCGCTCGCCGCCAGCACGCGATCGAGGTCGGCGAGACTGGCGTCGAGCGCCGCCTCGCCAGGGCAGCCGTTGAGCACGTACCCGAGGAACAGTCCGGCGAAGAGATCGCCCGCCCCATTCGGAATGCCATCGCGCCTCGGCGAGGCGCGCTCGATGCACTTCTCATCGCCGACGAGCAACGTCGCGACAGCTGCCGGCGTCTGCGACACCGAGGTGACCACGACCGTGGCCGGGCCGAGCGCGCGCGCGCGCGGCGCTGCCTCATCCGCATCGTTGGGGAGCGCGCCGCTGAGCCAGGACAGCTCGAAAAGGTTGGGCGTGGCGATGGTGGCGAGTGGCAGCAGCGCGTCCCGGATCGCCTCGGCCGTCGCCTGGGTCACGTAGAGCCGGCCGGCGTCGCCGAGCACGGGATCGACGAGAACGGCGATGTCCGGCCTTGCCGCCTTGATGCCCGCGATCGCCTGCGCGGCGGCGAATACGCTCTGCGGCGAGGGGAAATAGCCGGTGAGCACGCCATCCAGGGATGGCCAGCAGCCGTCCGCCTCGAGCGCGGCCAGCATGGCGGCGAGGTCCTCCGCCGGCACCTCGCGCTTCACCAGGCGGCCGAGCCCTGGCCGGCTCGACAGCAGGACCGTCGGCAGCGCCCACACCTCGTGGCCCAGGTGCTGCAGAGCCGGCACCGTGGCGTCGAGGCCGACATGCCCGCGCACCACATGCGATGAGATCGCCAGCACCTTGGCCATGGCTCGTCTATATCACGTTGCGCTCGAGCAGCGGCCGCCTCTCGGGGATCCGGCCGTAGCCCAGACGGGCGAGATCGAGGCTTCGGAAGCCGCCGTGCGCGATCAGCTCGGCGACCGCGCGTCCGGCCGCCGCCCCCTGCTGCGCGCCGTGCCCTGAGAAGCCGTTGGCGAAGTAGAGGTTGCCGAGCTGCGGATGCGGGCCGATGACCGCGTTCTGGTCCAGTGTGTTGTAGTCGTAGTAGCCGGCCCAGGCGTTCACCGCCTTGACGCTCTCGAACGCCGGCACGCGCTGCGCCAGCTGCGGCCACACTTCGTTGTCGAAGAATTCGTGGTCGATCTGATCGAGGTTGACGGGGCGCGGCTCAGCTTTTTCCTCGGGAGATTTGCCGCACAGGAAGAAGCGACCCTCCGGCCGGAACCAGACGCCCGATGGATCGACGGTCAGCGGCGCCCGGTGCAGCGCCTCCGTGGCCCCGCGGCAGTCGATGACGTAGACGAAGCGCTTGCGCGGCTCGACCGGCAGGCGCGCGCCCGCCAGCGCGGCCAGCTCGCCGGCCCAGGCCCCCGCCGCGTTGACCAAAGCGCCGCACGCGATCCTGCCGCCGCGCGCGAGCCGGACGGCCTCGACTCGGGCTCGCGCCTCGATGCCGGTCACTCGATCATGCAGCACCGCAACGCCGCGCGCCTTGGCCGCATTGCGCAGCAGCGACGCCAGGCTCGGTGGATCGAACCAGCCTTCTCCCGACCTGCCGAACGCGCCTGCGGCAACGCCCTGCGTCGCGATCCAGGGGAAGCGATGCGCCAGCTCGGCGGCCTCCAGCAATTCGATGTCGGCGCCATGCGACTGCTGGAGCGCGACGTTCTCCGCCAGCAGCTCGCGGCCTGTTTCGGTCGAAGTGATCAGGTAGCCCTGCTCGCGAAAACCGACGTCGGCCCCGGGCCCGAACACGGTCTTGAGCTGACGGATCAGCGACAGCGTGAACTGCGACATTGCGATGTTCTCGGGCGTCGAGAACTGCTGGCGCAGTCCTCCGGCCGAGCGCGCGGTGCTGGCCTCGGCGTAGCTCGGGTCCCGCTCGATGAGGACAATGCGACGGCCCTGAAATGCGGCGTCGCTGCTCAGGAAATAGGCGACCGCGCTGCCGACGATCCCCCCGCCCACGATCACGACATCAGCACTGTCCACGGTTGCCCCTGCTTGGTTGTTGGCGGCACGCCATTTGCCTGTTCGTCGCCGTTGTCATCCCGGCGCTTGCCTGCCCTCGGACTTGTTCCGAGGGTCACCGGCATCCATGGTGCCGCTTGCACCGGCGATTATGGATGTCTGGATACCCGGGACAAGCCCCGGTATGACAATCCCAACTCTTGTGTCCGATCAGGCAGGCTGCTCGGACAATCACGGAAACGCCGCCCATGCAAATCCGCCCTCGCCGCAGTGTGCTCTACATGCCGGGCTCGAACGCCCGCGCGCTGGAGAAGGCAAAATCGATTCCAGCCGATGCCCTCATCCTCGACCTGGAGGACGCCGTCGCGCCCGAGGCCAAGGACACCGCGCGGTCCCAGGTGTGCGCGGCGGTCAAGAATGGCGGCTACGGTCCGCGAGAGCTCATCATCCGCATCAACGCGCTCGACACGCCCTGGGGCCAGGCGGACCTGGAGGCAGCCGCGCAGGCCGCTCCCGATGCCGTGCTGCTGCCCAAGCCCGGCAGCGGCGCCGATATCGCGCGCGCAACCGAAGCGCTGGCCCGCACCGGCGCCCCCGAGAAGACGCGGCTGTGGGCGATGATCGAGACGCCGCTTGCCATCCTCAACCTGCAGGACATCGCGTCGTCGTCGAAGAAGCCGGGCGCGCGGCTCGCCTGCCTCGTGCTTGGCCTCAACGACCTCGTCAAGGAGACCCGCGCCGATCTTTCGGACAACCGCCGCCCCGCGCTCTACTGGCTGTCTGCCGCGCTCACCGCGGCCCGCGCCTACGGTCTCGACGTGCTCGACGGGGTCTACAACAACTTCAAGGACGCCGAGGGCTACAAGCGCGAATGCGCGCACGGCCGTCGGCTCGGCTTCGACGGCAAGACGCTGATCCACCCCGACCAGGTGGCTGTTGCCAACGAGGTGTTCGCACCGCCGGCGGCCGAGGTGGCGTTCGCGCGCAAGATCATCGCCGCATTCGCGCAGCCGGAGAGCAAGGGCAAGGGCGTGATCACGGTCGAGGGCCGCATGGTGGAGCTGCTGCACGCCGAGATGGCGGCCCGCACCGTCGCCATCGCCGAGGCGATCGAGCAGATGAGGGCCGCATGACGACGGCAAAGACCAACCCCGGCAACTTCTTCGAGGATTTCTCGCTCGGCCAGCAATTCCGGCACGCGACGCCGCGCACTGTCACGACCGGCGACGTCGCGCTCTACACGGGACTCTACGGCCCTCGCTTCGCCGTGCAGTCTTCCGACGAGTTCGCGAGCGGCATCGGCTATCCGCGCTCCCCCGTCGACGATCTCATCGTGTTCCACATCGTGTTCGGCAAGACCGTGCCGGACATCTCGCTCAACGCCATCGCCAACCTCGGCTACGCCGAGTGCCGGTTCCTCGCGCCCGTCTACCCGGGCGACACGCTGAGTGCCGCCTCCGAGGTGATCGGCCTGCGCGAGAACTCCAACCGCGTCTCCGGCGTCGTCTACGTGCGCACCAGCGGGCGCAATCAGCGCGGCGAGACGGTGCTCGAGTACGTGCGCTGGGTGATGGTGAGGAAGCGCGACAAGGCTTCACCCGAGCCGGCGCCGGTCGTCCCCAAGCTCGCCGAGCGCGTCGATCCGTCCACCCTGGGCAAGGCCGTGCCGACGCTCGATCTTGCCGGCTACGACTTCACATTGGCCGGCGCGCCGCATCGTTGGAGTGACTACAGCGTCGGCGAGAAGATCGACCACGCCGACGCCATGACGCTGGAGGAGGCCGAGCACCAGACAGCCACCCGCCTCTACCAGAACACCGCCAAGGTGCACTTCAACCTGCATGAGCAGGCGCAGGGCCAGTTCAAGCGGCGTCTGGTGTACGGCGGCGTCGTCATCTCGCTTGCCCGCGCGCTGTCGTTCAACGGCCTCGCCAACGCCTTCCACGTCGCCGCCATCAACGGCGGACGGCACGTGGCGCCCTGCTTCGGCGGCGACACCGTCTACGCCTGGTCGGAGGTGCTGGAGACGGCGGAGATCCCCGGCCGCACGACATCGGCGCGCTGCGCGTGCGCCTCACCGCCGTGAAGAACCGCAACTGCGCGGGCTTCCCCCTGCGCAACGCCAAGGGCGATTACGACGAAGGCGTCATCCTCGATCTCGACCTGTGGCTGGTGCTGCCGCGGTAAGCGGGTGACGGCGGGACTATTCCGCCGCCACCTGCTCGGCGAGGAAGCCGCCCGACTGGCGCGCCCACAGCTCGGCGTAGAGCCCGCCGAGCCGGATCAAGTCCTCGTGCGTGCCCTGCTCGACGATGCGGCCCTTGTCCATGATCACCAGCCGGTCCATGGCGGCGATGGTGGAGAGGCGATGGGCGATGGCGATCACCGTCTTGCCGGCCATCAGGTTATAGAGCTGCTCCTGGATGGCCTGCTCCACCTCCGAGTCGAGCGCGCTCGTGGCCTCGTCGAGGATCAGGATGGGCGCGTCCTTCAGCAGCACCCGGGCAATCGCAATGCGCTGCCGCTGCCCGCCGGACAGCTTCACACCGCGCTCGCCGACGTGGGCCGAGTAGGCCCTGCGGCCCTTCAGGTCCTCCAGCCCGCCGATGAACTCGTCGGCCTGCGCCTTCTTGGCGGCCGCAATGGCAGCCGCGGCCTCGCCCGCCTCCGGCCGGCCGTAGAGGATGTTGTCGCGCACGGAGCGGTGCAGCAGCGAGGTGTCCTGCGTGACCATGCCGATCTGCGCCCGCAGGCTGTCCTGCGTGACGTGGGCGATATCCTGCCCGTCGATGGTGATGCGGCCCGATTCCAGGTCGTAGAAGCGCAGCAGCAGGTTGACCAGCGTCGACTTGCCGGCACCCGAGCGGCCGACCACTCCGACCTTCTCGCCGGGGCGGATCAGCAGCGAGAAGTCGTGGATGATCCCGCCCCGCCGCCCGGCGGCGGCTTCCGCCGAGCGCCCGTAGTGGAAGCTGACGTTGTCGAAGCGGATCTCGCCGGCGCGCACGTCCAGCGGCCGGCTGTCGGGGCTGTCGACGACCGTATTCGGGCGGCTGATGGTCTCCATGCCCTCCTGCACCACGCCGATGTTCTCGAAGATGCCGGCGACGACCCACAGGATCCAGCCGGACATGCCGATGATGCGCATGACGAGGCCGGTGACGACGGCAATGGCGCCGACCGTGATGAGGCCGCCGCCCCACAGCCAGATGGCGAGCGCCGTTGCCGACACGATCAGGAAGCCGTTGAGCGTGTAGAGGACCAGCTCCATGGAGGTCTGCAGGCGCAGCGAGGCCTGGAACTTGGCCATCTGGTCCTGCAGCGCGTCGCGGGCGTAGCCGTCCTCGCGGTCGGCGTGGGCGAACAGCTTGACGGTGAGGATGTTGGTGTAGCTGTCGACGATGCGCCCGACCAGCATCGAGCGCGCCTCGGCGGCCTCCGTCGAGCGCTCCTTGATGCGCGGCACGAAGTAGAGCAGCGCGCCCATGTAGGCGATCAGCCATACGATCAGCGGCAGCAGCAGGCGCCAGTCAGCGGCGGCGAAGATCACCGCCGCGCCGACCCACTGCACGGCGGCGTACCAGATGGCGTCGATCAGCTGCACGACGGAATCGCGCAGCGCCGGTGCCGCCTGCATGATCTTGTTGGCGACCCGGCCGGCGAAGTCGTTCTGGAAGAAGCTCAGGCTCTGGCGCAGCACGTAGCGGTGCGTCAGCCAGCGCACCCGGTTGGAGACGGGTCCGGCGATGACCTGGTTCTTGATCAGGTCGTGCGCGGTGGAGACGGCGGGCCGCGCCACCATGGCGATGAACGCCATCCACGTCAGGATGGGCCAGTGCTCGGCGAGGAACGCTTCCGGCGTCTCGGCCGTCTTCATCATGTCGACGAGGCTGCCGACGAACGCCAGCAGCGACACCTCGATCAGCGAGCCCAGGAAGCCCGCCACCAGCAGCACCGCGAACACCGGCCATACCGGCTTGATGAAGTACGCATAGAACGCCAGCAGCGTGTCCGGCGGCCGGGCCGGCGGATCGTTCGGGAAAGCGTCGATGCGTGTCTCGAACCAGCCAAACATCGGGTTGTCCTCAATTCATCGGCGCCGGGACCTGCGCGTCTCGGGCATCGAGACGCGGCCGGCATGCGTGCGCAGGAAGACGATAGCGACGGCGATGGATATCAGGAGTGCGTGCCGCCGCAGTGTCTCGTGGACCAGACTGCGGCCGGGCGCGAAGGGGCGCGGGCGACCGTCAGCGGTCGATAATGGCGTTGATCTCGATCATGGCGCGGCCCCTGCGGGATGTTGTAGCGTCCAGCGCGGCGGCTCATAGCACAACGGCAAACGGCGCGCCAGCCCGTCGCCGGCGGCTGTTGCCACGACGCGCCCATCGCTCTTGCCAGGCCTCGACACCCGGATCGCCAGATGGCTGCTGCAGACAAAACTCTCGACGAGCAAAAGACGCGCGCGCGGGCGTGGTTCGAGGCGCTGCGCGACGACCTCTGCCAGTCGTTCGAGCGCGTGGAGGCGGAGCTGCCGGCCTCCGCTCCGCTCGGCGACCGCCCGGCCGGGCGGTTCGTCCGCACGCCGTGGACGCGCACGGATCACGCCGGCGCGCCGGGCGGCGGGGGCACCATGAGCCTGATCGGCGGCCGCGTATTCGAGAAGGCTGGCATCCACACCTCGACGGTGCACGGCGAGTTCGCGCCCGAGTTCCGCAAGCAGATTCCCGGCGCCGAGGAAGACCCTCGCTTCTGGGCCTCGGGCGTGTCGCTCATCGCCCATCCGGTCAATCCGAACGTGCCGACCGCGCACATGAACACGCGCATGGTGGTGACCAGCAAATGGTGGTTCGGCGGTGGCGGCGACCTGACGCCGGTGCTCGATCGCCGCCGCACGCAGGAGGATGCGGACACCGTGGCTTTCCACGACGCCATGGCAGCCGCCTGCCGCGGGCACGGCGTGGCGGACTACGCGCGCTACAAGAAGTGGTGCGAGGAGTACTTCTACCTGCCGCACCGCAAGGAGATGCGCGGCGTCGGCGGCATCTTCTACGACTACCTGACCCCGGCCGAGGCGGAGGGTGGCTGGGATGCCGGCCTCGCCTTCACGCAGGACGTGGGCCGGGCGTTCCTGCAGGTCTATCCCGAGATCGTGCGGGCCAACCTTGCGCAGCCGTGGAGCGATGCCGACCGCGAGGAGCAGCTGGTGCGCCGCGGCCGCTATGCCGAGTTCAACCTGCTGTACGACCGCGGCACCGTCTTCGGGCTCAAGACCGGCGGCAACGTCGAGGCGATCCTGTCCTCACTGCCGCCGCTCGTCAGGTGGCCTTGATAGCCACGCGCGAGCGCGAACGCCGCGGGAAAAGTGATCCGCACGCGGTCGTGCGCAGAAGGTGAGCTTCTACGCTACTCGTCAAGCGAGGCTCGGATAGTTGTGTGGATCCTGCGCGGGGGTGACGTCAGGCGCTGGCGCGGGTGGGCTCGGAGCTGAGCTCGCCGAACTGGCCGGCGCGCAGATCGCACATGACGAGCTGCCGCTGCGCCTCGGTATCGGCCAGGAAGTGGACGTGCACCTCGTTGGCGCCGAGCTGCGCGCCGCGCTGGCGCACCTGCGCCAGGTTCAGCGTCGCCGCATCGCTTTGGCCGCGGCCGATGTGCAGCACCTCGCGCTGGCCATCCTTCCCGCGACGCACCAGCAGGTACATGGCGCGCGGCAGCGGGGGGCATTCGATCAGGCTATAGACCGTGTGCACGTAGCGCTTGGCCGAGGCGCCGCGCCAGAAGTGCAGGCGGGCCGGCAGGTCCTGCGGCACGCCGAGTGCGACCGGCTCGGGGGTCGGCTTGCGGTGCCGGACAGGTACAATGCTGAGGATGTGAGCGGCCATGATGGTGGATACGGGTTGTTTGCTCGTTGACTACCGAGGCTTCGTACGGGCGATTTCAAGCCGAAATGTGACGAGAGGCGAATGTTTTCAAGGAATTCTCGCGTCAAGCTGCGTCACGATGCGTTGAGGCAATCGTGAGCTGCGGCGCGAGCGGGCGCCTGTCAGCACCGGGCGTGGCGCTCAAGTCTCAGCCGCACTTGGAATATCCGCAGTTGTCGCACAGCAGGCAGCCCTCCTGCCGGCGCAGAGATTGTGCGCCGCAGCGCGGGCAGGACCTGCGCCGGCCGCCGTCGGCTGCCGGCCCCGGCTGCGCGACCGCCGGTCCGGGGACGGTTGGGCGCTCGCCGCCGGCCAGGGCCTTGGCTTGCGGGCTATCCGCCTCGTGCTCGGGAGCGCGCGACGGCGCCAGGAAGCCGGTGCGGATCATGTGCGTCTCGATGATGCCGCCGATGGCCGCGAGCAGGCTCGGCACATAGCGCCCGCCCATCCACTGGCCGCCCTGGGGATCGAACACGGCCTTGAGCTCCTCGACGACGAAGGAGACGTCGCCGCCGCGGCGGAAGATGGCACTGATCATGCGCGTCAAGGCCACGGTCCAGGCGTAGTGCTCGAGGTTCTTGGAATTGATGAAGATCTCGAACGGCCGCCGCCGTGCCGGCGCGCCACCGGCCGGAGCATCGCACTCGATGTCGTTGATGGTGATGTACATGGCGTGATCGCTGCCGGGCCAGCGGATCTTGTAGGTGTAGCCCGCCAGCGCGGCCTCGCGCTCCAGCGGCTTGGCCATGTAGACGACCTCGCCGTGGCGGTCCGGCAGTACCAGCCCGGGAAGCAGCGGCGTGTCGACGGGCTGCGCATCGGCCGCGATTGGACCGGGGACCGAGGCCAGGACCGCCGGGGCCTGCACGGCAGCTGTCGGCTTGGCATCGGCCGCGCGGCTGAGCACCGCGCCCGTCACCGCATTGGGCCGGTAGGTGGTGCAGCCTTTGAGGCCCAGCGCATAGGCCTCGAGGTAGACGTCCTTGAAGGCCTCGAAGCTGATGTCGGCGGGGCAGTTGATGGTCTTGGAGATGGAGCTGTCGACGTGGCGCTGCAGCGCGGCCTGCATCTCCAGGTGGGCGCGGGGTTCGAGATCCTCGGCGGTGACGAAAGCCGGCGTGAGCGGCGCCCCCGCACCGAACCGCTGGCGATAGAGGGCGTGGGCGTAGTCCTCCACCGTCTCCGTGCGCGCCCGTCCGTCGCGCTCGAGCACCCGGCGCTCGTACTGGAAGTCGAACACCGGCTCGATGCCGGACGAGACGTTGCCCGCCAGCAGGGAGATGGTGCCGGTCGGCGCGATCGAGGTGACGAGCCCGTTGCGCATGCCGTGGCGGGCGATCGCCCCGCGCACCTCCTCGGGCAGGCGCTGCAGGTTGGGCGCCGCCAGGAAGCGCTCCGCGTCGTAGAGCGGAAACGGCCCCTTCTCGCGCGCCAGCTCGGCGCTCGCCAGGTAGGCGGCCTTCTTGATCGCCGCCATCCAGCCCTCGGCCAGCGCGACCGCCTTCGGCGTGCCGTAGCGCACCCCGCACAGGATGAGTGCGTCGGCGAGGCCGGTGACGCCGAGGCCGATGCGGCGCTTGGCCTTGGCCTCCTTCCTCTGCGCCGGCAGCGGATAGTTCGAGACGTCGATGGTGTCGTCGAGGAAGCGCACGGCCGTGGCCGTCAGCTCCTCCAGGCGGGCGGTGTCGAGGCCGGCGTCCGCCGCGAACGGTTTGTCGACCAGCCGCGCGAGGTTGATCGAGCCGAGCAGACAGGCGCCGTGCGGCGGCAAGGGCTGTTCGCCGCAAGGGTTGGTGCAGCTGATCTCCTCGCAATAGCCGAGGTTGTTGGCAGCGTTGACGCGGTCGATGAAGACGACGCCCGGCTCGGCGTACTCGTAGGTGGCGCGCATCATGCGCTCCCACAGCGCGCGGGCGGGGAGCGTGCGGTAGACCTTGCCGCCGAAGGAGAGGTCCCAGGCCTCGTCGTTGCGCACGGCGCGAACGAAGGCGTCCGTCACCAGCACCGAGAGATTGAAATTGCGCAGGCGCGCCGGGTCGGCCTTGGCATCGATGAAGGCCTCGATGTCGGGATGGTCGCAGCGCAGCGTCGCCATCATGGCCCCGCGCCGGGCGCCCGCCGACATGATGGTGCGGCACATGGCGTCCCACACGTCCATGAAGCTGACGGGGCCCGAGGCATCCGCGCCGATGCTCGCCACCAGCGCGCCCTTTGGGCGCAAGGTCGAGAAATCGTGGCCGATGCCGCCGCCCTGCTGCATGGTGCGCGCGGCTTCCTTGACGTTGTCGAAGATGGAGCCGAGGTCGTCCTCGATGCGGCCCATCACGAAGCAGTTGAACAGGGTCACGGCGCGCCCCGTACCGGCACCGGCGAGGATGCGCCCGGCGGGGAGGAAGGCGTAGTCGGCCATCGCATCGGCGAAGCGGCCGGCCCAAAGCTGCCGCGCGCGCTTCGGCTCCGCGGCGGCTGCGGCTTTCGCCACCCGCGCCCAGGTGTCGTCGATCGTGCGGTCCAGCGGCGAGCCGTCTGCCGCCTTGAGGCGGTATTTCATGTCCCAGATCTGCTCGGAGATCCGGGGAAGGGGCGGGGACTGCACACTCATGACGCGCGCGGATGACCATAAAAAGCGTTGCTCAGAAATCTAGGCCTGGAAGCGTGAAGAGTCAATAAATGTTCTTTTTATGTTCTCTGTTTGATCCTGCCATGCGCTGTCAGCAGTTAGCTGTCAGCAGCGGGCCGCAAGAAAATCTGCAGCAGCCGAGAATATGGCTGGGGGCCGCCCGTTGTATCCAGGACCCGCTCAACCCCGCACCGGGCGGTTCAAATGATCAGGGCGCCTCACCCCGCATGAGGCGCCCTGTTCTCGTTTGCGTCCGCTCGATGAGACGCGAGGCTGCGCCGCCCCAACCCACACGCGCGCCGCCGCCGCCACTCGCGCGACAGACCGGTGGCCCGCGAAAAATCGGCGAAGGCGAGAATAGGATCCGGGGGTCGGTCGTTGTATCCAGGACCCGCTCAACCCCGCACCGGGCGGTTCAAGAGATCAGGGCGCCTCACCCCGCAAGAGGCGCCCTGTTCTTGTTTGCGTCCGCTCGATGAGATGCGAGGCTGCGCCGGCCCGACACGCGCGCCACCACCGCCACTCGCGCGAGACACGGGTGGTCCGCCAAAAATCAGCGAAGGCGAGAATAGGATCCGCCGTCGGGCGTTGTATCCACGACCCGCTTATCCCCGCACCGGCGGGTCAAGCGACCAGGGCGCCTCACCCCGCTAGAGGCGCCCTGTTTTATTGTGGTGGCGGCTAGTGTGGTGTCTCGCAAATGCCATCACCTTCGCGGCGAGCTCCATCATGGCATTTGCGAGACTGAACCACACTCCGAATTGCCTTGCCGCCGGTGCGGCAAACGTGAAGGCAATTCGGAGACAGGACACTAGCGAGCCTCAGAGACTGGCATTCATCTGGCGCAGGCGCGCGGCCAGCATGCGCATGACGCGGAGCGCGAATTCCGGGTCCTGCCGCACCAGATGAGCGAAGGCGGCCTTGTCGATCGGGGCCACCTCGGTCGGCTCGGCAGCGACGGCCGTCGCACTGCGCGGCGAGCCGTCGATCAAGGCCATCTCGCCGAACATTCCGTTGGGGCCGATGGTCTCGAGCACCGTGCCATAGGTGATGATGTTCACCCGGCCGGACCGGACGACGTACATCGCGCTGCCCTCGTCGTCCTGCACGAATATCTTGTCGCCGGCCGCATGGCGCTGGAGCGGGAAGCCCGCACGCGTCAGCAGCGAGAAGTCGAGCCATGCCTCCGTCATTCCGTCACCGCACAGAGTCCACGAGAATTTTCACTGCGCAGGCTAGCGCCGCAAGTCGCATCCAACAAGGGAAACGAGACGGGGAAACGCGAAGCCCGAGCACAACTGGACCTGGACATAGGGCGTACGTTACAGCCCCGTCGGGGCCTCGAGATCGCCGTCCGGATCGATCACGCCTTGCAGGCGCAGCGCCGCCGTTCGCAACAGCCGCAGCGTCATGGCCTTGCGCCGGGCGCCGGCAAGTCTGTGTTCGGGCGCCGGGCGCAAAATCTCGCCGCCATAGCGGTCGGCAACGATGAGGCCGGCGTCCTGCGGCAGCACCTCGCGCGGGAAGGCCGGCGCCACGGCGAAGAACAGCCGATCGCAGAACGGGCGATATTCCGGCCATTTCCGGTCGGCCCGGAAGTCCTCCAGGCACGACTTGATCTCCACGATCCAGATTTCGCCGTCCGCCGCCACGCCGACGACATCGGCCCGCCGCCCGTTGGCGAGACCGACCTCGCCGACCACCGCCAGCCCGTGCGCCTCCAGCAGTCTGCCGACGCCGCGAAAGATCGCGAACGCGGCCGGCGATCGGCGCCCATCGCGCGCATCGGCCGGCTGCAAGTGGGCCATCGGCATCGTGCGAGAGCCTCTCGGGAAAGCGCAGCGGCCGGAACGGCTGTCCGGCCTTTTCTTGGACCCAGCCTGCGCCTATTGTCCCGGTCGGCGCAACGACCGGGTGGCGTATGGCATTCTTCAAGCGTGCACAGTATGACGGCCCGCCCGCGGGCAGCAACGGACAAGTCACGACGGTGGCGGCCCTCCCGCAGGCGCTGGAGGCCTCGGAGCTGCGCCGTGTGGTCGAGCCGGCCGCGCTTGGATTCAAGACCACCGACGAGCTGGACCCGGCCAGCGGACTGATCGGCCAGGAGCGGGCACTGAAGGCCATCCAGTTCGGCACCAACATCAAGAGCTACGACTTCAATATCTTCGTGCTGGGCCCACCGGCCTCGGGCAAGACCACCGCCGTCAAGACCCACCTCGGACCCAAGGCCGCCGAGCTGCCCACGCCGACCGACTGGGTCTACGTCTACAATTTCGAGAACCCCAACCGCCCCAAGGCATTGCAGCTCCCGCACGGGCGCGGCAAGGCGCTCGCTCGCGGCATGGTGGCGACGCTCGACGAGCTGCGCAGCGTGCTGCCGGCGCGGTTCGAGAGCGAGGACTACCAGGTCCGCCGTCGCGCCATCGACGAGCAGTTCCGGTCGGGCCAGGAGGAGGCGCTGGAGGCGCTGAACGTCAAGGCGCAAGCCCAGAACATCGCCATCCTGCGCACGCCGACCGGTTTCACCATGGCCCCCATGCACGAGGGCAAGGTCGTCAAGCCGGAAGTCTTCAACGCGCTGCCCGAGACCATGCGCAAGGACGTAGAGATCAAGATCGAGGCGCTGCAGAAGGAGCTGGCATCGATCCTGGAGCGCATGCCCAAGGCCGACAAGGAGCGGCGCGCGAAGCTGAGCGAGCTCAACGAAGACGTGGCCAAGCTCGCCGTCGACGAGGCGCTGGACGACCTGCTGGCCTCGTTCTCCGACGTTCCGGGGGCGCTCGACTATGTGCGCACGGCCGGCCGCGATCTGATCCACAACGTCGCGCTGTTCCTCAGCACCGGCGAGGAGGAGAGCGCCCTCGTCAAGCGGCCGCTCGACACGGCCCACGACGCCCGCTTCCGCCGCTACATGGTGAACGTGATGGTCTCCAACGGCGACGGCGCGCCGGCGGGGGCGCCGGTCGTGGAGGAGCTCAATCCGACCCACGGCAACCTCATCGGCCGGGTCGAGCACATTGCCCAGATGGGCACGCTGGTCACCGACTTCCTGCTGATCAAGCCAGGGGCCCTGCATCGCGCGAACGGCGGATACCTGCTGATCGACGTGCGCAAGGTGCTGCTCTCGCCGTTCGCCTGGGAGGCCCTGAAGCGCGCCATCAAGACGCAGGAGATCCGCATCGAGCCGCCGGGCGAGGCCGCGGGCTTCAGCATGATCTCGACGCAGACGCTGGATCCCGAGCCCATTCCCCTCGACGTGCGCGTGGTGCTGTTCGGCGACCGGGAGCTCTATTACATGCTCTCCGCCGCCGATCCCGACTTCTGGCGCCTCTTCAAGGTGCAGGCGGATTTCGACGACAGCATTGCCCGCTCGACGGAGAACGACCGCGCCTACGCCAGGCTGATCGCCTCGATCGTCAAGGAGCATGGGCTCAAGCCCTTCGACGCGAGCGGTGTCGCGCGCCTGATCGACGAAGGGGCGCGGCTGGCCGACGATCGCGACAAGCTGTCGATCGAGATCGGCCGCATCGCCGACATCGCGCGCGAGGCCGACTACTGGTCGAGCGAGGCGAAGCGCAAGGTGACGGCCCGGCAGGACGTGGCGCGCGCCATCGATGAGCACATCCAGCGCTCCGACCGTCTGCGCGACAGGGCCCAGGAGTCGATCACGCGCGGGATCATGCTGGTCGATACGGAAGGCGCGCAGGTAGGTCAGATCAACGGGCTGTCCGTGCTCCAGCTGGGGTCCTTCGCGTTCGGGAAGCCGAGCCGCATCACGGCCCGCGTGCGCCTGGGCGCCGGCCGCGTCACGGACATCGAGCGCGAGGTCAAGCTGGGCGGGCCCCTGCACTCGAAAGGCGTGATGATCCTGTGGGGCTTCCTCGCGGGCCGCTATGCGCTCGACGTGCCGCTGGCGCTCGCCGCCACGCTCGTGTTCGAGCAGTCCTACGGCGGCGTCGACGGCGACAGCGCGTCGGCGGCGGAGCTGCTTGCACTGCTGTCGGCGCTATCGGAGCAGCCCATCAGGCAGTCGCTGGCCGTCACCGGCTCCATCAACCAGTGGGGCGAGGTGCAGGCGATCGGCGGCGTCAACGAGAAGATCGAGGGCTTCTTCGACATCTGCCGAGAGCGCGGGCTCAACGAGCAGCAGGGAGTGCTGATACCCAAATCCAACGTGCAGCACCTGATGCTGCGGGAGGACGTGGTGGAAGCCGCCCGGCACCGGCAGTTCTCGATCTATCCGGTGTCGTCGATCGATGAGGCCATCGAGATCCTGACCGGTGTGAAGGCGGGCGAGCGCGGCTCCGACGGGCGCTTCCCGGGCGGTACCATCAACCGTCTGGTGGAGGACAAGCTCAAGCAGTTCGCGGAGCGCTCGCGCGGGTTCACCAAGGGCTCGGGCAATGCCGGCGACAGCGCGAGGGACGCCGAATGATCGCCCACGTCGCCGAAATAGGCGAAAATCAGGGCCGCGTGGTTCTGCAGCTGGGATCCGCGCATCCAAGCGCCATCGCGCTGGAGGCGGCCGTGCGCATCGCCCGCGCCTTCCAGTCGGAGATCGAGAGCGTGTTCGTCGAGGACGAGCAGCTGTTCGACTGCGCGGCCTACGATTTCGTGCGCGAGGTGTCGCTGAGCGGGCGCCACAATCGCGCCGTCTCGCCAGACGCCATCACGCAGGGCTTGCGGCTCGCGGCCCAGGGCGCCCGGCGGCAGCTCGAGGTCCTGGCGCGGCGGGCAGAGGTGCCGCTGCGCTCACGCGTGGTGCGCGACGAGCCGCTGCGCGCGCTGTCGATCGCATGCGCCGAGTCGGGACCGTGGAACGTCGTGGCCCTGGCCGAGCCGTTCGCCGGCAACAACTGTGGCCTGCTGAAGCAGCTGATGGTGGAGGTGTCCGGCGCCACCGGCCTCGTCATGGTCGGCCCGCGGGCGCGGCGTGTCACCGGGCCCGCCGTCATCGCGGTGGAGGATGCGGACCGCCTGCCTGCCTTGTTGCGGGCGGCCGAGCGGCTCACCGCGCTCGACGGCGCCCAGATCGTTCTGCTGCTGATCGCCCCCGACGAGGAGGGCCTCGACCGCATGGACGGCCAGGTGCGCCTGGTGGTGGAGGCGCGCGAGGACGTGCGCATCGAGATGGCGGAGGCGGCGCGCGGCGAGGCGGCCGTGATCGCGGAGGCGTTGCGGCGGCTGAACAGCGGATTCGTGATCTGCCAGTTCGGCGGCCTCGTCGTGCCGGACGAGGGCAACCTCAGGCCGCTCGCCTCGGTGCTCGAGTGTCCGCTGTTCCTCGTGCGGTAGACCGCGTTTCACGTTTTCAGGCCGCGGCGGACTTCTCGCACCAGAACAGATACATGTTCTCGAACAGGAACGGGTTCTCCTCTTCGAACGCCGCCCAATTCTCGAGTGTGCCCGGCCAGGTCTCGAGCGGATAACGCCGCCAGAACATCGCCTGGCTTTCCTTGGCCAGCTGGAAGCCGCGAAACGTCAGGCCCTCGTCCCTCAGGAAACGCGCGATCGCATCCAGGCTCAGGGTGTGCTCGTTGACATGCAGCAGCATGTCGCGGAACGATCTCGTGTCCCAGAAGTCCATGAACTTTCGCGCATCGCGAGCCTGCTCGTCCGGCCGCGTCAGCAACCCCCAGCGGAAAGCGCGCAGAGCTGCGTCATCGCAGCCGGGCCCCGGATAGGCGGGCTCGGCTCGCAATGCGGCCAGGTTGCGCCGCGCGATGGTGCTGTAGAGCCCGAGCCGCATGAACCCGCCGGGGGCTAGGCACTTCAGGAGCGCCCTCCAGCCGGCAAACGGATCGGCCATGTGGTGCAGCACGCCGACAGCCTCGATCATCTGGAAGCGCGATGCGAACTGGGGACCGAAGCTGCCGATCTGCTCCAGGTCGCCGCGCGCGAAATCGACATTCCCGACGCCGAAGGCATCGGCCATGCGCGAGGCGTAGCCGAGGCTCGCCGCCGATAGATCGAGCGCCAGGATGCGGGCGTTCTGGCCGTAGTGGAGCGCCGACTGCACGGCCTGCTGCCCGGTGCCGCAGCCGGCGATCAGCGCCTCGAACGGCCGCTGCAGGAAGGCGCTGCGATCGCGTCCGAGAAAATGGGCCAAGACGGCGAGGTGGTCGCGCTGGACGATGACGCTCGACCAGCGCGGATAGGGGCTGCGTTCGTAGAACTGCGCCACCTTGCGCGACATCTCATCGACGATGCCGCCGAGCAGCGGCACGCGGGCGGCACGGTCGCGCTCATCGTGCTCCCTGGCGAGCCGCTGCGTGATCGCCTCGCGCAGGGCCTCGGGCTGGATGCCGGCAGCCGTTTCCGGATCGATCCGCCCTCCCAGCGTCTCGACGACGGGCTGATAGAGACAGTGCCGCAGGAAGCGTTGCCCCTCCTCGCGGTCGCCGCTCGCGAGCCTGTCGGGCCTGATCGACTCTTCGGCGAGGCGTCGCGCCTCCTCCTCGCTCGCGAACCAGACGAAATCGTTGCTCCAGCATTGCTGCAGCAGAGACACGGCGAAGCCGACGAGCGCGCGATCGGCGAACCGCTTGGCCGGCAGCTCCAGCAGCAGGATGCGCCGTATCGCGGTCAGCAGCATCTCGAGCTCGGGATTGGACAATACGCTGCTGCACAGGATCTTCAGAAGCAACTCGTCCTTCAGCAGCGGACTGGACCTCTCGAGGCACAGCCCGCGCGCCGCCTCCAGCCAGCCACGCGAGCGGCCGGTGGCGAGCGCTTCCCGCAACGGGGAGCGCGCGACCAGATAGCGGATCGCGACGTTGGCGATCGCCTGCCGATCCACCCGGTCGTGACTCAGCCCGTGCCTGAGGCCGATTGCATTGAACTCGACGTGGTCGAGCGCGCCGTCGGCCGTGCGACGCAGAAGCGCGGCCAGGCGGCGCGCCGCATCCTGCCGCCGCGGATCGAGACGCAGCGCGTGCGTCAGCTGCTGCGCGGCGGCGTCGAGCTCGCCCAGGGCCTCCAGGACGATCGCCAGATGGAGCCGATGGCCGGCGTTGCCACCCTCGGCTTTGACCGCCCGCAAGAAAAGCTGTTTGGCCGTGTCGAGATCGCCCGCGTCTACCGCAGCCGACCCACGCTCGGACCAGGAACTAGCCATGGAACATGCAAGCTCTGGCCTGCAATGGGCAGGCCGCGGCTCCCATAACGCACTGCCTGAGACCGCATGACTTGCGATCGAAGTGAAGGTCAGGCGCGCTGATGCAGTTACCGATAGAGGTGGCGCGTGCCGGATTGACCAGGCCGCGCGAGCACTCTGACGACGGCGCTTCCGCGCATTCGCACACGTGGCTCCGCGGATATTCCCGCGGACCCCCAAATCGACGTAGCCATCTGCAATTCTCCCTTCTTTATGCGCAACCCCCGGACACTCCGCGCAGTCTTTTCCCGCCGCGGCGTGGAAGCGACCGAAGGCATATTCTTGGGGCGGTAGCTTTTCTTTTCAGTCGCCCGAGAAGAGCGGCGTGACGGACGCTATCTCACCCCAATCACAAAAACGTTGCACGATATCGCCCACCTGTCAAAGAACGTTTGTTGACGCTGCGCGATGCCTTCCGCTGGCAGACAGTCTTCCAACGTAACGGCAGGCTTCCGGCGCCAGGGCTTCGGGCGCCGATGCTTGCGCATCGGACGCCTGACCGCGTAGCAATCTCTCGCGCTTGCAGAGCAGCCGCTCCCTGGACTGTCGACTTGCCTGGGTCCATACCGGGCCGGAAAAGCGCAATCGAAGATATTGGGGAGCCCGCCATGCAGAATCATCGCCAACATTCTGGTTGCACTCGTGGCTCTGCTGCATGCGGGCTTCCTGGTGCTGGAGATGTTCTTGTGGACCACGCCGTTCGGCCTCAAGACCTTCAACATGACGGCGGAGATCGCGGCCTCCTCGGCGGTGCTTGCCGCCAACCAGGGGCTCTACAACGGCTTCCTGGCGGCCGGGTTGGTGTGGGGGCTGATCGCCAAGGCCAATGCGACCTCCATCAAGGTCTTCTTCCTCGGCTGCGTGATCGTGGCCGGCGTGTTCGGGGCAGCGACGGCCAAGCCGACCATCCTGTTCGTGCAGGCCCTGCCGGCCGTCCTGGCGCTGCTTGCCGTGTTGGCGTCGCGCCGCGCCGTAACGTAGGGGGTCGAGCATGGCGACGACCCGACACCGGTGCGCGGCGCAGGTTGTGCCGGGTCTTCACTTGGCTCGCCCACCCCGCGCTGCCGGCGCCGTGCTATGGTCAGGCGCGACAACAGATGGGTATCGGCGAGTGCAGCGCCTGGCCTGGCAGAGGTGGCTTGAAGTTCGCCGCCGCATCGGCGCGGAGCTGGAGCCGCGTTTGGCGCGCATGTCGGGGCGTCGGACCGCGCTGGGGCTGGCCTTGGCGCTCGCCGTCTTCTTCATGCTCGCTGGTGGATTGTCGCCTCCCGTGGCCGTCCTGGGCCTCGCAGCCGCCGCGGCCTGGGCGATGCTGAGACCGTCCGACGAGGCGGATCGCTACGCGCGCGCCGGCGCGTCCGGCCAGTCGACGGCCGGAGGCGACAGGCTGTGGCGGATGGTGGTCGACGCGGTGCCGGAGCCTGCCGTCGTGCTCGACCACGGCGGCTACGTGGTGCATGCCAACCGCATGGCCGAGGACCTGTTCGGCTCGAGGCGGCGCGGCGGCCATGTCGCCTCCATGAGCCGGAACCCGGAGCTGCTCGGGGCGGTCGATCAGGCGCTCGTCTCCGGGGAGACGTGCTCCGTCGAGCTGCACGAGCGGGTGCCGGTGGAGCGGCGCCTGCTGGTGACGGTTGCCCCGCTCGATCAATTGCGACAGGGCGGCGATGGTCCCGCCCTGCTGATCTCGTTCCGAGACCTGAGCGAGCAGGACCGGCTGGCGCGCATGCGCGCGGATTTCGTCGCCAACGCCAGCCACGAGCTGCGCACCCCGCTTGCCTCGCTCAGGGGCTTTGTCGAGACACTGCAGGGCGCGGCCAAGGACGACGCGCAGGCGCGCGAGCGCTTCCTGAAGGTCATGGGCGAGCAGGCCGAGCGCATGACGCGGCTGATCGACGATCTGCTCTCGCTCTCGCGCGTGGAGATGCGCGAGCACCTGCCGCCCGCCGAGCGCGTCGATCTCAACGACGCGGTGGCCCACGTCATCCAGAGCCTGCAGCCGATCGCCGGCCAGACCGGCACCACCATCGAGTTTCGCCGGCTGGAGGCGCCGGCCCTCGTGCGCGGCGACAGCGACGAGATCGTCCAGGTGTTCCAGAACCTGGTGCAGAACGCCATCAAGTACGGCAAGCGTGGCGGGCGCATCGAGGTTGCGCTCAGGCGCGAGCCCGCCGGCGGGGGCCGCCCCGCGCGCTTCGTCGTCGCGGTCACCGATGACGGCCCCGGCATCGCCCCCCAGCACCTGCCCCGCCTCACCGAGCGCTTCTACCGCGTCAGCGTGGCCGCGAGCCGGGAGAAGGGCGGCACCGGTCTGGGGCTCGCGATCGTCAAGCATATCCTCAACCGGCATCGCGGCGAGCTCGAGGTGACGTCTCGCGTGGGCCAAGGCTCGACCTTCAGCGTCATCCTGCCGGCGCAGGATTAGTTTCGCAAAACATAATAATATCATATGATTATATTGTCATATTGGGGTTATGCGTCGATGCTAGAAGGCGCAATCGGGTCCTGTTGACGAGCAGGTGGCGCCGGTTGCGCTGCCTGGTTGGCGCGCGGCTGCGCGAGCGGGCGCTAAGGCCGGCGTTGCCTGCTGAGCGCAAATTGCCGGAGCCCGCAGGCCAAGGGAGCCCAAATGCTCGAGCACACCGTCAAGTCGTTCGACCAGGAGCTGCAGCAGCTCGACAAGAAGATCGCGCAGATGGGGGGATTGGCCGAGCGGCTGCTGGCGCAGGGCTTCGATGCGCTGGAGCACCGCGATCCCAAGCTCGCCGAGGCGGCAGTCGCCAGCGATCGCAACATCGACCTGCTCGAGCGCGACCTGCAGGAGCAGACCATCCTGATGATCGCCCGGCGCCAGCCCATGGCCAACGATCTGCGCCACATCATGACGGTGTTGAAGATCGCCGGCGATCTGGAGCGCATCGGCGACCTCGCCAAGAACATCGCCAAGCGCGCGCTCGCCGTCTCGGGCGAGAACCATCCCAAGTCGCTGATGACCGGCCTCAAGCACATGACCGAGCTTGCCATGGGCCAGCTCAAGAACGTCCTCGACGCCTATGCGGAGCGCGATGCCGAGAAGGCGCTGGCCGTGTGGCGTCACGACGAGCGCATCGACGCGATGTTCAACTCGCTGTTCCGCGAGCTCCTCACCTACATGATGGAAGACCCGCGCAACATCGGGCTGTGCACCCATCTGCTGTTCGGGGCAAAGAACATCGAGCGCATCGGCGACCACACCACCAACATCGCCGAAAACGTCTACTACCTGGTGCACGGCACGGCGATCGCCGACGACCGCCCCAAGGGCGACGACACCAGCTCCACGCTGATCCGGAAGGAATGAGCAGGCCATGTCGGCCGTGACGGAGATGGGCCCGCGCGTCCTCGTGGTCGAGGACGACGCCGCCATCGCCGAGCTCGTGCGCTACAACCTGGAGGCCGAGGGCCTGCAGTCCACTGTCGCTGCCACCGGCGAGGAGGCGGAGCTGCAGGTCGCCGAGGACCGCTTCGACCTGATCGTGCTCGACTGGATGCTGCCGGGGCTGTCCGGCATCGAGCTCTGCAGGCGGCTGCGGCGGCGTGATGCCCTGCGCAGCGTGCCGATCCTGATGCTGACCGCGCGCGGGGAGGAAGGCGACCGCGTGCGCGGCCTCACCACCGGCGCCGACGACTACGTGGTCAAACCGTTCTCCGTGGTGGAGCTGGTGGCGCGCGTGAAGGCGCTGCTGCGCCGGGCGGCGCCGAGCCGCATCGCCGACATCCTGCGCGCAGGCGACATCGTGCTCAACCGCACCGCCCATCGCGTCACGCGCCGCGAGCGCGAGGTCCGCCTGGGTCCCACCGAGTTCAAGCTGCTCGCCTTCTTCATGGAGAATTCGGGCCGCGTCCTCTCCCGCCAGCAGTTGCTCGACGGCGTGTGGGGGCGCGATGCCTTCATCGATGGCCGCACGGTCGATGTTCACGTGGGGCGGCTCAGGAAGGCGCTGATCCGCGGCTCGGACGCCGATCCGATCCGCACCGTGCGCGGCGCCGGCTATGCCTTCGAGGGCCAATCGGCCGCTGGGGCGTGATATTCGCCGCACGCAATCGGTCATCCACGCAATACACAAGTTGTAGCCGACTTCTGTGGTGATCGAGTCACAGTCGATCGCGCATTGCCGCTCGGTTGCGCTGCGACCGCTTGAGGCCGCCATTAACGGCGTAGTAATCTCTCCCCGTTGGCCCACGGCAGATCGCGCGTTGTTGCGATGGGGCGAGTAGCCGGGGGCCAGGACGCGTAACGGCGCATCGTATTTGTAGCACCGTAGTTGTGTAGCGCCGCGTCGTCAGCACCAGCCCTTCGCAGTTCCCAGTTGCGTTGTTCGTCGGCCGATCTGGCTCGCGTTCGCGCGCTCACGCGCGTGCTTTGAACGCGTATTCCAGCGTCGGCCAGGATGGCCGGATTCCGTGCGTCGTTCGTGGATCCCGCCGGTATCGCAAGAGCGGAGAACTGCGTAATGGCCTGGAACGATGAGCGGGTCGACCTCCTGAAGAAGCTGTGGTCCGACGGACTGAGCGCGAGCCAGATTGCCGGCCGTCTCGGCGGCGTCACGCGCAATGCCGTGATCGGCAAGGTGCATCGCCTCGGACTGTCGGGGCGCGCCACCACCTCGCGCATGAAATCGCACCGGCCGCGCACGCGGGCGCAACAGCCCCGGCGCCTGATGAAGCCGCGCTTCGCCAACATCGGCAACCCCGCGCTGCGCCAGCTGTATCTGGGCGACACGGAGCCCTACACGCCGCCGGCCGAGGAGCTGGTGATCCCGCTCAACGAGCGCAAGTCCATACAGACGCTGACCGAGGCGTGCTGCCGCTGGCCGATCGGCGATCCGCAGATGCAGGACTTCCATTTCTGTGGACGCAAGAAGATTGCGGGCTTGCCCTACTGCGATTTCCACGCGAGACGTGCATTCCAGCCGCCGCAGCCGCGGCGCCGGGATCGCGAGGTGTTCGTGCCTGGCGTGACCGGAGTGCAGGTGCCGCAGGCGGCGGCCCCGGTCGAGCCGGCGGGCACGGTGACGGAGCCGGAGGAGAAGGCGACCGTCTGAGACAAGTTGCGCTTTGCCGATGAAGAGGGCGTTGGCAGAGCAGCGGGGGGAAGGCCGGGGGCCGCAAGGCGGCGCCCGGCCTTTTTTTGCAGTGCGATACGGTGGCCGGACGGTCCGGCGTCGCATGATCGTGCCGACCGGGCCGGAGCGACCGCCCACCTGCCTCCAGGCCGGCATCAAGTCCGTTCTCCCGGGCTCCGGTCCAAAAATTCGTTGTGACGATGTGCCCATGTTGCATGGGGGGCGCACATTTGGCATGGTCCCGCGCGATTCAGGCTCGGCAGCGGGCTTTTGGGACGGCAGCGGCGCACGCTTGCGTGGACGGCCGTTCTTGCGTGTCTCCAAGGCAGTCTCTTCAGGGGGAAATGGCAATGGGTGCGGTTATGTGGGCAATCGTCGGTTGCGGTTTGCTCTCGATCGTTTATGGCGCCTACACGGTGCGCGCGGTCATGGCGTCCGACGCCGGCACGCCGCGCATGCAGGAGATCGCCGCCGCCATCCAGGAGGGCGCGCAGGCCTATCTCACCCGGCAGTACACCACCATCGCCATGGCCGGGGCCGTCATTTTCCTCATCGTCGCCTGGCTGCTCGGCATTCTGGTGGCGATAGGCTTCCTGATTGGCGCCGTTCTGTCGGGCCTGGCAGGCTTCATCGGCATGCTGGTTTCGGTGCGCGCCAACGTGCGCACCGCACAGGCTTCGAGCCGCTCGCTCGCCGACGGCCTCTCCATGGCGTTCCGCGCCGGCGCGGTCACCGGCCTGCTGGTGGCGGGTCTCGCGCTGCTGGGTGTTGCCCTGTACTACGCCATCCTGACGGGCGGATTGGGCCTACCCGGCACCGGGCGCACGGTCGTCGACTCGCTCGTGGCGCTCGGGTTCGGCGCCTCGCTGATCTCCATCTTCGCGCGTCTGGGCGGCGGCATCTTCACCAAGGGTGCCGACGTCGGCGGCGATCTGGTCGGCAAGGTCGAAGCCGGCATTCCCGAGGACGATCCTCGCAACCCCGCCACCATTGCCGACAACGTCGGCGACAACGTTGGCGACTGCGCTGGCATGGCTGCAGACCTGTTCGAGACCTACGTCGTCTCGGTCGTCGCCACCATGGTGCTGGCCGCGATCTACTTTACCGGGCAGCCGGTGGTTGAAAGCCTGATGCTCTATCCTCTTGCCGTCTGCGCGGTGGGAGTGGTCACGTCCATCATCGGCACTTTCTTCGTTCGCCTCGGCGCCAACCAGTCGATCATGGGCGCGCTCTACAAGGGCTTCATCGCCACCGGCGTGCTGTCCGTGATCGCGCTCTGGCCGCTCACCGACAAGATGCTCGGCATGGGCACCACATACTCGGTGCGCGACCTCACCTTTACCGGCAGCGATCTGTTCTGGTGCGGCGTGGTCGGCCTTGCCGTCACCGCGGCGATCATCGTCGTGACCGAATACTACACCGGTGTCGGCTACCGCCCCGTGCGCTCCATCAGCCAGGCCTCGGTGACCGGACACGGCACCAACGTGATCCAGGGCCTCGCCGTCTCGCTCGAGGCAACGGCCCTGCCGGCGCTGATCATCATCGCGGGCATCATCGTCGCCTTCAAGCTGGCGGGCCTGTTCGGGATCGCGATTGCGGTCACCAGCATGCTGTCGGTAGCGGGCGTGGTGGTGGCGCTCGATGCCTTCGGCCCGGTCACGGACAACGCGGGCGGCATCGCCGAGATGGCGGGCCTGCCGAAGGAGACCCGCAAGACCACCGATGCGCTCGACGCCGTCGGCAACACAACCAAGGCCGTCACCAAGGGCTACGCCATCGGCTCCGCGGGTCTCGGCGCGCTGGTGCTGTTCGCGGCCTACAACGAGGATTTGCGGTTCTTCATCAGCCAGGCCAAGCCCGGCTCGCTGTTCCAGAACCTGCAGGTCGATTTCTCGCTGTCGAACCCCTACGTCGTGGTCGGCCTGCTGTTCGGCGGCCTGCTGCCCTACCTGTTCGGCGGCATCGCCATGACGGCGGTCGGCCGGGCGGCGGGCTCGATCGTGGAGGAGGTGCGCAGGCAGTTCCGCGAAAAGCCCGGCATCATGAAGGGCACCGAGAAGCCCGACTACGCGCGCGCGGTCGACATCCTGACGCGGGCCGCGATCAAGGAAATGATCGTGCCCTCGCTGCTGCCTGTGCTGTCGCCGATCGTGTGCTTCTTCGTGGTGAAGTGGATCGCGGGCCCCGGCAACGCGTTCGCCGCGCTCGGCGCCATGCTGCTCGGCGTGATCGTCAACGGCCTGTTCGTCGCCGTCTCCATGACGGCCGGCGGCGGTGCCTGGGACAACGCCAAGAAGGCCTTCGAGGACGGCTTCACCGACAAGGACGGCGTCAAGCATCAAAAGGGCTCGGAGGCCCACAAGGCTTCCGTGACTGGCGATACCGTCGGCGATCCCTACAAGGACACCGCTGGCCCTGCCGTCAATCCGATGATCAAGATCACCAATATCGTGGCGCTGCTGCTGCTCGCCGTTCTGGCGCACTGAAAAACCGCAGCCAGCGCAGAAATAGCGAAAGGCCCGCGAGCATCGCTCGCGGGCCTTGCTGCATTACGTGGCCGGGATCGTTACAGAGGCGAGCTCTGGCCGACGTCACGGCCGCCCTGCGTATCGTAGCCATCGGCGGCGCTGGCCGGAGCTGCAACGGTCGCGAGAAGCGACAGGGCGAGCAGGGCTGAAAGGACGGTCTTCATGTTCATTCTCCTAGGTGTCGTGTTCGATTGTCTGTTGGGATCGTTACAGAGGCGAGCTCTGGCCGACGTCGCGGCCGCCCTGCGTATCGTAGCCATCGGCGGCGCTGGCCGGGGCTGCAACGGTCGCGAGGAGCGACAGGGCGAGCAGGGCTGAAAGGACGGTCTTCATGTTCATTCTCCTAAGTGTCTGATTGTTGGCTTCTTTTGTCCGTGCGGGTTTCTCGCCCGCCCCCCTCATATGGCGCTGTTCGCAGCCGCGAGAAGACGGACTCACGCACCCGTGACGAACAGTGATCATTTCGGAAAATTCGCCAGTATTATCGGGTTTGCGCTGCGGCAAACCCGCGATCCGCCGTGATGACAGGTGACCTCAACTGCGGAAGCCCCCAACACGCGCAATTCCGCCCAGCCGCCGATCGCTAGGGCGCAATCGGCGCGCATCGCACGGAAACGGCGGATTGTCTTTGCGGCCTAGGGCCGGCCGGCGCTGCCTTCGCGCTCTTTCACGGTCCACCACCGCTGCGAGCCGAAGGGCAGCTTGCTCGCGTCCTGCACGTAGTAGTCGCCGGGGCGGTAGCCGCCCCGCCTGTACGCCGCAGGACCGTCGACCAATCGGCAATGCTTCTGGCCATTGCGCCACCAGCAGCGGCGGTAAGCCACCGTGGTCACGTCGCTCATCTCGCCGGCCGCTGCCTTCAATCCGGCGCTCGATGCCGTCCCGACCGGCGCAGCTTGAGCGGCGCTCGTCGTCCCCGCGGCCAAAGCCAGGGCTGCAAGCAGTGCGTACTTCAGCATCTCGAGCACCTCCGTGCGGGTCCGGGTAACAACGCGTGCTGTAGCAGGTTCCGTCGATCGGGCATCGATCCCGGACCATCTGGTGCGCATTCTGATCAGTCCACTGGTATGAATCCAGTTAATTGCCGCCCAACCAAGGCGCGGAAATTTTGCTGCATGTGCGCGGAACGTTTGAGAGGGTCTCGCGTTCGCTCGACCAAATGCTCCCGATGATTGGAATGAGGCGCCCCATGCACGCACTGGTCGTTGCCGCCGTCTTGATCGGTGCAAGCGCCGGCATCGCCTTCGCCCAGGGTGGGGCCCAGGGTGGGGGAGGTGCGTCGAGCGGCGGGACGACGGGTAGCGGAGGTGCGGCCTTGGGCGGAGCGCCGCCTGCTGCAGGTGCCGGCGGCAACGCTCCGGTAACCAGCCCGGGCGGCACGCCAGCCGCCGCGCCCGTCCCGCAACCAGAGCTGAACCGATTGAACGGGGTCGGTTCTCTGCCCACAACCCGCCGCGCCGGGAGCGGCTATGACGACGGCTTCGCCGCCTGCATGGCGATGTGGGAGGGGGGAGAGACCGGCATGACGAAGCAGGAATGGACGCGGACCTGCAATGCGGGACGCATTCCCCCGCCGCCCGGGACCAGGCGCTGAGGCTGCCCACATAGCGTAGACTGCGAATGGCGCGCCTTGGGCGGGCGTCATCATTTCAACATTTGCCGACAGGCATTGACGTTCGAGGCGATGTTGGCCCTTGTCATCGGCCTCGCGACCGATGGATATGTCGTTGCGTCACGGACGCAGAGGGACCGGCATATGCACTCGCACCCTTGCGGCTCCATCGCTGCCGTCTTGATTGTTGCAGCCATTGCGTTTGCCGATGCGGTTTCGGTGCGGGCCGCTCCGCCGCCCGCGCATGGGGCACAGGGCTCGGGCATGCTGGTCGTGCCGGTTGCCGGTTCCGGCATCGACATCGTCCGCATGCCGCAGCAGCGGCCGCCGGGCGGCGGGCAGCCAGCTGCCACGTCGCCGGCCGTGCAGCCGCCCCCCACCGCCCAGCCGAAAGAGGTGGCTCAATCGCAGGGGCGGCTCCTCAAGCTCACGGCGAAAGTGGGCAGTCAGCCCAACGACAGCCAGAGGGGCTGGCTCGGCGTGAGGATGGATCCTCTCGAGCCGCCGCTGGCGGCATCTCTCGGCCTCGACAACGCCAACGGGGCGCTCGTGCTGGACACGATTGCCGGCAGCCCCTTGAGCCAGTCCGGCATCCGCTTTGGCGATATCATCGTCTCACTGAACGGCAAAACGATCGCGGGCGTCAGCGACCTGCTGAGGCGGATAGCGTCCGTCTCGCCCGGCGGCGGCGTCGTGCTCGACATTTGGCGCGCCAGTCCCGAGGAGGCCGATTTTCTGCAGACGCTTCGCCGGCTGGGCTATGGCGGCGACGCCCACGTCATGTACCTGCTCGGCAAGATCTACGCGGCCGGCAACGGCGTCGTGCGCGACGACGGGGAGGCGCTGCAGTGGTACCGCAAGAGCGCGGCTGCCGGCAACGTGGTCGCCATGACGGTCCTGGGGGCCATGCTTCTGGAGGGGCGCGGCGCTCCAAGGGATGCGCAAGAGGGCGTCTCCTGGCTGCGGCAGGCATCGGACAAGAACCAAGTCGAGGCGATGTTCCGGCTCGGCCGCGTGCTGGCCGAAGGCAAGGATGTGACCAAGGATGCAGCCGAGGCGCTCCGGCTTTTCACCAAGGCGGCCGAGGCCGGGCATCCGCCGTCGATGACGGAGCTTGGTCTCAGGTACGGCCGGGGCGAAGGCGTCGAGGTCGACTTCGCAAAGGCCGCGTCGTGGTACAAGCGCGCCGCGGATCTCGGCAACTCGACTGCCATGAACAACCTCGGCTTGCTGCATCAGCAGGGCAAAGGGGTGCCGCAGGATTCAGCGATCGCCGTCACATACTACAGAAAGGCCGTGGCCCTCGGACACCCGTCCGGCATGTACAATCTCGCCTGGATGCTCGAGAGCGGCCAGGGCGTCCCACGCAAGGAGCCGGAGGAGGCCGCCGACTTCATGATGCGCTCGCTCGACCGGCGCCACGAGTTCTCCCTCAAGCAGATGACCCAGAATTCGCGCGCCTGGAGCAAGGAATTCCGCCAGGCGTTGCAGCGGAAGCTGCGCGACGCGGGCGTCTATTCGGGGCCGACCGACGGCGAGTTCAAGGACACGACGATCGCTGCGATAAATGGCTACGTCAATCGCGCCCGCTGAAGCGCGAGATGCTGCAGCGCCCACTCAAGTCCTTGATCGGAACGACTTTCGGGTGTTCAGTCATAATCCCTGCTCGACACAAAACAAATTCCGCCTAGAGAATCGATCACGGGGACGCGGAACGATTTCGGGGGCCGTGTGTTTCACGGGGAATATCCGTCACGGGAACAAATCTCCATAGTCGTCCGTTGAAGGATCGCCACGCCGCCGATAACGGGAGCGCTGACGAATGAAGATTGCGATGCCATCCGCAGCCCAGGCTCACATGCAGGCGTGGCCCCGGCCGACGACGGCGATGCTCTTCAGGCTGACCGGACTGCTGATAGCCGTCAGCGTGCCAACGGGGTTCTGGGCGTTCGCGCTCATGCTCGCGACCAAGTGCGCCGGCGTCGCGATCGAGCCGCCGGCGCTGGCCGCATTCAGCCTCGCGGTCGCGACCTGGTGCCTGGTCGTCGCCGCGCTCGTAATGGACCCCGAGCGCGGTAACGTGCGCGGGCTGGTCAGCTCCTCGGTGCGACGCTGACCGAGCCGCCGGTCGCGGTTCGACCGCCATCCACCACGTACTGCGCGCCGGTGACGTTGCCCGCGAGATCCGAGCACAGGAACAGCACCACGTTGGCGACCTCTTCGGCCGTGCCGTAGCGCCCGATCGGAAGCGACGCCTGGTATTTGTCGGCCACGCTGCCGGGGTCGGTCGGGCTGAGCTGGCTCTCCAGCGAATGGATCATGCGCGTGTCGATCGGGCCCGGGCACACCGCATTCACACGTATGCCGCGGCGGGCCACCTCGCCGGCGGCCGCCTTGGTCAGGCCGATCACCGCGTGCTTGGAGGCGACATAGGCCGACATGCCCGGCGTTGCCACGAGGCCGGCGACCGACGCCGTGTTCACCACCGCGCCCGAGTTCTGCTTCAGCATGACGGGCAGCACGTGGCGCAGACCCAGGAAGACGCCCTTGACGTTGATGCCGATGACCTGGTCGAACACCGCCTCGTCATAGTCGGCGATCGGGGTGACCTTGCCCTCGATGCCGGCGTTGTTGAAGAAGCAATCGATGCTGCCGAACGCATCGAGCGTGGCCTTCACGTAGGCCTGCACGTCCGCGGACTTGGTGACGTCGGCCACGTGAAACTTTGCCTGGCCACCCTGCTGCTGGATGGTGCCCGCGGTGCGCTCGGCCCCGGCCGCGTCCCGATCCACCACCATGACCTTGGCGCCGCGGGCGGCGAAAGCGAGTGCGGCGACCCGTCCGATGCCGTTCGCCGCGCCCGTGATGAGGGCTACCTTGCCGTTGAAGTCCATGCGCGTCCTCCGAGACTGTTCCAGTGTTGTGCGGCAACGTTAGCACGTCGGGCCGCGCTGCCTAGTCGGCTCTGCCGGGTGCCGGCCCGAGCGATCATTTCTTGGCGGCCGGAGCCTGGGCCGGAGAGGGCGTCGCGGCCGCCTCGGCACCCGCCGTCTGAAGAGCACCGTCGAGCTTCTCGAGGTCCTGCCCGAAGCCGCCGGCGACGAGATAGACTCGCGCGGCCTGGAAAGCGGCGACGGCATGTCCGCGCATCCGCTTCTGATCGTCCTCGCCCAGCAGCGGCAGGGCAGCGACGATCGTGTGTCCCATCTCGGCGCAAAGCAGCGCCCAGTGGTTGGGCGCTGTCTCCTTGGAGATCACCGTCAGCACCTTCTGGTAGAGCTCGAAGGACGCCTTCAGCGCCTGTAGGGCTTTGGCCGGATCGGTCTGGCGCTGGCCGATCAGCCGCAGCAGCTCTGCCTCGTTCTGCTTGACGGCGGCCCACAGGCGCGGGCTCTTGTCCTTGTCGAGCTCGCGGCCGATCTTCTGGTACATGTCGAGCGCGGCGTTGATGTCCTGGGCACCGGCCAGTCCCGGCTTGCGCTCCGCCCGCAGCGTCAGGGAGTGCGCGACGTTGGAGCGCGCGATCAGGACGTTGGTCTGGTTCGGCAGCTGCTCGAGCGCGGCGACGGATTGCTGGAACAGGCCGACCGCCTCGTCGACCAGCTTGTCGCCCTCCTCTCCGTCGGTCCGCTTGGAGAGCTCCTTCATGGCGTTGGCGAGATTGTTGCGCGTGCGGCCGAGCTCGTCCTTGTAGGCCGGCTTGCCGTCCTGGATCGACAGGATGAGGCGCATCGTCTTGACGGCTTCGGCAAAATGGCCGCGACCCCGGTCCTTGGCGATCCGGCGCCCGAACTCGAGATCGCGTTGCGAGCGACGGTTCAGGACGTCCATCGCCAGGTCGGGGAATTCCTCGATCTTGATGCGGTCGAGCGCCTTGCGGTAGGTGCCGCGGGCGTCGACCATCATCTTGGCGCCGTCATATCCCGGCAACCGGCCCCCGAGGCTCGTCTGCGCGTCGGCGATGTTGGCGAGCACGATCGCCGTGTAGGCCGAGACGAGGCGCTTGTGCTCGTCGCTCGTCGGCACGATCTGCTCGTAGCGCCGCAGGGCCTCGCTCTCGAGGATGCGGATCGCCTCGCGCAACTGGTCGTTGGCGAAGAAGTTCTGGCCATGGACGAACAGCGCGCCTCCGGCGAGCGCGTACCGCCGCGCGGCATTCTCGAGGTCGGCCGTCGGCGTATCCTTTGCCGCCGCGAGATAGAACTCCGCTGCCTCCTTCGAGCGATAGTCGGTCTCGGCGATGTTGCCGCGCTGCTCGGACAGGGCGGCGCGCTTGCCGCGCGCCTGATCGAGCGCCTCGGTGCGCGCGCGGATGGCCTCGTCGTAGCGCGACTGCGCCTGGGCCAGCGCCTGGTCGGCCGCCTGCAGGTCGGGCTTGCGGCCCGACGCGACGGCCGCCGCGGCGATCTCCACGAAGGGCGCGATCCCCGGCTCGTTCTCCATCAGCCGGCGGAATTCCTCGATCTCCTTGCGCATCTTGGCAAGGCGGGCGAAGGCGTTCGGCAGCTCGGTCGCCAGCTGGTCCGGCTTGAGGCCCGACCGCGATACCATCTCCGATACCAGCGCCATCAGCTCGCGCCGGATCTGCGCGCGGTCCTGCTCGTTGGCCGCGCCGACGATCGCGTCGGTCTGGGACTCGATGGCGCCGATCTCGTGCGGCTTGGCATTGGGAAGCAGCTGCTGCACCGTGGGCGGCGGCTGCGGCGGTCCCGGCTTGAAGTAGAACTCGAAGGGGACCGCGAGCGACAGCTCCGGCCTCTGCTCGCCGCCCGTCTCCTGCTGCACGCTCAGGGCCACGCGCCGCACCAGCGCCACCACTTCCTGGCCCTCGGTCTCGACGTTGCGCACGAAGGCGGAGGAGAACGGGCTGTTGCGCCCCGTCCCGTCAGCCGCCGTGCGTCCGGCCTCGGCGGCGTAGATGATGATGTCGCCGCCATTGGCAGGCGCCGCTGCGGCGGGGTCGCTGCCGCCGGCGGTTCGAGTGGACAGCTTGGCCAGACCGACTCCGCGCGCGCTGCGCGAGGCGGCTGGCGCCGGTGCACCTTCCAGCACATCCAGCAGGGGATTATCCCGGCAGGCATCGAGGATCATGATGCGAAGGGTGCGTGCGCGCTTCACGTCGGCGACGATGTCGTTGAGCTTGGTGAGGCGACGCAAGCCCGCGGCGCTCTGCAGGTTGGCATCGACGGGCATGAGGTAGTTCACGCCCTGATGCTGCATGCCGTGGCCGGCATAGTAGAAGACCGCGACGTCCGCTCCCTCGACGGCGGTCGCGAACGCCTCCAGGGCCTTCTCCATCGCCGCGCGATCGGCGTCGAGGCCGACCGTGGTCTCGAATCCCAGGCGTTTCAGGGCCGCCGCCACGTCCTCGGCATCGTTGCGCGGATTGGCCAGCACCGGCACGTCGCGATAGCCGGAGTTGCCGATCACCAGCGCCACGCGCTTCTCGGCCGTCGCGGGTGTGATCGCCGCGCAAACCGCAATGGTCGCGGCCAGCAGCGGCGCGCGCCAACACCATGCAATGACCGGTTGCATGTCTGATCCCCCCGTCATTCAGCCTTCTCGACCGCTCGCCCTACGGATGCGACGCGGCGAGGAAATCCGCATCTGCCTTCATACGATGTGAGCAGGCCGTTTCCAATCCGTCGCCGCAATCGCGACTTCGTCCCGAGCCTGTCGAAGGGCGGCCGCAGATGCCTTGCCGTGGTTCGACCCTCGGAACGCGTCCGAGGGCAGGCAAGCTCACCACTGGGGTTGGGGCAACTCGCACCCGGCGGTCGGCGCTGACGGACCGAGCTACTTGCTGGGCGCGCCGGCCGCTGGTTGCGCCAGACCCAGGTCCGCCTCGAGCTTGGCGATCTGCTCGCGCAGCGTTTTCATCTCCTGGCCGCGGCGCGCCATCTGGGTCTGGATGCCGCCGATCTGCATCGCCGTCTCGGCGCCGGCGCCGGGAGCCTGATTGCGCGAGCTGCTGTACTGGATGTCGAAGATCTTCTTCTGGTCCTGCTTGTTGGCTTCCTCGGACTGGCGCAGGCGCTCCCTGGCCTGGGCGAGCGCCACGATGTTGGCGGTCTGCTGCGGGTCGGACTTCTTCTTCAGCTCCTCCTCCAGCTCGCGCAGCCGCCTCTGGGTGGCATCGGCGTCGGGCTTGGGCAGCGTGCCCGGCGCGGCGGCCAGGTGGAAATAGAAGTCGCCGGTGAGTGCGGAATGGTCCCAAGGGACCTGCTTGCCGCCGGTCACGGCGAGCACATCCTTGCGCACCTCGATCATGACGGAGGTCAGATTGCGTCCGGGGTCCTTGAGGCCCTTGGTCAGCGCGGCCGTGAACGGCGAGTTGCGTCCCTGGCCGTCGAGCGCCACGTTGCCGGGCTGCGTCGAGTAGGCGATGAACGTGCCGACTCCCGTCTGCACCTGCGCCAGCCCCTGGCCGATGGCGGCCGAGCGCGTGCCCATGGTGCGCGCCAGGTTGCGCGCCAGCGGATTGTCGCGGCAGGCGTCGAGGAACACGACATTGGTCTTGCCCTCGCGCTCCAGCTCCATCTGCTTGAGCACGAAGTCGACGGAGACGGCCTCGAAGTCGAGGTCGCGCTCGCCCTGCAAGCGGGCGTCCACCGGCATCAGGTAGTTCTTACCCGATGCCTGCAGCCCGTGGCCGGCATAGAAGAACAGGGCCACGTCCGCCTTGTCGAGCGCACGCGCGAAGTCGCGCACCTTGGCGTCGAGCGCCTGCTTGCCGACATCGAGCCCCAGGATCACCTCGAAGCCGACCTCCGTCAGCGCCTTGGCCATGTCGCCCGCGTCGTTCACCGGGTTCGGCAGCACGGCGGCGTGCACGTAGGCGGAATTGCCCACGACCAGGGCGACGCGTTTGTCGGCGGCAGCGGGGAGGACGAGGAGGAGGTAGGCGACGACTGGCGCGAGCAGGCGGTGACAACGCGACATGGCAGGCCCCGTTTTTCTTGATCGGTGCCGGACAGAAGCAGCGGAATTGGACGGTTCCAAGACTGTCCGCCGACAAGCTTGTGGTGCGGCTCGGCAGGCTTAGGCGCCGACCTCGTCCAGGAAATCGCCGATGGCGGCTGCAACGAGGTCGGGCGTCGCCACCGACATGTAGTGGCCGGTCTCCAGCACCTGGTAACGCGCGCCGGGGATCATGCGGGCGACCGGTTCAGCCAGCGCGGGCGGGCGCACGCGGTCGAGAGCGCCGCCTAGCACCAGCACCGGGCAGCGGATGCCGGCGAGCTCCCCCTGCAGGTCCATGCCCACCAGCATGCGATAGATAGCGGCGTAGCTCGCGGGATCGTTGCCGAGCCAGCGGGCGCGGAAGGCGGCAAAGCGCGCGGCGTCGGTGCGCAGCTCGGGCGCGTAGCCGTTGGCCATCGAGTCGTCGACCGCGCTTCGCATGCCTTCGCGCTCGAGCCGATCGACCCGTGCAAGCACCGCCGGACGACGCTCGGCCGCGACGCCGGTGGCCGGGCTGCCCACCACGGCGGCCGAGATGCGCTCGGGCAGGCTCGCCGCCGCATGCAGCGCGATCGCCCCGCCGACAGCGATACCGGCCAGCGCCACCTTGCCCGTGATGCCGAGCGCATCCATCAGCGCCGCCAGATCGTCGACCATCGTGTCGATGGAAAGCGCGCCGCGCGCCTTCTCCGACAGGCCGGCGCCGCGCGTGTCGTAGCGCAGCACGCGCCGTTTCGTGGTGAGCCGCGGCACCACCTCGTCCCAGCTCTCCAGGCTGCCGCCCATCTCGTGGATCAGCACGACCGTCCGCTCGCCGCTGCCCGACAGCTCGTAGCGCAGGCCGACGCCGTTGGCTTCGATGAAGTTCATGCGGCGATCCTAGGCAAGTCCCTGACGCTGCGCTACCAGATCCCGCGTCGGTTTGGTGGCCAGCAAGAGATGTCGGCGGAGAACCATGCACCCAGCCTGCGGTCTACTAAGGTTCGGGTATTCCTGCGCCAATGGGAGGTTTCTGATGCAGCTGAATTCAAGAGCGGTCTTCGGGGGTATGCTCCTAGCAGTCACGGCCGCGTCACTCCCACACGTCGCTGAATCGGCAGAAATCAAGGTGATTGCAGCCAACGCTCTCAAGGATGGTTACACCGAGCTCGTGGCAGCCTTTGAGAAATCCAGCGGTCACAAGGTCGTCACGACTTGGGCCGGCACTGAAAATGCAACGAAGAGGGTCAGCGATGGTGAGGTATATGACCTCGTCATCATTGGTTCGAGGAACATCGAACAGCTGATTGCGGCGGGGAAGCTGGCTACCGGCAGCCGCGCAGATTTCGCAAAAACCGGGGTTGGTATTGCGGTTCGAGCCGGTTTGCCGAAGCCCGACGTTTCGACCATCGACGCCGTAAAAGCTGCCGTGCTGGCGGCCAAGTCGATTGTGTACTCTGCCGGACCGAGCGGCGCCTATGTTGAGGAAATGCTCAAGAGGATGGGTGTTGCCGAACGGGTCGCATCCAAGGTCAGACGGCCATCGTCGGGTGCGGAGGTGGCCGCAATCCTTGCGCGTGGAGAGGCAGATCTCGGTTTCGCCCAGTTAAGCGAATTCTTGAATCTTCCAGGTCTCGTCGATCTTGGGCCGCTGCCAGCCAGCATCCAGAATTTCACAATCTACGCTGTTGGCCTACACGTGGCCGCACCCTCACCAGATGCGGCTAAGGCCCTGGTCAAGCACCTGAAGGCCCCAGAGGCCACGTCGGCAATAAAGAAGATGAGCATGGAGCCGGGTTGAGTTCGCCCTTCACCTCGACACGCGGCTCTTCGGATCGTCCAGGAGCGAGGGCAGCTAAAGCGTCGAGCCCCGCGATCCTCGCGCGCATTCGTCAAAAACGCCGACGCGACGCACGCGCTCGCCCGGCTACGCGCACCGAGGGCGGCCATCGCTGCCGCCTACTCCGCGTCCGGCAGCGGCGGAGGCGCCAGCACGCGGCAGTCCGGCGCGAACGTGAGCGGCGCGCCGGTGCGCTTCTGCAGCTCGGCCCGCGAGAGCCCATCGAGGATGTCGCGCACCACGAAGCCGGCGGGCGTGACGTCGACCACTGCAAGGTCGGTAAACACGCGCTTCACGCAGCGCACCGCGGTCAGGGGCAGCGTGCAGGTCTCGACCAGGCGCGGGCCGCCCTTGCGCGTGTTGTGCTCCATGATGACCCACACCGCCCGCGCGCACGCCGCCAGGTCCATGGCGCCGCCGACCAGGGGGCCCTTGTCGGGCACGCGCATGTCCCAGTTGGCGAGGTCGCCGTTGGCCGCCACCTCGAAGGCGCCGAGGATGGTGATGTCGATATGCCCGCCGCGGATCATGGCGAACGACCAGGCGGAATCGACGATCGATGCGCCGGGCCGCAGGGTGATGCGCCGGCTGCTGGCGTCGACGAGATCGGGGTCGGCCTTGTCCGGCGCAGCCAGCGGGCCCCGCGCCGATCACGCCGTTCTCGGCCTGGATGAACACGTCCACCTCGGGCCGCAGGAAGTCGGCGGCGTGCACAGGCATGCCGATGCCGAGGTTGACGAGGAGCCCGCTGTCGATGTCCTGGGCGGCGCGCCATGCCATCTGGCGGCGGTTGAGAGGCTTCATGGCGCATTCTCCCCCACCGCCACCACGCGATCGACGTACACGCCGGGCAATTGCACGCGCTCCTGAGCGATGGGCTCGGTAACCACGGCGCGCACCTCGGCGACGACCAGGCTCGCGGCGGTGGCCATGGCGGGCCCGAAATTCACTTGTGCGTAGCGGAACGTGAGATTGCCGTAGAGGTCGGAGGTGTCGGCGCGCACCAGCGCCAGCTCGCCCTTGATCGCTTCCTCCAGGACGTAGTCGCGATCCCCGAACCGCCGCACCTCCTTGCCGCGCGTCAGATCGGTGCCGAGGCCGACGGGCGTATAGAACGCGGGGATGCCGGCCCCGCCGGCGCGGATGCATTCGGCGAAGGTGCCCTGCGGCAGGCAGACCAGCTCGATCTTGCCGGCCTTCCACAGCTGCTCGAACGGCGACAGCTCCTTGCTGTGCCCGCGGGCTGCGCTGCAGATCACCTTGCGCACCAGTCCGGCCTCGATCAGCTCGTGCGTCAGCGAGTAGCGGTGGGTGGCCGAGTTGACGACCAGCGTCAGGTCCTTGGGGCCCCGCTCGCGCAGGGCCCGGATCAGCACGTTGGGAAAGCCGGCACCACCGAAGCCGGTGATGAAGACCGTGGCTCCGTCGGCCACATCCGCCAGCGCTTCCGCCGCGGTCCTGATGCGCTTGTCGATCGGCATTTCACCTAGTGTCCTGATCGCGAAATTCGCCTCATTGTGCGGCACCCTCGGAGCGAATTTCGCGATCTGAAGGACACTAGGAAAGTCAATGCGCTAGTGTGATTCAGATCGAGAAGTCCGCGTCCCAACCCAGCCAAGCGCGATGATGCGGACTTCTCGATCATCGCACTGGGCCCTCCGTGCCGAAGTTTAGCACTGCCCGCGCGGCGAGGGTCAAGGTCCCGAAGTGGGCAGCAGGAATGGGTCGCGCGAATTGACGCGCCGGTCGGCACCCCGCAGACTGCTACACAGCGAAGCCAACCAAAACGAGACAGGGAAAGGAAGCTCATGCGCGGTCGTTTCATTCTTGGCCTGGCCAGTGCGCTGCTGGCAGTCGGCTTGGCGGGCGAGGCCTTCGCCCAGGCCGCGAGCTGGCCCGAAAAGCCGGTGAAGCTGATCCTGCCGTACGCGCCCGGCGGCGCGACCGACCTGATCGGCCGGCCGTGGGCCGAGAAGCTCGGCCAAGTCTTCGGCCATCCAGTTCGTGGTCGAGAACCGCGGCGGCGCCGGCGGCATGATCGGCACCGAGGCAGCAGCGAAGGCCGCGCCCGACGGCTACACGTTCTTGCTGGCGCCCAACGCCACGCTCACCATCCTGCCGAGCCTGCGTCAGGCTCCCTACGATCCGATCAAGGGCTTCGAGCCCGTGGGCAGGGTCGGCGACCTGGTGTCCGGCTTCGTCGTCCATCCCGCAGTCGGCGTGAAGACCTTCAAGGAGCTGATCGAGTACGCCAAGAAGAACCCTGGCAAGCTGGCCTACGGCTCGGCCGGCCTCGGCACGGCGACGCAGCTGCGCGTGGAGATGCTGAAGTACCGGGCCGGCATCGACATCCTGCACGTGCCCTACCGCGGCAGCGCCGACGCGCTCAACGACCTGCTGCCCAACACCGTGCAGATGATGAATGAGATCAACGTGCTTCCGCACGTGAAGGCCGGCAAGCTGGTTCTCCTGAACATCAGCTATCCGACGCGTCACCCCGACTTCCCGGACGTGCCCACGCTGACCGAGCTCGGCTATCCCGACTCCGACGTGCCCATCGCCTACATGATCTGCGCGCCGGCCGGCACGCCGAAAGACATCGTGCAGAAGTTCAACGCCAAGCTGGTCGAGATCGCCAAGTCGGACGAGATGATCGCCAAGATGCGGGCGATCAACGTGATCGTGCCGCCGCAGACGCCCGAGGAGATGCGCGCCTGGATCCAGGAGGACACCAAGCGCAACGCCGACCTGATCAAGGCCGCCAACATCAAGCTGGAGTAGGCGCCGGATTGTTCCGCTTCTCCCTCTCCCCGTAAGGACGGGAGAGGGAGAAGCCGGGCTTCACCTGTAGACGTAGGTCACCAGGAAGGTGCGGTCGACCACGGTGGCGCCGGCGGGCGGGATCGGGAAGCTCGATTGCTTGGCCGCAAACACCACGTTCTGGTCCATGATTGGATCGCCGCCGCTCCTGACGAGCCGCACCTCGACGATATTGCCGGTCTCGGACAGGAGAAGCCGGATGGTAATCTGGCCGAGCCTGTCGCTGCCGGGCATCGTCCGCCGCAGAGCCCGTATGACGCCCCGCCCGAACTCGTCGTTCTCGCCAGAGCGCGTGATGCCCGCAGGCCGGGCGAACCCGGGGGAGTAGCTGGTCGGGGAAAACGTCGAATCGGGCAGGCTGAGCTCGAGGGGATCGTGAGGCTTCGGCAGGGACGCGCTCTTGGTGGGCGGCGTCTTGGGTGTCTGCTTCTTAGGCGGCTCCGGCGGCGTCGGCTGGTCGGGTGCCTTCTCGACTGCGGTCGTCTTCTTGAGCGCAGGCACCGGTGGAGGCGGCGGCTCGGGCGGCGGGGCGGCCTCGGCTTCCGCGGGCGGTTGCTGAGGCTGCTCCGGTTGGGGCTGCGGCCGTTGTGGCTGTGGTTGCGGCTGGACGCTGCCGGTGGTGGGCGGGGGACTGTCGGGCAGCGACACGCTGTTGCGGCTCTCGAGATCGGCGGCATCGACGATCTCGATGGCGATGCCCTCGCGGCTTCCAGCCGCGTCGCCCATCTCGCGCATCGACGACGAGCTGTTGACGCCGACGAACAGCATGGCATGCACCAGGGCGGCGCAGCCTACCCCGATCCAGAACCTGCGTTCCTGCGCGCGCCGTGCCGCCAAGGTGCGCTTGGCGACCGCCTGACGACGGCGGGCTAGTCGCGCGATTTCGTCATCGCTCATCTCGCCTGCTCAATCCGACCGATCACCCCTGGACGAGACACCACGGCATATGACAGCCCGCGCAGCCGCGAACCGTCAACAGGACCTTTGAGCCCCAACGCGTGGATTTCGCAAGCCCCGTCGGGTTTTCCACAGTACCCGGCAAGGCGGGGTTCGCTTCAGATTGAGCAATTCGCGCTGCGGGGCAAGAAGCTCAGGCGCTGCCGCGCCCGTAAAACCGAGCGAGATAGCCGGGGCTGAACTTGGCTGACCGCCGGTCGCGCTCGAGGTCGGCGGGGCTGCGTTCGCCCGCCGGACCATAGCCGCCCGCGCCCGGCGTCTCGACGATGACTGCCTGATCCGGCGTCAGCTCCATGCGACCCGTCTTCGGCGGCAGCTCCGCCAGCGTCCCGTCCGCGCACTGCAGCCGGAAGCGCCCGCTGAGCCCAGGCTCGCCGCCGAAAATGCCCCAGGGCGCCAGCCGGAACCGCTCGCCGACGCCGTTGAACTCGCAGGTGTGGCCCACGGGCCGCACACTGCGCCGCAGTCCCATGCCGCCGCGGAAGCGCCCGGCGCCGCCCGAATCGGTCACCAGCGCATATTCCTCGACGCGCAGCGGGTACTCCATCTCGATTGCTTCGACGGGCAGGTTGGAGGTGTTGGTGATATGCACCTGCACGCCGTCCTTGCCGTCGCGATCGTTGCGGCCGCCCATGCCGCCGCCGAGCGTCTCGAGGTAGACGTAGGGCGCGCCGCTGCGCGGGTCGACGCCGGCGAACACCATGCTGGTGTTGGCGCCGTTGGCGGCCCCGATCGCCTGCTGCGGCAGCACGTCGGCGAGCGCCCCGATGACGACGTCGATCACGCGCTGGCAGGTGTTGGCGCGCAGAGCCACCGCGGCCGGAGCCACGCAATTGGCGACGCTGCCGGCCGGCGCGACGATCTCCACCGCGTCTATGGCCGCCTGGTTGTTGGGCAGCTCCGGGTCGAGCAGCGCCTTGAGCGCGTAGCAAACGCAAGACTGCACCGCGTTGAGGGTGAGGTTGACGTTGCCCGGCACCTGGCGAGCGGAGCCCGTGAAGTCGAACGTGATGCGCTCGCCCGCCTTGCGCACCTCGAGCGCGAACTTGACGTTGCGCTCCTTCAGGCCGTCGTCGTCGAGCACGTCCTCGAAGCGGTAGCTGCCGTCGGGAATGGCGGCGATGCCGGCGCGCATGCGCTTGGCCGTGCGGTCGAGAATCTGGCCGAAGGCGTTCTCCACCGTCGCCGTGCCGTAGCGGGCGAACAGCTGCTGCATGCGCTCGACGCCCAGCCGGCAGGCCGCGATCTGGGCGTTGAGGTCGCCGCGGCGCTCCGCCGGCAGGCGCATGTTGAGAAGCAGCAGCTCGAACAGCTCGGTGTCGAGCTCGCCGCGTCGATAGAGCCGCATGACCGGGATGCGCAGGCCTTCCTGGTAGATCTCCGACATGCCCCCCGACATGGAGCCGCGCGCGGCGCCGCCGACGTCGGCGTGGTGCGCGAGGTTGGACACGAACGCCACCAGCCGGCCGTCGGCGAACACCGGCATCGCCATGTTGATGTCGGGCAGATGCGTTCCGCCGGCCACGTGCGGATCGTTGGCGATGAACAGGTCGCCCTCGGCGATGTCATCGCCGTAGCGGGTGACGAGGATGCGCATCAGGTCGAGCAGGGAGGCCAGGTGGATCGGCAGCGACATCTCCGCCTGCGCGATCAGCCGGCCGCGGGCGTCGGCGATTGCCGTGGAGTGATCGTGGCGCTCCTTGATGTTGGTGGAAAAGGCGCTCTTCTGGATCGTGATCCAGGACTCGTCGTTGATCGATTTGAGCCCGTTCCAGATGATCTCCAGCGTGATGGGATCGAGCGCGGGCGCCGGCTGGCTCATGGATCGACCTCGATCAGCAGGCTGCCGCACTCGGCAACCGAGAGGCGGCCGCCCGGCGGCACCAGCGTGGTGGCATCGAACTGCGTGACGACCAGCGGCCCCGCGAGCACGGCTCCCGGTGCCAGCGAGCTGCGCTCGACGAAGGGCGTATCCGTCGGCTTGCCGGCGGCGAACCAGACCGGCCGCGTGCCGCCCGATGCCGGGGCCGAGGCAGACCGGTTGGCTGCGCCGGTGGCGGGCCTCGAGCCCGAGCGCCCTTTGCGTGCGCTCAGGCGCACGTTGATGACCTCGACGGCGGCGTCGGGATCGTGGTGACCGTACTTGCGCTGATGCGCCTCCAGGAATGCCTGCTTCAGCCAGGAGGCGGCCGGCAGCCCCTCTCCCGGCGGCACCGGGATCGCCAGCTCGAAATTCTGGCCGACGTAGCGCATGTCGACGGCGATGTCCTGCCGCCCGTCCGCGCCGGCCTGGCGCTCGCGCGCCTGCCATTGCCGCGCGGCTTCGATCAGCCGGACGAAGGCGGCCGCGACGGGCGCCAGGTCGCCGTCGAGCGGCACGCGGCAGGTCGCGACGAAGCTCTCCTCCAACTCCGCAGCCGCCACACCCTCGGCGCAAAGGATGCCAGGCGCCGCCGGCACCAGGATGCTGCGGATGCCAAGCTCGCGCGCGATCTCCACGGCGTGCAGCGCGCCCGCGCCGCCGAAGGGCATCAGCGTGAAGACGCGCGGATCGTGACCACGCTCGATCGACACGACGCGGATGGCGCGCATCATGTTGGCGTTGACGATGCGCACGATGCCGAGCGCGGTCTCGCGCAGCCCGAGGCCGAGCTTCTCCGCCAGCGGCGCGATTGCCGCCTCGGCGGCGCGCGGGTCGAGGCGCATGCCGCCGCCGATCAGCTGCTCGGGCAGGCGGCCGAGAACGAGATTGGCGTCGGAGACCGTCGGTTCGCGGCCGCCCTTGCCGTAGCAGGCGGGACCGGGGTCGGCGCCGGTGCTCATGGGCCCGACGCGCATGAGGCCGTCGCGCCCGATGTGAGCGACGGACCCGCCCCCCGCCCCGACCGTGTGGATATCGATCGACGGCAGCCGCACCGGGAAGCCGGCGACGCTGCGGCCGAACGCCATCTCGGCCTTGCCGTCGCGGACCAGGCAGACATCCGTCGAGGTGCCGCCCATATCGAACGTGATGAGATCGCCGCGGCCGGCACGCCGGCCGGCCGCCACGGCTCCCACGACGCCTGCGGCGGGTCCCGACAGTGCGGTGCGGATCGGCATCTCGGCCGCGCGCGCGATCGACATCAGTCCGCCCGAGGACTGGCAGATGCCGATGCCGGCACCCGCGGCGTGCAGCTCGACCGCCGCCTCGAGGCGCGTCATGTACCGGCCGGCTACAGGCTGGAGAAAGGCGTTGAGCACGGTCGTCGACAGCCGTTCGTACTCGCGGAACTCGGGCTGCACCTCGCAGGAGAGCGACACGTCGATATCGGGCAGCGCCGCCCGCAGCGCCTCGCCCATGCGCTGCTCGTGCCGCGGATTGAGAAACGAGAACAGGAAGCAGACGGCCACGCTCTCGGCGCCGCTCGCCTGCACGTCGGCAATGGCGCGGCGGACGTCGGCATCCCCGAGCGGCAGGATGACCTCGCCCGCCGGACCGACGCGCTCGGCCACCTCGAAGCGGTGCTCGCGCGGCACCAGCGGCTCGGGGTGATCGGCCTTCAGGTCGTAGATCTTGGGCCTGGTCTGGCGGCCGATCTCGAGCAGGTCCTTGAAGCCCTTGGTGGTGACGAGCGCGACCTTGCCGCCGCGCCGCTGGATCAGCGCGTTGGTCGCGACCGTCGTGCCGTGCGCGAGAAACGCCAGGCCGTCTCTGGGCGCAAGCGCGCGCAGCCCTTCCAGGATCGCGCGCGAGGGATCGTCGGGCGTGGAGGCAACCTTGTGCGTGCGCGTCTCGCCGGTCGCGTCGTCCACCAGGAAGAAGTCGGTGAAGGTGCCGCCGACGTCCACTCCCAGCGTCGCGCTCATCCCTTGCCCATGACGAGGTTGGGCAGCCAGAGCGCCACGCCGGGAGCCGCCATGAGGAGGACGATCAGCGCCACCATGCCGATCACGAACGGCAGCGCGCCGCGGATGACGTCGGCGATGGGTCCGCGCTCCCGCAGGCTCTGCACCACGTAGAGGTTGAGGCCGACCGGCGGAGTGACGAGGGCTGCTTCGATCAGGATCGTCAGAACGACGCCCCACCAGATCGGGTCCCAGCCGAGCTTGGTCACGATCGGATAGATGAACGGCGTGGTCAGGATCATCATGGAGATGGTCTCCATGAAGCAGCCGAGGATCAGGTAGAACACCACGATCAACAGCATGGTGCCGTACTTGCCCAGGCCCAGCCCCTCGATCAGGTTGCCGATGCCGTCGGTGAGGCCGATCGTGGCGAGCACGAAGTTCAGGAACTGGGCGGCGATGATGATGAGCATGATCATCGCCGTCGTGCGCATCGTGCCTTCGAACACGGCCCGCAGCATCTTCCACGACAACGCGCGCTCCCAGGCAGCGAGGATCAGCGCCGCGAAGACGCCCATGGAGGCGGCTTCCGTCGGCGTCGCCCAGCCCAGGTAGATCGACCCGACGACGATGAAGAAGATGAACAGCGGCGCCAGAAGATCCTTGAGGCTGGCGAGCCGATCGCTCCAGCTGGTCTCCAGCTTCGTGCCGCCCTTGCTTGGCGTGACGATGCAGTAGACGAGGACGATCATCATGAAAAAGCTGGTCAGCAGCAGGCCCGGGATCATGCCGGCGAGATAGAGGCGGGGCACGGAGGTGGAGGTGATCAGACCGTAAAGGATGAAGTTGATCGAGGGCGGAATCAGAATGCCGAGCGTGCCGCCGGCTGCCAGCGTGCCGAGAAACAGGCTTTCGTCGTAGCCGCGGATCTTGACCTGCGGCAGCGCCACCACGCCGACGGTGGCCGCCGTCGCGACGCTCGAGCCGGAGGTGGCCGCGAAAATGGCGCACGTGCCGATGTTGGCGTGCATCAACCCGCCCGGCAGCCAGGACAGCCATTTGGCGATGGCATTATAGACGCGCACGGCAATGCCGGAGCGCAGCAGCACCTCGCCCAGCATGACGAACATCGGGATGGCGATCAGGATGTACTCGGCGCTCGAGTTCCAGACGATGTCGCCCATCGCCCGGTACAGCGGCATCGAGGAGTAGAACTGATTGAGCGCGAGGCCCAGCACGCCCATGACGGCTGCGACGGGGACACTAATGGCGAGCAGCACGACCAGAAGTGCGAGTGCGGTACCGAGCATGTGTCAGGCTTTCTCCACCTGCTCGGACTTGATGCCGAGACCTTCGAGCTCGCCCCTGACCTCCTCGTCCTGCGACGGGACTCCCGCGGTGGCCGCGACCTTGGCGTAGTCACCGCGCGCGAACGCCGTCACCGCGCGCAAACAGGCGATCGTCAAGGCCAGCAGGAACAGCACGAAGCCGAAGAACCAGGGCAGCTGCGGATAGGGCAGGGGGACGCGCAGGGGCGTATTGGAGCGATTCCAGCCGGAGAGGTTGTCGGAGACCAGCTCCCAGGAACGGTCGGTGAGCGCGATCACCAGAACGGCTAGGCCGGCTAGAGCCACGAGGTCGAATACCGCGCGCACTTTGGGCGAGAAGCCGCCGTAGAGCGCATCGATGCGGACGTGGCCGCGCGTCACCAGCACGAACGCCATCGACCAGCTCGTGCCGATCGCGAACAGGTAGGCGCCGATCTCGTCGGAGCCGGAGAAGGGGAAGGCGAAGAGCTTGCGGCAGATCACCTCCGTGGACACCACCAGCGCCGCGATCATGATCATCGCGCCGCCGATCCACGCGAACACGCGGGCGACCCAGGAGATGCCGGTCCAAAGCTTATCCATTGACGAGAACGCCGCCCCGGCGGGTTGTCCGCCGGAGCCCCCATCCAGTACCAACCCCTGCGCTCAGTTGGCCTTCGCCGTCAGTCCGAGCGGCTTGCCGACGATCTCGGTCCACTTGGCCGCGCACTCCGCGCCGCAGCGCTTGGCCCATTCGACCAGCACCACCTCGTTGAGCGCCTTGTTGCGCGCGGCGATGTCCGCGTCCGACGGCTTGACGAGCTTGAGTTTGGCGGGCGGGCCGACCGAGCACGGACCGCTGCCGGTGTTGCAGGCAATGCCCTCGGTGCTTTCGTTTTCGACGATCGCCCAGGACTGGTCTTCCAGCTTCTTGAACTCGGCGCGCATGAACTCCTGGGTCGGCTTGGAGAGCTTGTTGAAGCTGTTGAGGTTCATGACCCAGATGCCTGCGGTGAAGCCGACCGGCATCGTGAGCAGCGTCTTGACCACCTCGGTCCACTTGGCCTGATAGCCCGGCATGGTGCCGGTGATGCCGCAGTCGACGACACCCTTCTCCAGCGCCGGCACCACCTCGCCGAACGGGATCGTGACGGCGGACGCGCCGAACGCCTTGGCGAGGTCGGACTGCGAGACGCCCTGCACGCGGATCTTCTTGCCCTTGAGGTCGGCGATGCCGTTGATGTCGTCGCGGCAGAAGAACACCTGCTGCGGGAAGCCGAAGGTCGCCACGATCTCGGAATTGTA
>CAVZEC010000008.1:0-254661 GCA_963774165.1 uncultured Alphaproteobacteria bacterium | reverse complement strand
GCTGAAGATCGCCAGGAGCAGGCGCATCAGCACGGCGCCGCTGGCCAGCCCCAGCGCGACGTAGATGGGAGCCGTCAGCGGCTGGTACCACTGCCGGATGGTGCGCAGCGAGGCGTAGATCATGCCTGTCGAGTAGAGGGTGAGGAGAGCGCAGACGGCTGCCAGCAACGCGGCAAGCGCGAACAGGCCGTTCACGCTCTCGAGCAGCACCCATCCGATGGCCAGCACGCCCGCCGGCAGGACGGTGGCGACCGCCATCACGCCCTCACGCGACAGCCAGGAGGTGCGCCACTGCGAGAACGCGCGCCACGCCCGCTCGGGGCGGCCCAGATGCGCGGTCGAGGCGACGAGCCCGCCGGTGACCAGGACGAACGCGCACACCAATCCGGCCAGGCCCAGCCAACGCTGGGCGGGAACGGCATCCAGCAGGCCGAGCAGCGCCAGCCAGGCGAGGAGCCCGAGGCCCGCGCCGGAAGCGGTGGTGAACAGGATGACCGAATAGGCGGGATGCATGGGGCCGCGCGCTCAGGGTTCCGGGTCTTGGGATGCTGACCGCTCGTTCGGCCGTCTCGATGCGCTTTCTCCGGCGGATAGGTCGGGGCGTCAAGACGCGTCTGCCACGGCGGACCGCCGTGCGAAGCCGGCATCGGCCCGGCCTCGCGGCCGCCGATCCGGCTCAGCCGGCCACGGCCGCCTTTTCCACCAGCGCCCTGAGCGCGGGATTGATCGACGGGCTCTCCGTCTTCAGGAACATCAGCAGCGCGCGCTCGTTTGGCGTCATCCCCCCGTCCCTGCCGATCCGTGCGGCGAGCCAGGTGGCCTCCGCCGCGGTCACGGCCTCGCGCGTGATGATCTCGACCTTCTGTTGGGTGAGGGCGGCGATCGCGCGCTCCTCTGTCGTCTGCTCGCGATAGCCGCCGAACAGACCCTTCAGGCCCGAGGCCATGCCGCCCAGGATGGCGTCGAGGGAGAGCTCGCCGCGGCGGTCGAGCCAGGCGTCGCGGGCAAGCGCGACCTCGCGAGGCGGGGCAGCGTAGCCGGATGCCGCCATCACGCAGCTGGCGATCGCCTTGACGAAGAGATCGGTCCAGGCCGGGTGGTTGTCGCGGCCGGAGGTGGCCTCGTCGATGTCGAACAGCACCTCGGCTTCCGCCTGGGTGATGGCGATGCTGCCGTCGCTGCCGGCGCCGTAGAGGATGCGGCGCAGCAAATCGACGTCGGTCTCCGACACGATGCCCGGGCTCGAGCTCCTGCCACCGCGCAGAGGCCCGGTGCCGGTGATCACCGCGGTCTTGACCTGCTCGAGGGCGAAGCGAACCAGGCTCTGCGGCACCCAGCGGGCCTTGTCGATGACGTTGACCAGCAGCTCGAGCTCGGTCTTGCTGTCGACCCGGCCATCCCCGCCGATGCGCTCGATCAGCCACTGCGCGTTGTCGGCGGTCAGGTAGCCCTGGGGCTCGGCCTGGTCGACCAGGTAGTCGGTGATGGTCTCGATGAAGCAGTCGGCCCAGGCCGGATCCTGCACGGGGCAGGCATCGTTCAATGCGAAAATGACGTCGGCCTCCTCGGCGGAGATGCTGCCGTCATCGTAGTAGTTGCGGCGCAACTTGAGGACATCGGCGTCCTTGATGCTGCCGCGCGCCTTGATTTCCGCAATCGAAACCGCGTTCAACACTGCCATAGCCAGCTCCCGGCCAATCCGGTGGAAAGCTACGGTGTTGTGGTTACCATCCGGCGAATGCCGTGTCGCGCGTAGCAATTTTGCCATGGCCGTGTTCCTGCTGCCGCGGGCAGCGAATTCCTGCGACTGAGGATGGCAGCGCAAATTGGGCACTGCACCATGGAAGGGCAGCCCGGGTGACCGGAAAAGCACGATCTCTGCACTCGAAACTAGGCGGATGCCCTTGCGCCGGCGGACCGAGACCACAGGAAGAACATCGTTGCCAGAATAAAGTGTTGTCGTTACCAATCCAACCATGCACGCGGGGGCCGGCTGCCAGCAAGAGCATCCTGGAGCGCAGATGACGTCTGCACGACTAGCGCCCGCGCACGCGGTATTCGGATTGCGGACGCCAACCTCGGGGATGACCTGCAGGCTCTCACGGCTCGCGACGATCAGTCCCTATGTCTCCACCCTAATCAATCGCGAGCGCATTGGCTGGCGGCAGGTCTCGGAACCGCATGTCTTCGTCATGAACTTCTGGTTCATGTCAGGTGGATACCGATGGGCTCCGCACGAGACCATCCGACCGATCTTTCACGGCTTCTGCATTGGACGCGATGAGGTCCTCAAGTATCGCTGGGTCGACTATCTGCGTCGACACCAGCCGATCGGCTGTCGTGACCAGCACAGCGTCGAACTGTTGAGGGCGAAGGTATCGAGGCGTTCTGGACAGGGTGCATGACCTTGTTCCTCGGCCGCTACGTGGAGCCCGTTCCACCGGAGCGACGCAAAGGCGTGCTGTTCGTCGATGTGCCGCCGGAGGCGGAGGCACTAATTCCCGACCACATAAGGAGCAGGGCCGAGCGGCTAACCAACACCTGTCCTCCCTCTTCGATCCGCGACGATCCGTTGGCCGATGGGCCCGCATCGCCGCGATCTCGCTGGATCGGCTGCGCTATGCAGAGCTGGTGGTGACCAGGCGGCTACATACGGCATTGCCCTGCGTCGGCTTCCAAACCCCGCTCGTGCTGACAATTTCCAATCAGTGGAAAGACTTACGGCGTTTCTCTCTGGGTACCAGGAATTCGATTCCCTGCCTGAAGTACGGCCCAGGAGAGAGGGGAGACCAGGTCTCGCTGGGACGACATAAGGCGGTCGCGCCGCCGCCGGAACAGGAGGTACATTTTGCAAAGCTGCTCGAGCGCATGAAGGAGGCGTTCGGCTCGGTCAACGAGCGCAAGTCGCCTGCATTCGCGTGCATAAACCGCTTCCGCATTCCCAATCCCGGCGGGAGAGATGCCGGGCATGGCGCGCAGACGATTCGGCACTCAAGACGTCGTCCGCCTGCCGCAGCGATGGTCGGATCGCTTCATCGATCTGGAGGTCGAGGGGTTCGCGGGCTTCGAGCGCTTCGATGTGCCAGTCGAATTGAAGGGCTTCAAGCAGCGGGACTGGAAGCCGGTGGGTCATCTGCGGGAGTTCGCGATGGGGCAACGTGCCCCTCGACGTTGCGCTGCCATGAAGGCTCAGAACCTCACCAACACGACGCCCAATCGCTATCCCGACGTGTTTCGCACGCTGCGCGCCAGGGTAGAGCAAGTTCGGGGGGCCGACCTCGGCCAGGCGAGCTGCGCATCCTCTCGTTCGGCTGCTCGATCGGCTTCGAGATGAAGACGCTGCGCGCCTACTTTCCCGATGCCTCCATATTCGGCTGCGACACCAGTATCGAGGCCCTGGGCGCGGCGCAGCGCAACCTGCGTGAAGACCCAGGCATCGTGTTCTACAGCACGCCGCAGGCGATCGACGCCTTCGGCCCGTTCGACATCATTCTGGCCATGTCGGTGCTCTGCCAGTTTCCCGCCAGCTCTCAGGTCGACAACCTGACTCCGCTGTTCCCGTTCCGCTCGTTCGAGACGCTGTGCACCAACCTGGCCCAGAACCTGCGCCCAGGCGGCCTATTCTGTCTCGTCAACGCCAACTATCTCTTTTCGGCGCTCGAGGTCGCTCCTGCAATTCCGCCCGTCCGCTCCCCGCTCATCCACAGCAACGGCTTCGTCGACAAGTTCGCGCCCGACGGAAGCCGGCTCACCAAGATCTTCCGGCACAAGTCGCTGTCGTCGCATCGCCCGCTCGGCACCGGCCTGAGCGACGACGATCTCCGCGACTGCATCTTTGAGAAAACCAGTGCCGAGACAGGTCCGCTCGAGGTGGCTTTGCTCCAGGCCCAGGCACCGCCCGAAGTCACGTTCGGCGCGCCACGCCTCGCCGAGGGTATGGACGCCGAGAGCGCGGCGCGGGAGCGGATCATCGCGGCACATCGTGAAGAGGCGTTCGGTGCCGACGCCGGCAATCGCCTTTGGATGCGTGCACAATGGCGCAAGGCGACAATGGCTGGGACCGTAACGGGGTTTGGATCCTGGTACGCCGTCGCCGGCCGTGAGCGCGCACAGCAGTCGACAGCGGCGCAGGTCCTCGCGCTGGCCGAGACTCTGGAAGCGAGTGAGCCGGTCGGGCATCCTGCGCGAATGCCTCCAACGCGGTTGCCGTGGAAGGGATGATTGAGGGTCCAACCGCATCGACGGCCTCCCGAAGGTCTCCATCCAGAACCGACCAGCCTGCTCTCAAGCAATCCACAGTGGCCCACGCGGTCGGCCATGCTCTGCGTCAGGTATCCGCTGGCGGCCATGTCCTGAAGCCGGCTGGCGCACACGCAGCGGCGGCTGCCCGGAGGCAGCCGCCGCTCGCCGTCGCGTAGGGAAGACGCGGCCGTTCAGTTGTGGTGTAGGCGCCAGGAGAGCACGCGCAGGCGCGACTTCGCCATGCCGATCCGTGCCTTCTCCCACAGGCTGACGTGGCCATCGTGGCGCGCGTTGCGCTCGATCGCGCGCAGGTGCGCGTGGTTGCGTGCCAGGACAGACCGCTCGTGAGCGGTCAAGGAAGCGGCCTGCGCCGGTGCGGCGAGCGCGATGCCGGACAGAAGGGCGAGGGCCGAGGCGCTGAGTGCGATGCGTTTCATGGGTGCGAACTCCTCTCATGATCATCCCGACTTCGGAACCAGCTGCCCGCCGGCTTTCGAGCCTCCGGCATCGCGGGTTGGCAAGAAGGAAACGCGCAAGGCAGCGCGTTCCGTCCGTTAATTAACGGCAAGGTAGGGCGACGTCGGATGAACGGTTGTTCAGGCGCGGCGGCACGAGTGCAAATGCCTTGGCCGGCGAAGACGGCTCAGGCCTCGACGGCACGGCGCAGCGCCGCGCGCGCCAGCAGTCGCGGGAATGAGCGTCGGAAGTGCAGAGTTCTCGTCGCTGATGATCAGCGGGATCTCGGTGCAGCCGAGCACGACGGCGTCGCATCCGGCTGCGCGCATGCGGCCGATGACGCCCTGAAGGTAGCCGATCGCCTCGGGCTTGAAGACGCCGCACACCAGCTCGTCCATGATGATGCGGTTGATCTCTTGCCTCTCCTCCGTGCTCGGGCGCACATGCTCCAATCCGCGCGCCGCGAGCTTGTCGGGATAGACATCGCCGTCGACGAGCCAGCGCGTCCCCGTCAGACCGAGGCGCTTGAAACCGCGGCCGGCGGCTTCGGCGGCGACCACCTCGGCGATGTGCAGCCAGGGCAGCGGCGAGCGCGGAGCCACGGAAGGCAGAGCCTGGTGGATCGTGTTGTCCGGGCAGATCAGGAAATCGGCACCGATGCGCGCAAGCTTGTTGGCGGAGGCCAGCATCAGCTCGCCCACGCCCTGCCAATCGTCGCGATCGAGGCATCGCACGTATTGGGCCAGCGAGGGCGTGTGCATCGAGACTTCCGGATGCGCATGCGCCCCGAGCAGCTTCGGTCCCTCCATGCAGATTGTGCGATAGCACAAGGCCGCGCCTTCGGCGGAGCAGGCGACGATGCCGATGTGCTTGGGCATGCGGGAACCTTAGTTCGACGAGGGGGCGCGCACCAGTGCGCCTTTGGGAAGCGTCGACGAAGCCTTGTTGAGAGTTCTATCGCCAGGCCGGCGGCCGCCTTGTAGCCCGCCATGAACCGTGCGCGCTCCTCCTGCGGGATCACATCATCGATGTTGTCGAAGGTGCCGCCGCAGCGCTCGTCCACCATGTTGAGGAGCCCGAACGGCCCGGCGCCGCGATTGCGCAGCACGAGCTGCGAGATGGGGCCGCACAGCTTGGCATCGTAGGCGGCAAGAGCGGCCGGCGTGACGCCGTGCTCGACCAGGGCCGCTCCCAGCACGCGGGCGTCGACAATGGCCTGGCTCGCCCCGTTCGAGCCGGTCGGATACATCGCGTGCGCGGCGTCACCCAGCAGCGCCACCGGCCCGTCGACCCAGGTGGGCACGGGATCGCGGTCGATCATCGGGTTCTCGAAGGCGCAGTCGGCTTGGCCGAGCAGCGACGGCACGTCGAGCCAGTCCCAGGTCCAGCCCTCGAAGTGATGGGCGAACTCGTCGATGCCGACGGGCCGGAACCAGCCGCTCTGCTTCCAGCCCTCGGAGTTGTCCATGGTCACCTCGGCGATCCAGTTGATCATCGAGAGGCCGGTTTTCGGGTCGGGATGGGAGATGGGGTAGAAGACGACCCGTTGGCGATGGGTGCCGAGGCCGACGAAGGAGGCGCCCGTGCGGATCGGCTTCGCCCACGTCGTGCCGCGCCACATGATGGCTCCGCCCCAGTGGATCGGCGGCTGGGCCGGGTGCATCTGAGCCCGCACCGCCGAATGTATGCCGTCGGCGCCGATCAGAAGCGCGCCTTGGACCTCGGCGGTAGACCCGTCGGCGTGCTCGACGGCCGCGCTCATGCTGCCGTCGGAGTTCTTGCGGTAGCCGGTCACCCGACATCCGAGCCTCACGGTTGCGGACCCGATCCGCTCCACCACCTTGTCGTAAAGCAGCATGTGGAGGCGGCCGCGGTGCACCGCATACTGCGGCCACTCGTAGCCGGCGAGCCGGCCGCGCGGCTCGGAATAGATGTCGTTGCCGTTGAGGCCGACCAGCGCCCACTCCTTCGCCGGCAGGCCCACGTGATCGAGGTCGGCCTGCGTGATGCCGAGATCGTAGATCTCGCGCACCGCATTGGGCTGCAGGTTCACGCCGACACCCAGCGGCCGCATCTCGCGCACCGCCTCGTAGACGAGGCACGGCACGCCGATCTGGTGCAGGGTGAGGGCCGTCGCCAGCCCGCCGATGCCGCCGCCGGCGACGAGGACAAGGTTCTCCGTCATGTGATGATCTTATCCTCGCACTCAGGGTAGTCTGCTGTCGAGAGAAGCCGGGTCATTGTTTCAGGGAGCTGGATGGCAGTCCCTGGCTCCACTCAAGACCATCGGATCGCACTGCACAATGAGCCACGCCTTCAATCGCCGACATCCCATGAACCTTATTTGCGGCAGGTAAGAGCGCCCCTGATTGCGATAGGCTTGCGGGTTTGTCCCGATTGCCGCTGGAAGCGAAACCTGAGAAAGCTCGCTAGAAGGTCCGGCAACTAATGCAATGCAGCGGGGGATCGCAAACCTGGGAGTTCAGCACCAAGGGGTTTGGGCCCAGCCAAAAACTTCCACGCGTCTCCATTGGCGAGATACGACCCAATGCGGCCATGGCGCTGCATCAGAGACAGCGAGCCGTGGCATGGAAGCGATAGCTGAGCGCCCGGACGACACGCGCGTTCTTGTCATCCCTTATCCGACACTGCTGTTCGAAGCGACCGGAAAATTGACGGTGCCATCAACATGCTTGGCCATATAAGCGACCACAGGCGTGCCGAGACCCGCATCGCGGATCGTGACGCGCTACTCGATCTTGCTGGAAAGATCGCCGGAATTGGCAGCTTCACGTACGACCATGCCACACAGAAACTGCAACTCTCTCGTGGTTGTGCGGCTATCTACGGGCTGCCCGAAGACGCGCTCGAGATTTCACGCGAAGTTTGGCGCGCGCTCGTGCATCCGGACGATATGCGGCGGATAGATGCCGTCACTCGCCGTGCGTTGGAGAATTGCGAAACCGAGGTCGTCCTGGAATTTCGAACATTGCGCCACGGTGAGGTGAGGTGGATCGAGGCGCGTGTCTTCATAGTATACGACGAGGCCGGGCGGGCCATCCGAAGAATTGGCGCCCAAGTCGACGTTACGGACCGCAAGCGGGCCGAGGACACGCTGCATCAAAGAGAAGCCGAGCTTGTCGAGGCGCAGCGACTGGCTCGTATCGGCAGCTGGCATTGGGATGCCGGGTCCAATGTCATCGTGGGATCCGATGAACTGCTTCGCATTTTCGGCCTTGATCCCGGCACGCGGCAGCTACCCGCCTACCGCGAGCAGCGTGGACGCTGGTATCCCGACGACGACTGGAAGCGATTGAAGGCGGCGATGCAAAGCACCATGCAGACGGGTGCCAGCTACGAGCTGGAGCTGCAGGCCTACCGGAAAGGGACACCGATCTGGATCACCGCGCGCGGTGCGGTCGTCCTAAATTCCCAGGGCCAAACCGTCGGCTTGCGGGGAACCGTCCAGGAAATCACTGATCGCAAGCTGGCAGAGCTCACATTGGCCGAGCGCAATACCCAGCTCGGGCTCGCCAGCAAAGCTGCCCGGGTCGGAAGCTTCTCCGTCGATTTTTCGACAGGAGTTGTCAAGCTCACCCCAGGTTGCGCGACCATTTTCGGCCTAGCCGAGGTTATCACCGAGATGTCGCGCGACGATATTCGCAAGCTCGTGCATCCGGAGGATTTACCGCTACTCGAGGTTCGGCATGCCCACGCCCTGCTCGCACAGCAACGTGAGGTCATTTTGCAATTCCGCATTGTCCGCGCCGACGATGGCGAGGTCAGGTGGATAGAGGTGCGCAATCTCATCTTCTACGATCAAAGTGGTAAACCCGCACACTTGATCGGCGTCAGCATCGATTTCACAGCACGCAAGGCGGCGGAAGAGATGCTTGCCGAGCGAAACCTACAGCTCGAGGCGGCGGGAAGGGTCGGGCTCGTCGGCAGCTACGTCTATGATCCCGAGACCGAGAGAATGCAGATCTCGGCGGGCTATGCGGCGATCTACGGTTTTCCAGGTCGAACGACCGAGATCACGTACGGCGAATGGCGAGCCCACGTGCATCCGGAGGACGTTGGGGGATTTGCCGAGGGATTGCAGGTGCTCCGGAGCGAAACGTACCAAGAGCGACGAGGAGAGTACAAAGTCGACTTTCGCATTATTCGTCGGGATGGTGAAACTCGCTGGATCGAATTGCGTGGGTTCATTTTGTACGACAGCGATGCCCGAGCACAACGGGTCATTGGCGTCAATATCGATGTCACCGAGCGCAAGCGAGCGGAGCTGGCCCTGGCTGAGCGCAACGCGCAGCTGGCCCTGGCGGCAAGTGCAGCCCGTGTCGGTTGCTATTCAAATAATTTGGAGACGGGAATGATTGCAGTCTCCGAGGGCTATGCGGTCATCCACGGGTTACCTGAAGGAACTGGCTACACGACAATCAGCGAGTGGCGCACCAGGGTGCACCCAGACGACCTTGCGCCATTCGACGAGCTTCGCGAGCAGCTTTTCGGCAGTCGGCAATGCGAATTCACATTCGATTACCGATTAGTCCGCGCCGACGGCGGGATCCGATGGATCGAATCGCGCGGGCGCATTTCATACGGCGAAGATGGGCTGCCCCAACAGTGTATTGGCATCAACATCGACGTTACAGAACACAAGCAGACTGAGGCCCACCTATCCGATGCATTGTCGGCCGGTCGGGTGGTCGCGTTCGAATGGGACGCCGCCACCTCTCGATCGCAACGCAGCGCCAACGCTGAACACATCTTGGGAATTGTGCAAGGCAGCGTTTTCTTGAGACAGGTTCATCCCGATGATCGCAGGAGCTTCCAGACCCTTATCCGCAACCTTTCGCCCGGCAATCCTTCGTAGAGATTCATCTTCCGATTTGCCCGCTCGGATAGCGGCGACGTCTGGCTGGAGGAGGAGGCGAAGGCGGAATTTGATACCAAAGGCAAGCTATTGCGCATCAAGGGTCTGACACGTGACATCACGGAACGTAAGCAAATCGAGGAGGCCCTGAAAGAGAGCGAGGCAGCCTTACGCGGGCGGCTCGAGGCGCTCCCTGCCGCCATCTTTGTGACGGACATAGATGGACGCGTCACCTATTGCAACCAAGCTGCTGCCGATCTCTGGGGGAAAATGCCCAAGTTCGGCGAGGACAGATGGTGTGACCTTGCGCGCCTCTACCATAGCGATGGCACACCGATGGCAATCGAAGATTGCCCGACCGAGATCGCCTTGAAGGGGGGGCGCATTGTGCGAAACGCAGAGGCTATTCTCGAGCGAGCCGATGGCACCCGCATTCCGATAATCCCTTATCCGAATCCCTTGCGCAACGGGACAGGTGCCATCGTCGGCACCTTGAACATGACAGTCGATATCAGCGAACGCAAGAATGCCGAGCTGGCGCTGGCGGAGCGCAACATGCAGTTCGACCTTGCGGAAAAGGCCGCTCTTGTCGGCAGCTACGCCTACGATCTCGACACGAAAATAGTTCGAGTGTCTGAGGGTTATGCGGCCCTCCACGGTTTGCCGGCGAGGACGCCAATAACTACGGGTCACAAATGGCGGGCCAGCACACATCCAGAGGACGTTATTCGGATAGAGAGGATTTGGAACCAAGCATTCCGCGCCCATCGGGGCGAGTATGACATAGAGTATCGCATTGTCCGCAATGGCAAGATTTGGTGGATATACTCGCGCAGTTTCATCTCTTACGGCAGTAATGGCCGCGCACAACGAGTGGTTGGCGTCAACATCGATATCACCGAGCGCAAGCGGGCCGAAGAGCACCAACGTTTGCTCGTTGCCGAGCTCGACCACCGCGTCAAGAACGCACTCGCGACCGTCAGCGCTATCGCCGCCCACACGCTCGACGGGAGCAGCTCGATGGAGCACTTCGTGGCCGCACTTGACGGCCGTATCCGATCGATGGCGTCATCGCACGAGCTCTTGAGCTGCCGGCAATGGGAGGGGATACCATTGGCGGAACTGCTCGAGCGCGAGCTGACGCCGTACGCCAGAGGTAACAATACTGAGGTCGATGGTCCGGAGATACTGTTGCGCGCGGAAGCCGGTGAGTTGATGGCATTCGTGCTCCATGAGCTGACTACCAACGCCGCAAAATATGGCGCGCTTTCCACGACCGAAGGCAGGATAACGGTCAGGTGGCACTGGCCGCCGGACGGGGAAGCACGAGAGCGGTTGATCATCGAATGGCTGGAAATCGGGGGGCCTGCCGCCGCAGCTCCATGTAAATCTGGCTATGGGACCAGCGTAATTCGGGAGCTGATTCCGCACGAACTCGGAGGTACGGCTGACCTTACGATCACACCCGAGGGCGCCCGATGCCGTATGGAAATACCTGGTCATTGGGTCCAGCGAGAGACAGCCCCAATTAACGGCCATCGCCGTTGGTGATATGGGCTGGCAAGGGTGTTGACCCTCTTCTTGGGGCTGGATCCACCCAAGATAGAAGCAAGCTTGGATCCATTCGCGGCGGCACGGTGGCAGCTCGACATCCACGCACGTGCGTTGCTGCGGCGCATGAGTTCCGCAGTCGGCACAACCCGAAGAACGATTGTCGTCCGCTCCTGGGCCCCTGCCGGACCGACAGCTCGCAAGACGGTCAGGGCTTCGTCTGTGCCTCGCAGACGTCCGCTACCTCTGCAATCCCGACTTCATCGCCAGCGGCGGTCTGTTCCCTATTCGGGGATAGGCCGGCGAAGGCCGCTGCCTACAGCGGAATGTTGTCGTGTTTCTTCCAGGGGTTCTCGACGGTCTTGTTGCGCAGCATGTTCAGCGCACGGCAGATGCGGCGGCGGGTGTTGCGCGGCAGGATCACCTCGTCGATGTAGCCGCGCTCGGCGGCGTTGAACGGGTTGGCGAAGCGGTCCTGATACTCCTTGATGCGGGCGGCGATCTTGGTCGCGTCGCCGAGCTCGGCCCGATAGAGGATCTCGACCGCGCCCTTCGGTCCCATCACGGCGATCTCGGCCGTGGGCCAGGCGTAGTTGACGTCGCCGCGGATGTGCTTGGAGCTCATCACGTCGTAGGCGCCGCCGTAGGCCTTGCGCGTGATGACAGTCACCTTCGGCACCGTCGCCTCCGAGAAGGCGAACAGCAGCTTGGCGCCGTGCTTGATGAGACCGCCGTACTCCTGGGCGGTGCCCGGCAGGAAGCCCGGCACGTCGACGAAGGTGATGATGGGGATGTCGAAGCAGTCGCAGAAACGGACGAAGCGTGCGGCCTTGCGCGAGGCATCCGAGTCGAGCACGCCCGCCAGCACCATCGGCTGGTTGGCGACGATGCCGATGGTGCGCCCCTCCATGCGCGCGAAGCCGGTGACGATGTTGCGCGCGAAGGCGTCCTGGATCTCGAAGAAGTCGCCCTCGTCGACCACCTTGAGGATCAGCTCCTTGATGTCGTAGGGCTTGTTGGGGTTGTCGGGGATCAGCGTGTCGAGCGATGGCTCGCTGCGGTCGGGGCTGTCCCTGGTCGGCAGTTCGGGCACGCCGGACTTGTTGTTGGACGGCAGGAAGTCGAGCAGGCGGCGCATCTGCAGCAGCGTCTCGACGTCGTTCTCGTAGGCGCGGTCGGCGATCGAGGATTTGGTGGTGTGGACGCGGGCCCCGCCCAGCTCCTCGGCGGTAACCGTCTCGTTGGTGACGGTTTTAACCACGTCGGGGCCGGTCACGAACATATAACTCGTGTCCTTTACCATGAACACGAAGTCGGTCATGGCGGGCGAATAGACGTCGCCGCCCGCGCACGGTCCCATGATCACGGAGATCTGCGGGACGACGCCCGAGGCCAGCACGTTGCGCAGGAACACCTCGCCGTAGCCGCCGAGCGCGGCGACGCCCTCCTGGATGCGCGCGCCGCCGGCGTCGAACAGGCCGATGATGGGCGCGCGATTCTGCAGCGCCATGTCCTGGATCTTGGTGATTTTCTTGGCGTGCGCCTCCGACAGCGAGCCGCCGAACACCGTGAAGTCCTTGGCGAAGACGTAGACCACCCGGCCATTGATGGTGCCCCAGCCGGTGACGACGCCGTCGCCGGGGATCTTGCTCTTCTCCATGCCGAAGTCGGCGCAGCGGTGCTCGACGTACATGTCGAACTCCTCGAACGAGTTGTCGTCCATGAGCAGGCCGATGCGCTCGCGCGCCGTCAGCTTGCCGCGCTTGTGCTGGGCGTCGATGCGCCCCTGGCCGCCACCGAGCCGGGCCTCCGCCCGCCGCCGCTCCAGTTCCTCCAGCACTTCCTTCATGTCGACGCCCCGTATTCGCTGCACTGCGTCAATTGGCATAGCACGCCGATTTTCCAGGGCCAAAGGCGACAACGGACCGGGCAATGCTGCCGCATGGTGCCGATGCGCGCGGCCGCGGCGCGGGGATGCCGCCAAAAAGGCACAAACGCGCGAAAACGTTCTTGCTCGCGTTGCCGGCCGCACGCATGGTAAATTATTGTTCCAGTGCAATTCGGTTGGTGATTCCCGACGCTGCCGGCATCGCGGGGTAGCAGCGGCGGGGTCGCAGGGTGCGCCGCACAAAAGGGTGCGTCGCGCATGGCTGATCCCTTCCCCGAGGGTATCGTGTCGGGGGCGTCGAGCATCAGAACTAGGCAGAACCGAGGGCCTCAGCTTGCACGACTGGTTTTTCAGGCATGGCAGCGGCCGCAAGCGGCTCATCGACTGGCTCGGCGTCGATGCCTGGATTGATTCCTCGCTGGCCGAGTCGTGGCAGTCGCTGCAGGACCGCTGGAACGCCGTCACCAGCTTTTTTGCCCGCTTCCGCCTGTCGGGATGGAAACGCCTCCTCAACGAGGCGCTCGCCGAGGGCATGACGCTGGGCCTTGGCGGCCTCGTCGTACTCTACGTCTTGGCCATCCCGGCCATCAGCGAGTTCGACGAGAACAAGATCAACACCGGCAAGTACGCGGTCAAGTTCCTGGACCGCAACGGGACCGAGATCGGCCAGCGCGGCATCCTGCACAATGACGCGGTGCCGCTGGAGGAGGTCCCCGATCATCTCATCAAGGCGACGCTCGCCACCGAGGACCGCCGCTTCTTCGAGCACTTCGGCGTGGATTTCATCGGCACGGCGCGCGCCCTGTTCGAGAACGCCCGTGCCAACGAGGTGGTCCAGGGCGGCTCGACCCTCACCCAGCAGCTCGCCAAGAACTTGTTCCTGACCTCGGAGCGCTCGATCACGCGCAAGGTCAAGGAGGTGTTCCTCGCCTTCCTGCTCGAGTCGCGTTTCACCAAGCGCCAGATCCTGAAGCTGTATCTCGACCGCGCCTACCTCGGCGGCGGCGCCTATGGCGTGGAGGCGGCCTCCCAGTTCTACTTCGGCAAGTCGGTGCGCGAGGTCAACCTGGCCGAAGCCGCGATGATGGCGGGCCTGTTCAAGGCGCCCTCCAAGTTCGCGCCCCACGTCAACCTGCCGGCTTCGCGCGCCCGCACCAACGACGTGCTCACCAACCTGGTCGAGGCCGGCTACATGAGCGCCGGCCAGGTGCAGGCCGCACGACTGAACCCGGCCAAGATCATCGACACGCGGCCGGCCCACAGTCCCGACTGGTTCCTGGACTGGGCGTTCGAGGAGGCGCAGCGCCTGGGTGAAGGGCGGGGCCACTATGTGCTCACCGCGCGCACCACGGTCGACCTCGGCATGCAGCAGGCGGCCCAGGATGCGATGGTCAATACGCTGCGCCACACCGGATCGAGCCGCAAGCGCGGCTACACCGGCGCGCTCGTATCGATGGAGCCGGACGGCGCCGTCCGCGCCATGGTCGGCGGCCTCGACTACGAGGACAATCAGTTCAACCGCGCTGCCCACGCCCGCCGCCAGCCGGGCTCCTCCTTCAAGCTCTACGTCTACGCGACGGGCTTCGAGCACGGCATGAACCCGCGTTCGATCGTGCGGGACTACGGCGGCAACTGCGGGAATTGGGCGCCCAAGAACTACTCCGGCGGCAGCTCCGGCCGTTCGCTCGCCGCGCTCGACGCCTTCCGCATGTCGCTCAACATTCCCGCCGTCAACGTGTCCCTGCAGTACGGTCGCGAGAAGGTGGTGGAGATGACCCAGCGCCTCGGCGTCGTGGGGGTGAAGAAAACCTGCTCGATGGCGCTCGGCGACACCGGCATCACGCCGCTGCAGCACACCGGCGCCTACGCCCACTTCGCCAACGGCGGCAAGACGGCCAGGCCCTTCGGCATTCTGGAGATGTTCAATTCCAAGGGCGAGCTGATCTACAGCCGTGACCGTGACGAGCCGGCGCCGGTTCAGGTCGTCAGCCGGAAGGTGGCCGAGGACATGAACCAGATGATGCTGGCGGTCGTGACGAACGGCACGGCGGCAAAGGCGCAGCTCGACTTCGCCACGGTCGTCGGCAAGACCGGCACCAGCTCGAGCTATCGCGACGCCTGGTTCGTCGGCTTCACCGGCGCGCTGGTGACCGGGGTGTGGGTGGGCTACGACGACTTCCGCCCGATGCCCGGCATCACCGGCGGCAGCCTGCCGACGCAGGCCTGGCACAGCTACATGTCGGTGGCGCACAAGAACTATCGCGCCATTCCGCCGATCCCGGGCCTCGGCCTGCATCCCAACCAGGTGGCTGAGCAGCAGCGCCTCATCGATCTCAGGCGCACGGACCCGGGAATGGCGCAGGCCCAGGTGGCCCAGGCCGCGCAGAGGTCGAGCAGCCTCATGCCCGACCAGACGCGGACGGCCCTGAAGAAAGTCGTCGAGAGCATGCGGCAGGCCTCGGGGCTGCAACCGACGCCGGCCAGCACTACGCCCGCGAGCGCATCGCCGCCGGCAAGCGTGGCACCGCCCGGCGCAGCTGCGCCAAAGTCGCGCCCGCCGGAACCGAAGGCGAAACCGCCGGTGGCCGCGACGGAGCGGCGTGCCGAGGTACCGGGCGCAACCGCACCGTCACGGCCTTGATGGGGCCCGACCAGGGGATGTCAGCCTGACCCTCATAGCGAACATCGTGATCAATCTGGCGCTTTTCGCCGTGCTCGCGGTCGGCGGCGGGCTGGCGTCGGCTTGGTACATGATCGAGGCCGGATCGCGCCTATCGACGCGGACCTCCGGGCCCTGGATGACCTGGAGCGCGGCGGGGCGCCCGGACGCCGACCCCTACACGCGCGCACATACGGTCCGCAACGGGTTGCTCCCGCTCGCCTCCACGCTGGAGATCACCTACCAGGCCAAGGCCGACAGCCGCGGCGGGCGGCTGCACGCGGGCTGCGAATACGCGATCGTCATGGAAGGCCTCGACGGCGGTGGCTGGTGGAGCCTCGCCGCGTTCGACGGCCAGGGCGGCCTGATCCCCAATCCCGCGGACCGCTACGCCTTCAGCAGCGCCAGCGTCATGCGCGAGCCCGACGGGCGGGCGATCATAACGCTGGCGCGCGACGCGCGGCCCGGCAACTGGCTCCCCATCGGCGGCAGCCGGGTCAACCTGGTCCTGACCGTGCAGGATGCCGCCTGGGCCGCGGCTGTGTACGACGGCCGCGAGAAGACCCTGCCCCCCATCCAGCGCCTCGCGTGCCGGTGACGAGGATGCCCAAGCTGCCCAAATGGCTGAGCGAGGTTAGCTGGCGCACCGTGATCGGCGCCGTGCTGCTCGGCGGCATCATCCACATCACCGCCACGATGGCCGTGCCACTGGTCAGCTCGGGCCACGCATTCGCCAGGCTGCGCGAGACGCTCCCGGTCAACCGCATGGTGCTGCTGCCGCCGCCGGCGCCCGGCAACCAGCCGCTGCCGTTCCTCACGCCGGACGCGCTCTATGCCATGTGCCGGTACGACATCTCGGTGGATTCGCTGATGGTGACCGCGGCGATGGTGCAAGGTGGCTGGACGCTGTCGCTGCACAGTCCGCAAGGCGACAACTTCTACGTCATGCCGGCGCAGGAGACGCGCCGTGCCGAGATCTCCCTGGTGGTGGTTCCGGGTGCCGACCGCCTGGGCGAGTTCGTGGCGACGCCGCGTCGCGTGAGCGCCCAGGAGACGCAGGTCGCCTCGCCGTCATGGGAGGGCCTCGTGGTCGTGCGGGCGCCGCTGAAGGGCCTCGCCTGGCGCGCCGAGACCGAAGCCGCGCTCCGCCGCGCCACCTGCACGCCCGTGAAACGCCAGTAGGGACGCTGCCTGATCAGGCGGCGTCGGCGGCGCCACTCTGCGCATCGGCCTTGGCCTGTTGCGGGGCCATCTCGCTGCCGCATTGGCGCAGGAATTGGGGGACCTCGCTGGCCGGCAGCGGCTTGCTGAACAGGTAGCCCTGCATCTCCGTGCAGCCCTCGGCGCGAACGGTGTCGAGCTGCTCCTTGGTCTCGACGCCCTCGGCCGTGGTCGTCATGCCGAGGCCGTTGGCCAATGCCGCCACGGCGCGCACGATGTTGAGCGAGCCGACGCCGTCGGCGATGTCCTTCACGAACGAGCGGTCGATCTTGATCTTGTCGAAGGGGAAGCTCTGCAGGTAGCTGAGCGAGGAATACCCCGTGCCGAAATCGTCCATGACGATGAGCACGCCGAGCGCGCGCAGCTGATAGAGCATGGAGAGCGTCGTCTCGCTGTCCTGCAGCAGAGTGCCCTCGGTGATCTCGAGCTCGAGCCGCTCGGGCGGGAGCCCCGAAGCCGCCAGCGCACTCACCACCACCTGCACCAGCCCCGGGCTGCGGAACTGCGCGGGCGAGAGGTTGACGGCCACCTTGAGCTCGCCGGGCCATTGCGCGGCCGTGCCGCAGGCCTCGCGGATCGCCCATTCTCCCAGCTGAATGATGAAGCCCATCTCCTCGGCCAGCGGAATGAACGCTCCGGGCGACACCAGGCCCCTCTCGGGATGGCGCCAGCGTACCAGGGCCTCGAAGCCGCTGACCCCGTTGGTCGCGAGATTGAGGACCGCCTGATAGTGCAGCTCGAACTGGCCGGCCGCGAGCGCCTTGCGCAGATCGTATTCCATGGCGCGCCGCACCTGCATCTGCGCGTCCATCTCGCGCTCGAAGAAGCGGTAGGTGCCGCGCCCGTCGCCCTTGGCGCGGTAGAGCGCCAGATCGGCGTTGCGCATCAGCTGGTCCGGGCTCGTCCCGTCGGACGGGCCAACGGCAATGCCGACGCTGGTGCCGATCACCACCTGGTGGCCCTCCACCACATAGGGCGCGCCCACGCTCTCGATGATGCGATGTGACAGCGCGGTGGAATTGGCGGGCTGCGTGATGCAGGTCTGCACGATGGCAAACTCGTCGCCACCCATGCGTGCGATCGTATCGGTCTCCCGCACGACGGCGCGCAGGCGGTCGGCCACCATCTTCAAGAGCTTGTCGCCCGCCGGATGGCCGAGGGTATCGTTCACGGTCTTGAAATGATCGAGATCGAGCAGGAGCGTGGCCACGATATCGCCGCGCTTGACCCGCCGCAGCGCGTCCTCGAGCCGCTCGTTGAGCAGCACGCGGTTGGGCAAGCCGGTCAGCGTATCGTGCAGCGCCATGTGGGCGATTTTGGCCTCGGACTGACGCTGCGCGGTGATGTCGTGATGCGTGGTGACGGTGCCGCCGTCGGGCATCGGCTGGGTGGACACGGCGATGTGGCGGCCATCGCTCAGCTGGTTCACGTACTGCGCCGCCTTGTGCCCAGCAACGCGCTCGATCCTCTCTTGGAGCAGCTCGTCGGCGTTCTTGCCGAGGAATTCGCCCCTGGCGACGCGATGCGCGAGGATCTCGCGCATGGGCGTCCCGGGCCTCACGTGCTCGCGGTGCAAGGCCGTACAGCTCGGCGTAGCGCTTGTTGCACATGACGAGCCGCTGCTCGCTGTCGTACATGGCCAGACCCTGCAGCATGTTGCCCATGGCCGCGTCGAACTGCTCGTTGCGCGCCTTGAGCTCATGCTCGCGCTGCGTCAGGAGCTCGTTCTGCTGGGTAAGCCGATCGTTGAGCTGCTCGCGCTCGGTGATGTCCTCGTGCGTGCTGAGCAGCCCGCCATCGGGCATCGGCCGCCGCACGACTGAGATGAAGCGCCCGTTGCCCAGCTTGACGACCTCGGATGCGACGCTCTTGAAGCGCTCGAGGCCGTAGGCGATGAAATCGCGGGCCTTGTCGGCGCTGTAGGTGCCGTTGGCCACGCGAGCCTCGAGGACCTGCCGGGGCGTCGTGCCCGGTTTCACCTGCTCGCGTGTCAGCCCGTAGATCTCGGCGAAGCGGTTGTTGGCGAATACGATCCGCTGCTGCGCATCGTAGAGGCACATGCCTTGCGACATGTTGCTGATGGCCGCATCGAAGCGGGAATTGAGCTGCTCGCGCTCCGTGATGTCCTCATGCGTGCTGAGCAGGCCGCCGTCGGGCATCGGCCGGCGCACGACCGAGATCAAGCGCCCGTCTCTCAGTCTGAGCACTTCGGACTTGTGGCTGCGTGAGCGCTCCAAGCCGTTGAGAACGAATTTCTCTCGCTCGCCATCGCCGACAACCCTGCTGGCTGCCCGTGCCTCGTAGATCTGGCGCAGGGTCGTGCCCGGCTTCACTTGGTCCGGCGTCAACCCGTAGATCGCCCCGAAGCGATTGTTTGCGAAGACGATCCGCTCCTGCGCATCGTAGAGGCACATCCCCTGGGACATGTTGCCGATCGCGGCATCGAAGCGCGTATTCTGGGCGCCCAGCTGCTCCTCGCGCTGCTGCAGGAGAGCGTTCTGCTCCACCAGGCGTGCATTGAGCCGCTCGCGCTCGGTGATGTCCTGCAGCGTCACCACCCATCCGCCGTCGGGCCGCGGCTGGATCGAGACCGAAAGCACGCGCCCGTCGCCCGGTCGGCTGACGAGGTGGCTCGGACGCTTGCGCGCCACGCGCTCGCGCATGTTGGTGAGGACGTCGTCCGCGGTGAGCCCCGAATAGAGGCCCTTGGAGATGCGGTACTCGACCAGCTCGCGCAGCGTCGTGCCGGACCGCAGGTGTTGCGGCTCGAGGCCGTAGATCTCCGCGTAGCGCTCGTTGGCGAGGACCAGACGCTCCTCGCTGTCGAACATGGCGAGGCCCTGCGTCATGGTTGCAAGCGCCATGTCGAGATTGGCGTTCTGGGCTTCGAGGCGCTCGTTGAGCTCTTCGCGCTCTGTGATGTCGTCGTGAATGGCGATCCAACCGCCATCTTCCGTCGGTTGGCGGGAAATCAGTATGGTTCGCCCATCGCTCAAATGGCGGGTCTTGACCGAGGGCTCGAGCATGGCATTGAAGCCTTTGCTCTTGTATTCCTCATCCTCGGCCGGCGGATAGAGCCCCTTGCCGATGCGATGCTCGAAAATGTCCGCAATAGGCGTGCCGGACTTCGCCAGATGCGCGGGTAGATCGTACATCTCGACATAGCGCTTGTTGCAGACCACGATCCTCTGCATCGGATCGATCATGCACAAGCCGTGCGGCATGTTGGCGAGCGTCACCTCGAAGCGGCGGTTCTGCGTACGCAGCTCCTCCTCGCGCTCCTGCAGCGCCGTGTTCTGTCGCCTGAGCTCGGCTTCGATGCGGCGCCAGTCCGTGAGGTCGCGGATGGCATAGACCTCGTTGGCGCGCTCGCTGCCGCTCAGGGGCCGGCGCACGACCTCCACCGCAACGGCCAAGCCGGTCGCGGTCTTGAGCAGTCCCTCCGCACCCTTGCCCCAGGCGCTCGCCTCCTCCGAGGGCATGACCACCAGGTCCCCGGCGACCTTCATCCCGAGCAGCTCGGCACGGGTGAGGAGTGTGAGGTCGAGAATGCGGCGGTTGACGTTGACGACGATCCCGTCCCTGGCGATGACAAGGCCCTCGAGCGCCGCATCCACAAGCTCCTGATTGCGAAGGAGCGCGTCGCGCTTGCCCTCGCTGGCGATGAGCGTCATGGCCAGCAGGGCGAGCATCACGAGCATGGTGACGGCTGTCACGGAAATCGCCAGCGTCGAGCCGTTCATATCCGTGGCAGGAACAGCGATGGTGGGATCGGGCACCATCGTCGCGGCGCCCATGGCGGTGAAGTGCAGCCCGCAGATTGCCAGCGCGAGCAACCCCGGCGCGATCCACACGGCCTTACGGCGGTCGAGCCCGTGCCAGGCGAGCAGCGCCGCCGACGCCAACCCGACGCCGATCGCGATGGAGGCGAGCGCGAGGCCCCGATCCCAGGCGAGGGTGCCCGGGATGACGAGAGCCCGCATACCCGTGAAGTGCATGAGGCCGATGCCGCCGCCGATGACGGCGCCGCCGGCGGCGGCCATCGCTCGGCCGCCGAGCGTGGAAATCGAGAAGCCGGCAACCGCTGCCACGGCGGCGATCAGCAGCGAAGCGATCGTCAGCACCGGATCGTAGTCGGTGGGGGATCCCGGGTTGTAGGCGAGCATTGCCACGAAGTGGGTGGCCCAGATGCCGGCGGCGGCGCACGTGCCCGACAGGAACACCCACGCCATGCGCCGCGAGCCCTGCTCATGCGTGGCGTACGAGTAGGCATGGAAGGTCGTGAACGACGTTGCGGCGCAAATCAGCGCAGCCAGCAGCACGAGCCGGTAGTCATGCTCATTCGCGATGCAGGCGAGAACGCGCAGCACGAGGTGCCCCACTAGAGAGACTCCCTTATCGGATAGCAGGAGTTGCTCAAGGGTACGTTAAGCCTCAACGTCGATGCGCATGCGGAAGCATCTGTCCGGCAATGAGATTTCGCGTTGCAGGAGCGATCCTTACGAAAGGGTGAGCAGGGTTGGTCAGCAAGGCGTTAATGCGTGCCGTGCCGGCACCGGGATCAACCTGGCGGCAAGCTTGCGGGTATCTGCGACGACCGGACCTGGCCGTACTTGGCCTCGCTGACGGCTCTTCCCATGGTTGACGATTGCTCTACTCTGGGGCCTGCAACTCGGCAGCTTGCCGCACGAAACAACACCACAGGAGGATCGCGCCCTATGCCCCTTCCGGCCGACACGGACGCCTCGACCCCCAAGCACTTGCGGGACAAATACGCCATCGTCGGGGTGGGCGAGACCACCTATACGCGCGGCTCCGGCATGACCACGCGCTCGCTCGGCACCTGGGCGGTGCGCAACGCCATCCTCGATGCGGGGCTGACCCCCGCCGACGTCGACGGCATGCTGTCCTACCAGTCGGGCGACTCCACGTTTGCCCCCTTCATTGCCGGCGATCTCGGTATCCGCCTGAACTTCTACATGGACGTGTTCGGCGGCGGCTCCTCGACGGAGGCGCTGATCGGCATCGCCATCGGCGTGATCGAGGCCGGCATGTGCAAGACGGTCGCCATCTTCCGCGCCATGAACGGCTTCTCCCAGGTGCGCATCGGCGGCACGGGAGCCCGCTCGGCGGTGCCGGTGAACAGCGATATGCTGCACAGCCGCGCCTATGGCTGGCAGAGCGCCGGCCAGATGTTCAGCCCGACCTTCCTGCGGCACATGTACGACTACGGCACGACGCCGGCACAGGTCGCCGCCGTCCGAGCGACGCACAGCAACCACGCCTCCAACAACCCGAAGGCCTATTACAAGAAACGCGTGACGGTCGAGGACGTGCTGGCGAGCCGCATCATCTGCAAGCCGCTGCATTTGCTCGATTGCTGCGTGGAGACCGATAACGCCACCGCCATCATCGTCACCAGCGCCGACCGCGCGCGCGACCTGAAGCACCCCCGCGCCCTGATCCGCGGCGTCGCCGGCCGCGTCTGCAAGCCGCGCATCGACATGCACTACCAGCACGGGCCGATCTCGACGGTCGCCGGCAAGTATGCGCGCGAGATCCTCTGGCCCAACTCCGGGGTCGGCCCCGAGGACGTCGATGCCACCGGCTCCTACGACGCGTTCACGTTCACGACCATGCTGCAGCTCGAGGACTACGGCTTCTGCAAGAAGGGCGATGGCGGGCAGTACGTCAGCGACGGCACCATAAAGCTGGGCGGAAAGCGCCCCAACAACACCAGCGGCGGGCATCTGTGCGAGGGCTATACGCACGGCATGAACATGGTGATCGAGAACGTGCGCCAGCTGCGCCAGGACATCGACGACAGCTGTCCCGTCGGCGCCGACGGCAAGCGCAAGCACACCTACGACTACAAGGAAGGCGGATGCCGGCAGGTCAAGGGGTGCGAGGTCACCGCCAACCTGGGCTGGGCCATGCCGGGCACTGGCTCGGCCATGGTCATGTGTCGCGGCTGAGCCAGGGGGAAACGAACATGCCGATCCAAGGTCAACATCTGGGAATGTCGCTCAGCCTCGACGATCTCGAGGTCGAGAATCTCGCCTACTTCAAGCACTGCGCGGAGCATAATTTCCATTTGCAAGCATGCTCGGACTGCTCGCTGCTGCGCTATCCGCCCACCACCGCGTGTCCCTGGTGCATGAGCCGCGATGCCAAGTGGGTGCCGGTCGAGGGCAAGGGTGCCGTGCACTCCTATACGGAGGTGCATCACGCCATCCAGCCGGCCTTCAAGGCGGTCACTCCCTATCTGATCCTGCTGGTCGACCTCGACACGCAGCTGGGCAAGCCCACCGAGCACGACGCCTTGCGCGTGGTCGGCAACCTCGCCACGCCCGACGGCCTGCTCGCCCCTCCCGACATGGTCAAGAAGGTCGGCATCGGCACGCGCGTGCGCATGGTCTTCACCGACCTGTCGCCGGGCCTCGCGCTGCCGCAGTGGACCATCGACGAGACCGCCAAGCAGCCCGACAAGCCCTGGCGCTACCCGCAGGAGTGACGGCGCATTGCCGGCGCGTAGGTTGGGTCGAGCGTGAGCGATGACCCAACACCACTCGCGGGTGGGGAATCGAAATTGTGTTGGGTCTACGCTTCGCTTGACCCAGCCTACACCGCCTTCGTGGACGCCGCGCCTGGCATCACGGTCAGTCTGGCAGTCAGGGCAGCGGCGACCGCCAGCGCTGCGCCGACGCCGATCACGGTGGCGGTCCAGCCGAGGCGATCGAACACCTGGCCCAGCACCGCCGTGCCGACCAGCCCGCCGAGGAAATAGCAGGCGAGATAGATGCCGCTCGCCGCGCCGCGGTCGACCGTGGCCGCGCGGCTCGACGAAGCCGGTCGCCGTCGCCTGGGCGAAGAAGGTGCCGACGCCCATCAGCACCATGCCGACGAGCACCACCGGCAGCGAGGATGAGACGAGCAGCGGCAACGCCGACGGCGGCCGTCGCCAAGCCCGCCCACAGCGTCGCCCTTCGTTCCGATGCGCTGCACCGTGCGGCCAGCAAGAGGCGTCGTGAAGATCGACGGCAGGAAGACGAAATACACGAAGCCGAGCTGCATGGCGCCGAGCGACAGCGGCTCGCGCGTCAGCACGAAGTTCACGAAGGTGAAGGTGCCGATGAAGGCGAACAGGATGCAGAAGCCGATGCCGAAGCCGGCGCGCAGCGGCGCGATTGCGCAGATGGAGTGCCCAGGTCGCCAGCGGCGAGGGTTGCGCGGGCCCCATAGCAAGCATGGGCGGGGCGCGCTTGCACCGTGAAGTAGACCAGCAGCGCGCCGGCCAGGTTGAGCGCGGCGAAGATGTAGAAGTTCGCGGCCAGGCCGAGATGATCGACGAAGGCCGCGGACATGAGCCGGCCGATCAGGTTGCTCGCGACATTGCCGGTGATGTAGGCCGCGAAAGCACCGGCCGCGTCGGCGGCGCTGCATTCCTCGCCGAGATAGGCCAGCGTCAGCGTGAAGGCCGAGGCCATGAAGATGCCTTGCACGATGCGCAGCAGCGTGAAGGTGCCGAGGCCGGGCGCCACCGCCAGCAGCGCCGTCGGTATCGCCAGCAGCGCGAGGCTGACAAGGATGCCCCTGCCGGCGGTCGATCTTGCGGGCGAACAGCGCGACGGCGAGGCCGGACACCGCCATGCCCATGGTGCTGGCATTGACCGCAAAGCCCATCGCCGCCGGGCTCACCTGATAGTGGCGCACCAGCGAGGGCAGGATGGCCTGGGTGGCGAACAGGTCGACCACCGTCAGGAAGGCCGTCAGCCCGATCACCAGCTCCCGCACCAGCGCGCCAGATGAGCGGCGGCTCGCGCCTATCGCCGGCATCAGCGGCGTCGCGTCGGCGGTGGATGTGTTGGCCATGGTGTCTGTCCTTTTGGGCGCGCAAGGGGAGTCAGACCCCTCACGGTGTCTTTGCGGTTTTCGGCTGGCGCAGTGGCGAGGGGTCTGCCCCCTCCGTCGTCACAGCGGCTTGAGGTCGCCCAGCATGGTCGGCAGCAGCTCCGACACGGTCGGGTGAATGTGCACGGCGCGCTGCATCACCGTGTAGGGCGCCTTGGCGTACATGAGGTCGAGTATGCAGTGGATGATCTCGTCGCCACCGATGCCCAGGATCGACGCGCCGAGGAACTGCTTGGTCTCGGCGTCGACGAGGATCTTCATGAAGCCTTGCGTCTCGCCCTTCTCGAAGGCGCGGCTCACGTCCTCCATGGCCATCTTGGCCATCAGCGCCGGCTTGCCCGACTTGCGCACCTCCGCCTCGGTGAGGCCGACGCGACCCAGCGGCGGATCGGTGTAGAGGTTGTAGGCGACGATGCGGTCGCTGACGCGGCGCGGATCGTTGTCGAGCAGGTTGGCGGCGACGATCTCGAAGTCGTTGTAGGAGGTGTGCGTGAAGGCGCCGCGTCCATTGCAGTCGCCGAGCGCCCAGATGCCCGGCACGCTGGTGCGGAGCTGGTCGTCGACCTCGATGAACCCGCGCTTGTCGATCGCGACACCCGCCTTGTCGAGGCCGAGGTCGTCGGTGTTGGGTCGGCGGCCCACGGCCATCAGCAGATGCGTGCCGACGACCTCCCTGGTGCCGCCGGCCGAGTCGAGGCTGACGGCGATGTCCTGGCCGCGCTTGGCGACCTTCAGGCCGTGCGCGCCCAGATGCAGCGCGATGCCTTCGCTTCTGCAGGATGTCGGCAATGGCCGCCGAGGTGTCCTCGTCCTCGCGGGCGATGAGCCGCGGGGCCATCTCGATCACCGTCACCTCGCTGCCGAAGCGGCGGTAGATCTGCGCGAACTCCAGTCCGATGTAGCTGCCGCCGACGACGATCAGATGCGGCGGGACGAAATCGACATCCAGCATCGTGCTGTTGGTGAAGTAGGCGACCTGGTCCAGCCCGGGCACGTCGGGGACGAAGGCGCGGCCGCCGACGTTGATGAAGATCCTGGGCGCGCTCAGGGTCTCCGATCCCACCGTTACCGCCTGCGGCGACGCGAACCGCGCGTGCCCCTGATAGACTGAAATCATGGGGTTGCTTCGAAGCGAGCGCTCCACGCCGCGGGTGGAGAAGCCCAGCACGTAGTCCTTGCGCTCCTTCACTTTCTTCATGTCGACGCTGACCGGACCGGCGACCGTCACGCCGAACTCGGCGGCGCGGCGGGCCAGGTGCGCGGCGTAGGCACTCGCCACCAGCGTCTTGGTCGGTGTGCAACCGGTGTTGACGCAGGTGCCGCCGAAACGATGCCGCTCGACGATGGCGACCCGTTGGCCTGCACCGGCCAGTCGATGCGCCAGCGACGGGCCGGCCTGGCCGGTGCCGATGATGATGGCGTCGAATTCGGGCATGGTGCCTCCTCAGCCCGCTCGCAGACGTTCGGGCGCGGGCTTCGCTACGGGTTTCAGGTCGCTGTCGACCTGAACGATCTTCGTGTCGGCCCGCGGCTCGTGCAAGATGACGCCTTCGAGCGGATCGAACTCGCCTTCCCAGGGGGCCTGCGCGATCGCGTTCTGAGTGCTGGCATAGCCCGCCTCCCAGCGCTGGCGGATGCCGGAAGGACTGAAATCGACGTCCTTGGTGTGGTCCTCGTTGGCGAGGCGTGGCGCCAGCAGCCGCACGACATGCATGCGCGTGAGGCAGCCCCATCCCGCCAGCTCGCGCACCGCCTCGCTGTTGCGTACGTTCTCCGGAATATGGCCGAGCAGCTCCTTGATCACGTGGCGCAGCCGATGCGTCTGCATCTGCCGGGCGATGTGACTGGCGACCCGGCTCGAGTATTGGATGTCCTTCTGGCGGTGCGTGACCTCCCACATGGTCTCCGGCTCCGGCCCTACGGGGTTCCACATGTGCACGGCGAAGATCAGGGAGTTGCGGCGCGGGTTGTCGTCGAAGATGACCTCGGTCGGCGTGTTGGAGAGAATGCCGCCGTCCCAATAAAGCTCGCCGTCGATGCGGACGGCCGGGAACGCCGGCGGCAACGCGCCCGAGGCCAGGATGTGCTTGACGCCGATCTCGATCTCGCGGCCGTCGAAGTATTTCATCTGGCTGGTGCGCACGTGCGCGGCGCCGACGGTCAGGCGCGGCTTGCAGCGATTGACGAGGGAGAAATCGACCAGCTCCAGCAGCGTCTTCTCGAGCGGAGCGGTCGAGTAGTAGCCGGCCCGGTCGGCGCCCAGCACCACGTGGTTGCCCCAGAACGCCGTCGGATTGGGTTCGAAGAAGCCGGGAATTCCGCGGGTCACGGTGTTCAAGGAGGACAAGGTCTGAGAAAGCTGTGGCCAGGCGGACGAGCCGTGCCAGAAATCCTTGAACGCCATGCGATCCCAGAATTCCTTCAGCATGGGCAGGCGCTTGTGCGGCGCGTTGCCGGCGATCAGGCTGGCGTTGATGGCGCCGATCGAGGTGCCGATGATCCAGTCCGGCTCGATGCCGGCCTCGTGCAGCGCCTGGTAGACGCCGGCCTGATAGGCCCCGAGCGCGCCACCACCCTGGAAGACGAGCACGATCTGGCCGGCCGTGGCGCGCCTTTGGGCTCGTCGCCCCATTCATTCCAGCGGTCTTCGTTGTCGCGAGCATGGCGATTTCCTCTGTGCGTGGAGTGCGCCCCGTAGGCTGGGTCAAGCGTCAGCGCAGACCCAACCCACGCCAACTCAATCAACCTATTGCGCGGTCCAGCCGCCTTCGATGGGCAGCGCGGTGCCGGTCATCGACGCGGCGGCATCGCTGCACAGGAACACCGACAGCGCGCCGATCTGCTCCGTGGTCACGAACTGGCGCGTGGGCTGAGCGTGCAGCAGCACGTCCTTGACCACCTGCTCCTCCGTGATGCCGCGGGCCTTGGCCGTCTCGGGGATCTGCTTCTGCACCAGGGGCGTGAGCACGTAGCCCGGGCAGATGGCGTTGGCGGTGATGCCGTGCTCGGCCGTCTCCAGCGCCACCGTCTTGGTCAGGCCGAGGATGCCGTGCTTGGCCGCGACGTAGGCCGACTTGAACGGCGAGGCGACGAGGCCGTGCGCGGAGGCGATGTTGATGATGCGCCCCCACTTGCGGGCCTTCATCTCCGGCACCACGGCGCGGATGGCGTGGAACGCCGAGGAGAGGTCGATGGCGATGATCGCGTCCCACTTGGCGACGGGGAAGGTCTCGATCGCCTCGACGTGCTGGATGCCGGCGTTGTTGACGAGCACGTCGACCTTGCCGAGCAGCCTGCGCGTGTCCTCGACCATGCGGACGATCTCGTCGGGCTTGGACATGTCGGCGGCGGAGTAGGCGGTCTTGATGCCGTAGGCCTCCTCCATGTCCGCCCTGATCTTCTGGATCTCGGCCTTGTCGCCGAAGCCGTTGAGCATCACGTGCATGCCGCTCGCGGCGAATGCCTGGGCGATGCCGAGGCCGATGCCGCTGGTCGAGCCCGTCACGATCGCACTCTTGCCCGCGAGCGCGCCGGTGCGGCGGGCAGTGGCTGCATCCTTGGCATTTGGCTCCTGCATGGTGGGCTCCTGCGTTTGGCCGAGGTGGCGGTGTGTCTCACCGCAAGCTATGGGCCCGCACGACAGAGCGGAAATGCCTGTTGGCTTCCAATTCCATGCGCTGCGCCTATGGCAGCGGCCGCGGCGATAGCCGCCTGCTATCGAAACGCAACCCATCCGGCATTTCCGCGCAACGGCATCGTCGCTCATCCTGATTGACGAACCAGGGCCCGTGTCGGCCGCGGATCGAAGGAGGCGTCGATGCTCTCTCATGTAGTGCGGACCTGCGCAGCGACCGGAATCTTGCTGGTCCTGCTCGCCTTGCCGCAGCGCGCCGCCGCCGGTGCAGCCGGGCAATGTCCACAGCCGACCGCGAGCACGCAGGCCATTGCCGCTCTGTTCGACCGGTGGAATGCGTCGCTGGCGACCGGGGAGCCTGCCGAGGTCGCGAAGCTATATGCCGACGACGCCGTGCTGCAGTCCGACCCGTCGGATCGCCTCCGCGTCGGGCGCGAGGAGATCGGCGCCTATTTCTCGCAGTTCCTGCAGGCCCACCCGCGAGGCGCGGTGACCGAGCGCACGATCAGGGTCGACTGCGGCATGGCGGTGGACACGGGCGCATTCGTCTATCGCGTGACGGGCCGGCGCAAGGGCACGCGCATGCTGATCGGCGGCCGTTACACGCTGCAATACGCGTTTCGCGACGGCGACTGGCTGATCGTGCGCCACCAGATCTCGGGCATGTATCGGGCGCTATCGTCGGCCGACGATCTGGCCGAAAGGCGGGATGGCATCCGGCGCGGCGTGAAGCTGAGCAGCGGGGCAACCGCGGCGCCCTGACGTGGCGCGGGCGAAGAGCGCTCAGCTCAACACGAAGCCTTCGTATCCCTTCCGCGCGACCTCGTCGCATTTCTCGATGTAGCGGGGAAAGCCGCCGATGTAGGGCATGAAGACGCGCGGCTTGCCGGGAATGTTCACGCCCAGATACCAGGAGCCGCAGGTGTAGCGCAGCGTGTGGCCGGCCAGCTCGCCGACATGCGCGCGCCACTCCTCCTCGGCCTGCTCACTCGCCTCGATGCGGGCGAGGCCGCGTTTGCGCAGGTAGCCGAGGGTGCCTGCGATCCAGTCGACGTGCTGCTCGATGGTCGGCAGCATGTTGGTCAGCACCGAGGGACTGCCGGGCCCGGTGACGGTGAAGAGGTTGGGGAAACCCGCGATGCCCAGCCCGAGATACGTACGCGGACCCTCGCGCCACTTGTCCCGCAGCGCCAAGCCGCCCTTGCCGCGGATGTCGATCTTGAGCAGCGCACCGGTCATGGCATCGAAACCGGTGGCAAAGACGATGGCGTCGACCTCGTACTCCTTGCCCCCGACCTTGACGCCCTGACGCGTGATGGCCTCGACCGGAGACTCGCTGACGTCCACCAGCGACACGTTCGGCCGGTTGAAGGTCTCGTAGTAACCGATGTCGACGCACAGCCGCTTGCAGCCGATGGTATTCTTGGGCGTCAGCAGCTCGGCCAGCTTCGGATCGCGCACTTTCTCGCGGATCTTGTCACGCACGAACTCCGCTGCCGTGTCGTTCGCCTCCTGGTCGACCATCAGGTCCTTGTAGGCGCCGAGGAAGGAGAGGCCGCCGCGCTGCCAGCGCCGCTCGTACTCGCGCGCGCGCTCCTCCGGCAGCGTCTCCAATGCGACCGCATCGCTGTAGTCGAAATCGATGCCGGTCATGTTGCGCCGGGCGCGGGCACGCATGGCCGGGTAATCGGCCTTGATCCTTTGGCGATACTCGTCGCTCAGGGCGGCATTGTGCGCGGGGATGGCATAGTTGGGCGTGCGCTGGAACACGGTGAGGTGCTTGGCCTGGCTGGCGATGATGGGGATCGACTGCACGGCGGATGAGCCGGTGCCGATGATCGCGACCCGCTTGCCCGTGAAGTCGACCTCCTCGTGCGGCCAATAGCCGGTGTGGTAGCGCTCGCCCTGGAACGTCTCGAAGCCCTCGAACGAGGGGAGGTTGGGCGAGGAGAGGCAGCCGAGCGCCATGATGCAGTAGGTGGCCGTCGTGCGCCCGCCGTCGCTGGTCTCGATCACCCAGCGGCCGGCGGCCTCGTCGAACGAGGCGGCCTTCACCCGCGTGTTGAACTGGATGTCGCGGCGCAGGTCGAACCGGTCCGCCACGTGATTGGCGTAGCGCAGAAGCTCCGGCTGTGCGGCGTAGCGCTCGCTCCAGTTCCACTCCTGCTGCAGCTCGTCCGAGAACTGAAACGAGTACTGCACGCTCTCGACATCGCAGCGCGCTCCGGGATAGCGGTTCCAATACCAGGTGCCGCCGACGCCCTCGCCCGCCTCGAGCACGCGCGCGCTCATCCCCATCCCACGCAACCGATGCAGCATGTAGAGCCCGGCAAAGCCTGCGCCGACGATCACCGCGTCGAAGTCGCGATCGGGCAGCGTGCCGTTGGATTTTGGCTGCGTTTGCGGATGGGTCATGGGTCGGGCGCCGTCGAGAGGTTCGCGGACCTACAGATGTAGCAGCGGCCTTCCCCCCACAGCAAGGCACAGACGAAATGCTTCGCCGCTCCCGGCGGCAACCCTCCAGGACAGGGGCGGCGTTCGCGGGGCAATCCGTCGCCCATCTGCTCCCCGTTGTCCCCAAATTTCCGCGCGCGTCCCTTGCGCCGGGACCGCGAGTCGGACGGCATGTCGCCGGGCCATGGAGGCTGACCGTGCGTCGACTGTGCATCACTTTCGCCTTGCTCCTCGGAGCCTGCGCCAACGCCGGCATCGAGCCGGCCGGGCTGGAATCCCCGATCCAGACCGGCTCGGTCGCTCCGCCCGCCGATGCCAACGAGGCAGCACGCGGAGAGCTGCGAAAAGTCCAGCACAAGGCCGTCGAGGAGGCGCGCCGGCCCGTGCGCGTGTTCCTCGCCGAGAAGAGCACCGACTGCACGTCCCCGAGGTTGAAGGAGGCTGTGCATAAGGTCACGGAGACGGCAGCCGCCGTGGCCGCGACCATGAAGCCGGAATACGCCTCCATGCTCGAGGCCGGCGCCGCGGTGCTCGACGTCGCCGACGGGGCCAAGAAGAAGGGCTGCGCGCAAAATGCCCGCGAGCTCTACGAGTTCGTGCTCAGGAATTTTGCCGGCCTGGGCTATGCCGAGCTGCGCGAGCGGGCAACGGTCGGCATCCGGGAGATCAAGAGCAAGAGCCCGCCGGGCGCCCGGGAAGTCGCCGGATAGACCGTGGCCGTGGCCGGCTTGCGATTGCCAAATTTGCGGGAATGGGCGAAGGCTTACCAGTCTCCGGACGCCGGAGCATGAGGAGCCTCTGACGTGCCAGACACACCTTCCCGCCGACGCTGGGCCCTGCTGTGCTGGGTGCTGATCGCCGTCGCCACGATGTCGCCGGGCAGAATCCGGGCGGAAGGCGGTCCCACGCCGGAGCAATACGTCCAGCAGGTGGGCGGCGATGCCCGCATCGTCCCGTGGGGAGAGCTGACGATCGACGGCCACAAGCTGATCTGCGGCAAGCGCCCGACGGTGCTGGACAGCAAGCTCGACGACTACGGCGCTGCCTTTCCGGGCTTCCTCATCCTCAACCCGAAGCTGCTGGCCAAGATCAAGTCGCTGCCCGTGAAGCTGTGGATCCACGCCCACGAGTGCGGCCACCAGTTTCGCGGACCCGACGAGGAGACGGCCGATTGCTTTGCCGTGCAGCGGGGCCGGCGGCAAGGCTGGCTGACGCCCCAGGGGCTGGAGGACGTCTGCACGTTCATGGCACCCGCCAAGGCCGACAACGTGCATTTCACGGGCACGCAGCGCTGCGAGGCCATGAAGGCCTGCTACGTCGACAAGTCGATCCGCTAGAGACGGTGTCATCCCGGCAACAAGTGCCGGGATGGCAATCGGCGCTGGGCTAGCGGTCGAGCCACACGTCGGTCAGATCGTTGCCGAGGTAGTGGCTGGGCGTGAGCTTCCAGCCGTTGACGCGCTTGTTGTGCACGACGATGCGCTGCCACCAGAACAGCATGATGTTGTAGGCCTGGCTGATCGAGTACTGCTCGAACTCGCGGGTGAGTTTCTTGCGCTCGGCGGGATCCAGCGCACGCTTCTGGCGCTCGAACAGCTCGTCGATCTTCTTGTCGCCATGCTGGGAGTAGGACATAGGCGATTGCATGGCCGCGGACAACACATGCACGTATTGCAGGTTGGGGTCGTCGCCATGGTCGGTAATGAAATCAATCGCCACGTCGAAGTCACCACGTCCCAGCGCATCGTAGAACAGCTTGGTCTCGAGCTGCTTGTGGTCGGTCTCGATGCCGATCTTGTTCCACTGGTCGATGGCGTAGATGCCGGCCGCTGTGTAGGGCTGGCCGACGTTGCGGTTGAGGAAATTGATCTTGAGGCTGCCGACGCCCGCCTCCTTGAGCAGCCGCTTCGCCTCCTCGCGCGCCTTGGCGACATCGCGGCCGTAGCCCGGCAGCGCCTCGAGCTCGGCATCGGTCAGGGCGTGCACGTAGCCGGGCCGCGTGAAGCCGCCGACATATTTCATCAGCGAGATGCGAGCCATGGCCGGCGCGGTGCCCCAGCGATCCATCGCAAGGGTGAGGGCCTGGCGCACGCGAATATCGTCGAACGGCTTCTTGCGGGCGTTGATCGTGAGCATCAGGCTGGCCGACCACGGTCCTTCGAGAACCACGGCGTTGTCCTTCATCTTCTCCACGATCTGGTCGCGGTCTCCGGGCGTGAGGCCGCGAAACTCGATGTCGAACTGATTGCCGATGATGCCTGTCGCCAGCCCGCTCGATTTCACGAAGAAGGCCTTGTAGCCGTCAATGTAGGGCTGGCCGGGCTTGAAGTAGCCGTCGAAGCGCTTGCCCTCCCAGCTCTGGCCCTTCACATGCTCGACGAAGGTGAAGGCGCCCGTCCCCATGATCTTGGTCTCGGGGTATCTCGGATTCTCCTTCAGCTTCGCTGCGCTGTAGATGCAGTTCCAGGGCGAGGCGAAACCGTCGAGCGCGGAGGCGTTGGGGGCCTTGAAGCGGAAGACGACGGTGTAGTCGTCCGGCGCTTCCACCGCCGTGATGTCCTCGTAGAGGGCGCGGCGCGCGGACACCACGCCCTCCTGCGGATTGATGATGCGGTCGTAGGTGGCTTTCACGTCGGCCGACGTCATGGGCGAGCCATCGTGGAACTTCACGTCCTGCCGCAGCTTGAAGGTGAAGGTCAGCCCGTCGGCGCTGGAGGACCAGGACGAGGCGACGTCCGGCTCGATGCGCATGTCCTTCCAGTCGCCGGTGTATTTGAGCAGCGTGGAATAGTGCGGGCTCACGGGGTGCGAGACCCCGAACGTGGTGCTGGCATGACAGTCGTAGCTGGGGGGCTCAGCGACGACGGCGAAGTTGAGAATGCCACCGCGCTTGGGTGCCTTGTCCGATCCCTGCGCCGACGCACCGGCGACGACCGCGAAGGTGGCCAAGCCCGCCGAAGCGAGCACGTGCATGAGCCGGCGCATGAGCGTTTCCCCTTCTATCCCGACTATGGGCTTCCGGAAGGCGCGGGGCCTGCTCGGAGCCTCTGGAGAGCTGTCTTGGGTCGGCAGCCTAGATTGCCCAGCGGCGCGGTCAATGATCGTGACGGGGATCCGCCGCAGCCATTGGTCTCACCGCGGTCTGGGCGTAGGGGCGGCGTGCGCGGCCGTCACCGGTTCGCGCCGGGTCCCGCGATCAGGTGCAGCGCGCCGAGCTTGCGCTTTTGCCGTTTCCTCAGTGCGCTGCGGACTGCCGACCGATCGGCCGATTTGAGCAGGCCGCGAGCGCTCAGGGCCTGTGCCGCATGCTTCACCGCCTTCCAGCGCAAGTTGGCGTGCGTGACGATATCGAGGAGCGTGTGCGCGCCGTCGCTGTAGTTGAGCACCCAGAGCAGGGCACGGCGATGCTCGGCCGCGGAGGGGCCCACCCTGAATTGGGCCAGGCCGTACTTGCTCAGCTGAGGCTCGCAGAACGGGTTCTGATTGAGGTAGCAGCGGTTGTGCTCGAGGATGTCGACGACGGACAGGAGCTTGACGAGCGAGTCGTGCAGGGATTCGGCGTGCACGCAGCGTAGATCGCTCCTGGCCGTTTCGTCGTGAGGCGCAGTCGGCGAGGGCGCGCGCATGAAGCGTCCGACCGCCAGATCCAGGCCGGGCGAGCAGTATTGCCGCTCGTCATGGCCCAGAGGCGAGAAGGGCTCGATCTTGAACTTCTGCTTCGATTCCTTCAGGACATGGGCGAACGCCCGATCGATCTCGGCGTCGCCCTGACGGCTCATCTTGTAGGCAGCCTCGCCCGAATTGCCCAATTGCGCCAGCACCAGCCCATGCTTGATGCGGAAGAGGCGCGATTGATTGAGAACGATCCACGCGATCGATCCGATCGTGCTGGGAATGAAGAGGAAGCGGTACGAGTAGCGCGTCTTCTTGGATAGCAGGCGCTGCGCCAAGGCCGCGGCGACGGCGATCCCGGAGAAGTTGTCGTTGGGGCAGCTCGGATCGCCCAGATGACAGGAGATGAGCACCTCTTCGAGGGACCGTCCGCGCAGCAGGCACTCGCCGTAGGTCATGTGACCCGGCTCGAGCGACGCATCGATGTCCACCTCGTACTCGCCCTCCGGCAGGGCAAGCGACTCCTCCTCGGTGAGGAAGAACCCCCAGGCCTCGGAGCCATACGAATCGCCGTGAGGCATCAGGTCGGGGTGCTCGCGCGTCGAGTAGATGTGACGGCGCAGCTCCGCCAGCGGCATCCTGGCGTGCACGGGCATGCTGTAGCGCACCACGCGCCGGGGGGAGCTCGAAGCATCGACAACGCAATTGCCGGACGGATCCTTGATGGTGGCTCGGCGGAGCTTCCACTCGGGGGGAACGGTCCAATCGAAAATCTCGGTGCCCGACTGGACCTCGTGCAGCGTGATGGGAACGTGCGCCTGCAGCATTGCCAGCGTCGCGCGGATGCCGTCGCCGTCGGCATCCGGAGCGCTTGCGTACAGCTCCGAGACGAAGCGGTGCATCGACTCGCCCCCGTCCTCCGCCCCCAGGCTGGCGTAGGCCGGGTCCGATATCGATCCGCTCGGGTCTTTGGGTCGCCTCGAGGTCATCGAGTCATTGGCCCTGATATCTGGCACCCATCAGGTGCTGCTCCGGCCGTGGCGTGCGAAGAGGCCGCTTGCTCCGCAAGCAGCCCCCTCATTGCTATCGTCGCGCCCGCCCGGTCTATGCTCTCAAGCGGCCGCGGCGCTTTTCTCCGCCGTCGCATCTTCGGGAGTCCACATCAGGCCGCTGGTGAGCTGGGTCGTGCCTTGCAGGTATTTGAGCTCGGACAGGCGCGTGTAGGGCTCGGCATTGAACCGCGCCTCGTCGAGCTTGATGCGCTCAAAGATCGTGCGCAGCTGCGCGGCGCCGTGCGCGGCGCTCCACCGGCAACGGAACGCCGGCATGTGCTTCTGGATCTTGGCAAACGACACGCGGTAGCTGCGGTTGTCGCCGCCGGCGGGGCCCAAGGTCACCTGGCAGCCCTTGAACTCGGCCGCGACGATCTCGGCGATCTCCTTGACGCGGTAGTTCTGCGCGTCGTCGCCGACGTTGAAGGCCTCGCCGGAGACTGCCTCGCGCGGAGCCTCCAGGGCGCACAGGATCGCCTGGCAGATGTCCTCGACATGCACGAGCGGGCGCCACGGCGTTCCGTCGCTGGTCATGCGGATCTGCCCGGTGGTGTAGGCCCATCCGGCGAGATTGTTCAGGACAATGTCGAACCTCTGGCGCGGGCTCGCGCCGAACGCCGTCGCATTGCGCATGAACACGGGCGTGAAACCGGAATCGGCGAGCGGGCCCACCTCGTTCTCCACCAGCACCTTGCAGCGTGCGTAAGTGGTCTGCGGATCGACCAGCGAGGCTTCCGTCTTCATGTCGCCCCCGCGCGCGCCGTAGATGCTGCAGGACGACGCATAGATGAAGCGGCCGACGCCGGCGGCCTTGCACGTGTGAGCGAACTGCACGGAGCCGCGGTGGTTGATCGCCAGCGTCATTTCCGGGTCGTTCTCGCTGAGCGGGTCGTTGGAAAGCTCGGCGAGATGGACGACGGCGTCGAAGCCCTTGAGGTCGGCGGCGGCCAGCTTGCGCACGTCCTTGGTCATCACCATCGGGCGCGTGAGGCCGTCCTCGAACAGCCAGCCACGCCGGTAGAAGCCCGTATCCACGCCGACAGCGTCATGCCCGCGGGCCAACAGCTTCGGGCCCAGTATCGCGCCGATATAGCCGTCCGCCCCCGTGTAGAGTACGCGCATACTGCTCTCCTTGCCGCAAACGCCGCCAATCGCGCTTTGATCGTGGGCGGATGTTAGCGGCGCCGAGGGGCTTGGACTTGACGACTGTCAAATGGGAGGGGCGTTCTCCTGGTAGGATGCTCTCGCTTTGTTTGGTGATCTTGGCCGATGTCGGCGAATGCAATGGATGATCGACCGGCGGTCTTTCGACCACGATGCGACCGCGCAGGTCACGACCAACCGGTCCCCGTTTGTAGCGCCTGCTCCACCCCACCGCGCCAGCCATGAGATCTCGTCGATGAACAGCAAGCCGATCGTCTGGCTCCTCGCGTTGCTCTCCGTATTCCTCGTAGTACTTCTCTCGGTCATCCCCGGGGATCTGCAGATCAGGACGGGCGCCCCGAAGGATCTCGAGCACTTCATGGCGTACCTGGGCGTCGGCGCGATCCTGGCATACGCGTTCGGTCCCAGTCGTCGCGCGCAGCTGGTTGTCGTATTTCTGGTTATTCTCGCCGGCTGCCTCGAGACGATCCAGCACTGGGTCCCGGGGCGGACACCCGATATTGCCGATTGGCTTGCGAGCGCCCTGGGCGCAGTCGCGGGAGTGGCGGTCGCCCATTTGTGGACCCGAGCCCGAGCGAGGCGCCGGAGCAGCCAGCGGGCACGCGAGCCGTTCATCATCAACGCCGGACAATAAGGTCGGAAGCCGGGCTTTGTCCTATCGTGCCCAAGCAGGTCTGGATTCCCCGAGAACGCTCGGCAATGCAACTCGGTTTTCTGTTGCTCGGCTGCCGACTGCAAGTTGACGGGACGCAACTTCGCTGACCCGGGAATGGACTAGCGTCCGGGTCGAGACCTGGCGGCGAATGATTTCAGAGTGGGAGTACTGCGAGATGAAACCCTGCGCGGGCGACTGGGTGGAAATTCGAAGCAAGGAAGAGATCCTCGCGACGCTCGACAAGAACGGCCGGCTCGAGGGCCTGCCGTTCATGCCCCAGATGTTCAGGCACTGCGGCAAGCGCTTCCAGGTATTCAAGCGGGCGCACAAGGCCTGCGACACGGTCAGCGGCAACTACGCCAATCGCGCGCTTCCCAATGCAATCCACTTGGCACTGCGCTGCGATGGCGCCGAGTTCAGCGGCTGCCAGGCGGCCTGCCTGATCGTGTGGAAGGAGGCCTGGCTGAAACCGGTCGCCGGCCCGGATGCCGCCGACGCGCCCAGCGCCAGAACCGAGCCCCCGCGCCGGGCGCCGTCTGTGCAGGGATGCACAGTCGAGGACGTGATCGCCGGCGCCCGCCCGCCGCAGAAAGCAGGCGAGGATGTCCGCTACGTCTGTCAGGCGACGGAGCTGTTGAACTACACGACTCCCATGAAGAACTGGGACGCACGGCAATACCTGGAGGATTACCGGTCTGGGAATGTCTCCTTCAAGCAGGTGGCGTCGACCATGCTGTTCGCCGCCTTCCAGAAGTTCACACGGGCGGAGTGGATCGGCCGGCCCGCCCGCCAGCTCTACGACTGGTTCCAATCGCTGCGCGGCGGTGTGCCCTATCCCCGCCGGCCCGGCACTTTGCCTCCCGGCGAGATCAGTCCCACCTGCGACCTCGACCTGAAGCCCGGCGAACTCGTGCGGGTCAAATCGATGGAGCAGATCCTGGCGACGGTCAGCCCCCAGAACATGCATCGCGGGATGTCGTTCGACGTGGAGATGGTGCCGTATTGCGGGCGCGTCTATCGCGTGCGGGACCGGGTCGCCAAGTTCGTCGACGAGCGCACGGGCTATATGCGCAGGCTCAAGACGCCGGCCGTCATCCTGGAGGGCGTCACCTGCGGCGGCCGCTTCAGCAACCACAGATGGCTCTGCCCCAGGGGCATCTTCCCATGGTGGCGCGAGGTGTGGCTCGAGCGCGTCGAGGAGCCGAAGGTGCAGAGCAACCGGCCGTTGGCAAAGGTCGAACCGGAGAAGGTATCGGCGTAAGGCCCGCCGAACCCGCATCCAAGCAGCGGCCTGCTTGCTGAGCCGCGCCGGCGGCGGATTGCGGCTCAGCCCTCCTGCTGCTTCTGCAGCCTGGCATCCTTCTCGGTCGCACGCTTCAGGGCAGGGCGCTCCGCGAGGCGGGCGATGTAGGCGGCGAACTCCGGCCGCTCGGGGAGAAGCTTGAACATCGTGCCCCAGCGCAGGCCGGAGCCGATCACCACGTCGGCGGCCGTGAACTGCTCGCCCAGGAGGTAGGGCTTGGCCGCGCCGGCGGCCTTGGCCAGCACGTCGACGACGGTGTCGAAGTCGCCGAAGCCCAGCGAGGCGCGCGGCGGCGTCTCCTTGCGCGGGAACGCGCGCTCCGTGATGGCCGGCTCGACGCAACTTGGTCCGAAGAACATCCACTTGAGATAGACGCCGCGGCGCGGATCGCCGACGGGCACGTTCAGCTTCGCCTTGGGAAATTCGTCAGCGAGGTAGGTGCAGATGGCGGCCGCCTCGGTGATGATCGCGTCGCCGTGCCGGAGCGCCGGCACCTTGCCCATCGGGTTGACCGCCAGATACTCGGGTTTGAGGTTCTCGCCCTTCTTGAAGCTTACGAGATGGATGTCGTAGGGCTCGCCCACCTCCTCCAGCATCCAGTGCACGATCGAGGAGCGCGACGGCGCGGCGTGATAGAGGGTGAGCTTGGGCATGGGCTGAGCCTCATCTCATGGATTGGATGAGCCCTGCTACCAAGGGAATGTGGCTGCGGGGAGCCGATCGACCTCACTGCCCGCGGCGCACGCCGTCCCACCAGGCGCAGGTGCCGACGCCGACCTCGAAGTTGCCCTCGATCACCTGCACCGGCTCGCGCAGGCCGTCGGCGGCGGCCTTGGCGCGCATGGCGCGCGACTGGGCCAGCTGGTCGGCCGGCAGCCAGGTGCGGTCGTGGCCCCACAGGCTGGGTCCGTACGTCATCTCCACCGGCTGCCAGGTCGTGGGGTCGATCGAGCGCCCGCCCCAGCCGTACTCCACCATGAAGTCGTTGGGCGTGCGCGCGTAGAACGAGGTCATGAAATCGTTGGTGTGCCGGCCGAGCGTGGTGCCGATGCGGCCCGCCTCGGACGAGGCAATGTCGTAGGCCTGGCCGACGTCATCGAGATTGAGCAGCTCCATCATGATGTGGTGGATGCCGTTGCGGCCAGTCTCGATCATGGCGAGGCTGTGATGGCGCGGGTTGACGTGGAAGAAATATGCCTTGAAGGGCTTCACGATGTAGTCGCTGAGGCCGAAGCCGAGCACGTCCTGGTAGAACCAGCGCAGATCGTCCACGCTTTTCACGTGCAGGACGACGTGGCCCATGCCGAGCGTGCCGGTGCGGAAGCCCGAGATCGGCCGTCCCGGAGCGAACGGCTCGTCCGAGGTCTCGGCGCCGTGGAATGCCTCCAGCCGGGTGCCGGCCGGGTCCGCAAAGCAGATCCCGTCGCGCACGCCGCGCAGGCTCGCAAGCGCCGCCGGCATCCGCTCGACCGGCACCTTGGCCGCCTCCAGCCGGCCGGCCAGCGCATCCATCGCCGCTGCGTCCTCGACCTCCCAGCCGAACACGTTCGGTGCCGCCTCTTCCGAGGAGACGACGATGCGCTGCTTGCGGTCGTCCATGCGGAACTTGAGCGCGCTGCGCGTCCGCTCCACCAGCTGCAGCCCCAGGAACCTCGGCCCGTACTCGGCCCAGTCGTCCAGCTTGTCCGATCGCAGGCTGGCGTATCCGAACGAGGCGACAGACATGGCGCGTCCTCCTGCCGTTGCTGGCGGATCGGTGCAGCCTGCATCTTGCCGCCCGGACACGGATTGCGCAATCGCGGGGATAGCCTGGAGCGTTTGGCCGCTCGGCTGAACGGCATGGTGCTGGTCGCGGCACCCGATCCGGCGTGAAGGGTCAGGCCCCGCGCACCGTCACCTTCACGGTTTGCGGCCGGCCGGAGGTGGCGCCGGTGTGGTCGGCCACCACGACGTCGAAGCTCGCAGCGCGCGTGGCGGTGCCGTCGTGCGCGAAGCTGACCCGGCCGCCTTCGAGATCGGCCTGGGTGAACTTTGCGGCCGGCCTTCCGGGCGCGCCTGCGAGCGCGACGAAGCCGTTGCGGGCGTTGGAGACGCTGAACACGAGGTCCTTGGCGTCGTCGTCGGGGTCGATGGCGTGCAGGTCCTCCAGCGTAATGGGAACGGAGCGGCCCTTGTCGACGGTCAGATCGAGATCGCCGGCAACCGCGGGCGGCACGTTGCGCACCTCGGCGCTCAGATTGCCGCCCGGGTCCATGGCAAGCGCGCCGTATTGCACGTTGCCGGTAACCGAGCCCGTCTCGCGGATGCTGATCAGGTGCTTCACGACGATATCGCCCTGCAGGGTGCCGCGGATCTCCGCGCTCTCCGTCTTCACCGTGCCGTAGCACTGGCCGCCCGGGTGGATCAGCAGCGACTCGGCCGCCATGTCGCCCTCGACATAGCCGTACACCTCCATCTGCCGGCAGTTGCGGATCTCGCCCTTGATGATCGTATCTTCCCTGACGACCAGTATGCCTTGATGTGCCGCCACCGACGCCCCCATGTTGCCCGAGATGCCGGGCCCGACCGCAGCATCCGGTACAAATGCGCCCGCTTCTGGGCCGGCCGCATGGGAGCCTACGCCGGGGCGCGGATATGCGGCAATGTGCGGGACGAGATCTGGAGGCGGCATGCCCAAACGGAGCGCAGGCATTCTCTTGTACCGGCGCGCACCGGACGGCATCGAGGTATTCCTGGTGCACCCGGGCGGACCCTTCTGGGTGAAGAAGGACGAAGGAGCCTGGAGCATCCCGAAAGGCGAATGCCAGCCCGGCGAGGATGCGCTCGCGGCAGCCCGGCGGGAGTTCGCCGAGGAGACCGGGCTGAGGCTGGAGGGCGAGGTCGTCGCGCTGGGCAGCTTCCGCCAATCGAGCGCCAAGACAGTCGATGTGTGGGCCGTGGAAGGCGATGCCGATCCATCCAAGCTCACGAGCAACACGTTTGCCATGGAGTGGCCGCCGCGGTCGGGGCGGACGCAGGACTTCCCCGAGGTCGACCGCGCGGCCTGGTTCACGCCCGCTGAGGCTGCGCGCAAGATCTTGAAGGGCCAAGCGCCGGTCCTCGAGGCGCTGGCCGTTCGCTTGCGCGATGGGGTGAACCCGCCCCCGCGAGACTGACGCCTGCGGCCAAAGCGCCGACCGTCTACGCAAGCCTCTGGTCAGGCAGGTGAATTGTATCGTAGCTTGCCCGCCGGGGTCGGGGGCGAGCCTGGCGTGAAGGGACGCCTCTCCGCGTGCGTGGGGGACGGATCACAAAACGCGTTTTGCTTTGTTGTCTGGCGTTGGCGTCCGCGCTTGCGGGTTGCGCCACCGGGCCGGACCGCATCGCCGTGCCGGCGCAGCTCTCGGGCGATGCATCCGTCCCGGGCCTGGTCGACGTGCGGGTGTGGGGCGACTCTCATTTCTCCGAAGCCCTGCTGAAGGCCGAGCTGCCCCGGCTCAAGGCCAAGTACCAGGCCCGCGAGGGAGCCCAACCGAAGAGCGTCGCGGAGCCGGTGTCGAACCTGCTGGCCCTGTCGGGCGGCGCCGACGACGGGGCGTTCGGGGCCGGGCTGCTGGTGGGGTGGAGCGAGAAAGGCAGCAGGCCCGAGTTCGATCTCGTCACCGGCATCAGCGCGGGCGCGCTGATTGCGCCGTTTGCGTTTCTCGGCCGCAACCATGACCGTGAGCTCGCCGGCCTGTTCACCAGCTACAGCGCCGACCAGATTTACCAGGCCAACATCCTGTCCGGCCTGTTCGGCGGCAACGCGCTTGCCGACAGCGCGCCCCTGGCGCGACTGATCGAGCACTACGTCGACGCCCCCTTCCTGCGCCGGGTCGGCGAGGAGCGCGCCAAGGGCCGCTTCCTGCTGGTCGGCACCACCAATCTCGATGCCCAGCGGCCGGTCTATTGGGATATGGGCAAGATCGCCCAGAAGGGTGACGCCAAGGCGCTGAACCTGTTTCGCAAGGTGCTGCTCGCGTCGGCCTCGATCCCGGGCATCTTCCCTCCGGTGCTCGTCGAGGTTGAGGCGGGTGGGCAGGTCTATCAGGAAATGCACGTCGATGGCGGGACCACACGCGAGGTGTTCTTCACCATTGCGGACTTCCGCTTCAACGAGATCGACAAAGCCATCGGGATCAAGGTCAAGCGAAGGCTCTGGATCGTGCGCAACGGCAAGATCGAACCCGAGTACAAGGCAATGCCGGAGACGACGCTGGCGATCGCCCAACGTTCGCTGGAGACGCTGACCAAGAGCCGGGGCATCGCCGATCTTGCGCGCATGTATACCCGCGCCCGCGCCGACCACATCGACTACAACCTGGCCTCAATCCCGGCCGACTTCGAGGCGCCGCATCCCAAGCCCTTCGATCGGGCCTACATGCAGGAGCTGTACGACCGTGGCCTGGCGATGGGTCGCGCCGGCTACCCCTGGGCCAAAGCGCCTCCCGAAGCCATCGTCGAAGCGCGGCGGTGAGACGTAGTTGGCGCGGGACCTTGGCTTGCACAGACAGGGATCGAAGCCCGGCAAGGCGGCTGCAACGCCGCGCTAACCCCTTGTAAATCCCGACAGCAGACATTAAACACCGCCCATCCCACACGCGGGACCTGCGCTCGGCGGACCAAAAGCCCCGTCTGGCGCTCCGGTGGGCTGGCCTCCGCCTCGGCGGTGCCGGCCTTCTTCAGGGTCGCGCGGAGGTTCAACCGGAAAAGGACACTGCACCCATGGCGCTTCCCGCCTTCAATATGCGTCAGCTGCTCGAAGCAGGCTGCCACTTCGGCCACCAAAGCCACCGCTGGAACCCGAAGATGGCGAACTACATCTTCGGCGCCCGCAACAACATCCACATCATCGATCTGGCGCAATCGGTGCCGCTGCTGCATCAGGCGCTGGTCAAGATCAGCGACGTCGTGGCCGGTGGCGGCCGCGTGCTGTTCGTCGGCACCAAGCGCCAGGCTTCCGAGGGCATCGCCGATGCCGCCAAGCGCTCGGCGCAGTACTTCATCAACCACCGCTGGCTCGGCGGCACGCTGACCAACTGGAAGACCATCTCCCAGTCGATCCGCCGCCTGAAGCAGCTGGAGGAGATGCTGGCGGGCGAGGCCAAGGGCCGGACCAAGAAGGAAATCCTGCAACTCACGCGCGACCGCGACAGCCTCAACAAGTCGCTGGGCGGCATCAAGGAAATGGGCGGCCTGCCCGACCTGCTGTTCGTGATCGACACCAACAAGGAGCAGATCGCCATTGCCGAGGCCAAGAAGCTCGGCATCCCCATCGTCGCCGTGGTGGACACCAACTGTGATCCCGACGGCATCGATTTCGTGATCCCGGGCAATGACGACGCCGGGCGGGCGATCACCCTGTATTGCGACCTGATCGCGCGCGCCGCCATCGACGGCATCGAGCGTGGCCAGGCCCAGTCGGGCACCGATGTCGGCGCCTCCGAGAAGCCGCCGGCCGAGGAGCTGCCCGTGGCAGTGGTCTTCAAGGGAATCGACGCGCCGCGCGGCGAAGCCGACGACCTGAAGCGGCTGCCCAACGTCAATCCCAAGCTGGAGCAGCGGCTCAACGACGCCGGCGTGTTCCACTTCTGGCAGATCGCCGATCTCGATCCGGAGATGACCGAGGCACTCGACCGGTCGCTCAATCTGAAAGGCCGTATCGCGCGCGAAAACTGGGTTGCCGCCGCCAAGCAGCTGGTGGAGGGCCAGGCGGCCTGAAAATGGTGAGATGGTCAGTCTTGAATGGTGAGTGGTCAGACGGTGAGCGACGGGCGGCATGAGCACGGTTGACCGATCGCTCTCCGGACTTCAGAGCCCCACGATAGCACCCGCGCCACTCACGCCTCACCACTCACCATCTCGGCGCACACCGCAATAGACATATGAGGACAAAGCAATGAGCACCATAACCGCGAGCCTCGTGAAGGAGCTGCGCGACAAGACCGGCGCCGGCATGATGGATTGCAAGACGGCGCTCACCGAGGTGAAGGGCGACATCGAGAGCGCGGTCGACTGGCTGCGCAAGAAGGGCCTCTCGAAGGCCGCCAACAAGGCTGGCCGCATCGCAGCCGAAGGCCTGATCGGCGTGACCGCCAAGGACAAGACCGGCGCGATGGTGGAGGTCAACTCGGAGACGGACTTCGTCGCCCGCAACGAGCAGTTCCAGGACCTGGTGCGCAACATCACCGCCCTGGCGCCGAAAGCCGACGGCGAGGTCGCCAAGCTGCTGGCCCTGACCTATCCCGGCAAGTCCGTGACGGTAGAGCATCAGGTCAAGGAGACCGTGGCGACGATTGGGGAGAACATGAGCCTGCGCCGCACCGTCGCCATGTCGGTCGGCGACGGCCATGTCGCCGAGTACGTGCACAACAAGGCCGCCGACGGGCTGGGCAAGATCGGCGTGCTGGTGGCGCTCGAGAGCAAGGGCGACAAGGCGGCGCTGGCCGGCTTCGGTCGTCAGCTCGCCATGCACATCGCCGCCGCGGCCCCCGCCGCCGTGACGGCCGACGAGCTCGATCCGGCCCTCATCGAGCGCGAGCGCACGGTCTACATCGAGCAGGCCAAGGCGTCCGGCAAGTCGCCGGAGATCGCCGCCAAGATGGTCGAGGGCCGGCTGCGCAAGGAGTTCTTCCAGCAGGTGGTGCTGATGGAGCAGACCTTCCTGGGTGCCGGCGGAGACGGCAAGGCAACCGTTGCGCAGGTGCTCAAGGGAGCCGAGAAGGACGCGGGCGCGCCCGTCAAGATAGCCAAGTTCGCCCGCTACGCCCTGGGCGAGGGCATCGACAAGAAGGACGACGATTTCGCCGCCGAGGTGGCAAAGGCGGCCGGCAAACGGTGAGCTGCCGGCCTTCGAATCAGGCTACTCTCCGGGCTCGCGCGGAGGAACCGGGAGCCCCGGACGCCCGCGTCAGAGGTCGCAGTGCGGCAAGTCGTGAGACTTCGACGGCACATGCGGCGGCGCAGTCGGCAACGTTAAGGCTGCAATGATGAGCCGCTCGTCAGGCTTGCGCTACAAGCGCCTGCTCCTGAAACTCTCCGGCGAGGCGCTGATGGGCAAGTCCGCCTACGGCATCGACGTGCCGGTGGTGCAGCGCCTGTCGGGCGAGATCCGGGACGCCATGGAGGCGGGAGCGGAGATCGCGGTCGTGGTAGGCGGCGGCAACATCTTCCGCGGGCTGGCAGGCGCCGCCAAGGGCATGGACCGGGCAACCGCCGACTACATGGGCATGCTGGCCACCGTCATGAACTCTCTGGCGCTGCACAACGCGCTGGAACAGCTGGGAGTGCCCGCGCGCGTGCTCTCGGCCATCCCGATGCCGACCATCTGCGAGGCGTTCGTACGCTCCAAGGCACTGCATCACTTGGATAACAAGCGCGCCGTGATCTTCGCCGCCGGGACCGGCAACCCATTCTTCACCACGGACACCACCGCGGCCTTGCGGGCCGTGGAGATGAACTGCGATGCGCTTGCCAAGGCTACCCAGGTGGACGGCGTATACTCGGCCGACCCGAAGAAAGACCGCGAGGCGGTGCGTTACGATCAGCTGACCTACTCGGAGGTGCTTGCCCGAGACCTGAAGGTGATGGATGGCGCCGCCATCGCACTTGCTCGCGACAACAAACTTCCGGTAATTGTGTTCTCGATCGAGGAGCACGGCAACCTCCTGAAGGTGCTGCGTGGCGAGGCACTGGCCACGGTGATCTCGGATTAACCGGATCGCCGTGCCGCAGCTGCGGCGAAGCGCTTTCCAAGGTCGGGAATTGTCGACGCAGATCGAGACGCTTGCGGATCGGAGAAACGTGTCATGGCCGCCGGCAAGTTCGACGTGAAAGAGCTCGAGCGCCGGATGCGCGGCGCCATGGATACGCTCAAGAAGGAATTCTCCGGCTTGCGCACGGGACGCGCCAGCGCGCATCTGCTCGATTCCGTGGTCGTCAACGTCTACGGCCAGCGCATGCCGATCAACCAGGTGGCGACCGTCTCGACGCCAGACGCGCGCACCATCTCGGTGCAGGTCTGGGACAAGAGCCAGGTGAGCGCCGTCGAGAAGGCGATCCGCGAGGCCAACCTCGGGCTCAACCCGATCATCGACGGCGCCCTGATGCGCCTGCCGATCCCTGCGCTCAATGCCGAGCGCCGCCAGGAGCTGGTCAAGGTCGCCCACAAATACGCGGAACACGCGCGCGTGGCCGTGCGCAACGTGCGGCGCGAGGGCATGGATCTGCTCAAGAAGCTCGACAAGGACGGGCAGATGAGCGAGGACGACCACCATAAGAACTCTGCCAAGGTGCAGGAGCTGACCGACAGGCTGATCAAGGAGGTCGATCAGACGCTCATCAGCAAGGAAGCCGAGATCAAGCAGGTATGAGCACGACCCGTGCCGCCGATCGCCGACTTGGTATTCCGACGCACCCGCGGACGGCCGCAGCCGCCGTCCCGCCCTGCCGCGTAACGCTTCACTTATGAACAAGCACAATCAAACTGCGGCATGGCGCGAGAGCGCGACCGTTCCACGCCACGTGGCGATCATCATGGACGGCAACGGCCGGTGGGCCGAGAAGCGCGGATTGCCGCGCTCGGCCGGACACCGCATGGGCGTGGAGGCGGTTCGCCGGACCGTGCGCGCGGCCATGGAGCTCGGCGTCCGCTACCTCACCATCTACAGCTTCTCCTCGGAGAACTGGGCCCGTCCCGCCAGCGAGATCGACGACCTGATGGGGCTGGTACGCCGCTTCATCCGGGGGGATCTGGCCGAGCTGCATCAGAACGGCGTGCGCATCGGCGTGATCGGTGAGCGCGACCGCGTCGATGCAGAGCTGCTGGCCCTCATCGACGAGGCGGTCGCGCTCACCTCCGACAACACCGCGCTCAACCTGCAGATCGCCTTCAACTACGGATCGCGGGCCGAAATCGCCAGGGCCGCGCGGCGGCTGGCCGAGCGCGTCCTGGAGGGGACGATCAAGCCGCAGGACATCACGCCGGAGGCGTTGTCGGCTGCCCTCGATACCCACGGCGTGCCCGACCCCGACCTGCTCATCCGCACCAGCGGGGAGCTGCGGCTGTCGAACTTCCTCCTGTGGCAATCGGCCTATACCGAGTTCGTGTTCCTCGATGCGTTCTGGCCCGACTTCGGTCGCGATCTGCTGGAGCAGGCGATCGACGAGTTCCGCAGGCGCGACCGCCGGTTCGGCGGCGCTGTCGCCCGTTCGACCGTCTGACGCGCGGCACCAGAGGCGAAAGGCTCGCATGAGCGAAGACGACGAGGCGAGAGACGGCGCCGGCGCACCGCCCGATGCGCGTGCGCGCCTCGGCCGCGACTTCATGCCGAGGCTCGCCTCGGGCATCGCCATGGGCGTGGTCGCGGCTCTGTGCACGTTCACCGGCGCGATTCCGTTCGCGGCCCTGGTCGTTGTCGTCACGGTGCTCCTGAGCTGGGAGTGGGGACGCCTGGCGCATGGCCGCGAGGCGGATCTCGTGATCGCCGTCCACGTGGGTGCGGCTGGCATCGCGGCGGTGCTGGCGGCAGTCGGCTTCGTCGGCCTGGGTCTGCTGACCCTGCCGATCGGGGCCATCCTGGCCATGCTGCTGAGCCTGGGGCGGCACAGCCTGTTTTCGGGGTTGGGGGTCTTCTACGCCGGTCTCCCCGCGGTCGCCCTCATCTGGCTGCGGTCCGACGCCGAGCTGGGGTTGCTCGCAGTCGCCTTTCTGATCCTCATCGTGGTGGTCTCCGACACGGCAGGTTTCCTGTCGGGCCGACTGCTGGGTGGGCCGAAGCTGTGGCAACGCGTTTCGCCGAACAAGACCTGGGCCGGTTTCGTGGGAGCCCTGCTGGCAAGCTCCATCGTCGGTGCGCTGTTCTGCCTTGCTGTTCCGGACGGCTCGGCGGTGCGGCTGGCGGCCGCCGGCGCCATGCTGTCATTCGTGGCCCAGGCCGGCGATCTCGCCGAATCGGCCATCAAGCGGCGCTTCGGCGCCAAGGATACGAGCGCGCTCATCCCGGGCCATGGCGGGGTGATGGATCGCGTCGACGGCCTGGTGGCGGCGGCGACCGCGGTAGCGCTCGCCAGCTTCGTCATCAATGTTCACTCGCCCGCGCACGCACTGTTGCTCGGGTCTTGAGGGTCAGGAGGCCGGTGTGCCGGCAGTGCGTGCAGGACGGATGGCGGTGGTGCCGGCAGCGACGTCGCGTCCCGGCGCGCTGCCCGAACCCAAGCGCATCAGCGTGCTCGGCGCGACCGGCTCGGTCGGCACCAGCACGCTCGACCTGATCGGCCGCAATCCGCAGCTGTTCCAGATCGTTGCGCTGACGGCCCAGAGCAACGTCGAGGCGCTTGCCGAATGCGCCCGACGGCACCGCGCGGCGCTCGCCGTCGTCGCCGACCCCAGCCGGTATCAGGCCCTGAAGGAGGCCCTCGCGGGCAGCGGCATCGAGGTCGCGGCCGGCTCCGCGGCGCTGATCGAGGCGGCCGCGCGGCCGGCCGATTGCGTCATGGCCGGCATCAGCGGCGCCGCGGGCCTCGGACCCACCATGGCGGCGGTGCGGCAGGGCCGCCGCGTGGCGCTCGCCAACAAGGAGTGCCTTGTATCGGCGGGCGAGATCTTCATGGAGGCGGTACGCCGGGCGGGCACCGAGCTGGTGCCGGTCGATTCGGAGCACTCGGCCGCATTCCAGGCCATCGCCGGCGCCGAGCCCGCCTCGATCGAGCGCATCGTTCTCACCGCCTCGGGTGGCCCGTTCCGCACCTGGAGCCTCGAAGAGCTGGCGCGCGCCACCCCACAGCAAGCGCTCTGCCATCCCAACTGGTCGATGGGCCGCAAGATCACCATCGATTCGGCGACCATGATGAACAAGGGGCTCGAGCTGATCGAGGCCTACCACCTGTTTCCCGTCGAGCCGGACCAGCTCGAGGTGGTGGTGCACCCCCAGTCGATCATTCACGCCCTTGTCGCATATCGGGACGGCTCGATGCTGGCGCAGCTGGCGAATCCCGATATGCGCACCCCGATCGCGGTCAGCCTGGCATGGCCGAGCCGCATGGCCGCACCGACCAAGCGCCTCGATCTGGTCGAGATCGGACAGCTGAGCTTCGAGCGTCCAGACGAGCACCGCTTCCGGGCGCTGGGCCTGGCTCGCCAGGCCATGCAGCAGGGCGGAATGGCCCCTGCCGTGCTTAATGCGGCCAACGAGGTGGCCGTGGAGGCCTTCCTGGCGGGTGGCCTGGGGTTCCTTCAAATCGCCCAACTTGTGGCAGAGACGCTTGAGATGGCAGACGGCAGGGGCTTGCTGGGCGAAGCCACGGAGCTGGGCGAGGTGCTGGCCACCGACGCCGCGGCCCGGCAATTGGCGCTGAACTTGCTGGGGAAGATGGGGACACGTGAGATGCCGTCCGCATCTTGAGCGGCAGGCGGTGCTATTGTGCCGAGGATCGGTGTAGGAGGCTGCTGGTGATAGGCATATTCGGCCAGGGATTAAGCGGGATCGGAAACGTCCTTTCCGTTCTGCTGCCATTCCTGTTCGTGCTGACGATCGTGGTGTTCATTCACGAGCTCGGCCACTTCCTGGTTGCCCGCTGGTGCGGCGTGAAGATCAAGGCCTTCTCGATCGGCTTCGGGCGCGAGATCTTCGGCTTCTACGACCGCTACGGCACCCGCTGGCGCTTCGCCTGGATCCCGCTCGGCGGCTACGTCAAGTTCCTCGACGACGACAACAGCGCCAGCGTGCCCTCCAAGGCCGCCCTGGACAAGATGACGCCGACCGAGCGCGAGGGTGCCTTCCAGACCCAGCCGTTGGCGTCACGCTCGGCCATCGTCGCCGCCGGGCCGGTGGCGAACTTCCTGCTGGCGATCGTCATCTTCGCGCTGACCTTCACGTTCGTGGGGGTGCAGGTGACGGCGCCGCGCGTCGACGAGCTGGTGCCCGACGGGGCGGCGGCGAGCGCCGGATTCAAGCCTGGCGACGTGATCGTCAGCATCGATGGGCAGTCCATCGAGACCTTCGCCGACATGCAGCGCATCGTCAGCGCCAGCGCCGACCATGAGCTGACCTTCGAGGTCAACCGCGGCGGCGCCCTGACCAAGCTCAAGGCGACGCCCGCCCGGCGCGAGATTTCCGACCGCTTCGGCAACAAGCTGCGCGTCGGCGTGATCGGCATCCGCCGCAACCCGACCCAGGCCGAGTGGGAGTTCAAGCGCTACGGGCCGATCGAATCGATTGGGCTCGGCGTGAAGGAGACCGTGTTCATCATCACGCGCACGCTGTCCTACCTGGGCGATGTCGTCATGGGGCTGGAGTTGGCCGATCAGATGCGGGGGCCGATCGGGATCGCGGAGATCTCGGGCCAGGTCGCCAGCGCGGGCATCGTGCCGCTGCTCAACCTGACGGCCGTCCTGTCCGTGAGCATCGGGCTCATCAATCTCTTCCCGATCCCCTTGCTGGACGGTGGTCACCTGCTGTTCTACCTGATCGAGGCTGTGCGACGCCGGCCGCTGAGCGAGCGCACCCAGGAGATCGGTTTCCGCATTGGGCTCGCCGTCGTGCTTATGCTCATGATGTTTGCAACGTGGAACGATCTCGGCATCGTGAGGCGGTGGCTGACGGGAATTGGCTAGAATTAAGGCAGTGGCTCGTGTTGCGCGGATTCATGCGCCGCCAGACACAATATTGCCACTTCCAAGGCACTTGTTGAGCAGTTAAAGACGTCGAGTACCGCTTACCAAGGCTGAGCGGAAAGGAGTGTGTTGTCCGGGCCTTATGGCTGGCTACGGAGTAACGAGCGTAAGCGCCCACCTGACGCCGGCGGGTAGGGAGCACGAGGGAACGGCGTACCGAAAGGCAGACGGGACGAATGCCCAAAATAGGGATGTGCAAGTCGGGGGGCTGGCACTTGATCCTGGTCGCGGCGGCGGCATTTATTGCCATGTCCGTCATCGAACCGGTGATCATTTCTGCAGCAACTGCGTACGCGCAGAGTGGCGGCGTGATCCGGGACATCCAGGTCACGGGCAACCGGCGCGTGGAGCCGGAGACGGTGCGCTCCTATCTCAAGTTCAACGTCGGCGACGCCTACGATCCCGGCAAGGTCGATCAATCCATCAAGGCGCTGTTCGCCACCGGGCTGTTCGCGGACGTGCGCATCGACCGCGAGAGCACGGGCGTGCTCATCACCGTGGTCGAGAACCCGATCATCAATCAGGTGGCCTTCGAGGGTAATCGCGAAGCGGACAAGGATACGCTGAGCGCCGAGGTGCAGCTCAAGCCGCGCTCCGTGTTCACACGCGCCCGCGCACAGGCGGACGTCCAGCGCATTCTCGACGTCTACCGGCGACAGGGGCGGTTCGCGGCCTCGGTGGATCCCAAGACCATCGAGCTCGACAACAATCGCATCAACGTCGTGTTCGAGATCAACGAAGGCGCGGCGACCAAGGTGAAAGCCATCAATTTCATCGGCAATCGCGCATTCAACGACGCCCAGCTGCGCGACATCATCACCACGACGCAGTCGAGCCTGTTCGACTTCATCAAGGGCACCAACATCTACGACCCCGATCGGCTTGCGCTCGATCGCGAGCTGCTCAGGCAGTACTACCTGAAGAACGGCTATGCCGATGCGCGCATCGTCTCGGCCGGCGCCGAGCTCGATCGCGACGGCTCGGGGTTCTACATCACTTTCGTTGTCGACGAAGGCGAGCTCTACAAGTTCGGCACCGTCGACATCGAGTTGGTGCTGCCCGGGGTCGATGCCGGTGCACTGCGCGGCGAGGTGAGCACCCTCTCCGGGGCGACCTTCGACCAGTCCAAGATGGACAAGTCGGTGGAGAAGCTCACCCTTCTCGTCTCCGAGCAGGGCTTCGCGTTTGCCCGCGTGCGTCCGCGTGCGGCCCGCGATCCCGGGGCACGGGTCATCAACGTGGTCTACGTCGCCGACGAGGGCCCGCGCATCTACATCGAGCGCATCAACATCATCGGCAACGGCCGCACGCGCGACTACGTCATCCGGCGCGAGTTCCGCCTGGCCGAGGGCGATGCCTACAATCCGCTGATGGTCGACAAGGCCAAGAAGCGCCTGCAGGTGCTGGGCTTCTTCAAGACGGTGGAGATCAAGCGCCGGCCAGGCTCGGCGCCCGACCGCATCATCCTGGAAGTCGAGGTGGTGGAACAGTCGACCGGCGAGCTGTCGTTCGGCGCCGGCTACTCGACCAGTGAAGGCGTGATCGGCGATATCACGATCAGCGAGCGCAACCTGCTGGGCCGCGGCCAGTTCCTGCGCCTGCGGCTGGCCGGCTCGCAGGAGCGCCTGCAGGTCGACTTGAGCTTCACCGAGCCCCGCTTCCTCGATCGCAACCTGGCCGCCGGCTTCGACCTGTTCCACAAGATCACGACTGTGTCGACGTACCAGCAGTTCAGCGCGCGCACGACCGGCGGCTCGGTGCGTCTCGGGTTCCCGATCGCGGAGAACCTGTGGCTGACCAACTCCTACACGCTCTCCAACAACGAGATCGCCGACGTGCAGTCGACCGCCTCGCGGGCGATCAAGCAGGCCCAGGGAGAGTATTGGACGTCCTCGGTCGGCACCGGCCTGTCGTACGACGCGCGCAACCATCCGAAGACCCCGACCAGCGGCTACTTCCTGACGGCGGGAACGGAGCTTGCCGGCCTCGGGGGCGATGTCCAGTTTGTCCGCTTCAGTGCCGAGGGCCGCTACTACTATCCGGTGACGGAGAAGATCACCTTCGTCGGACGCGTGATCGGCGGTCACATCCAGGGCTGGGGCGGCCAGGACGTCCGCCTGCTCGACCTCTACTACAAGGGTGGCGAGACCATCCGCGGCTTCTACATGTCGGGCTTCGGTCCGCGCGACACACTGACGGGCGACGCGCTCGGCGGCAGCACATTCTGGTCGGCGACGGCCGAGCTGCGCTTCCCATTCCCGCTGATACCGGACGACCTCGGCATGAGCGGCGCCATCTTCGCCGATGCCGGATCGCTGTTCGGTGCCGGCTCGAGCGTGAAGGCGATCAACAATCAGTGCGGGCTGCCGCTGCAGGTCGATCCCGCTACCGGAGCGGTGCTCAATCCCGGCGTCTGCCTCGCCGACTCCGCCGCGATCCGCGCCTCCGTCGGTTTCGGCGTGCTGTGGAACTCGCCGCTCGGACCGCTGCGCCTGGATATCGCCAAGGCGATTGTGAAAGAGTCCTACGACAAGGAGCAGCTGATCCGCTTCGGCGCCTCGACGCGCTTCTAGATCTGGATCGCTACACACCGAAACTCGCTCGAGAACGGCGGCTGCCAGAGGACAGCCGGGGTGCGCGATGCTACTGTGAGGATGTCGGGTCGGCGCGCCGGGACGGGGCTTGTCGCTCGGCGATTGGTGGCTCATGGTGGCACATGGAGCATCCCGGTTTTTTCGAGAGGGCGGCGCCCATCCGGCTCGAAGTCCTGGCGCAGAAGGTCGGCGCCCAGCTTGGGCCCGGCGCCGATCCCGCAGCTGTCATCCATGACGTGAAGGCGCTCGCCGATGCCGGCGCCGGCCACGTCACTTTCCTCGACAACCGCCGATACCTGGGCCAGCTCGCCGCGACGCGCGCGTCGGCCTGCCTGGTTGCGCCTCCGTTCGTCGGGCGTGTGCCGGAGGGCGTTGCGCCGCTCGTCATGGCGCTGCCCTACCGGGGGTTCGCTATCGCCCTGCAGCACTTCTACCCCGACGCGATGATGCCGAAGGCGGCCATGACGGAGGCAGGCGACCCGGCCATCCATCCGACCGCGCGCCTCGAGGAGGGAGTGAAACTGGAGCAAGGCGCCGTCATCGGCCGCGAGGCGCAGATCGGCCGCGGCACGACCATCGCTGCCGGCGCGGTGATCGGCTATCGGGTGACCATCGGCCGAGGCGGCTATGTCGGGCCCGCGGCGAGCGTTACCCACGCCCTCATCGGCGACCGGGTCATCCTGCATGCAGGCGTGCGGATCGGCCAGGACGGCTTCGGCTTCGCCATGGGACCCGGCGGCCACCTCAAGGTGCCGCAGATCGGCCGCGTGATCATCCAGGACGACGTGGAGATCGGCGCCAACAGTTGCATCGACCGCGGAGCACTGAAGGACACCGTGATCGGCGAGGGCACGAAAATTGATAATCTCGTGCAAATAGGGCACAACGTGGTGATCGGCCGGCATTGCGTGATCGTCGGCCAGGCGGGCATCTCCGGCTCATCCGAGCTCGGAGATTTCGTGGTGATGGGCGGTCAGTCGGGCATGGTGGGGCACATCAGGATCGGGCCAGGCGCACAGATCGGCGGCGCCTCGCACCCCAAGGAGGACGTGGCGCCGGGCGCCCGCATGGGTGGCACGCCGGCCATCCCGCTGACGGAGTGGGCTCGCCAACTCGCGTTCCTCAAACGCTTAACGCAAAGGGAAGGGCGCTCCGGCGGAAGCTGACGAGGGCTGGTATAATGGCGGGGTCGGAGAATTTTGATTCGGAGCGGTCAAGGCAATGACAGAGTCTAGTTCCTCCAAGAAGCTCGGCACGGCTGACATCGCGCGCGTCATGAAGCTGCTGCCGCATCGCTATCCGTTCCTCATGGTCGATCGCATCATCGAGATGGACCGCGACGAGAGCGCCATCGGCATCAAGAGCGTCACCATGAACGAGCCGTTCTTCCAGGGGCACTTTCCCAACTTCCCGATCATGCCCGGCGTGCTCATCATCGAGGGTCTGGCGCAGACGGCGGGCGCACTCTGCGTCAGCAACTTCGACACCACCTACAAGCCCCAGCTCGTGTATTTCATGGGGATAGACCGCGCCAAGTTCCGCAAGCCGGTTCTGCCGGGAGACCAGCTGCACTACCATGTAAAGAAGGTCCGCAGCCGCGGACGCGCCTGGCGGTTCTACGGCGAAGCGAAGGTGAATGGTCAGGTCGTGGCCGAGGCGGAAGTCAGCGCCATGATCCTGGATCCGGATGATGCCAAAATGTGAGGTCCACGCCACCGCGATCGTCGAAGCCGGCGCCCGGCTCGGCGAGGGTGTGCGCATAGGTCCCTTCTGTCACGTCGGCAAGGATGCCGTGCTGGCGGAAGGGGTCGAGCTGGTGAGCCACGCAGTGGTCGCCGGCCGCACGACGATCGGTGCCAGGACCCGCATCTTCCCGTTCGCCTCGATCGGCCACCAGCCGCAGGACCTCAAGTACAAGGGCGAGCCTTCGACGCTGGAGGTGGGCACCGATTGCCTGATCCGCGAAGGCGTCACCATCAATCCCGGCACCGCGGGCGGCGGCATGGCGACCATCGTCGGCAACAGCTGCGCCTTCCTGGCCAACAGCCACGTCGGCCATGACTGCAAGGTCGGCAACAGCGTCATCTTCTCCAACAACGTCATGCTGGCTGGCCATTGCGCCGTCGGCGACTTCGCCATTCTGGGCGGCGGCGCCGCCGTCATTCAGTTCGCCCGCATCGGTGCGCACGCATTCGTGGGCGGCATGTCGGGCCTCGAGAACGATCTCATCCCCTACGGCATGGCGCTGGGCAATCGCGCCTATCTGTCCGGTCTCAACATCATCGGCCTGCAGCGGCGCGGCTTCTCGCGCGAGGACATCCACACGCTGCGACGCGCCTATCGCCTGCTGTTTGCCGACGAAGGCACGCTTGCTGGAGCGTCTCGACGACGTCGAGAAGGAGTTCGACCATCCCATCGTCAAGGAGATCGTCGCGTTCATCCGCGCCGGCGGCAAGCGCTCGCTGTGCGTCCCCCACGCCGACGCGTGAGGGTGCCCATCCTCTCCCCGTTATGAATGCGGACCTGCCCCGGGAAATCGGCGCGCCGCGTTTGCGCCTCCCCCTGCGTCGAAGGCGCCGCCTTCGACGCCAAGAGGGGGGCAACACCGCCGCAACTGTAGAGCTCCGCCTCCGATCGAAGCGCACTGCGGAGCTGGCATGAGCCGCATCGGCATCCTGGCGGGTGGGGGGCGGCTGCCGCTGATGATCGCCGAGAGCGCGGCGGCGCGTGGCGAGACCGTGCACATCGTCGGCATCGAAGGCGAGGCGGACCCGGCCATCGCCGGCTTCCCGCACACCTGGGTCAACTGGGGCCAGATCGGTCGCATGGTGGCAACCCTCCAGGGCGAGGGGGGGCGGCAGCATGGTGATCGCCGGCGCCGTGACCCGGCCCGACCTGCGGCGCATCCGCCCCGACGCCGGATTTTTCCGGAGCCTGCCGCAGATCCTCAAGCTGATGGCGGGCGGCGACGATTCCGTGCTGACGCGGGTCGTGCGCTTCTTCGAGGGCAAGGGCCTCGAGGTGCTGGGCGTGCATGAGGTGGCGCCCGACCTGCTGGCGGGAGTCGGGCCGATGGGCGGCATCGCGCTGGCGGCGGCCGATATCGCCGACGCGGAGCTCGGCTTCGCCGTGCGCCGGGCGCTCGCGTCTGTCGACGCCGGCCAGGCTGTCGTGACGTCGGGCGGCAAGGTGCTGGCGATCGAGGGCGCGGAAGGCACCGACGCCATGCTGCAGCGGGTGGCCAGGCTCGCTCTCCCCGGTGCGGCCGGCGGGCGCGGCGGGCGTCCTCGCCAAAGGGCCCAAGCCCGGCCAGGAGCTGCGCGTCGACATGCCGGCCATCGGACCGCGCACCATCGAGCAGGCCGCGGCGGCAGGCCTCGCCGGGGTGGTGGTCGAGGCCGGTGCCGTGCTGGTGCTCGACCGCGCCGAGGCGACCGGCATCGCCGACGCGCGCGGCTGCGCCATCTACGGCCTCGCCGGCTTAGCCTCCCAGCAGAGCGCAATGGCCGCACGCCGCCGGATCGGGCGGGTGATCGGGCGCCTGCGCCCGAGGCGCCGCGATGCCGAGGATATCGAGAGGGGCCTTGCCGCGGTCGAGTGCCTCGCGCCGTTCGCCACCGGCAGCGGCGCCGTGGTGGTGCGCCACTATGTGCGCGCCATAGAGGCCGCCGAAGGCGCCAACGCCATGCTCGAGCGCGCGGCGGCGCTCAGGCGGCAGTGGGGCCTGCGCTGGCGCAAGGTCGGCGTGTTCGTCCGCCGCGCGGCGGACACGGACCACTACGGAAGCGCGCTTGCGGCCCTGTTCGAGCTGGCGTCCTCGCAGGAGCTCGCCGGCATCGCCGTGACCGGACCGGCACACGCGCTCGCCGCCTACGAGGATGCAGGCCGGCTCGCGGATGACCTCGGCCTGTTTCTGGTGTTGTGTGAGACGGCGTGAGAGGGAGCGGGGACCAGCGCGGGATCGACCAATGACAGCGGACGCCGGACGGCCCACGAAGGAGCGCATCATCTCAGCCGAAGGGCAGGACCTGCGGCTGTTCATCGTCGCCGGCGAGCACTCGGGCGACGCGCTCGGCGCCAAGCTGATGTCGGTGCTGAACGCGCGCCGCCGCGGCCGCGTGCGCTACGTCGGCGTCGGCGGTGCGCAGATGGCGGAGCAGGGCCTCGTCTCGCAGTTTCCGATGGAGGACGTGGCGGTGATGGGGCTGGGCGCGATCCTGGCGCGGCTGCCCAAGATCCTCACGCGCGTCTACGGCACCGTGGCCGCGGCGGTCGCGGCCGAGCCCGATGCGCTCGTCATCATCGACAGCCCCGAGTTCACGCACCCGATCGCCAGGCGCGTGCGCCGGCGCAGGCCCGACATTCCCATCATCGACTACGTCTCGCCGAGCGTGTGGGCCTGGCGGCCCGGGCGCGCGCGCAAGATGCGCGGCTACGTGGACCACGTGCTGGCGCTGCTGCCGTTCGAGCCGGACGCGCACGCGCGCCTCGGCGGGCCGCCCTGCACCTACGTCGGCCATCCCCTGATCGAGCGCCTGCCGTGGATCGCCGCGCTCGACACCGCGCCGCTGGCCCAGCGCCTGGCGCTGCCGCCGGATACGCCGCTGCTCGTGGTGCTGCCCGGCAGCCGGCGGTCCGAGGTCGAACGCCTGATGCAGCCGTTCGGCGAGGCGCTGGTCAGGTTGATCGAGCGCGGCAGGAAGTTCGAGGTGGTCATTCCCGTCGTTGAATCCGTGCGCGGCCTCATCGAGCAGCACCTGCCGGCCTGGCCGAAGAAGCCCCATCTCGTATTCGGCGAGGAGGACAAGTTCCGCGCCTTCAAGCTGGCGCGCGCGGCGCTGGCGGCGTCGGGAACGGTCACGCTCGAGCTGGCGCTCGCCGGCACGCCGATGGTCGTAGCCTACAAGGTCGGAGGCCTGACCGCGGCGGCGGTGCGCCCACTGATCACCGCCTCCTCGGCGGTGCTGGCCAACCTGGTGCTGGACGAGAAGGCTTTTCCGGAGCTGATCCAGGAGTATTGCACGCCGGCCAACATCGCGAGCGCGCTGGCGCCGATCCTCGACGAGGGTCCGGCGCGCGCCCGGCAGCTGGCGGCGCTCGCCCGCATCCCGCCGCGCATGCACCTGGCCAAGGGCACGCCCAGCGAGGCTGCCGCCGACGTCGTGCTCTACTACGCCGAGAAGGGCCGCGGCTGGCCGCACCCCGACCTGCTCGGCCGGGACGATTGAGGCGAGAGGCGGCGCCGTCCGGCTCAGACCCGCTTTTCCATGGCCACGTAGGGGCGCTCGGTGGCACCGATATAGAGCTGGCGCGGACGGCCGATCTTCTGCTCGGGGTCCTCGATCATCTCTTTCCACTGCGCGATCCAGCCTACCGTGCGCGCCACGGCGAACAGCACCGTGAACATCGACAGCGGGAAGCCCATCGCCCGCAGCGTGATGCCCGAGTAGAAATCGATGTTGGGATAGAGCTTCTTCTCGACGAAATAGTCGTCCTGCAGGGCGATGCGCTCGAGCTCCATCGCCACCTTGAGGATGTTCTGGTCCTTCACGCCGAGCGAATCGAGCACCTCGTGGCACGTCTCCGCCATCACCTTGGCGCGCGGATCGTAGTTCTTGTAGACGCGATGGCCGAAGCCCATCAGGCGGAACTCGGAATTCTTGTCCTTGGCCTTCTTGACGTACTCCGGCACGCGGTCGACGGTGCCGATCTCCTCCAGCATCCGCAGCGCCGCCTCGTTGGCGCCGCCGTGGGCCGGGCCCCAGAGGCAGGCGATGCCGGCAGCGATGCAGGCGAACGGATTGGCGCCCGAGGAACCGGCAAGCCGCACGGTGGACGTGGATGCATTCTGCTCGTGATCGGCGTGCAGGATCAGGATGCGGTCGAGCGCGCGGGCGACGATGGGGTTCACCACGTAGGGCTCGCAAGGCACCGCGAAGCACATCTGCAGGAAGTTCGCGGTGTAGTCGAGGTCGTTGCGCGGATAGATGAAGGGCTGCCCGATCGAATACTTGTAGGCCATGCCCGCCAGTGTCGGCATCTTGGCGATCATGCGATGGCTGGCGATGACGCGCTGCATCTCGTCGTTGATGTCGGTGGAGTCGTGGTAGAAGGCCGACAGCGCGCCGACCGAGCCGCACATCACCGCCATCGGATGCGCGTCACGGCGGAAGCCGGTGAAGAACCGCGTCATCTGCTCGTGCACCATGGTGTGGCGGGTGACGATGCTGCGGAAATTGTCGTACTGGGTCTTGGTCGGCAGATCGCCGTTGAGCAGGAGGTAGCAGACCTCCAGGAAGTTCGATTTCTGCGCCAGCTGCTCGATGGGGTAGCCGCGATAGAGCAGCACGCCCTGATCGCCGTCGATGTAGGTGATGCGCGAGGAGCAGTTGGCGGTGGACGTGAAGCCCGGATCGTAGGTGAAGCAGCCGGTGTCGCGGTAGAGGCGGCCGACATCTATGACGTCCGGGCCGATGCTGCCCGATCTCATCGGCAGGTGCGTCTGCTGGTTGCTGCCAACCGCCAGGGTTGCGCTCCTGCCGGCTTCCGCCAAGTCCTTAGCGTTCATGGGGCCCATCCTTCGATCAGTCGCCGCCGGCGCTGACCGCACTGCACATGTGCCTGCCGCGGCATCGTGCCGGGCTTGAAGGCTTCGGCGGCTCACTCTCAGTAATATATCTATTGCACTGCGACAAGCCATGCATTGGACGAAGAAAAGTCCTGTGCGCGGCGCAAATGCCGGTAGCGTTTTTGTGAGGGCTCGCCCGCTATGAGCCAGCCTGACGCTAGGCGCCGGCCTGGTCGCGGATGCGCGCAAGCGCCTCCTCACGCCCGAGCACCGCCATGATGTCGAACACCGGCGGCGACACCGTGCTGCCCGTGAGCGCCGCCCGCAGCGGCTGCGCCACTTTGCCGAGCTTCTGTCCGGTCTGCTCGGCATAGGCGCGAACCAAAGCCTCCAGGACGGGGACCTGCCAGTCGGTCGCCACCTCGAGTTGGCGCAGCAGCTCGCCGAGGCTGGCGCGCGCTGGCGCATCCAGCAGCTTGGCGGCCTTGTCGTCGAGCGCGAGCGGACGGGTGGCGAGCAGGTAGCCGGCGCCGGCGAGCAGATCGTTCAGCGTCTTGGCCCGCTCCTTCAGCGACGGCAGGGCCATGGCCAAGCGGTCCCAGCCGGCCTTCTCGATCCTGGCGGTCATCTCGGCGCCATCCGGCAGCTCGGGCAGCAGGTCCCTGATGCGCCGGATCAGCTCGGCCTCGTCGGCCTGCTTGATGTAGTGGCTGTTGACGTCGGCCAGCTTGGCGAAGTCGAGCCGGCCCGGCGACTTGTTGATGTCGCCGATGTCGAACCAGGCGACCGCCTGCTCGGTGGAGAAGATCTCGTCATCGCCGTGGCTCCAGCCGAGCCGGACCAGATAGTTGCGCAGGCCGGCCGGCAGGAAACCCATGGCGCGGTAGGCCTCGATGCCGAGCGCGCCGTGGCGCTTGGACAGCTTGGCGCCGTCGGGGCCGTGGATAAGCGGCACGTGGGCGAACACCGGCACGTCCCAGCCCATCGCCTTGTAGATCTGCACCTGGCGGGCTGCATTGGTCAGGTGGTCGACCCCGCGGATGACGTGGGTGATGCCCATGTCGTGGTCGTCGACCACCACGGCGAAGTTGTAGGTTGGCGTGCCGTCGCTGCGCAGGATGATCATGTCGTCGAGCTGGCTGTTCGGCACCACGACGCGGCCCTGCACCTTGTCGTCGAGCGCGGTTTCGCCGTCCCGTGGCGCCCGCAGGCGCAGCACGGGCTTGACGCCGGCGGGCGCCAGCTTCGGATCGCGATCACGCCAGGGGCTCTGGATCGTCTGCGGGTCCCTGGGGGGGCGCTTCTCCTGTTTCGCCAGCGCGCGCTCCGCCGCGATCGCCTCGTGCATGGTCGCCAGCTCGGCGGGCGTCAGATAGCAGCGGTAGGCCCTCCCCGCCGCAAGCAGCTCCTCGGCCACCTCGCGGTGGCGCGCGGCGCGCGCAAACTGGAAGAGCGGCTCGCCGTCCCAGTCGAGCTCGAGCCATTTCAGGCCATCGAGGATCGCCTTGATGGCGGGCTCGGTCGACCGCTCGCGGTCCGTGTCCTCTATGCGCAGCAGGAACTTGCCGCCGGTGTGGCGGGCATAGAGCCAATTGAACAGCGCCGTGCGGGCCCCGCCGATATGCAGATAGCCGGTCGGGGAGGGTGCAAAGCGCGTGACGACGGTGTCGGCCATGTGCTCTAGCTTGGATCTCTTCAGGGGCCACGGGATCGCGCGCCCGTGTAGCATGGAAGCGGGCGCCGGTGTCACCCGTATTGGACAGGATCAGGCGCGGCGATGCTCTTCCAGGTCGTTCATTGCCATCCCCTGGCCGACAGCTACAACCACGCCTTGTTTCAGGCGATACTAGCGTCGCTGAGGAGTAGCGGTCACGAGGTCGTTGCCACCGACCTCTACCGCGAGGGCTTCGAGCCGGCGATGAGCGCTCGCGAGCGCAGCAGCTATTTCGAGGCGCCATACGATGCTTCCGCCGTGACCGCGCACACCGACCTGCTGCGCCGAGCCGATGGCATCCTGTTCTGTTTCCCGCATTGGTGGTTCTCCATGCCCGCCATGCTCAAGGGCTATTTCGACCGCGTCTGGGGGCCGGGCATCGCCTTCGAGCACGACCTGGCCGGCGGACGCATCAAGCCCTTGCTGACCAACGTGAAGGTATTCGGCGTGGTAACCAGCTACGGCGCGCCCTGGTGGGTCACGCGCTTCGTCGCCGGCGACCCCGGCCGCAAGGTCTTGATGCGGGCCCTGAAGCCCATGTGCGGCCCGCGCGTGCGCTCCTTCTACCTCGCGCACTACGACATGGACCGCTCCACCCCGGCCTCGCGACAGGCCTTCCTCGAGCGCGTCCGCGCCGTCGTGTCCGGCATTTGACGGAGCCTTTGTGCCCGCTACGCTCCGCGGCTTACAGCCAGGGCATGCGCAAGAACGGTCGCCTCGTTGGGCGTACCATCCAGGGCGAGTGCGTGCTCCTGGTAGATGCTCAAGCCCGCCGGCAGCACGACGCCGATCTGTGCCGAGCGCGTGAAGATATGCCGGCAAGTCGCGGGGCTTCGCTCGAACCAGTTGGGGTCGTCGAACGTGCCGCCGCACAATCCCAGGATGTCCGGAAATCTCTCCAGATCCAAATAGAGCGTGGTGCCGCATGTGCCGCAGAAGTTCAGGGTGACGCGTTTCCTGCTGTTGTCGGAGCGATGGTCGTACGTTCTGAGCGCGGCGCCCGAAAAGGCGACGTCGCCCCTCTTGAAAATCGGCTCGACCAGGAACGCCGACCCCGTGAACCGCTGACAGAAGGTGCAGTGGCAAATCGTGACACGCAGGGGGTCGGCGGTCGTCTTGTAGCGGGTTGCGCCGCACAGGCACCCGCCTTCGTGAACAACGGCCATTGCAGCATCTCGCGACGATATCGGATTGGGCCAGATCATACACCGGGCAGGCGCGAGGTCGAGATTTCCGCTTGGCTGGAACGGCCAAGTCCGGGAGAGGCTTGGCAAACCGGTCGGAGTCTGCGCCACCTTGGCGCGGCGGCCTGAATTTGCTACGGCCCGCCTGCGCTGGCGCTTTGCGCGCTGCGCTGAGATCGAGGTCGCAAGAATGACGACAGACGACACAGCAGCTCGCGAGGCGGGGCAGGACTTCATTCGCGACATCGTGCGGGCCGACCTCGAAGCCGGGCGGCACTCGACCGTGATCACCCGCTTTCCGCCCGAACCAAACGGCTACCTGCACATCGGGCACGCCAAGTCGATCTGCCTCAACTTCGGGGTGGCGCAGGAGTTCGGCGGCCGCTGCAATCTGCGCTTCGACGACACCAACCCGACCCGGGAGGAGCAGGAGTACATCGACGCGATCGAGCGCGACGTGCGCTGGCTCGGCTTCGACTGGGGGCAGCACCTCTACCACGCCAGCGACTACTTCGAGCAGCTGTACGCGTGGGCCCAGCACCTGATCCGCGCCGGCAAGGCCTACATCGACGACCAGAGCCAGGAGGAGATCCGGGTCAACCGCGGCACTCTCACCGAGCCGGGCAAGAACAGCCCCCACCGGGAGCGCACGGTGGAGGAGAACCTCGACCTGTTCGCCCGCATGCGCTCGGGCGAGTTCCCGAACGGCGCCCGCGTGCTGCGCGCCAAGATCGACATGGCCTCCGGCAACATCAACCTGCGCGACCCCGTGCTCTATCGCATCCTGCACGCCACCCATCCGCGCACGGGCGATCAGTGGTGCATCTACCCGAGCTACGACTATGCGCACGGCCAGTCCGACGCCATCGAAGGCGTGACGCACTCCATCTGCACGCTGGAGTTCGAGGACCACCGGCCGCTCTATGACTGGTTCCTCGACAACCTTCCCGTCCCCTCCAAGCCGCGCCAGTACGAGTTCGCGCGACTCAACATGAGCTACACGGTGCTCTCCAAGCGGGTGCTGACCGGGCTGGTGCGCGGTGGCCACGTATCGGGCTGGGACGACCCGCGCATGCCGACCATTGCCGGGCTGCGCCGGCGCGGCGTGCCGCCGGAGGCGATCCGCGACTTCGTCAAGCGCATCGGCGTCGCCAAGGCCAACAGCGTGGTCGACGCGGGCCTGTTCGACTTCTCGGTGCGCGAGGTGCTGAACCGGACGGCCCAGCGCCGCATGGCCGTGCTGCGGCCGCTGAAGGTCGTGATCGAGAACTACCCCGAAGGACAGACCGAGGAGCTCGACGCCGCCAATCATCCGGACGATCCCGGTACCGGCTCGCGCAAGATCCGCTTCTCGCGCGAGCTCTTCGTCGAGCGCGACGACTTCATGGAGAACGCGCCCAAGAAGTTCTACCGGCTCACCCCGGGCAAGGAGGTGCGGCTGCGCTACGCCTATTTCGTGAAATGCCGCGAGGCGGTGAAGAATGCCGCCGGCGAGGTGGTCGAGCTGCGCTGCACCTACGATCCGGCCACGCGCGGCGGCAACACGCCACCCGACGGCCGCAAGGTGCAGGCGACGCTGCACTGGGTGTCGGCCGCCAACTCGGTGCCGGCAGAGGTGCGGCTCTACAATCCGCTGTTCGCCAAGTCCGATCCCAACGCCGGCGACTTCGCCGCCGACCTCAACCCCAACTCGCTCGAGGTGCTCCCCGACGCCCGTCTCGAGCCCGCGCTGGCCGCCAGCAACGCCCTCGATGCGGTGCAGTTCGAGCGCCAGGGCTACTTCTGCCGCGACGCGGCCTCTGAGCCCGGCCGCCCGGTCTTCAACCGCACCGTCGGCCTGCGCGACACCTGGGCCAAGGTGTCGGCCGGCGGCAAGGGCTGAGCCCTGGGTAGGCGCCGTGCGCTCATGAGATTGCGTCGTATCCTGCTGGCATTGTGCCTGGTGCCGCTTGGCGCGATCGCCAGCCTGGCCGCCTATTCGACGTGGCTCGCAATGGATAGCGATAAAGCGAGCATATGCGTTGGAGATGCGGTGGGCGGCAGGCTCCAGGGAGGCCGACGCCTCTCATACTCCGGGACGAACTATCGCGCCTACAGCATCCTTGGCTTCCTGCTGGGCCGCACGTTCGTGCATAGCGCCGTGCGCGACGCGATGCGCGACGCATACGCGGACCTGAGCAGGTCGCGTCCGGAATTGCGCTTCGTCTACGGTGAAAGTGCATGGCCTTGGGGTGGCGCGTTTTGGCCGCACAAGTCGCACGCAAACGGCACCTCGGCCGATTTCTTCGTGCCGGTGCGGGCCCTCGACGGCACGGTCTCCCAATTGCCGACGTGGCCATGGAATCTCTTCGGCTATGCCATCCATTTCGACGGGACGGCTCGGTCAGGCGAGTATGCGATCGATTTCGAGGCGATGGCGCTTCATCTGGCGGCGCTCGATCGCGCGGCCCGCGCTCACGGCATCGGCATTCGCCGCATCATCTTCGATGTCGCCCAGCAGCCCAAGCTGGCAGCGACAGCGTCCGGTGCGCAGGTAATGCGGCGCTTCGCCTTCAACAAGCAGCAGTCCTGGGTTCGGCACGACGAGCACTATCACGTGGACTTTTCCGTGCCCTGTCGTTGAGCGGAACCGCAGCTCAGGCGGGGATCATCTCCTGGTCTTTCTTCGGGATGAGGTCGTAGGGCAGGGCAAAGCCGGGCATCGCCTTGAGGCGGAGCGACCAGGCCTCGACGTTGGGCCAGTGGGCGATCTCCATTCCGCCCTCGGCCATGAACACCATGCGGCCCCAGCAGCCGATGTCGGCGATGGTGCAGGCCTCGCCGACCAGCCAGTCGCGTCCGTCGAGTGATCGGTCCATGAAGGCAAGGGCCGCCTCGGCGAGGGGCCGGAAGTGCGCCATCACGGACGGATCGACGGCGCGGAAGCGGCTGAAGTGGCGCACCCGGGCGATATTCTGGATGGCATCCGCCTCCCAGGAGAGCCACTCGCGCGCCCGCCAGCGGTCCTGCTCGGTCGCGCCTTCGAACTTGCCCGTCGCGCGCGCCAGGTAGTCGAGGATCACGTTCGACTGCACGATGGTGAGACCACGATGGCGCAACGCCGGCACCAGGCCGTATCGGTTGACCGCCAGGTAGTCGGCCGACTTCTGCACGCCCGTTTTGAGGTTTACCGTGCGAAACGAATAGGGGATTCGCGCCAGCGCAAGGTACAGCATTGGCTTGTAGCTCGAGCTCGACGTGAAGCTGCCGTAGATCGTGAAGCGATCGTCCATCGTGGCCTCTAGTGAGCGAGTGGGGAGTAGCGAGTAGACTACTCCAAACCCTACTGCCCATTGCCTACTGCCTTCTATCAGCTATCAGCGCTCTCAGCTTTGCCAACTGCTCTGCCTCCGTCTCCTGGAAGCCCATCGTGCCCGCGAGGCGGTTGCCGCGATCCATGAGGTAGACGTAGGCCGAATGAACGACGGTGTAGGTGCCGTCGCCTTCCGGGATCTTGTTGTGGAACGCGTTCCAGCCCTTGGCCACGGCGGCGACCTGCTGCTCGCTGCCGGTGAGGCCGATGATGCGCGGATCGAACGAATCCAGGTACTGGCGCAGCTGCTCCGGCGTATCCCGCTCCGGGTCGACGGTGACGAACACGACCTTGAGCCGGTCCGCATCGGCTCCGAGGCTCCGCAGGACGTTGCTGACCTCGAGCAGCGTCGTCGGGCACACGTCAGGGCAATGTGTGAACCCGAAGAAGATCGCATACGGATGCCCGGATAGCGCGGTGCTTGAGAAGGTCTTGCCGCTGTGGTCGGTGAGCTCGAAGGACGGGCCGAGCGTGCCGGTAGCCAACGCCTGTGCGTACGCAAGCGTCGCCGGGCCGATACCGATGCAAACTCCGGCCGCTGCCGCCAGCAGCAGGCGCGTCACCCAGGCGGCGCGCACGATCGCGCGGGCGACGCGGGCGCCCCGTTGCGCCGCCGGCATGTGCATCGCCGACATGCACTGCTCCTGTCGCTTGCGGCCTGCTCCGGGCCGCTCTCAATGGGGCGCGTCAATGACTGTGCTGCATCTTCTTGGCGCCGTCACCGGACTGCGCACCGATCGGCGCCACGCGGTATTCGACCTCGACCGAGCCCGCCTTCTCGAACTGAAGCGTGCCCTTCACGGGCTGGCCCTGCTTCAGGCCTTCGCTGCAGGCCCGTGAACATGATGTGGTAGCCGCCGGGCTTCAGCTCAACCGTCTGGCCCGGCTTGATCTCGAGGCCCTTGTCGAGCTTGCGCATCTTCATCACGCCGTCGGTCATGCTCATCTCATGCACCTCGACCGCGGCCGCCACCGGCAGGGTTCCGCCGACCAGCCGGTCGGCCTCGGTGCCGGTGTTGGTGATCTTGAGATAGGCGCCGCCGACCTTGGCGCCACCCGGAGTGGCCCGTGCCCATGGCGCCTCGATCACGAGAGCGCCAACCTTGTAGGTCTTGTCGGCGGCAGGCTCGACGACACTTGCCGGCGCTCGCAGCGGCGCCCGCACACTCACAGCGGCAACGGACGAGGACGCGGCGCAGAGCCAGCTTGCGGCCCCGGCCGCGACGAATAGGTGCAACATCGATTTCATGGCGATCGATACCTCTTGGTTGTGGCGGCGATGGTTGCGGCAATCGGCAATCCCATACCCAGTGAGCCTCACAGGACACCCAGCACCAGCCCGGGTTGGCTCGCGTGATGCTGCAGCTTAGCGCTCGGGAGCTGGCGATGGTGTGCGGAGGCCCAGATAGAGATAACGGCGATGGCGGAGAGCAACGCCGCTGCGGCGATCTGGGCGCGCAGGGTGCGCGCCCTCAACCGCGCTCGTGACGGCTTGGACAGCATGGCTGGACCCTTCCGATGGAAGGTTACGAGTTGGCGAGCACGTGCGGGTGCGTACTGCCGCGGCCTGTCGGCAATCAGGCGTGAGGGGGTGGGCCTCTGGCCGGTGGATGCGCCGCGCGCGGCGATCGGGCCGCCGCGACATCGACGCTGAAGAGCTCCGTCGCGGCAGCAGTCCCTACCAGCACGACGACCGGTTGCGGACCGATGATGGCGAAGGCTCCGACGAGGCCCGCGCAAACAGGACAGCCCGCAAGATCGGAGGGTTGCGGCAGCGACGGCAGATCGGAGACCGGAACACGCACCACGCCCGGGCCCGCCCTGCACAGGGTCGCGAGATCGGTGAGGATCGCATGATAGGCCTGCGTGGCGTCGGCCATTGCCAGGCTGTGGCGCACGAGGAAGCCAGCGTGCAGCAGCACGCCCATCGTCGCCACCATGCTGATCCAAAGGCGCAGGCGCATCACGGGCCTCATGCGGCGCCAGTAATGCACGGCCGCCGCTGCCGGCTCAATGAGGCAAAGTGCTCGCCGCACTTGGGCTCTGTGTTGCCCGTCGCCATCGCGCGCGAATTGTGCCACAAAATACATCGAAGAAAGCAAACCCGAGGGCGTCATCGCTGGGAGCGTTTGTAGGGATACGTAGGGAGCGTTGTGATGCAATTCGTGTGCGAAGCGCCACCGAAGACCTGGTTCCGCATCGAGACGGAGGGAGAAGCGGCGCTCGAGTCCCGCGCCATGGATCACGCCGTCGAGAAGTACTTCAAGCAGGCCTACGAGCAGGCCGCCAAGACCTACGTGCCGCCCAAGAACGGCTCCTACATCGAGCAGAACATCGGGCTCAAGCCGCACATCCAACGTGTCATGCCCCGCTTCCTCACGCTGCGAGACGGGGAAGGGAACGCGCTGGTCACCGCCATGCTGCCGCCCGATGGTCAGGACGAGCGCGCCTTCAGGCCGATCATTGTCGGGCCTGGCAACGCCGACCCCTATTCGGAGCACGGCGACGCCATTGGCATTCTGGCCCAGCATGTCGGCCTGACGCTGGATCCAGGACGCTGCTACCCCTACCGGCGCGGGTGATGCCGACTCCGGCCGATTGATTTCACAATAAGCGCGGGATTCACCGCGCGGATCGCAGTAGCAGGCCGTCGAAATTCGGCACTGCCAGCGGCGCGGCATCGGCTGCGGGCGATCGGCAGCATCGCCAGCGAGGGGTTGGCGGGCCTCGATGCCGAGTTCTGTGGACGAAGCCCGGCGCCCCCGTTCGGACAAAAACCGGAGCTACTTTCGCCTTGGATCAAGAGTACCGGGATTGTTGGCTTAGCTTGAGAGAGGCAATCAAGCGCAGCGTGGATTGAGCGGGGAGTTGGGCGGTTGAAACTGCCCGCAACCGGCCTGTCGAGCCGCCCGTGCGCCGCCTTGCGCCGCCAGACCCGGGACGTCATGACCATCTGGAATCGGCTGGGACTGCGCCTCGGCGAGGCGGGCCCGCAAGGCGCGAGTGCCTACGAGCCTTCCGGCAAGCGGGAGGAGGACGGGCAGGGCCGCGACCCCAAGAGACTGTTCCTGGTCGTCGGTCTCGGAGCGTTGTCGTGGGTGGCGACCTACGTCGGCATGCTCGAGCTGATCGAGTCCAACCTCGGCGATCTGCCCTTCATCCACAAGATCATCATCGGCTTCTCGGTGGCCATGCTGATGACGATGATCATCTGGCTGCTGGACAAGATGTTCTCGCCCACGGACGTCTTCACCAAGGCCTGTTACATCGCCGGCTACCTGTTCCTGTCGATCATCTCGGTGGGTTTCGGCTTCGGGTTCTACTGGAAGGTGCTGGAGAGCCGCGGCGAGGCGTCCCGCTCGGCCGAGAGCGCCATCACGCAGGTGCAGACCGCATTGTTCGCCGCCTCGACGCGGCTCGAGCAGCTGCAATCGACGCTCGATGCGCTGACCACGGTCTCCTCGGAGAAGGCGCTGGTGGAGCGCGATAGCGGCAAGTCCTGCCCCAACAGCGGGCCGGGCGACGGGCCGCGCCGCAAGATGCGCGAGGAGGACGCCGGCCGCTTCAAATTCGCCTCCGACTTCGTCAAGGGGCGCATCGGCACCGTCAAGGCCGACATGGCCGGGCTGGACGGCGACCTGCAGAAGATCGTCAAGGACGATCGCTCCGTCATCGACGCCAAGACCGGCAACCGCAACGAGTTCCTGCGCGGCGTCAGCCGCAAGCTCGACCTGACCGTGACGGGCTTCAATGCCTTCCGCAGCGACCCCCAGCTCAAGCAGATCCGCATCGACCTGGCCGACCGCGCCGAGAAGACCACCATCACCGGTGCCAAGGGCGTGGTCATCTCCTGCCCGGACGGACAGTTGCAGATGGCACTGCGCGGCGTGGTGCGCGCCATCGACCAGCTGCCCGAGCTGTCGAAGCCGCAGATCGCGGCAGTCGAGGGCTCGGAGGCCACCATCGAGGCCTTCCGGCGGCTCACCACCACGTTCTTCGGCCTGCTCACCTTCAAGCTGCCGCCATCGGCCGACGAGCTGCGCGAGCTGCAGCGCAAGGCCATCCAATCGGTCGAGGGCTCGGGCCAGGCGGGCGCACCGGGTGCCGTGGCGCGTTCCGCCTTCGGCGAGCAGGCTGCCGGCCTCGCCAAGCGCGACTACGTCCCCCTGGCGGTCGCCGTGTTCGTGGACTTGTGCCTGCTGCTGGTCTCCATCGGCCGCCCGGTCAACCAGTTCATGGGGCTCGAGCGCAGCATGCGCGAGGCCCAGGAGGGGCCGGTGTACCCGATCCTGGCGCGCTTCCACGACAGCCACGCCGACGCCGACGCCATCCGCCATTTCGAGGTGTTCCGGGACGTCATCTTCGACCTCAATGGGCAGTATCACGTGGCGGTGCCGCTCAACATCCCGAGGAGCGCCGACAACTACGCGGAGCTGCATCGCGAGGCCCACCGCCTCGCCAACCTGTGCTACGCGCTCGAAGGCAAGGGCATCCTGTCGCGGCCCATGAGCTTCCTGCCGGGGCTCGTCGTGCAGCGCCAGCTCAAGCGGCGCGGCAGCAAGTTCGTCGAGTGCTACGGCACCAGGCGCCCGGCCCGCTACCGGCGCAGCTGGGATGCGGTCAGGTCGGTGTGGTCCGATATCCCCGAGCTGGAGAAGCCCGCGTTCAAGGTCTACCGCTTCAAGAAGGGCGCCTGGCCCGAGATGATCCTGGGTGCCGTGATGGGCGCCTCGCGCGGCATCGAGCCACGCAAGGCGCCGAGAGCGGACGACTATTCCACGGGTGCGGCGCATCTCGTGCGGCCGAACGGCCATGGCAGCCCGATAGCCATGCATCTCCCGGAAGATGCCTGGAACGGCGTCGGGCGCAACGGCCGATACGACGAGCAGGAGGCGTTTGGCCGTTATCAGCAGCGCTTTTCCGAACCGGACCTGCACACCAACAGCGCCCAGCACCATCCGACGACGAATGGTCACGGGCACGATGAAACGACCGGTGGCGCCGTGCCCCGCGAATCGCAACTCGCGCCCGAGCAGAACGGCGCGCCGGAGCCGCAGCTTGTCGCCGACGAGCCGCTCTACGCTGAGGCGCCGGCGCGTGCAGCCGAGGGCTCGCCCGTGCTGGACTCGTTCCAGCGCGCCCTGGCCCGCCTGCTCCCCGGCAGCCAGGACCGCCGCCGCGATGTGGATTTGCCCAGCGCCGCGGACCCTGCCATCGAGCCCGAGCGGATCGCCGGCAGGTTCGCGCGCTCCCGCAACGGCGCCTGAGCTCCTTGCCGTAGCCCTTTCCCTCCGACGTCCGATTGAGCGCCGGCCGCGTCCCGCCGCGGACCGGCGCTCAATCATTATTTAACCGTAATGGCGCCTAATACTCAGGCAACGAGACGAGCTCGTATCCCGAGCTTGCCGTACCCCGCGCCAGAGAGAGAACACGATGCGCTTGAGGCCTCCGCTTCGCGTCAGCGTTACACGGCACGAGGAGAAGGAGCAGAAGCTCCAGGAGTTCATCTATCAGCACCTGGCCGTGCCGACGCCCGGCGCGCATGCCGGCGCGGCTTTCCCGATCATGATCATCGCCCGCTCGCTGGACAGCCCTGTGGTCAAGGCCGTTGCGGGCCTTGCCAACGAGATCGCCGCGGCCGGCCTGCCGGCGCGGATGATTCTCGCCCAAGTCGATCGCGATCGACTGCCTGAAGAGTGGGGTCGTGCCATAACCTTTTCGCACGAGATCCGCTGGGCCCGGCATCCCCGGCTGATCGAGGCGCACGAGCAACTGGTCCTGGGGCCCGCGACCTGCTGGATCGGCGACTGCATGCGGCGCGACCCCGCCAAATGCGATGCCTACGAGAGCTACGTCGAGGGCTGCGGCGAGGCAGCCGGCTGCGCCGCCGTGTCGTTCGAGCGCCTATGGCTGGCTTGCCAGCCCATGGTGAGCCACACAGCCCGGCACGCGGGCGCGATCGGCCCCGGCGGCCCGATCCCGATCGCCGAGGCGGCCTCGCAGGTCACCGCCGGCACGCGGCATTGAGTGAGTGAGGCAACGGGCAGTGGTGATTAGAGGTCGCCGGGCGGTGTAATCTCCGCTACTGCCTACTGCCCGCTCACGACTGCCTCTCCTTCCACATGCGCATCGAGTATCACCGCACACTGCTCGCCGACCGCGTCCGCAACGCGGCGTTCCAGGCCGCGCTGGCGCGCGTCATCGTCAAGGGCGAGACGACGGTGGCCGACATCGGCGCGGGCACCGGCTTCCTCGGATTCCTGGCGGCAAGGCTGGGCGCGAAACGCGTCGACCTCTACGAGGCGGCCGAGATCGCCGACGTCGCGCGCAAGCTGATGCGCCACAATAAGCTCGCCAACTGCCGCCTCGCCCAGGTCCACTCGACGGACGTGGACTCCCCGGAGCGGGTGGACGTCGTGGTGTCCGAGACGCTCGGCAACTATCCCTTCGAGGAGAACATCATCGCCACCCTCAACGACGCGCACGCGCGCTTCCTCGAGCCCGGCGGCACGATCATTCCGCACAGCGTCGAGCAGTTCGTCTGCCCCGTGACGGCCGAGCGCCTCTATCGCGAGCTGGCCGCGTGGGACGAGGTCGGCTACGGCCTCGACTTCGCTCCGGCCAAGGCCATGAGCCTCAACAACATCTACGTGCGCTGGCTGAGCCCGGGCGATCTGCTGGAGGAAGCCGCGGCGGCAAGAGCGTGGGACAAGGTGACCTTCGACCGCCGCAACAAAACGACGCGCGCGGGCGAAGCGAGCTGGCGCGTCGGCAAGCCGGCCACGGTCTACGGCCTGGCGCTGTGGTGGTCGGCGGAGCTGGCTCCCGGCGTCCAGCTTTCCACCGGGCCGCTCGCGCCGCGCACGCACTGGGAGCAGCTCTATCTGCCCGCGCTCTCGCCGATCGCCGTCGCCGCGGGGCAGACGCTCAGCGTCCGGCTGCGCTCCACCACGTCGTTCGACAAAGGCACCAACGTGACCTGGACGCTCGCGTTGAGCGACGCCTCCGGCCGCGAGCTGCTGCGCCAGGCGCTCGATCTGGAGAAGGGGTATCTGCCGTGAGGGGAGGTCCCCCCTCGGGCATGCCTTGCGGTTCACTACTTTCAACAATTGTGCGGGTACTTGGGTGGCACCCCCGAAGCAACTGCGGCAGCCTCAGTAGGACTTGGGCAGGCCCAGGGCCCTCTCGGCGACGTTGCACAGGATGAGCTCGCGCGAGACCGGCGCAATGCGCGCGATCAGCACCTCGCGCAGCAGCCGTTCGACGTGGAACTCCTTGGCGTAGCCCATGCCGCCGTGGGTCAGCACGGCCGTCTCGCAGGCGGTGAAGCCGGCCTCGGCCGCGAGATATTTGGCAGCGTTGGCCTCAACGCCGCAGGGCTCGCCCGCGTCGCAGAGCGCGGCCGCCTTCAGCATCATCAGGTTGGCAGCCTCGAGCTCCATCCAGGACTTGGCGAGCGGGTGCTGGATCGCCTGGTTCTGGCCGATCGGACGGCCGAACACGACGCGCTCCTTGGCATAGCGCGCGGCGCGGGCAAGCGCGGCACGGCCGATGCCGATCGCCTCGGCGGCAACCAGGATGCGCTCCGGGTTCATGCCGTGGAGAATGTATTGGAAGCCCTTGCCCTCCTCGCCGATGCGATCCTCCAGGGGCACGGGAAGGCCGTCGAAGAACAGCTGGTTGGAGTCGACCGCCTTGCGGCCCATCTTGTCGATGACGCGCGCCTCGATGTAGGCGCGATCGAAGGCGGTATAGAACAGGCTGAGACCTTCGGTGCGCTTCTTGACCTCCTCCAGCGGCGTGGTGCGGGCGAGCAGGAGCACGCGCTCGGCCACCTGCGCCGTCGAGATCCAAACCTTCTGCCCGTGCACGGCGTAGCCGTTGCCGTGCCGCACGGCGCGGGTCTTGAGCTGCGTGGTGTCGAGGCCGGTATTGGGCTCCGTGACCGCGAAGCAGGCCTTCTCCTTGCCGGCGATCAAGGGCGGCAGAAAGCGCTGCTTCTGGTCATCGGTTCCGAACATCACGACCGGGTGGAGCCCGAAGATGTTCATGTGCACCGCTGAGGCGCCAGACATCCCCGCGCCGGACTCGGCAATGGCCTGCATCATGACTGCGGCCTCGGTGATACCGAGCCCGGAGCCGCCGTAAGCCTCGGGCATGGCGATGCCGAGCCAGCCGGCGTCCGCGAGCGCCTTGTGGAAGTCGTGCGGGAAGGCACCGTCGGTGTCCCTCGCGAGCCAGTAGTCGTCGCCGAAGCGCGCGCAGATCTTGAGGATCGCCTCGCGGATCTCCTGCTGCGCGGGGTTGAGGCTGTGGTTCATGGCTGCGCTCCATCGGGCGCCGATCCTCGGTGCGGCCGGCAATGTGCCCATACTCGGTTTAGCGCCGGCCCACCGATGGATGCAATGCCATTCCGGTTGCCAGCATGGCTCGACCCGCCGTCGGCGGCCTCACTGCCGCGTTCGCGCTTCATCCGCCGGTCTACGCGCAAGAAGAGGCCATGGCGCGGTCACAAAAAACGGTGCAGGCTAGTGAAATCCAAAGAGGAACAGCGTGTCGCAAGGCTCGAGTGGCTGCGACCGAGGCTGTGACTGACAGGCCGGTCAACCGGCCGACCGAAGGAGGAAACGATGGAGCTCGGTTATTTCACCATGCCTTCGCATCCGCCCGAGAGGCCGCTGAAGGACGGCCACGAATGGGACCTGCAGGTGATCCGGTGGCTCGACGACCTCGGCTACAAGGAATGCTGGATCGGCGAGCACCACACCGCGCCGTGGGAGCCGCATCCCTCCCCCGACCTGCTCGTGGCGCAGGCGCTATTGCAGACGAAGCGCATCCGGCTCGGACCCGGTGGTTTCCTGCTGCCCTATCACCACCCAGCCGAGCTCGCCAACCGCGTGGCCATGCTCGATCACATCTCGGGTGGCCGCCTCAACTTCGGCGTTGCCGCCTCGGGCCTGCCGAGCGACCTCGCCATGTTCAACGTCGACGGCGAGAAGGGCGTCAACCGCGAGATGACGCGCGAGTTGCTCGACATCATCCTGAAGCTCTGGTCCACCAACGAGCCGTTCGAGCACGTCGGCAAGTTCTGGACCGTGCGCAATCCCGAGCTGATGTACGGCTTCCTCAAACCGCACATCAAGCCGCTGCAGAAGCCGTTCCCGCCGATCGGGGTGGCGGGGCTGTCGAAAGGCTCCGACACGCTGAAGCTCGCCGGCGAGCGCGGCTATATCCCGATGAGCCTCAATCTCAATCCGGCCTACGTCGCCAGCCACTGGGAGTCGGTGGAAGCCGGCGCGGCCAAGACCGGGCGCAAACCTGACCGCGCGCAATGGCGCATGGTGCGCGAGGTGTTCGTTGCCGATACGGACGCCGAGGCACAGCGACTGTCGGTCGGGCTGCACATGGGCCGCATGATGCGCGAGTACTTCTTGCCATTGCTGAAGGAGTTCGAGTTCCTCCAGTACCTGAAGCACGATCAAGACGTGCCCGACAGCGACGTGACGCCCGAGTACTGCGCGCGGCATAACTGGATCGTGGGCTCGCCGGCCACGGTTGCCGAGAAGATCGCGCGCATACACAGCGAGGTCGGCGGCTTCGGCCATCTCCTCGTATTCGGCTTCGACTACGTCGAGCATCCCCAGGCTTGGCAGCGCTCGCTGGAGCTGCTGGCCAAGGAGGTGCTCCCGCGCGTGAAGCACCTGTCGCCGTCGGGCTGAGTGCCTGGGCCTTGGCGTCGCGTCGGTGTCAGGCCTTGCGGGTCCGCCACCATTGCGGCGGGGCCACTGACGCGTTCGCGATTGGCTGCCTGACCCGGTGAGGGTCAGACATCTACCGCCTATGCGGCCCCGACGATACCGGCCTTGGCCAGCTTGGCGATGTCGGCGGCCGCAAAGCCCCAATCCGCGAGCACGGCCTCGCTGTCGGCGCCACGCGGCCGGCCCGGGGGGCCCATCTCGGCCTTGGTGCGGGAGAAGCGGGGTGCGGGGCCCGGCTGGAGCACGCCGTCGCGCCGCACGAAGGTGCCGCGCGCCACGTTGTGGGGATGCTTCTCGACCTCGCCCATGGCCAGCACTGGGGCGACGCAGGCATCGCTGCCCTCGAACACCTTCTCCCATTCGTCGCGCGTCTTGGAGGCAATGGCCGCGGCGAACCGCTCCTTCAGCACGGGCCAGCCCTTGCGGTCGTGCTGCTTGGGCAGCCCCGCCGAGGCCAGACCCAGCTTCTCGATCAGTTCCTCGTAGAAGCGTGTCTCGATGGCACCGACCGACAGCCACTTGCCGTCCTTGGTCTTGTAGACGTCGTACCAGGGGGCACCCGAATCGACGAAGTTGACGCCGCGCTCGTCGGCCCAGCTGCCCTGCGAGTAGAGACCGTAGATCCCCGCCAGCAGATAGGCGGCGCCGTCGACCATGGCGGCGTCCACCACCTGACCCTTGCCCGACTTCTGCGCCTCCAGAAGCCCGCACAGCACTCCGAAGGCCAGGAACATGCCGCCTCCGCCGAAATCGCCGACGAGGTTCAGGGGCGGCACCGGCGCCTGCCCCTTGCGGCCGATGGCATGCAGCGCGCCGGCGAGCGCGATATAGTTGATGTCGTGGCCGGCCGCTTGCGCCATGGGTCCGTCCTGGCCGAAGCCGGTCATGCGGCCGAAGACCAGCTTGGGGTTGAGCGCCAGGAGCTTCTCCGGCCCGAGCCCGAGCCGCTCCATGACGCCGGGGCGGAAGCCCTCGATCAGCGCGTCGGCCTTGCCCACGAGCTGCCTGACCACGGCCTGCCCCTGCTCGGACTTGACGTCGATCGCGAGCGAGCGGCGGCCCCGGTGCAGCACGTCGAACTTGGGCTCGCGGCCGGGGAGGCCCAGATCAGCCGCTTCCCGACGATCGATGCGGATCACCTCGGCGCCCATGTCGGCGAGTAGCGTGGCGGCAAACGGTGCCGGGCCGATGCCGGCCATCTCGATGATACGGAAACCGGCGAGCGGACCCATCGTCGTTACCTTTCCGTTTCCTTGCGCGCCAACCCCGCACATGTGCGGTTGCGCGCACCCCTTCTGATCTTGCGGTCGACGCCTTGGCGACGTCGGTAAGCGTTTCTCAACGGCGCTATGGTTGCATGCCCGTCACAGGCGTCAACGATAAAACAGGCGTGCGTCAAGCGTGTCTCCACTCCGAACCCTGCCGGGTCGCGTGCGATCCTGGCTACAAGCACGGAAAGACGATAGCCCCCTGCAGGGGGTGCCATCCCCTGGCGTGGAGCCTGCCGACGCGCGGGATCTATCCCCCGAGTTCGAGCGCTTCATGGACATCGGAGAGCGCCTGGAGCGGGGGCTCGAGGCGCTCAAGGACATCCAGTGGGAGATCCGCGAGAACGAGGCTCGCTACCGCGATCTGCTGGACAACCAGGCCGACGTCATATTGCGCCGCGATGCTCAAGGCCGCCTGACCTTCGTCAACCAGGCCTTCTGCCGGATATTCGAGCTGGAGCGCGGCACGATGTTGGGGCGCGCCTTCGCCCCCCGCGTCCTCGCCGGCGACAAAGCGGTTCCCCTGGCGCCCGACTCCGAGCTGCGCCAGCAGCGCTACGTTCAGCAGATCGAGACCGCGCGTGGGCCCCGCTGGTTCGAGTGGGAGGAGCACGCAGTTGCGGGCGGCGATTCCGCCATTCCCGAGGTGCAATGCTCCGGGCGCGACATCACGGAGCGGCGGCGCACCGAGGCCGACCTCCGGGAGGCCCGCAAGCAGGCAGAAGCGGCCAACCGCGCCAAGTCGCGCTTCCTGGCGGCCATGAGCCACGAGATCCGCACGCCGATGAACGGCATCCTCGGCATGACGTCGCTGCTCTCCGACACGGACCTGTCCGCCGAGCAGCACACCTACGCGCACGCCATCGAGCGGTCGGCGCGCACGCTGCTCACGCTGATCGACGAGATCCTCGACTTCTCCAAGATCGAGGCCGACAAGCTGCAGCTCAACTCCGCCCCGCTGGCGGTCGACGAGTGCGTGCAGGGCGTGGTCGAGCTGCTGGCGCCGAAGGCCTACGAGAAGGGCATAGAGGTGGCCTGGGCAGTCGACCCGGCGCTGCCGCGGCCGCTGCTCGGCGACGAGGTGCGCGTGCGCCAGATCGTGACCAACCTGCTCGGCAACGCCATCAAGTTCACCGACACCGGGGGCGTGCTGGTGACGGTGGGCAAGTCACCCAACACAAGGCCGGACGCTGGGAAGGACGACGTAGAGATCGACATCGCGGTCGAGGATACCGGCATGGGCATCTCGGCCGAGTTGCTGCCCGCCCTGTTCTCCGAGTTCGAGCAGGCCGAGGATGCCGTGCGCCGCCGCCAGGGCGGTACCGGACTGGGGCTCGCCATTTCCCGCCGTCTGGCGCGCGCGATGGGAGGCGACATCCTGGTGGCGAGTACGCCCGGCACCGGCTCGACGTTCACGGCCACGCTGCGGCTCAAGCTGGCGCCCAACGCGGCCATCGCCGCGGAGCTCGTCGAGGTGCCGGCCGCGGCATCGCAACATGTGCTGCTCGCGCTCGACCGCGCCATCGAGCGCCGGGCATTGCGTCTTTCGCTCGAGGGCGCCGCCATTCCGTCGGAAGAGAGCACGATCGCATGCGCGGCCGACATGGCGACCGGGGCGGCGAGGGCGGGCGAACCTTTCACGCGGGTGATCGTCGACGGCCGCAGCGGCTACGAGGCGGCCAGCCGGCTGCTGGCCCATGCTCGGGCAGTGACGGCGGGCGGGGTGCAGGGCGTCATCGTCCTGGATACGGCGGCAAAGGCGGATTTCATCCGGTTCCGCGATGCCGGCTTCGATGCCTATCTCGTGCGCCCGGTCCGGCCGCAGTCCGTGCTGACGCACCTCGGCGCCAACTACGAGCCCGAGCCGGTGCCGTCCACCACCAAGCCCTCGCGTCCGACACGGTTCCTCGCCTCCCCATCGGTCCTGCTGGTCGAGGACAACGACATCAACGCGCTGCTGGCGCGGCGCATGCTCGAGAAGGTGGGCTGCAAGGTCCAGCACTGCATCAACGGCCGGGAGGCGGTCGATGCGTTCCGGCGCGTGCTCGACGGCGTGGAGCAGCCCTACGACATCGTCCTGATGGATGCGCACATGCCGGTGCTGGACGGTCTGGAGGCGACCCGCGCCATCAAGGTCCTGTTCGCCGCGCAGGAAGATGGCGGAGCCTCCTGCCCACCGATCATCGCCGTCACCGCCAACGCCTTCGACGAGGACCGCCGCCGCTGTCTCGAGGCCGGCATGGACGACTACCTCGCCAAGCCCTTCGACCGGGAGGAGCTGCATCGTCTGCTCGAGCGGTGGTGCAGCGACGACGCGATCGGCCAGGGCGGCACCCGCGCGGCTTGATGGCTGTCAGGCGCCGCGCTGCATGATCGAAGCAAGCAAGACGCGCGCACCCGCGACTTGAGAAATTCGGGTTGCCTCCGAGACATCGAGCCTCAGTGCGTGCTCCGGTGCGAGGCGGTGGCTCTCGCCGCCGATCGCGATGCTGGTCATGCCATCGGCGGCGTACAGGATGTGCGTGCCTGGAACGCAATGGCGTTCCGAGCCTGGCGACAGGACCGCCAAGTCGATCTCCAACGAGGCTCGGTCTGCAATCAGGTTGACGACCTCGACCGGGCCGGATTCCAGCCGGCTGGTGATCTTGTCCTCGCCGCGGAAGCGCACCGGCGCCCACGCCTTGCGTACGTCGATCTCCCCTTCGGGCAACTCGAGCACGAGGCCTTCGCCGCGCACGACGACTTGGGCGCGGTCGCAACCGGCAAGATCGGAAAACGGACCTGGCGCCACGATCGCAGTCCGGCCGAACCGCCAGAGCAAGCCTGCCCAATCTCCGGGAGCATGACCCGCGCGATTGGCTTCGGCGATATCTATGGTGACGCCACCGCCGTTCTTCCAAGGCGACCTCCTGTAGCCCGACGGCTCCAACGAGGTGATGCGCGCGGATATCATGGGTTTGCCTTCCCTTCGTCGTCAGATCGCGGGCCAACCGCCGCCGTTCGGGTTACAGCGGGCAAGGAGCTGACGAGCCAGCATCCAGCGGAGGCCACGATCAGCCCCGCGACGGCGATCGGGCTGAGCCGTTCCCCGAGCAGGAGCCATGCGAGCACGGCTGCTGTGCCGGGGACGAGATAGAAATTCGCAGTCGTGCGAGCGGCGGTGCCACGCGCCAGCATGAGAAAGTATAGCGCCATCCCCCCCAGCGAGACCATGAAGGTGTTCCACGCAACGGCGGCGAGTGCGACCTCCGTCCATTCTGCAACAGGCGTCTCCAGCAGCCAGGCGCACAGACCGGAGACGAGTGCCGCCGATAGGAATTGAGCTGTTGCACCTTCAAGAAGGGGCACGCCTCGGCAAAATCGTCCGAAGTAAAGCGTTCCGGCAACCAATCCCACAACACCAACGAGGGTCAGCAAGAGACCATCCAGCCGAGTAGGGCTCTCCAGGGCTGCCTGGCCGACCACGAGCCCGACGCCTGCCAGGCCCAGAACCATGCCGAACCATTGCCGTCTGCTCAGGGCCTCGCGAAGGAATACCACGCCAAAGGCCGCGGCAAGAATTGGCGTCAGGGATTGCACGAGTGCAATCTGCGCTGCCGGCACCTTCAGCAGGCCGACATGCGGCCCCATAAGTCCGACGCCGTTCAACAGGGCACCGGCAACGGCGCAATGCAGCCATCGCCATTGGCCGAGCGGACGCCATGACCGGCGCAATACGAGCATCATCGCCGTCAACACCACTGCGCATCCCGCAAGGCGAACGGCCACGAACAGCAACGGTGACAGGTACCACAAGCCCACTCTTGCCGCGATGAAGGATGAGCTCCAGAGCAGGACAAACGACGATGCGGCGAGCCGAGCCGAAATCATGCTTCCCTCTCAGGCGGTGGGTCGCGCGCCCAACTCTGTGCGATGTGTGGCGGGAAATGTTGCGGGATACTCGGCGAGCGCGCCGAATGCTATCGGTTCGCCTGCAAGGGCGTCGGTGAGTTAGCACCAAACGCAGGGGTACTAAAGGGAGGTTATGGAGATGTCCGAGCTATGGCGTCTGACTGCAACCGAGGCGGTGGATCGACTGCGTCGGCGCGAGGTCTCTCCCCTCGAGATGGTGGACGCCGCCGCTGCGCGGATCGAGGCGGTCGAGCCCAGGATAAACGCCCTGCCGATCCGCTTCCTCGATGACGCCCGGGCCCAGGCACGCGCCTTCCGATACGAGGCCAAGGACCACCCGGGGTGGCTGGCCGGGCTGCCGGTCGCGGTGAAGGACTACAATGATGTGCGCGGCCAGCTCACGACTGCCGGTTCGCCGATCTTCGCCAACCACCGCGCCGAGGAGGACGACCGCACGGTTGCCACCCTCCGGGCCAGCGGCGCGATCCCGTTGGCCAAGTCGAATGTGCCCGAATTCGCAGGCAGCCATACCTTCAACCCGGTATGGGGCGTCACCCGCAATCCCTGGGACCTGGGGCGCACGGCCGGCGGCTCTTCGGGTGGCGCCGCCGCGGCATTGGCTGCGTGTGAGGTGTGGCTCGCCAACGGCTCCTGCCTCGGCGGGTCGCTGCGCATCCCGGCCAGCTTCTGCGGCATTGTCGGGCTTCGGCCGAGCCCCGGCGTCGTGCCGCGCGGCGATGGCCTCCCGGCATTCGACAGCTTGTGGGTCGAGGGCCCGATGGCGCGCTCCGTATCCGACCTGGCGCTGATGCTGGACGCCATGGCGATGCCCACCGGCCACGACCCGCTGTCCCGGCCGCCCCCAGCCGGCGGCTATCAGGCGGCGATGCGCCGGGGTCGGCCGCCGGGCCGTATCGGGTTCAGCGCCAACCTGGGGCTGCGCAGCGTGGACCCGGAGGTTGCCGCCATCTGCCAGGCAGCCGCACTGCGCTTCGCCGACATGGGCTGTGTGATCGACGACGACGTACCGGATTTCTCCGGCTCGATCGAGAGCTTCCAGGTGCTGCGCGCGCTGTTGTTTGCCGATGTGCGCGGAAACCTCCTTCCCCATGAGCGATCGCGCATCAACCCCGATATCGTCTGGAACATCGAGAAGGGTCAGGCGCTGACCGCGGCCGAAATCATTGGAGCGATGCGCGACCGCAATGCCCTGTTCCACCGCGTCGCGCGCTTCTTCGACGACCACGACCTGCTGGTTTGCCCCACGGTGGCAGTGCCGCCCTTCCCGGTCGAGCAGCGGTTCCCCACGGAGATCGCGGGCGAAAAGCTGACGACGTACATCGACTGGATGTTCCTCACCTTCGTAATCACCCTCACGGGCTGTCCCGCCATCTCGCTGCCTTGTGGTCTGACGCGCGAGGGACTGCCGGTTGGCGTACAGCTGGTCGGCCGGCCGCATGGCGACGCGGAGCTGCTCGGCTATGCCCGGCGACTCGAGGAGGCCCTGAATTTTGGTTCTCGGGTGCTGCCCGCTTGATGAGGCGGCCGGCGCCCGCTCTCAGTCGGCGTGCGGCGAGGCGGCGGCCGGGCTGATTGCTTGCGCGCATCCAGTCTTCGAGTGCGGCGGCCTGATCGCGGGACAGGTGCAGGCCGAGCTTGGTGCGGCGCCACAGGATGTCGTCGGCCGTGGCGGCCCATTCCTGCTCGATGAGGTAGCGCACCTCGGCCTCGGTCAGCGTGGCCCCGAAATCCCGGCCCAATTCGACCGCCGATCTGGCCTTGCCGAGTATGCGCGCCGCGCGGGCGCCGTACGCGCGGACGAGACGGGCGGCGTGGGACTGATCCAGGAACGGATAGCTGCGCACCAACCGCTGGGTCAGAGCGGACAGCTCGTCGGGGTCGAACTCGCCACCGGGCAGCGGCGTGGTGCCCGTCCAGCCGGCCGCCAGTCCCTGGCGCGAGGGCAGGTGCGCCGCCAGCCGCTCCAGCACGGCCTCGGCCAACCGGCGATAGGTCGTGATCTTGCCGCCGATGATCGACAGCAGCGGGGCGACGCCCGGCTTGGCGTCCAGCTCCAGCACGTAGTCGCGCGAGGCGGCCTTGGCCTCGCCGGCGCCGTCGTCGTGGAGGGGGCGCACGCCAGAGTAGGTCCAAACCACGTCGGCCGGCAGCACGCTGCGCGCGAACGCGGCGCTGGCGGCCTCGCAAAGGTAGGCGATCTCCTCGGGGCTAGCCGAGACCGCGGCGGGATCGCCCGCGTAGTCGCGATCGGTGGTGCCGATCAGCGTGAACTCGCCCTCGTAGGGAATGGCGAACACGATGCGGCCGTCGGGGCGCTGGAAGATGTAGGCACGGTCGTGATCGAAGAGCTTGGCGACCACGATGTGGGAGCCCTGCACCAGCCGAACCTGCCCCGGCTCGTTGCGCCCCAGCCCGACGGCCGAGACCTCCTCGACCCACGGGCCGGCGGCGTTGACGAGCACGCGCGCGGCAATGGTCTCGCGCCTGCCGGAGCCGGCATCCGCGACGGTGAGCTGCCACGTGTCCTGCGCACGCGATGCGGCGACAGCGCGCGTGCGCGTGCGGATGGTGGCGCCGCGCTCGGCCGCGTCGCGAGCGTTGAGGACGACGAGGCGGGCGTCGTCGACCCAGCAGTCGGAATACTCGAAGCCGGTGGTGAAGACGCCGGGCTTCAGCGGCGCACCGGCACTGTCGGTCGCGAGATCGAGCACGCGGGTGCCGGGCAGGCGCTGCCGCCCCCCGAGATGATCGTAGAGGAAGAGGCCGGCGCGCAGCATCCAGGCAGGCCGAAGGCCCGCCTGATGCGGCAGCACGAAGCGCAGGGGACGCACGATGTGCGGGGCGATGCGCCAGAGCACCTCGCGCTCGGTGAGGGCCTCGCGCACGAGACGGAAATCGTATTGCTCGAGGTAGCGCAGGCCGCCGTGGATCAGCTTGGTGGAACGCGACGAGGTGCCGCCGGCGAGGTCGCCCATCTCGCACAGGAACACCGACAGCCCGCGTCCGGCAGCGTCGCGGGCGATGCCGCAGCCGTTGATGCCACCACCGATGATGGCTAGGTCGAAGATCTGTGGTCTTGCCCCCGCCGGCGTCATCGCCCTCACCCGCCGCGGTCGGGGATCTCGAGCTCGAAGGTCGCGCCCTTGCCGGTGTCGCGCAGCCTGATCACCCCGCCGTGCGCGTTTATCAGCTCCTGCGCCACCGCGAGCCCGAGGCCTGTCCCGCCCTTGCGCGCCGAGCCCTGGAAGGCCTGGAACAGGTGGGCGCGCGCCTTCTCCGGCACGCCCGGGCCGTTGTCGCTGACCTCTATGGTGACCTGCTTGCCGTTGCGCAGCCCGGCGACCTTGATGTGGCCTCCCGCGCTTGCGCCGTCCTGCTGCTCGATGGCCTGCAGGGCGTTGCGGGTGAGATTGCTCAAGACGCGGAACAGCTGGTCGCGATCGGCATCCACGCGCAGCGCGTCGTCGATCTCGATGGTCCAGTCGACGGCGCCGTCGCGAGGCAGCCCGAGCCCGTCGCCGACCTCCTCCACCAGCGGACGCAGGGGCGTCAGCTCGCGCCGGGGAGGCGATTCCTCGGCGCGGCCGAATTTCAGCGTGCTGTCGGCGAGATTGATGGCGCGCCCGAGCGAGGCGATCAGCTTGGGCGCAAAGCGCTGCACCGCCGGATCGGGCAGGCTGCTGAGGCGGTCCGAGATCAGCTGGGCGTTGGCCAGCATATTGCGCAGGTCGTGATTGATCTTGCTCACGGCGAGCCCCAGCGCGGCGAGCCTGCTCTTCTGATGCAGGGTCTGCGCCAGCTCGCCCTGCATATGGGCAAGCTCGCGCTCGGCGGTGCCGAGCTCGTCGCGACGCGGCGTGGGCACGATGATGCGGCTGGCGTCCTCGGGGTTCTGGCTGAAGCGCAGCATGTTGCGGGCGATGCGCATGATCGGCTGCACCAGCAGGCCGTTGAGGGCGAAATAGACCAGAGCGGCGGTGATCACCGAGATGATCACCGACAGCCCCAGCACGTTGAGGCCGTAGCGGATCATGGCCGCCTTCAGCGGCGCTTCCGGGAGCACCACCTCGATGAAGTCTCCGGCGCCCATGCCGGGCTCGCCGATCACCCTGATGAAGCGGCCCTCGCGGGCCCAGAAGACGCTGAGCGCCTCGCCGATGAGCCGCAGGCGCAATGCGAGCTCGTTGCCCATTCCGCGGCCGCGCGCGCTGGCGCGGAAATCGAAGGTGTCGTCGATCTGCGAGGCCGCATCCGCCGGCAGCACGAGGCGACGCTCGTTGCTGCGCTTGAGCGCGACCGCGCGCACCTGGGCCGTACGCAGGAGCTCGGCACGCAGCGCGTCCGGCACGACGCCGCCGGGCACCGCCTCGGCCGCCAGCGCGGCGAGCTGGGCGGCGGTGAGCCGGTCGTTCAGCCAGCTGATGCGGAAGTTGGCGACCGAGGGCACGAAGATCAGCACCTCGGCGAGCATCACGAAACTGATTGTGAGGAGCAGCAGTTTCGCGGACAAGCCGAGCCCGCGCCGCTCCGCCGTTGCCGACAGCGGAGACCGTATGCGCTTGGCGCGCTGCCAGAGCCTGGCCGACCAGGCCAGGGCCTCTTCGATGCTATCGCGTGCCAAGCCCCTGTCTCGCTCGTCTCATGACGTGCTCATCCGAGCTTTCGCAGCCAGCCGACCACCTTGCGCACCAAGGGGTTAGCGGCCGCCGTCGCATAATAGCCGTTGGCGACGCGCTTGTTGATCTCGGAAAACGTCGGATAGGGTGAAATCCATTGCGTCATGGCCTTGATATCGAGCCCCTGGGATACGGCCAGCGACCACATCTGGATCAGCTCGCTGGCGTGCTCGCCAACGATGCTGGCGCCCAGAATGCGGCCCTTGGGGTCCGTCACGACCTTGACGAAGCCTTCCGCCGCCCGCTCGGTCTGGGCCCTGTCGTTCTCGTGGTAGGGCCAACGATAGACCCGCACGCGCCCGCTGCGCTTCCTCGCCATGTCCTCGGTGAGGCCCACCTGGGCGAGCTCGGGGGAGGTGAATGTCGCCCAGGGAATGATATCGCCGTCGACTGTCGCCGGCTGGCGAAACAGGGCCCGGCGCAGGACGATGCCGGCGTGGTAGTTGGCGACGTGCGTGAACTGCGGGCCGCCGATCACGTCGCCGATGGCGAACACGCGTGAGTTCGAGGTGACGAGGCCCTTGCTCACCTGGATCCCGCGCTTGTCGTACTTGATGCTGGCGGCCTCCAGATTGAGGCTCGCCACATTGGGGGCACGCCCCGTCGCGACCAGCAGATGCGTGCCCTGGACGATGGCCGGCGCACCTGCCTCGGAGATGTGAACGTCGATCAGACGCGCCCCGCCGGTGACGCGCTCGACCAGCGCACCCTCGCGGATCTCCATGCCCTCGGCGCGCAGATGCTTCAGGACCACCTCGGACATTTCCGGATCGTCCTTGCCGAGCGCCTTCATGGCTTCCAGCACGGTGACGCGGCTGCCCAGGCGCAGATAGGCCTGCGCCAGCTCCAGCCCGATGGGTCCGCCGCCGATGACGATCAGGTGGTCGAGTTGGGACTTGTTGTCGAAGATGGTCTCGTTGGTGAAATATGGCACGCCCTCGAGCCCTGGAATGGGCGGCACCGCCGGCGAGGAGCCGGTGGCGATGACGAAGCGCCGCGCCTTGATGCGCTGGTCGCCAGCCAGCACCGTGTCGCGGCTGATGAACTGTGCCGCGGCGCGGATCACCTTGACGCCGAGGCCGGTGAACCGTTCCGCCGAGTCGTTGGGGGCGATCGCGGCGATCACGCCATGAATATGATCGTGCACGCCCTTGTAGCTGATGGTCGGGTTGGTCGGCACGATGCCGAACGGGGCGGAGGTGCGCATGAGATGCGCGCGCTTGGCGGCTGCGATCAGCGACTTGGAAGGGACGCATCCATAGTTGAGGCAGTCCCCGCCCATCTTGTGCTTCTCGATCAGGACGACCGACACGCCGAGCTGTGCCGCACCGGCCGCGACGGTGAGGCCACCGGCGCCGGCGCCAATGACGCACAGGTCAGCGCGCATCTCGCCGCCGCCCGTGCTGGCACCGACGACCGGGCCGGCCTTGGGTGCGACCGTCACCGCAGTCCCGTCGCCGGGGCGGACGCGCATCAAGCCGGCTGCGCCGTCACTTGGCTGCTGCATGGCTGGTCCTCCACCTCCTGAGAGCGACAGGAATGAGCGCAACGACGCCGAGAAGCAACAACGCCAACAGCAACTCCTTCGTCACGAGCGAGCTTGCATGGATCGACAGGCTACAGGCCGCCGCCCCACTTTCGGATACGCATCTCGCATAATCGGCCTTGGCCGCTATGATCACGCTGTCGAGCCCCGCTCCTGCCGACGCGAACGCGAACGTAGCTGGGATGATACCGAAAAAGGTGCCTATCACGTAGGTCTTGAGGGGGACGCCGAGAACCGCCGGCGCGATGTTCACAAACCAGAACGGGAAGGCTGGAACAAGGCGCAGGAACAGGAGATAGCTCAGAGCGTCGTCCTTGAACCCCTGCCGAAGCTTGGCGAGCCAGGGCGCGGTCCGTTCACTCAGAATGCCTCCGACCGCCGACCTCGCGATCAGGAACAGCACAGTGGCTCCCACCGTCGCGCCGATCACGGCGGCCGTGCCGCCGATCAGCCAGCCGAACAGCAAGCCGCCGGTCGCCGTCACGATCGGGCAGCCAGGCAGGCTGAGGGACGCCAGGACGGCATAGATCGCGACATAGGCGACCACCGATGCAATGCGGTGCTCGGCCAGGATGAAATGAAAGCGGTCGCGGAGCGCCACGATGTTCTCGGCGGTGACCTCGCGGTGCCAGCCCATGAGGAACACCAGCGCCGTCACCGCGACAACCACGACGAGCGGCGCCAGGCGCTGCCATGTTCTGAGCCTGGAACGAGCCGCCTTGGAGGGCCTCCCGTCTGCGGCGCACAGAAGTCCGCCGTCGATCCCTCCAGGGGGCCCGTCGTGGCAGCCAGGCACCTGGTTCAGGGGGATCTTGCCGTTCATCGGGTTGCAGTCGAGGCTGCGGTGAGGGTTGAGGGAGGACTCAAGCTACAGCGAAAGTAAGAGTTGCCACCCCCAATTGGTGCAGCTGTCAAGCACACGTGAGAGAAAGCGAAAAGATTTGATGGGTTTCGGCCGCCAGCGCCGGATTTCGCGTCGGATTGACTTGGCCCGGCCCCAATCCTATAAGCGCGGCGACTTCAATCGGCTACGGGGTGCGGATTGCGCCCTCCTGCCGACCGGGCCGGTTGCCGGCACCCACGGCGACATTCCCCCATACGATCCCGCAAGGGCTTGATACCAAACGGAGACCCGACGTGAAACGGACCTACCAGCCGAGCAGGCTCGTGCGCAAGCGCCGGCATGGATTTCGCCACCGCATGGCAACCGTGGGCGGCCGCGCGGTCGTGGCCCGCAGGCGCGCGAAGGGCCGCAAGCGCCTGTCTGCATGAGGCGGCAGCCGCAGCGATGGGTGGTGCATGGCCAGGGCGAAGGCAGCGAAAGGCACCCCCGCGCGCGTGACGACGCTGAAAAAGCGCGCCGAGTACCTGCGGGTCCGCAAGGGTGCGAGATGCGCGACTCCCGCCTTCGTCCTCGAGGCGAAGGCGCGCGCCAATGAGGACCGCGCCCTGCCGACGGCGGACGAGCCGCGGTTCGGGTTTACGGTCACCAAGCAGGTCGGCAAGGCCGTCGAGCGCAATCGCATCAGGCGGCGGCTCAAGGCGGCGATCAAGGACACGGCGCCGGATCACGCCAGACGCGAATTCGACTACGTGCTGATCGCGCGCCGCCCGGCGCTCACGTCGGAGTTCGCGGCCCTCGTGGGCGAACTCGCAAAGGCGTTCGCGCGCGTGCATCGCGCGCCGGCTCGGGTGCGGTAGGCCGGAACCCCGCGGAAGACGCCAAACAGGAAGCGCTGAAGGGCCCATGGACCAGGACAATCAGAAGAACCTCCTTCTCGCCATCGTGCTGTCGGTGGGCGTACTGCTGATCTGGCAGGTGTTCTATGCCGGACCCAAGCTGAAGGAAGACCAGGAGCGCAGGCAGCGCGCCCTGCAGGAGCAGAGCCAGGTGCAGCCGGGCACGCCGAATACGGCCCCGGTCGGTACCCCCGGAGCAGCCCCGCAGCCGGGCGCCGGAGTGCCTTCGGCGGCGCCGATGGCGCCAGCCGCTACGCGTGCCGCCGCAATCGAGACTGCTCCGCGCGTGCGCATCGAGACGCCGAGCCTGCGCGGTTCGATCTCGCTCACAGGCGGGCGGATCGACGATCTGGTGCTGGTCAAATACCACGAGACCGTCGACCCGAAGTCGGCAAACGTCGAGCTATTCTCGCCGTCCGGCGCGCCACACCCCTACTACGCCGAGTACGGCTGGGTCGCGGGCCCCGGCGTCACCCAGCCCATGCCCGGCCGCGACACGCTCTGGCGCGCCGAGAAGGACGCGCCGCTGACGCCAAGCTCGCCGGTGACGCTGGTGTGGGACAACGGGCAAGGGCTCGTATTCCGGCGCACGATCGCAGTCGATGCCGACTACCTGTTCACCGTGACGGACGAGGTGCAGAACAAGACCGCGGGCGAGATCGTCCTGCACCCCTTCTCCCTCATCTCCCGCCACGGCCTGCCGAAGACGGAAGGCTACTACATCCTGCACGAGGGCCCGATCGGCGTAATGGGAGACGCCGGCCTGCAGGAGCCCAACTATCCCGATCTCCTGAAGGAAGGGGGCACCAAGACCTTCAAGCAGACCGGCGGCTGGCTCGGCATGACCGACAAGTATTGGGGCTCGGCTCTCATTCCCAATCAGAAGACCGCCTACGATGCCAAGATCAGCGGCACGAAGGGCGCCAGGGAATACTTCCAGACGGACTTCCTGATGGCCGGCGTGCCCATTCCCGCAGGCGGGCAGGCCTCCAGCACCAGCAATCTCTTTGCCGGCGCCAAGCAGGTGGCTCTTCTGGAGGCCTATCAGGAGAAGCTGCAGGCCAAGAACTTCGATCTGCTGATCGACTGGGGCTGGTTCTGGTTCATCACCAAACCGCTCTACAAGCTGCTGCACTGGCTGTCCCAGGCACTCGGCAACTACGGCTTGGCCATCCTCGCCACCACCGTTCTCGTCAAGGGCGCGTTCTTCCCGCTGGCCAACAAGAGCTACGAGTTCGATGGCCAAGATGAAGAAGCTGCAGCCGGAGATGGAGAAGATCCGCGAACGCTTCAAGGAGGACCGCGTCAAGCAGCAGCAGGAGCTGATGGCGCTCTACAAGAACCAGAAGATCAACCCGATGGCGGGCTGTCTGCCGATCGCCCTGCAGATCCCGGTATTCTTCGCGCTCTACAAGGTGTTGTTCGTCACCATCGACATGCGGCAGGCGCCGTTCTTCGGCTGGATCAAGGACCTGTCCGCGCCCGATCCGACCTCGCTGTTCAACCTGTTCGGCCTGCTGCCCTACCACGTGCCCGACATGCTGCACGTGGGCGTGTGGCCGCTGATCATGGGCATGACGATGTGGGTGCAGATGCAGCTGAACCCGCAGCAGCCCGACCCCGTGCAGCAGAAAATCTTCAACTGGATGCCGGTGATCTTCACCTTCATGCTGGCATCGTTCCCGTCCGGCCTGGTGATCTACTGGGCCTGGAACAACGTGCTGTCGCTGCTGCAGCAGTACACGATCATGCGAAAGAACAACACCGAGGTCCACCTCTGGAAGAACCTCGGCGCCGACAAGTGGAAGGCGCGGCTTCAGGCGGCGAAGGGGCTCGATGCGGGCAAGATCAAGGGTCACCTCGCCAGCGCGTCCAGCAAGCTGCCGCAATCCATGAGCAAGGCGCTGAAGCGCGACGACGGCAAAGGCGCCAACGACAACAAGAAGGTCGGCGCCGCACGCGCGGCGAACGAGGCCCGCCGCGAGACCATGACGCGCGAGCAGGCGCTGCACGCACTGGGCCTGGAGCCGGACGCGTCGGAGAAGGAGATCGATGCAGCCCTGGCCGAGCAGGAGCTGAAGCGGCAGAAAGGCGGGCTCAACGGTTCCGACCACGCGATTGCGGCCAGGATCGATGCAGCACGCGAGATCCTGCGGGGCAAGGAAGGCGCGTAGCGCCGGGCCCCAGCCATGAGCACTCCGGAGCCTGCCCAGTTCACGCCTGACGAGCTGGCCGCCGGCGAGGCGCTGTTCAATCGGCCGTGGCAGTTCGTCAAGAGCGTGCCGGAGCTGCAATTCCTGCCCGCAGCGGACCGGCACGAGATTGCCTTGGCGGGGCGCTCCAACGTCGGCAAGTCGAGCCTGATCAACTCCCTCGTCAAGCGGCGTGGACTGGCGCGCACCTCGAACACGCCCGGGCGCACGCAGGAGCTCAACTTCTTCGAGACGCCCGGCCTCGCGCTCTATCTGGTCGACATGCCGGGCTACGGCTTCGCCGAGGCGCCGAAGGCGAAGGTCGAGGCCTGGACCAAGCTGGTGCGCGACTACCTGCGTGGTCGCGTGACGCTGTTGCGCGTGTTCCTGCTCATCGATGCGCGCCACGGGCTGAAAAGCCCCGACCGGGCCATGATGGCGCTGCTGGACGAGGCGGCGGTGTCCTACCAGGCCGTGCTGACCAAGGGCGACAAGATCAAGCCGCCGCGCCTCGCCGAGGCAGTGGCGACGCTGCAGGGCGAGCTTGCGACGCACGCGGCAGCCTACGGGCAGGTGCTGGCCACCTCCTCGCAGACCGGCGGCGGTGTCGACGGGATGCGGGCGGAGATCGCCGCCCTCCTCGCCGCACACGGGGCAGCGGCGACGTAGCAATCCGCCTAAGTGCCTCGCTCCTCGAGCTCGTCGAGACCGGGCTTATGCGGACGCGGCCCCTTGTGGGTCCGCATCAGCATGAGCACGAGCAGGATCGGCGGAAACAGGAAGCTCCAGGCCGCCCAGAAAGAGTGGTCGCGCCCTTTCGCCCCGGCAACGACGCCACCGATGACGGCGCAGACGATGGCGAGAATGCCCCAGATGGCAATGACTTTAGGCATGTGACGTTCCGCTACGAGGCGCCGGACAGCGTCAGGCGCGCAGCGATGATTAAGGCCGCAACTGTGGCCGTTTCAAGCGCCTACCCGAGATTTGATCATACACGGACAATCCTGCGGCGCGGAATGTCGGGAGAGGATCGACGGTACCCCCGGCACTGGCCGCGGATCAGCTGCGTCCGGCCTTGACGCGGACGCCGGGAGCGAGGCGCTCCAGCAGCACGTCGCGACGGAAGCGGTAGAGCCGGGCCGGCCGACCGCCGGTGTGCAGCCGGTGATCTCCGGTCGGCTCGACCAGCCCACCGCCCTCCACCAGGCGGCGGAAGTTCTGCTTGTGCAGGTGCGGGCCGAGGATGGCCTCCACCGTCTTCTGCAACTCGAAGAGGGTGAAGACGTCGGGCATCAGCTCGAAGATCATCGGCTCGCACTTGACGCTGCGCCTGAGCTCGCCGATGGCGCTTGCGAGCACGCGCGCATGATCGCCGAGCACCGGGTGGGACAGCCTCGGCAGCGATGCGCCTTCACCGGCGGTTTCGACGCCCTCGCCGGCAAGCCCGGCCTCGGACAGCAGCTCGTAACGCTCGAGCACCTTTTCCTCGTCCCAAGCCGCGCCGTCGCGGCCGAAGGCGATGCGCAGGCGCTGGCCTCGGTTCATCGAATTGCTTGGCACGTGAGCCAAGCAGTCGGCGGGCGCCGATGCAGCCCACGCCTCGAGACGCGGCTCGATCACCTCGGTCAGGCATCGGGGCTTGCCGCGGCGCCAGTCCTCCCAAGGGAAATACGCGTACCAGCTGCGCCAGGCCGCGCCGTCCCGGTCGTCGCACTGCGTGGGCCGGACAGGTGCCAGATAGCAAACGGACAGCACGTGCGTATCGGCGACTTGCGGTCCCTCCCCAGCGGTGCTGCAATCGCCGAGCGTGCCGATCTGCCGGGCTAGTCCCAGCTCGATGCCGGTCTGCTGGCGCACCCAGAATCGCAAGCCGCCCTCCAGCGTCTTATGCTGGCGAGGCGAGAACGGACCGCAGGGAAGGGCACCATCCCCCTCGCGGCTTCCGTGCGGCGCCGTCACCACCGCGACCACCGGCTCGTCGCCGCGCACGGCGAGGATCGCTGCGTTGAGGCCCACGCTGACCGGCTCATGCGACCGCGCAAGCGGCAAGGGTGCCCTCGAAGCGATCGCACTCTCCATTTGGCGCGCCGATTGATCCATGAAAGCCCCGATCAAAATCAAGGCATTAGGTTAGGAGCCGATCATGGCAATTTTCCGATGGCCGCGCAGGCGGTTGGGAACCTCCCACCTGAATCGCCCGGGCCCGAAGCGGCAGCGACCTCACGGCAGCCGCCGTCCCCGTGCGGGCCAATCGTCGTCGGCAGGATCGGGCACCGGGGGATCGTCCTTGGCGAGCCGTGGCGCCCAGGGCCTGTCGCCGCGCGTGTCGGCTACGGTCTCGACGCGGATCCGGCCGCCTTCAATGAAGAGTGTATGCGCACCTTTCGCTCCGAGTGCCTCGGCGTCGATCGCCGTGCCCGGCGGGCTGCAGCCCTTGGGGCGCGCGAACCTCAGGACCAGGATGGATGCGGCCGTGCAGTCGTCACGCAACGCGACCGGCGTATTGGCGACCGCCAGCAGCATGCCCTTCACGCGCGCCGTGCAGCCGTGCGGGTCGCAGCGGAACGCCGAGGCCTTCGCTGCCTCGGTCTGCGGCCGGCCGTCGCCGTCATGCTCGAGCCAACGGGCCAGCTCGAAGCTGGAGCCACGGCCCGCGAGCGCAGACAGGTCGCCGGTTGCCGTGCGCACCGCGACCAGCGCGGCCCCGCGCCCGACGAGCACGTCCGGACGGCGTCCCGTCGGTGCCAGCATGAGACCCAGTGCGATGGGCACGACGCCCAGCATGCGCCAGCGCGTGCTCCACAGCGCGCACCACAGTCCGCCCACGACCATCAGCACGAACGCGAAAGTCGGAATGGCGGGCACGCGGCCGACGGCCCCCGGCAGGCTGGCGACCCAGGCGGCGCACCAAACCATCGCCTCGATGCCCCATCCCATCACCCATAGCGGTCCGGCCTCCAGGCCTGCCGGCATCGCCACCAGCGTCGCCAGCGCCGCCGGCATCACGACGATGTTGCAGATCGGAATCGCGACGAGGTTGGCGAGGATGGCGAACTGCTGCGTGTTATGGAAATGGTAGATGCCGAACGGAGCCACCGCGAACCCCGCGATCAGCGTCGAGGCGACGATGCCGCCGAAGAACATCAAGGCGTCGCGCAGAGCCCCGCGCATCGTGATGCGGCGGCCTTCCTCCGTGCGTCCGCGCAGCCACTCGTAGGCCGAGACCAGCGCCACCACCGCGGCAAACGACATCTGGAAGCCCGGATCGAACAGGCTCTCCGGCCAAACCAGCAGGATCGCCAGCGCCGCAAGGGCGACATTGCGCAGCGCCACGGCGGGCCGGTCGAGCATCACCGCCAGGAACATGATGGAGATCATGATGTAGGAGCGCACGGTGGCGAAGGCAGCCCCCGAGATCATCAGGTAGCCGAAGGCGCCGACCATCGCCCCGGCTGCCGCCCATTTCTTGATCGGGTAGCGCAAGGCGATCGCCGGCACGGCGGCCAGCGCCAGGCGGATGCAGAAGAATACGGCACCCGCCATGATCACCATGTGCAGTCCGGAGATCGAGAGGATGTGGAATAGCCCGGAGTTCGCGAAAGGCCTGGTTGGTCGACTCCGAGATGGCGCCCCGCTCACCTGTGATCAGGGCGTTGGCGATGGCGCCCGTCTGTCCCGGTAGCGCTTCGACGACGCGCCGGCCGATGGCCTGGCGCACGCGCGCAATTGCGGCGATGACCTGCAGCGACAGCGGTGGCTCGGACAGGTTTGCCACGATCTCGGGCGCCGAGGTCGCGTAGCCGACGGCGCCAAGCGCCTGGAACCAGGCGGCGCGCGCGAAATCGTAGTCTCCCGGAAGCGCGGGCCCCGGCGGCGGGCTCAGCGTCGACTTGAGGCGCACCGCATCGCCGGGCTCCAGCGCCTGCGCCTCGCTCATCGTGCGCACGCGGACGCGATAGGGCGTTGCATGCGTCTCGTGCTTCTCCAGCGCCGCCACGCGGATGGTGAGGCGCTGACCCTTGCTGGGGCGCGGCTCGACGAGCTCGACGAAGCCGTAGACGTCGATGGGACCCGTCTGCCGCTCCAGCACGGGTGCACGCATGGCTTCGGTGCGCAACTTGCCGGCAGCCAATCCGAGCGCCACCGCCAACAGCGCGGCCGTCGCAAGCGCAGCCAATCCGTTCCGCCCGAGGACGAGATGCACCGCCAGCGCCGCCGCCGCCGGCAGCGTGGCGGCGACGGTCCAAGGCTCGAACGGCAACAGGAAATAGAGCGCGATGCCGCCGCCGAACATCACCGGCAGCCAGAGAAACCAGCGGTCCTGCTCGGCTTCGAGGTTGCGTCTGAGGAGCCCCAGGAGCGACAGCTCCCCCGCCGCCGGACTTGGCGCCAGCCCGGCGACGCCCAGGGGCCGCGGCTCGACTCCGCCCACTTGCGCCATCGCACCCACCCTGCCGCGGCACCCGCGGCGCGCGGGAGACGCTATTCAGGCGCTAGACCAGCATACGGAGCGCATCGGCGACAAGCGCCAAGTCATAGCCCGGCCGTGGCCGAGGGGCAGCTGTGCGGGCTTCGACGTCCATCCCGGCCATCTTCGGCTTGAGATCGCGGCAGCGTTGACGTACGTCGGCAATGGGATGGAAGCGCACACAATGCGCCGGAGAGCGGAATTGGGCGGTCGGGTCGACAGCAGAGAAGCATGGGCGATCGCGATCGCCACCCTGCTCATGCCGTCAATATCTTTCGGCGCACCCTACATCGTGATCGTAGCGCTGAAGCCGATCGCGGCCGATCTCGGCGGCTATCGCTCGATCCCCGCCGCGGCGGCTTCGCTGGCCATGATCGGCACCGGCGTCGGCGGCCTAGCCATGGGGTGGCTCGCCGATCGCATCGGCGTCAGGCTGACGGTGATCGGCGGCGCCCTCATGATATGCGCCGGTCTCGCCCTCGCATCGGGAGGAGCGGCCTGGCAGCTCTACGTTGGGCACGGGCTTTTCGTCGGGTTGCTCGGCAACGGCGCCATCAACGCCCCGCTCTACATCTATATCACGCGCTGGTTCGAGCGCCGCCGCGGCACCGCGCTGGCCCTGATCGCCAGCGGCCAGTACGTGGCCGGCGCCACGTGGCCATTCCTGTTCGAGCGCGCGATCACCGCCTACGGCTGGCAGCAGACCATGATGGGCTACGGCGTACTGGCTGCGCTCCTGATCGTGCCGATCGCCGTCCTGGTCCTGAGACCCGCACCTTCGACCCCCGACATCAAGAGCACCTCGGGCTCGGCCGGTCGGCCCGACAGGGTGCTCGACCTGCCGCCCAATGGCGCGTTTGCCCTGCTCGCGGTTGCGTCCTTCCTGTGTTGCGTGCCGATGGCCATGCCGAGCGCGCACATCATCGCGCTGTGCGGAGATCTCGGCATCGAGGCGACGACCGGCGCGCTCATGCTGTCGGTGCTGCTGACGTGCGCCTTCATCAGTCGTCAGTTCTGGGGCTGGCTGTCGGATCGCATCGGCGGCCTCATGACCCTCTTGTTCGGGTCGCTGGCTCAGGCGCACGGCGATCCTCGCCTTCGTGTTCACGCAGGACGAGGCGGGGCTTTACGCGGTGTCTGCCGCCTTCGGTCTCGGCTTCAGCGGGCTGATCCCGGCCTACATCTTGACTGCCCGGCAGCTGTTCCCCGCGCGCGAGGCCAGCTGGCGCATGCCGGCGCTGCTGCTGACCGGCATGTCCGGCATGGGTGCCGGCAGCTGGCTTGCGGGCGTGATCTACGACCATGCCGGGTTCTACGCGCCGGCGTTCGCCACCGGGTTCGCCTTCAACCTCGCCAATCTGGCGATCATCGGCAGCCTCGTTCTCCTCGGCCGGAGGACGATGGCGCGCGCAGCTGCGCTGTCGTGAGACGAGACCGCACGTGCCGCGGCCTGCTTGTTCGCCTGCCTCTATCCCTTGCCGGCCGTCACCCGCCTCAGCGTGAGATTCAAACGCCCGCCTTCCGGCAGCAGGCTCGATGTGCCCGGATGGATGCGGTCGACACCGTGGTAGGCCATGCGCGCTGCACCGCCGAGCACGACCACATCGCCGGATTTCAAGACCAGCCGCTGCTTTGGGCCGGCGCGCTGAAGGCTTCCGATGTGGAAGGTTGCATCGTCACCCAGCGAGATCGAGACCACCGGCGCCGCTGTATCCTGCTCGTCCTCGTCTCGGTGGGAACCCATCTTCGCCGTCGTCGCATAGAGGTTGACGAGGCAGGCCTCGGGCGGGACCGGGTAGCGGGCGACATCCACCCAGATGTCGAGGAGCACCTTGGGCATGGCAGGCCAAGGCCGGCCGGTTACCGGATGGGTGGCCTGGTAGCGGTAGCCTCCGGTCTTGTCGGACACCCATCCCAGCGGCCCGCAGTTGGTCATGCGCACCGAGAATGGCTTGCCCGTGCGCGGCATGGTGGGCGCGTACAGCGGCGCTGCCGCCACCACGGCCAGGATGGCGTCCAGCAGCTCCCTCTGCCGCGGCGGATCCAGGTAGCCGGGAAGGTGACGGAAGCCTTCGAGGCCGGTCATGGGCCGATCCCTCACCGTGGCCTTTCCACACCGATCAACAGTCTTGACGGCTTCCGGAGCCTCAGAGTTGGGCCGCGCCGGTTGCAGCGCATTCCGGCCCCCCCTATATAACCGCCATACCCAGCGCAGCTCTAGGGGACCGTTGCCTGCATGGTCGTTGGGGGCCTCAGGTAGCCGGGCGCCAACATTGGGCTCGGACGGTCTGCCGCAAAGGAGAGGACTAACGACATGGCCAAAGTCATCGGCATCGACCTCGGCACCACCAACTCGTGCGTCGCGGTGATGGAGGGCTCCAAGCCCAAGGTGCTCGAGAACGCAGAAGGTTCCAATACCACACCCTCGATCGTGGCCTTCACAGACGACGAGGAAAGACTGGTCGGCTTGCCCGCCAAGAGGCAAGGCGTAACCAACCCGATGAACACCTTGTTCGCCATCAAGCGCCTGATCGGCCGGCGCTACGACGACCCGATGGTCGAGAAGGACAAGAAGCTCGTCCCCTACAAGATCATCAAGGGCCCGAACGGTGACGCCTGGGTCGAGGCGCAAGGCAAGCAGTATTCGCCGGCGCAGATCTCGGCCTACATCCTGCAGAAGATGAAGGAAACGGCCGAAGCCAAGCTCGGCGAGACCATCACCGAGGCCGTCATCACCGTTCCCGCCTACTTCAACGACGCCCAGCGCCAGGCCACCAAGGACGCCGGCAGGATTGCCGGCCTGAATGTGCTGCGCATCATCAACGAGCCGACGGCAGCCGCGCTCGCCTACGGCCTCGACAAGAAGAAGGACTCCAAGACGATCGCCGTCTACGACCTCGGCGGCGGCACCTTCGACATCTCGATACTCGAGATCGGCGACGGCGTGTTCGAGGTGAAGTCGACCAACGGCGACACCTTCCTCGGCGGCGAGGACTTCGACATGCGCCTCGTCGAGTATCTCGCCAACGAGTTCAAGAAGGAGAACCAGATCGATCTCAGGGGCGACAAGCTCGCCCTGCAGCGCCTGAAGGAAGCTTCCGAGAAGGCCAAGATCGAGCTCTCCTCCTCGCAGCAGACCGAGATCAACCTGCCCTTCATCTCCATGAACCCGCAGACGCAGTCGCCGCTGCATCTGACGATGAAGCTCACCCGCGCCAAGCTCGAGAGCCTGGTCGACGATCTCATCGAGAAGACCAAGGGCCCCTGCCAGATGGCGATCAAGGACGCCGGGCTCAAGGCGGCCGACATCCACGAGGTGGTGCTGGTCGGCGGCATGACGCGCATGCCGAAGGTGCAGCAGCTGGTCAAGGAGCTGTTCGGCCGGGAGCCGCACAAGGGCGTCAACCCGGACGAGGTGGTCGCCGTCGGCGCCGCCATCCAGGCCGGCGTGCTCAAGGGCGACGTCAAGGACGTGCTGCTGCTCGACGTGACCCCGCTCTCGCTCGGCATCGAGACGCTGGGCGGCGTGTTCACGCGCCTGATCGACCGCAACACCACCATCCCGACCAAGAAGAGCCAGGTGTTCTCCACTGCCGAGGATGGCCAGAACGCGGTGACGATCCGCGTCTCCCAGGGCGAGCGCGAGATGGCGCAGGACAACAAGCTGCTCGGCCAGTTCGATCTCGTCGGCATCCCGCCGGCGCCGCGCGGCATGCCGCAGATCGAGGTCACCTTCGACATCGACGCCAACGGCATCGTGCATGTGTGCCGCCAAGGACAAGGCGACGGCCAAGGAGCAGTCGATCCGGATCCAGGCCTCGGGCGGCCTCTCCGACGCCGAGATCAAGCGGATGATGGAGGAAGCCGACCGCTTCAAGGACGACGACCACAAGAAGCGCGAAACGGTCGAGTCCAAGAACGTCGCCGAAGCCATGATCCACTCGACGGAAAAGTCGATCAAGGATCTGGGTGAGAAGGTCTCGGCCGCCGACAAGAGCCACGTCGAGAGCGCGATCAGCGAGCTCAAAGAGGCCATGAAGTCGGACGACGTCGAGGCGATCAAGGCCAAGACCCCGGCGTTGACGCAGGCGTCCATGAAGCTGGGCGAGGCGATCTACGGGGCCCAGCAGGCCGGCGGCGGTGCCGGTGGGCCCGAGGCCGGTTCGGGCGCGGGCGGCGAGCAGAAGAAGAGCGGTGCCGGCGAGAATGTCGTCGACGCCGACTTCGAGGAAGTGAAGGACGACAAGAAGAAGTCCGCCTGACGAGCATTCTTGGGGGAAAACGCAATGTCGGCCCTCGTCCTGCGAGCAACCACGCGCGTGCCAAGGTTGCGGCGGGGCGAGGGCTCATGTTTATTGTCCGCGGGGTCGAGGGCCACCTCGCGGCATAACCAACGACACCGGAATAACCGCTGATGCCCAAGCGCGACTACTACGAGATACTGGGGCTCGCCAGGGGGGCGAGCGAACAGGACATCAAATCGGCGTTCCGCCGGCTCGCCAAGGACTGCCATCCCGACCGCAATCCCGGCGACAAGACCGCCGAGGCCAAGTTCAAGGAGCTGAACGAGGCCCACGAGGTTCTGCGCGACCCGCAGAAGCGCGCCGCCTACGACCAGTTCGGCCATGCGGCCTTCGACGGCAGCCAGGGCCGCGGCGGGGCGGGCTTCGGTCCCGACTTCGCCTCCTCGATGTCGGACATCTTCGACGACCTGTTCGGCGAGTTCATGGGCGGACGGCGCGGCGGGCGCGGCCAGCGCACGGGACGGGAGCGCGGCGCCGACCTTCGCTACAACATGGAGATCACTCTCGCCGAGGCGTTCGCCGGCAAGACCGCGCAAATCCGCGTGCCCACCAGCGTGACCTGCGAGACCTGCACCGGCACCGGCGCCAAGGCCGGCACGCAGCCCTCGACCTGCCCGACCTGCTCCGGCGCCGGCAAGGTGCGCGCCACCCAGGGCTTCTTCACCATCGAGCGCACGTGCCCCTCCTGCCAGGGACGCGGCGAGATCATCAACGACCCCTGCCCCTCCTGCACCGGCACGGGGCGCGTCGTGCGCGAGCGCACGCTGTCGGTGAACATCCCCGCGGGCGTGGAGGACGGCACCCGCATCCGCCTCGCGGGCGAAGGCGAGGCGGGCATGCGCGGCGGCCCGGCGGGCGACCTCTACATCTTCCTGTCGATCAAGCCGCACGAGTTCTTCCAGCGCGACGGCGCCGACATCTTCTGCCGCGTCCCCATCGCCATGACGACGGCGGCGCTCGGCGGGCACATCGACGTGCCGACCGTCGACGGCGGCCAGACGCGCGTGAAGATCCCGGAGGGCACCGAGACCGGCAAGCAGTTCCGCCTCAAGGGCAAGGGCATGCCCGTGCTGCGCTCGAAGGTGACCGGCGACATGTACATCCAGGTCGAGGTCGAGACGCCCAAGAACCTCACGCGCCGCCAGCGCGAGCTGCTCGACGAGTTCGAGCGCGAGAGCCACGACGAGACCTCGCCCGCATCGCTTGGCTTCTTCTCCAAGATGAAGGAGTTCTTCGAGGGCAAGCCTGGCTAGCGTCATCCCCGCGCAGCAAGCCGGGCTGACGCGCATCGCGTAGGTTGGGTCAAGCGTCAGCGCTGACCCAACACCAGTAGAGTTCACGGCTTGTGTTGGGTCTTCGCTTCGCTCGACCCAACCTACAAAGGGCTACAATTGGTCCGGGAGACTTACCCTGTCGAGCATCGCCCCCCGCGACCGCCTGATCGTCGCCCTCGACGTGGCGACGACCGATGACGCGCGCGCCCTCGTCGCTCGCCTCGGAGAGGCCGTCACCTTCTACAAGATCGGTCTCGAGCTGGTCATGGCCGGCGGCCTGGGCCTCGCGCGCGAGCTGAGCGGCGCGGGCAAGCGCGTCTTCCTCGACATGAAGCTGCTCGACATCGAGAACACGGTCGAGCGCGCAACGCGCAATGCGGCGACGTGCGGCGCCACCTTCCTCACCGTCCACGCGCACGATGCCAAGACCTTGCGCGCTGCGCTGGCCGGCAGCGCCGGCACCGACCTCGAGATTCTCGGCGTCACCGTGCTCACCAACCTGGATGCCGCCGACATCCGCGAGCAGGGCTTCGAGGCGACGCCGGCCGACCTCGTCGAGCGCCGCGCCGCGCTCGCGCGCGATGCCGGCTGCGACGGCATAGTGGCATCCGGCCTGGAGGCGGCGCGGGTCCGCGCCGTTGTCGGGCCGCGCCTGACGATCGTGACGCCCGGCATCCGGCTGCCCGGTGGTGCCGCCGGCGACCAGGCCCGTGTCGCCGGCCCGCGCGAGGCGATCGCGGCCGGTGCCGACTATCTCGTCGTCGGCCGGCCGATCGCCGCGGCGACCGATCCCGCCGCGGCGGCCGGGGTCTTCGTGCGGCATATCGAGGAAGGGCTTGCGCAACGCGCGAAGGCTCCGGCAGTCTAAGCGATAACGAGCAGCAATCCCAACCGGAGGAAAATCATGCCCAAGGGCTATGTCATCGGTCGCGCTGACGTCACCAATCCCACCGCATGGGCCGAATACGCCGCCAAGGCGAGCGAGGCCATCAAGAAGTACGGCGGCAACCCGATCGTACGCGGTGGCAAGATGGAGACGGTGGAGGGCCAGGGTGTCCCCCGCAACGTCGTCATCGAGTTCGCGAGCTTCGAGGCGGCCCGGGCCTACGCGCATTCTGCGGAATACGCGGCCGCAAAGAAGCTGCGCCAGGGCGCCGGCACCATAGACTTGGTGGTCGTCGAAGGAGCTCCCTAGCTTGACCGATCCCGCCAGCACCGAGGCGCGCGCGCCCTGGCGGGCAACAGTGCTGACGCTGTTTCCCGAGCTGTTTCCCGGCCCGCTCGCGGCATCGCTTGCGGGCGAAGCCCTGCAGCGGGGCTTGTGGACGCTCGACACGGTCGCCATCCGCGAGTTCGGGATTGGCCGGCACCGGACCGTCGACGATACGCCGGCCGGCGGCGGTGCCGGCATGGTCATGCGCGCGGACGTCGTGGGCGCAGCCCTCGATGCCGCCAGCGCCCGCAACCCGCAGGCGCGGCGCCTCTATCTGTCGCCCCGTGGCGAGCCGCTCACCCAGGCCATGGCGCGAGAGCTGGCGGCGGGCCCCGGCGTGCTCCTGCTGGCCGGCCGCTTCGAGGGCGTCGACGAGCGCGTGATCGAGGCGCGCGGCCTGCGCGAGGTCTCGATCGGCGACTACGTGCTGTCGGGCGGCGAGCTGGCCGCCATGGTGCTGATCGACGCGGCGGTGCGGCTGCTCCCGGGCGTGGTCGGCCAAGCCGCCTCGCTCGCCGAGGAGAGCTTCGAGGCCGGCCTGCTCGAGTACCCCCACTATACCCGCCCACGCGAATGGGAAGGCCGCCCGATCCCCGACGTCCTGCTTTCCGGCGACCACAAGCGCATCGCCGCGTGGCGTCGCGCGCAAGCCGAGCGCCTCACCGCCGAGCGCCGTCCCGACCTGCTGCGCGCCCGCCCCGCCAAGCGGGACGAATAGGGCGACATCCCCTCCTCGGAGCGGCTGCCTACCGCAGGCCGGCACCGAGCAGGTCGCGGGCGATGACGTGGCGCTGCACCTCGTTGGGGCCTTCGCCGACGCGGCGGATGCGCATCTCGCGATACCAGCGCTCGAACGGCAGGTCCTTGGTCATGCCGTAGCCGCCGTGGATCTGCATGGAGCGGTCGACCACTCGCCCGCCCGCCTCGCTGGCGACCAGCTTGGCCATGCCGGCCTCCATGCGATAGGGCTGCCCGGTGTCGGCCTTGTGGGCGGCGGCCAGCGTCAGCCACAGGCTGGTGCGGATATCGAGCTCGTTGTCGACAATCATCCATTGCACGGCCTGCCGGGTGGCCAGCGGCGCCCCGAACGTCTCGCGCTGCTTGGCGTACTCGATCGCCAGCTCCTGCGCCTTGACCGCCACGCCGATGCAGGCGGCCGCATAGGGGATGCGCTGGCGCGACAGGCGATCGTTGGCGATGGCGAAGCCCTTGCCGACCTCACCCAGGATATTGGCGTGCGGCACGCGCAAGTCCTCGAACTGCAGCTCGGTGGCGTAGTGCGAGGAACGCAGGGTGTGCACGACGCGGCGCACGTGGAACCCCTTCATGTCGGTATCGACGATGAAGCAGGTGATGCCGCCGCGTCCCTTCTCGGCATCCGTGCGCGCGAACACGAGGCCGAAGTGGGCCTTGTCCGCGCCCGAGATGAACACCTTGGAGCCGTTGATGATCCAGTCGCTGCCGTCCCTGACGGCGCGGGTGCGGATGGCGCGGGCGGGATCGCTGCCGCCCGAAGGCTCGGTCAGGCCGAAGAAGCCGCGCTTCTCGCCGCGCAGCATCGGATGCAGATACTTCTGCTTCTGCGCCTCCGTCGCCTCGTAGAGCTGGGCCAGGCCCGCCGAGCCGAACACGCCGTAGCAGGGCATGTAGAGGCCGGCCCGGTGCTGCGACATCTCCACCGCCATCAGCACGCGCGTCACGAGGTCGACGCCGGCGCCGCCGTACTCGGCGGGAATGTCGAGGCCCCAGAAGCCCATCTCGCGCACCTTCGCCGTCAGGCGCTGGAAGTCGGCGACGGGCAGCTCGCTGGCGTCGGGGTCCAGCTTGGCCTCCAGCGGAACGATCTCCTCGCGCACGAACCGGCGCACGGTGGCGACGATCTGGCGCTGCTCGTCGGTGGGGTCGAGGTTCATCGGTGCGTTCACTCTCCAACGTCATCCCCGCGAAGGCGGGGACCCACGCAACTATCCACACGCAACACGTCAGGTGTCGTGGATTCCCGCCTTCGCGGGAATGACGCCAAGCGGACTCAATCTTCCAAGCCGCGGCGGCGGGTCTTCCTGGTTCACCACCGGCAGCGACCCGTGATCGGCGACGTGCAGCATCAGCAGCTCCTGGTAGCGTGTGGTGTACTGCTGGTTGACCTCGACGCGGAAGCGCGCGGCCCCGGCCGGGCGGTCATGCAGGGCGCGCTCGAGCTCGCTCCTCAGGCCGAACAGGCTGCGCCCGCCGGCAAAGCCGATATAGACGACGCGGCCGCCGCCGTCGGCCAGCTGGTAGACGCCGAGCTGGCCCGGCAGCGCCTTCACGGCGTCAGCAGTGAGATCGATCCAGGGTTTCTCCATTCGGATCGACATGCTCAGGCTCCAACTCGGACAAGGCAAATGCGGTTGTCACACCGGGGCTTGTCCCCGGTATCCAGACATCCGCGAGCGCCGGAGCGTGCGTCCCGATGGATCCCGGGAACAAGTCCCGGGATGACCGCGGAGCAAGGATGCCGGTGGTGGCCCATCAGCGCCCCTTGAAGGCAGGCTTGCGGCGGGCGAGGCGCGCGGCCATGCCCTCCTGGGCATCCTCGGAGCGGCGCACCTGCTCCACCAGCGTGTCGACGTCACCGTGCTCGATCCTGTCGCGGAACGCCATCTCGCGCAGGATCAGCGCCTTCATGGCCTTGAGCGAGAGCGGTGCGTTGGCAGCTGAGGCGCTGGATCACGTCGCCGGCGACAACCTCGAGGTCGTCGGGATCGGCGACGTGGGAGATGACGCCGAGCTCGTAGAGCCGCTCGGCGGGCAGCGGATCGCCCAGCAGCAGGATGCGCCGCGTCGTGACGGGGCCGGCCACCTCCAGGAGCTTCTTGGCCAGGAACCAGCTCGGCGCCAAGCCGATCTGGGCCAGCGACATGCCGAAGCGGGCAGCCGAGCTGGCGACGACGAGATCGCAATGCAGGGCAAGCTCGTTGCCGCCCGCGATCGCGTCGCCTTGCACGACGGCGACGACAGGCAGCGGAAAGGTCTCGATCGCGTGCAGCATGGCCTCGATGGGCGAGGCGCCAGCGGGACGCGCGGAGCGCTCCTTCATGTCGAGACCGGCGCAGAATACGGGACCGGCCGCGCGGATCACCGCCACGCGCTCGCCCGCGCCCGGCGGCTGGGTGAAGGCCGCCTGCAGCTCGGCGATCATCTCGGCGTCGAGCGCGTTGCGCTTGTCGGGGCGGTCGAGCAGCACGCTGCGCACCGCGCCATCCACCTGCCATGTCACCTTGGCCATGTGCGTCACTCGACCTTGATGTTCGTGAGCTTGATGAGGTCGGCACAGCGCTTGGAATCCTCGGCGAAATGCTGCCCCATCTCCTCCGGCGTCTGCGGGGGCACGGCCACATTCATGGCGAACAGCCTCGCTCGGAAATCGGCGTCCTTGGCGATCTCAATCATCTTGGCATTGAGCTTGCCGACGATCTCCTTCGGCGTCGCCGCGGGCGCCCAGATCGAGTACCAGCTCGGCACGTAGGCATTGCCGTAGCCCACCTCCCACAGCGTCGGCACACCCGGGAAATCCGGGTGGCGCTCGGGATAGCTGATATCCAGCAGGATCAACTTGCCAGCCTTGACGTGTGGCATCGGGTTGATCTCGTTCATCATCTGCACGTTGTTGGCGAGCAGATCGTTGAGCGCGTCGGCGCTGCCGCGGTAGGGCACGTGCAGCACGTCGATGCCGGCCACCACCCTGAGCATTTCGATGCGCAGGTGCGAGGAGGTCCCGAGACCAGCGGAGCCGTACGCGAGCTTGCCTGGATTGGCCTTGGCGTAGTCGATCATCTCCTTGAAGGTCTTCAGGCCAACGGCAGGATGAATGGCGAAGCCGCTGATGAGATCGCCGACACGGCCCACGGGCGTGAAGCTCTTGGCCGGATCGTAGGGCGTCTTGCGCAGGTTCGGCTGCACGGTGAGCGGGGCGCTGGGCGTGAGCAAAAACGTATACCCGTCGGGTGCCGACCTGGCGACGGCCTCCGTGCCGATGATGCCGCTGGCCCCGCCCCGGTTTTCGATCACGAACTGCTGGCCGAATGCTTGGGAGAGCTTGTCGGCCCACGGCCGGCCGATGAGGTCGCTCGCCCCGCCCGGCGCATAGGGCAGGATCAGCTTGACCGGCCGCTCGGGCCAATTGGCCGCCTGCGACGCGGCCTTCGTCGACACGCCCGCGACCAGTGTCGCTCCCGCCAGGCCCAAGAACTCGCGACGACGCATACCCCTACTCCAACGTGGCGGCTTGTTCCGCTCTTACGGCATGGCGCCGGCGCCCGGTCGCGTCAACCCCAGGACTGGTCGCCGTAGGCGCGCACGGACGTCAGCCGGAGCCGCTCGGCGAGGATCGCGGCAATCGAGCGATAGAAACGGCCGGTGAAGCTCGGGTCGACATTGTTAAGCGTATCGAGGGTGGCCGTATCGATGACCCTGAGCTGGGTGGGCTCGTCGGCAATCACGCGGGCGCTGGTCGGCGTGCCGTCCACGAACGACATCTCGCCGAAGAATTCGCCGACACCCAGGACGGCGATCGGTATCATGGCGCCGCGGTCCTCGCGCTCGACGCGCACGGCCCCCACGTCGATGAGGAAGATGGCGTGCAGCGAAACGTTCTGGTCGAACACCAGCTGGTCGCGGGCAAACGACCTCACCGGGGCGGTTGCGAGCAGCGCGCTCTCCTCGGCGGGATCGAGGAAGGGAAGAAACCGCGCGGTTGCCGTCGCCGCCACCATCGCGAACTCCATGGGCCTGGCAGAGGGATTTATGCTCGCGCGATTTGACCACGTCGGGTTGGCTGAGGCAACATCGCGCTCGAGCGCACACATTCCCAACATGAGCGGGTGATCGCAGTGGAAGCTTCAGTCGCCAAGTTGAGCCCCGAGGAACGGGCGCGCATCCTTAACCAGTCGCTGGCTCACTTCCGCAATCCATCGGGGCCGGACCTGCTGAAGCGCACCGAGCGCTTCAGCGAATTCGTCCAGAGCCGTGCCGAGTTCGGCCTGTGGCCCTACTCGCGGGCCTTGGAGAAGGCGAACGGCCCCCACACATCGGTCTCCGACGCCACCTCGGCCACGCGGGAAGGCATCAACTTCGCGGCTCAGGACTATCTGGGCCTCAGCCGGAATCCACGCGTTGCCGAAGCCGGGATCGAGGCGATGCGCGAGTTCGGTCCCCACAGCGCCGGCTCGGCCGTCCTGCTTGGCAACACCAGGCTGTCGCTGCAACTGGAGCAGGATCTGGCGGCACTGCTCGGCATGGAGCACGTCACGCTCTATCCGACCGGGTGGGCGGCCGGCTATGGGGCGATCGCGGCTTTCGTGCGCCCGCGCGACCACATCGTCATGGACTACCTGTGCCATGCCTGCCTGCAGCAGGGCGCCGCGTCGGCCACGCCGCAGATCAAGCATTTCATTCACAACGACGCGGAGGACCTCAAGGCGCGGCTGCAGTCGATCCGGGCAAGGGACTCGCGCAACGGCATCATGGTGATCACCGAGGGGCTGTTTGCCATGGAGTCCGATGCCCCCGACCTCACGGCCTTCCAGGAGGCCTGCCGCGAAAACGGCGCGACGCTGCTCGTCGACGTGGCCCAGGATCTCGGCGCCCTGGGACCGGGCGGCGGCGGCATGATCGCGGCCCAGGGGCTGGCCGGCAAGGTCGACCTGGTGATGGGCAGCTTCGCCAAGACTTTTGCCTCGAACGGCGGCTTCCTCGCATCGCACTCGCCGGCCGCCAAGCAGTTCGCCAAGTACTACGGCAATCCGCACATGTTCTCGAACGCCCTGTCGCCGGTGCAGGCGGCCGTCGCCTCGGAGGCCATCCGCATCGTGCGCTCGCCCGAGGGCGACGACCTGCGCGCGCGGCTGACCGAGCGCGTCGGCAAGCTGCGCGACAGCTTCGCCGCGCACGGCATCGCCTGCCTCGGCACGCCGTCGCCGACGGTGCTCGCACCCTTCGGCAACGACCGTCTCGCCAGCCTGGCATCGCGGCGCATCGCCGAAAGCGGCGTGTTCCTCAATCTGGTGGAGTACCCGGCCGTCCCGGTCGACCATGCGCGCCTGAGCATGCAGGTGATGGCGACCCACGAGATCGCCCAAATCGAGCAGTCCGTGCAGCTGATCGTCGAAGCCCGCCGGCTCGCCGAGGACGACCTGAAGGCGTGGCGCTCGTCGGCGCCGTGAGGAGCGCTCAGGCTAACCCAGCGCCTTCCTGATGCCCCGCGTCCATTCGCCGGCCGCCGCGACAAGAAAGCCGATGTCGGTCTGGGTGGTCACGAACTGCGCGCCCCGGCGGACCGCCGCGGCCTGACGCTCCACGTCCCTGTTGCCGCCGACGCCCGCGAACTTGCCGTGCGCCTTGGCCGCCTTGATCACGCGATCCTGCGCCGCCACGATGGCTGGATCGTCGAACTTGCCGGGCTTGCCCATGTTGACGAGCAGGTCGTTGCTGCCGACGTGCAGCACGTCGACACCGTCGACCGCCGCGATCTCCTCGACGTTGTTCAAGCCCTCCACCGTCTCGATCATGCACACGAGCAGGCAGACGTCGTTGAGCTGCGGCACGCTCTCGGTGAGCGGCACGGCGCGGTAGTCGAAATGCGGATAGCCGCCCACCACGGAGCGCTTGCCGATCGGCGCGAACTTGCAGGTGTCGACCGCCTTCCTCGCCTCCGCCGCATTGGCGACGTCGGGATAGATGATGCCGGTGACGCCATTGTCGAGCAGCAGCGACACGTCCGGATCGTCCATGCCGCGCACACGCACCAGCGGGGCGATGCCGATGGCGAGCGCCGTGTGGGCTATCGCCGAGATGCTCTCGAGATCGAAGATCGAATGCTGCGTGTCGATGAAGACGAAGTCGTGTCCCGTGGCCTTGGCGATGCGGGCGATGTCGGGCGAGCGGCCGAGGCGCACGGTCATGCCGAGCGAGACGCCGCCCGCTTTCAGGGTCTCCTTGACGGGATTGGCGAGCCTGCCGGTGCCTGTCTGTGTCATGTGCCGCCCCTTGCCGTCTTTGCCGGCCGCGAAAGAATTCTCAGTGGCTCACGGGAAGCCGAACAGGCGGGCCGGATTGTCGACCAGGATGCGCTTGCGCGTGGCCGCGTCCGGCGCCCACTCGCCGAGCAGGTTGTAGAGCTGGATCGTGCCCACCTTGTCGTGGAACGAGAGGTGCGGGAAGTCGCTGCCCCAGATCAGCTGGCCCGGCACCTGGCCGATCAGCTCCTGGGCAAAGGGCTTCACGTCGGCGAAAGTCGGGTTCTGCGAGAAGCGGTAGATGCCCGTGAGCTTGACCCAACAACGCCTGGAGCCGTCGCCGGCGAGCTTCAGGAACTCCTGGAAGCCCGACTGCTTGGGCCCATCCTTGGCCGGATAGAGCCCCATGTGCGCCACCGAGAACTCGACGGGCAGCGCGTTCAGCGTTCCCATCAGCTCGCTGATCAGCCATCCCGGCAGCAGGAAGTCGAGGTGCCAGCCGAGCTCGCGACAGATCGCGGAAGTGCGGACGATCTTGGGGCGCAGGTGATCGGCAAACCCCGCCTCGGGCTTGCGCACCGGCGAAACGTTGATGCGCACGCCGCGCACGCCCTGCGCGTGCCACTTGGCCAGCGACGCATCGTTGGGCTTGGTTTCGTCGAGGTGGATGATGCCGCGGCGCACCTCGGGAGCCACCTCGGCCATGGCGTCGAGCATGCAGGAGTTGTCGAAGCCGTAGGCGCTCGGCTGCACGAATACGAAGCGCTGGAAGCCCAGGCGTCCGGCGAGCTTCATGTAGGCTTCAAGCGGCTCGTGGGGCGGCTTGTAGCGCAGGTCGAGGGCGTAATAGGGATACCTGTCCTCGGCACCGAAGACATGAAAGTGCGCATCGCAGGCGTTCTTGGGCGCCTCGAACGCGGGCTCGTAGCCGGCGTCCGGATCGTGCTTGGCGGCTGTCGACATGGCGCGGCGGTGACCTCGGGATACGTCCTGGCCTGCGTGCGGCCGATCGACTCAGGCCTGCGCCGGCACCGGCGCTCGCTGCGTCGATGCCCGGGACGCGTCGTCCCCCTGCGCGGCGAGCCGGCGCGACACGGCCCAGGCGGTGGCCCGGATGGAAGACCAGACCGGAATGCCCAGGCGTTCCCGCAACGGAACGATGATGTTGAGGGTCGGCAGCTGCGAGCAGGCGATGAACAGCGCCCGGCTGCCCGGCGTGACGGTGGCGAGCGCCTTCTCCAGCACCTGCGGCTCGGTGACCGCGCCCAGCGCTTCCGTCGTCTCGCACAGGAAGCTCGAGAGCCTGTCGACCTCGATGCCGCCGGCCTGCACGTAACGTGTCAGCCCCTCGTTCACGGACGGCAGGTAGGGCGTGACGACGGTGGTTGTGCGGACGCCATCGTGGCGTAGCGCCTCCACCATCGCGTCGGCCGTGCTCACCACCGGCGCACCGGTCGCCCGCTCCAGCTCCGCAACGATGCGCGCGTTGCCCTCGGGACCGGCGAGGAAGCCGCCGGCCGTGCATCCGTGCACGACGATGTCGGGCCGCTCGGAGACGAAGGGTGCGACCGCCTCGATCGTCGCCTCGCCGTAGCCGGCCATGTCGTCGGCGGACAGCGTGCGCATCGGCCGGCGGACGCGGGCCACCAGGACCTGGGTCAGCTCGGGGCAGAGCGCGATGATCTCGGGCTCCATGGTCGTATTGTTGGCCGGAACGATCAGCAGGGCCTTCAGCGATTTCGGCATGGAGCGTTTCCCAGACAGCGGGCGCGGATGAGATTCGCGCGATTTGAGGACGCCCGCACGGTAGCCCCACGAGGTCTGCCCCGCAACTGCCTGCCCGCCCGGGACCGGGGCGTCCGTGCCGCCTGCCAACGCCGGAATTGTCTGGTAGTCTGTCATCGCGCATGGCAACGGCCACAAACGAGAAAGCCTGTCCAACGGGCTCGAGCTGGAGGAGATGACGGCATGATGGCAGGGAAGCGCCAGATGCATCTGGCCGTGTTCTGGCTCGGCACCGGCAACCACTCCGCGGGCTGGAGGATGGAGGGTGCCGCCGACAGCAACTGCAGCTGGCCGATCCTGGAGGCCGGCGCGCGCATCGCCGAGCGCGGCAAGTTCGATTTGTTCTTCATTTCCGATAGCGTCGGCTCCGGCCCCAACGATCACCCCTCGTTCCAGACGCGCCTGGAGCCGACCACGGCTATCGCCGCCCTGAGCCTCGCGACCCGTCATCTCGGTCTCGGGGCCACGGTCTCCACGAGCTTCAGCGAGCCCTACACCGTCGCGCGCACCTTCCAGTCGCTGCAGCACCTGAGCCAGGGCCGCATCGCCTGGAACGTCGTCACCAGCAGCTCCGACATCGCGGCACGCAACTTCAGCATGCAGCGCCACTACGAGCACGACGAACGCTACGAGATCGCCAGCGAGTTCGTCGACGTGGTGCGCGGCCTGTGGAACACGTGGGACGAAGGCGCCGTCCTCAAGTGCAAGGAAACGGGCGCCTACGTGGATCCGGCGAAGGTGCGCACGCTCGATCACAAAGGTCGCTATTTCCAGGTGCGCGGCCCCCTGAACATCGAGCGCCCGGCGCACGGCAATCCGCTGATCATCCAGGCCGGGGGCTCGGAGCCCGGGCAGGAGCTATCGGCGCGCACAGCCGACATCGTCTTCTCGGTGACGAACGGCGACACCGCCGCGGCGAAGGCCGCATACGACGGCCTCAAGGCGCGCCTCCCCAAGCACGGGCGTGCGCCAGGCGACATGGCGATCCTGCCGGGCGTGATGCCGATCATCGGGCGCACGGATGCCGAGGCCAAAGCGCAGCTCGACCGTCTGCAGAGCTGGCTGACGCCGACCAACGCGCTGGCTCTCGTGTCCCACCGCATCGGTCACGACATCTCGGGCTACCCGCTCGACGGACCGATCCCGGAGCTGCCGAAGACCAACAACAGCCTGTCGTTCGCGACCGCGCTGTTGGACCTGGCGCGGCGCGAGAAGATGACGCTCCGCGATCTCTATAATGTCACGGCGGCGGCGCGCGGCCATTGGGTGATCTACGGCACGCCGAAGCGGATCGCCGACACGCTGGAAGAGTGGTTCCAGGCCAGGCTGGCGGACGGATTCATGATCCTGCCGGCGTATTTCCCGGGCGCGTTCGACGATTTCGTCGATCTCGTAGTGCCCGAGCTGCAGCGGCGCGGGCTGTTCCGTACCGAATATGCGGGCTCGACCTTGCGCGATCATTTCGGGCAGGGCGCTGCCGCATAGGTATCGCAGCCCCGTCGACTTCAATAATGACGACAAGCGCCCCGCGAGAACATGGGGCGCGCACATATAGGAGGAGGCGATGGCGACCACGACGCGGCGCCGGTTCGTGGCGGGAGCCTTGTCGCTGCCGGCGCTGGCCGGCACGGCTACGGCCCAGGTCTCGGGCATCCGGCTCGGCAAGCAGTATGGCCTGCCGTTCCTGCCGCAGATGGTGATGGAGGCCCAGCAGCTCATCGAGAAGCACGCGGCCAACCTCGGGCTTCAGGGCCTGCAGGTCGGCTGGCTCACTCTGTCCGGGCCCGGCGCGCTCAACGACGCGCTGCTGAGCGGCAATATCGAGTTCGTCAACGTCGCCCCGCCGTCGCTTGCCACCTTGTGGGAGAAGACCGCCAACACCCCGCGTCCCGTGCGCGCGCTGTGCACCGTGCAGTCGATGCCCTACGTGCTCGTCAGCCGCAACCCGGACGTCAAGACCATCGCCGACTTCACCGACAAGGACCGGATTGCCGTGCCGACGGCCAAGATCTCCGGCCAGGCCATGATGCTGCAGATCGCGGCCGCCAAGCTGTGGGGCTTCGACCAGTTCGAGCGGCTCGATCCCTGGACCGTCTCGATGGGCCACCCGGACGCGCTGATAGCGATGCTCTCGGGCAAGTCGGAGATCACGGGCCACTTCTGCGTGGCGCCGTTCCACTACTACGAGCTGGCGGCGCCGGGCATGCGGGCGGTGCTCAAGTCCTACGACGTGGTCGGAGGGCCGCACACCAACGGCGTGCAGATCACGACTGAGACCTTCTACCGCGACAATCCGAAAATCTGCAAAGCAGTGCTCGCGGGCCACGAAGAGGCCAACGCCTTCATCAAGAAGCACCCCGCCGACGCCGCCGAGATCTACCTCACGCTGTCGAAGGACAAGCGCAGCTCGGCCGCCGAGATCGTCAGGATGATTACCGATCCCGACATCGACTACACGACGACGCCCGCCAACCTGATGATGCTCGTCGAGTTCATGCGCAAGACCGGCCGGCTCAAGTCCGCGCCTGCGTCGTGGAAGGAGCTGTTCCTGCCCGAGGCGCACGATCTGAAGGGCACGTGAAATTGTGCCGGGCGGCCAGCCCGCTCAATGCAGCACTGTCGTCGACGCATGTCGGTCGCGACCCGGATGCCGCCCTGCCAAGATCGTCTCCTCGTGGGAGGCGATCGACCCCAGCTCCATGAGCCATGCTTCGAGCGCCGGCTCGCCGGCAAGCGGATAGGCGACGATGCCCCGCTTCGCGTCGGCGTCGTCCGGCGCTCGTCTGCTCACCCTGCCCTCCAAAGGTCGAGATGTGGACCCCGGCCTTGGGGATTGGGGGGCGCAGGGTGGCCGGGGCCCACACTCAACGCCCGAACCGTAACCTGGACGGCACCTGGGCGAACCTGTCGGTTCCGACAGGTTCGACACGACGGGGCCGGGCGAGCGCGCCGCTGGTGTAGCTCGCGTTGCCCTAATCGCGCCTGGCGATGACGGCCACCGGGCCGCCGCCATCCGGGCCCTGGTGCTCGGCGCCGCCGGAAACGTAGAGTTCGGCATGGCCGATCACGCCCGCCAGCGCCCCGCACACGAAGGCGCGGGCATGCCGGGTGGCGGAGATGTCGCTGTCGTCGAGCATGGTATGGCGATAGCCGCGCAGCTGCCCGCTGCGGCCGGCCTCCGCCTTGGCCAGCACGCCGATCACGCGGCTGCGTTGCGCCGGGTCGAGCTGGCCCTGGGTCCCAAGTCCGAGGCGCGCGAGCATGGCGCGTACCGGCTCGACGTCGATGCCATCAGACATGACAGCATGATCGATCGCCAGGGGACCCGACCAGGCATCCGACATGCCGAGCACCACGATCTCATGGCCCATCAGCTCGATACCCGCGGACGCACTCGCGCGGGCCGACCAGAGCGATGCGTCCGTGCCGATTGCCTCCTCGGCGATTGCGCCGCGGTCGATCTCGCCCAGCGCCACGGCGATCCCGAGCGCGCTCGCCGCCCTGGACAGTCCCATCGACTTGAGCGTGTCGCTGGTCGCCGCCCGGGTGCCGCGCGCCTGGGCGTCGGCGATGCGGGCCAGCGTCAGCAGCGGACACTTCACCTGCACGAAATGGACATCGGCCGGGCTCGCGATCTGCGCGTCGCGCATCGCGCTGCGCACGCCCGCTGCCACCATGTCGACCTGCGCCGAGCGACCGATCTGCTCGGGCGGGATGTCGGCCGTATGCGCCGACCCGATGGCCAGCGCGGGTCCGGCGGCGGCATCGCCATCGCCTTCGCCGCGCTCGAGCACCAGCCAGTGCGGCGCCATCCCGCCTTCCGTGCCGCCGGACATGACGAGGCAGGCGCCGGCGCCCCCGCTCCCGTGCCGTTGCAGCATCAGCTGCAGCGACTGGACGGCGAAGCCGCGGGAGAAGTCGTTGACGCAGCCGTTCCCCTCCGTCTTGCCGAAGATGGCGCGGATGCCGGCCGGATCGATGCGGCCTGAGGCGATGGCCTCCTCGATACCGCTCACATCGTCGGGCGCGGACGCGGAGATGCGATGGACCTTGGCGACGGGCATCCTTCAGTTGCCCGGCGCGGGCAGCACCCTTTCGCCCTTGGGTGGCAGGAACGAGCGGTTGAATACATCGCCCACCGCGGGCGACTTCGGCAGCTCGTAGGCGGCAACGATCGTGGCGATGGCCTCGGACATGCGCGCGTCCTTGATGTCGCCGACGCCCAGCTCAGCGGCCTCCGGCGTCGCGATCAGGGTCTTGACAACGTAGATGAGCCGCCGCTTCTCGATGTCCTTGTTGATCAGCGGCTCCTTGGCGGCGAGCAGCTCGATCGCCGCCGCGGGATCGGCCACCACCTCGCGCATGGCCCTGGCGATCGCGCGCACCAGACCCTTGACCGCCTCGGGCTTCTCCTTGGCCAGCTTGGCCGAGACCATGATGCCGTTCGAGTACAGATCGAGGCCGGAGTCGGCGAAATAGATCCAGCGGAAATCCTTGTCGGGGTCGAGCTTCTGCGCCACCAGGTTCATGTAGCTCGTCGCGGTGAAGACGGCGGAGATATCGACCTGCCCTTGCAGCAGCATCTGCTCCTGCAGGTTGGGCGCCATGTTGAGGATCTCCACCTGCGCCGGATCGAGCCCGTTCTTCTTGGCCAGCGCCGGAAACAGCCGCAACGCGGCGGCGCCGGCCGGCGAGCCCATCTTCTTGCCCGCCATGTCCTTGACTGAGGCTGATCGGGCTCGCGGCCTTGGTGAGCAGCGCGAACGGCGCCTTGCTGTAGATCATGTAGACCATGACCGGCGCCTCGCCGGGCTTGGTCGCCGCGTTCTGGATGACCGCGTTGACGTCGCCGAAGCCGGCGTCGTAGGTGCCGGACATCACCCGCGTTACCGTCGCGGCCGAGCCTTCCCCCTGATCGATGGTGACGTCGAGCTTCTCCGCTGCGAAGTAGCCCTTCTCCTGCGCCCAGAAATACCAGGCGTGGATGCCCTGCAGCTTCCAGTCGAGGGTGAAGCGGATCTTGGTCGGCTCCTGCGCCGTCGCCAGCTGCGAAAGCGATACGAGCAAGCCCGCGAGCAGTCCGGCGGCAAGTCCAGCACGACGTAACGGCATTCGAGCCTCCAGCATCTCAGGTAAAGCGGGCCAAGATCAGCCCAGTGCGAATTCGTCCTTGCGGCGCGCCCAGCCGGTCACCCGCATCTCGAGGAACGAGAAGGCGACGTAGAGCGAGACGCCCAGGGTGGCGAGGATCAGCAGCCCGGCGAACACCAGCGGCACGTCGAAGTTCGAGCTGGCGATCATCATGACGTTGCCGATGCCGCGGTTGGAGGCGACCGTCTCGGAGATCACGGTGCCGACGAACGCCAGCGTGACCGCGACCTTCAGCGAGGCGAAGAAGTAGGGCATGGTGCGCGGCAGGCCGACGTTCCAGAGGATGTCGAGCTTGCTCGCCCGCAGCGTGCGCATCACGTCCTCGAGCTCGGGCTCGGTGGTGGCCAGGCCGGTCGCGACGTTCACGACGATCGGGAAAGATGCACATGATCATGGCGGTGAGGATCGCCGGCACGGTGCCGGCGCCGAACCACAGCACGAAGATCGGCACCACCGCGACCTTCGGGATCGACGCGAAGCCGACCAGCAGCGGATAGGCGACGTCGTAGGCGAGCCTGGACGATCCGACCAGCGTGCCGAGCGCGATACCGATCAGGATGCCGAGCGCGAAGCCGGCCAGCGTCGTGTAGAGCGTCTGCAGCGTGTGCGGCACGAGCGCGGCCTTGTACTTCCACAGCGTGACGAGGATCTGGCTCGGCCGCGGCACCACGAGGTCGCTGATCTTGAATGCCGTGCACAGCACCTCCCACAGCAGGAAGAAGCCGATGATGCAGCGCATAGGACGCCAGCTGCGCGGCGCATCTGAGCGTTCATCATGCGGCTTCCTTCCTGGCGGCGCGGTCGGCGACGATGAGCGTGCGCAGGCGCTGCGTCATGGCGACGAAGTCCGGCTCGTAGGACATCTCGATCGTGCGCGGGCGCTGGAAGGGCACGACGGCGTCGTCGATGATGCGGCCGGGTCGGGCGGCCATGACGCAGATGCGATTGGCGAGGAAGCCCGCCTCCTTGAGGTCGTGCGTCACCAGCAGGACGGTGGGACGGCGCGCCATCCACAGGTCCTGCATGATCCCCCACAGCTCCTCGCGGGTGAACTGATCGAGCGCGCCGAACGGCTCGTCCAGCACCAGCAGCTGCGGATCGTGGATCAGCGCGCGGCACAGCGAGGCGCGCTGCAGCATGCCGCCGGAGAGCTGCCAGGGATACTTGTCGCCGAACCCGGCGAGCCCGACCTGCGCCAGCAGGGCCTCGACGCGGTCGCGGAACTCGCCCTTGCGCTTGGCGGCGAATTGCTGGCGGAACGGCGGCACGATCTTCAGCGGCAGCATGATGTTGTCGCGGATCGACAGCCACGGCAGCTGCGTGGGGTTCTGGAACGCCATGCCGACGCGGACCGGCTCAGCGCCGACCTCGCGGCCGGCGACGAAGGTGTAGCCGCTGGTGGCGCCGGATCAGGCCCGTCACCAGCTTGAGGATCGTCGACTTGCCGCAACCCGAGGGGCCGACCAGCGCGATGAAGTCGCCCTTGGAGATGTCGAGGTTGGTCTCGGCCAGCGCGTGCACGGTGGTGGCTCCGCGGCCGTACGTGAGCGTCACCTTCTCGAGGCGGACGAGCGCCTCCGCTCGGCAGCGCCGTACCCGGGGTTGTGACCATGTCCATGGGTTTCGATCCGCTTATCGCCCGGAGGCGGCGCCTGCGACGATGGCTTGCATGGTGCTGTCGGCATTGCGCACGAAGGCGGGCGGCATCTCGCTGGATGGCGTGGACCGAGCGCCCCCAGCCTCGCGCGTCCGGCGCACAGCCGGCGGTCCCGCATCGCGAAGCGGCCGCGCACCAGCGTATGGATCGGCAGGCCCTTCACCGGCCGGCCATGCCAGGGCGAGATCTTGGCGCGCGATTGCAGCTTGGCGTCGTCGATGGTCCACTCGCGCGCCAAGTCGACGATGGCGATGTCCGCGTCCGCGCCGGGCTGCAGCGTGCCCTTCCGCGGATAGCAGGCCCCAGACCTTGGCGGGGTTGGCCGCGCTCCAGCGCACGTAGTCTGAGATCGAGGCGCGCCCGCGCGCCACCTCGGTCAGCATCAGCGGCATCTGCGTCTCGACGCCCGGAAAGCCGCAGTCGACGCTCCAGATGTCCTCGCGCGTCTTCTCCGGGATTGCATGCGGCGCGTGGTCGGTGGCGATCATGTCGACCGCGCCGTCGCCGAGCGCGGCCCACAACGGCGCCTGGTTGCGTGCCTCGCGCACGGGCGGGTTGAGGCGGATCACGCCGCCGACGCGGGCGTAGTCCTCGGTCGACAGCAACAGGTATTGCGGGCAGGTCTCGCCGGTGATGTCGACGCCGCGCGCCTTGGCCTCGCGCAGCGGGCGCAACTCCTCCGCCGAGGAGATGTGCAGGATGTGGATGCGGGCGCCGGTCCACTCCGCCAGGATCGCCGCCCGCGAGACGGCCTCGATCGCCACCACCGCCGGCCGCGAGGCCAGATGCGCCAGCGGATCGCGCCGGCCCGCCGCCGCCAGCCGCGCCTGTCGGCGCTCCATGACGGAGTTGGTCTCGGCGTGCAGCGAGACGCGCTTGCCGGTCGGCGCCACCACCTCGAAGGCTTCCAGCATCGCCCCCGTCGACGGCGAGGGGATCTGGCCGAAGGTGTTGCCCATGTAGAGCTTGAAGCCGATCACCCCGCCTTCGATCAGGGCGGGCACGTGCTCGATCGTGTCCTCGCCGAGCAGGCCGTAGAGGCCGAAATCGACGTGCGCCTTGGCGGCGGCGATCTCGTGCTTGGCGGCGAGAACCTCGGCCGTTCCCGTCGGCGGGACCGTGTTGGGCATGTCGAACACGGTGGTGACGCCGCCGAAGGCCGCGGCCGCCGTGCCGCTCGCCCAGTCCTCCTTTTGCGGGTAGCCGGGATCGCGGAAGTGCACGTGCACGTCGATGGCACCGGGCAACAGGTGCATGCCGGTGGCGTCGAGTGTCTCGCGCGCCGGCGGCATGGTGTCGGCGGCGCCGACGGCCGCGACCTTTCCGTCCTCGATGGCGAGCGATGCGCGGAACGCGCTGTCGGGCGTGACGACGGTGCCGCCGTTGATGACGAGATCGGCCTTTGCGCTCATGTCCCGCTCCTCACAGCATGGCCCAGCCGCCGTCGACCGGCAGGTCCGCACCGGTGATCTGGCGTGAGACGTCGCTGGCCAGGAACAGGCAGGCGTTGGCGACGTCGGCGTCGAGGGTGACGCGCTTGAGGGCGTACTCGGCCGCGTGGCGCTGCGCCGCCTCCTCGACCGTGATGCCCAGCCTCTTGGCCATGTCGGCGCACACCTTGTCGCGGAAGCGCGGGCCATCGACCATGCCCGGCGCCACGCAGTTGACGTTGATGTTGTGCGGCGCCGACCTCGAGCGCGAAGCTCTTGGTGATGCCGCGCAGGCCCCACTTGGAGGCCGAGTAGGCCATGCGCCCGGCCCGTCCGCGCATGCCGAAGGTTCCGCCGACGTTGACGATCTTGCCGTAGCGCTGCGCGATCATGGCGGGCAGCACGGCGCGCATGCTGTGGAAGCAGCCGTTCATGTTGAGGGAGACGATGTCGTCGAACTCCTCGGGGCTGGTCTCCACGCCGCTTTTTCCCACCGGACCCGATCCGCCCGCGACGTTGACCAGGATGTCGATGCGGCCGCCGAAGGCGCTCCGCGTCTCCCGCGCGGCCGCCTCGCACTGCGCGGCGTCCATTAGGTCGCAGCGCACGACGATCGCCTTGCCGCCGGCGGCGCGGATCTCGGATGCCACCGGCTCGATCGCGGCGGTGTCGCGACCGATCAGGGCAAGCTTGCAACCCTCGGCCGCGAAGGCCTTGCTGATGGCGGCGCCCATCCCCTTGGCGGGACCCGTAATCACCGCCACCCGGCCGTTCAAGTTCAGGTCCATGACTGTCTTCCCGTGTTTCGCCCGCGTGGAGGTTCCCACACGTCACCTCTCTCCGACGTCATGCCCGCGTAGGCGGGCACCCACGCCAGATCCGTTGGGTTCTGCGCGTGCCCGATGATACTTGCGTGGATCCCCGCCTTCGCGGGGATGACGTTCGGGTTCGCGGATCGTACATCTCGGCGCGGTGCGCGTCAAAACAGCTTCTTGGGCAGGTCGGCGACCGGGGGCAGGAAGGAGGGGTCGAAGATCTCCTCCGCCTTCGGGGTGCGCGGCAGCGCGTTGGCCTCGACCAGAATGTCGATCGAGCGCTTGAGCCGCTCCATGTCGACGCCACCGAGCCCGATCTTGGCGATCTCGGGATGGTTCATCTCGTCCCTGAGCGTGGCATCGAGCCGCTCGCGCTCCACGCCCACCTTGATCAGCGGCTCGCGCTTGGAGACAGCCGCCACGCAAGGATCGGGCTCCTTGACGCAGTCGATCAGCCCCTTGTTGAAGGCACGCACCAGGCCCTTCAGCGCCTCGGGCTTCTCCTTGATCAGCTTGCGCGAGACGATGATGGCGTTGGAGTAGAGGTCCATGCCGTAGTCGCCATAGTTGATGAAGCGGATCTGCTTGTCGGGGTCGGCGCCGATCAGCTTGGCGCTGAAGCGGATGGTGTTGACGTAGCCGAACACGCCGTCGACCTGCCCCTGCATCAGCATCTGCTCGCGCAGGTTTGGCTGCATGTTGGTGATCGACACCTTGGCGCAGTCGATCTTTGCGAACTTGCAGAAGGCCGGGAACAGCTTGAGGGCGCCGTCGTTGGCAGCGCCGCCCAAAGTCTTGCCTTCGAAGTCCTTCGGCGTCTTGAGGGGCCCGTCCGCCTTCACGGCCACGGTGAACGGCGGCTGATTGTACATGACGTAGATGGCGATCGGCGCCTCGTCTGGCTTCTTGGCGGCGAGATCGATCAGCGCGTTCACGTCGCCGAAGCCGATGTCGTAAGTGCCGTTCGCAACCAGCGGCACGGCCGCGCCCGAGCCGTTGCCCTGGTCCATCGTCACCTCGAGGCCCTCGGCTTTGAGATAGCCGCGGTCGTCGGCCAGGAAGAACCAGCCCTGGGGCCCCTGGTACTTCCAGTTCAGCACCATCTTGAGCTTGGTCTGGGCGTCCGCCGGCGTCGGGAGAACCAATGACGCCGAGACCGAGACGGCAAGCGCTGCCAGCAGCGAGGATCGAAAAACTGAGTTCATTGGCGCTCTCCCGGTCACAATCCTTCGCAGAGACGGTAGGCAGATGGAGTGATGCGTTCTATTGCTATTTTCATGACGAGCCGGTGCTGGAATTGCAGCACTCGGTTTTTGCCCTCGGGAGGCCTGCCATGCGCTTCATGAGAATTCTGGGCTACGTCGACGAGGTCGCCCGTGCCGGCTCGATCCGCAAGGCGGCCGAGCGACTCAACCTGACGGCCTCCGCGCTAAACCGACGCGTCATGGACATCGAGGAGGAGCTCGGCACGCTGCTGTTCGAGCGGCGGCCGCGCGGCGTGCGGCTGACGTCGGCCGGCGAGCTGTTCCTGGGCCTGGCGCGCCGCCAGCTGTCCGACACCGAGCGCATGCGCTCGCAGATCGAGGAGTTGAAGGGGTTGCGCCGCGGCGTGGTGCGGATCGCCGGCAGCCAGGCGCTGGCGCACTCGTTCCTGCCGGCGTCGCTCGCCCAGTTCCGCAAGCAGTTCCCGATGCTCAGCTTCGACGTGCGCATTCTCGACCACGAGAGCGCCATGTCGGCGCTGGCGGCCTACGAGGTGGACCTGGTGTTGATCTTCCGGCCGCCGTTCATGCCGAACTTCCGGCCCCTGATGGCGCTCGAGCAGCGGCTGGTCGCGCTCCTGCCGGCAGGCCATCCGCTGGCCAAGCGCAAGACCGTGCGGCTGCGCGATTGCGCCACCTATCCCATGGCCCTGCCGGGGCGCGCCATCGGCGGCCGGCAGCTGCTCGAGGAGGTCGCGGCGCGCAAGGGGCTCAGGTTCCAGGTGGTGACGGAATCGAATTCCTTCGAGTTCCTGCGCTCGTGCGTGGCGGGTGGCGGAGCGATCTCGTTCCAGATCGAGATCGGCGCCCTTCCCGGACACGCCGGCAATGCCAAAATCGTGGCGCGACCGATCGACGACCGCGACGTGCCGCGCGCCGACCTGGTGCTCGGCCAGCTCAGGGAGCGGTCGCTTCCGGTAGCGGCGGCTAAATTCGCCGAGCACCTGGCAACGCGGTTACGCGGCCTGCGCGACGAGGAGCTGCCGCTCGTGATCGGCCGGCCGGCACGGGGACGCCAATCCGCTGCTGGCAATTGAGGCCGGCGCCCCTTCCCGGCACGCTCAACCTTTGCGCGCCTGGTACTTGTCGATCGCCGACTGCACCGCGGATTTCATCTGCTGGCCGGCGGTGGCGTATTTCTCCTTGGCGTCGTTGTAGCTCCAGTCGCGCAACTCGTTGAAGTTGCCCTGGAAGTGCGGGTGAACGTAGCGCGCCATCAGCTCGTAGCTCTTCTTGGTCGCCGGCCAGTCCGCCCAGTTGTGCGCCAGCAGCAGGATGCCGCCCAGGCCGCCGTTCGAGCCCTTCCACAGCCGCTCGAAATGGCGGACGCAATCCTCGGGCGTGCCGATACAGGCGACCCCCGACGACACCAGCCACTCCGCCGGATCGCCCGTGACGTCGGGCGGGATGATGGGGAAGGTCGCGACCTCGCTGAAATAGCGCCGGAAGTCCTCCAGGCCGAATTTCACGTCCTTGAACGCCTGCTCTTTCGTGTCCGCGACGTGAGCGAAGGTAACAATGCGCCACTTGCGCCGGTCCGGTGTCTTGCCGGCGGCCCTGGCGGCATCCTCATAGACACCCCAATTGCTGGCATGAGCCTTGAGCGCATCGTCAGACGTGCCGCCGATGGAGAGCATGCCGATACCGTGCTTGCCGGCTGCGAGCGCGCCGGTGGGCGAACGCGAAGAGGCAACCGCCATTTCCATCATCGGCTGCGAGTAGCTCTTGAGCTGGAGGCGCGCCTCCTGCAGGTTGAACCAATCGGTCTTCTTGGTCACCATGCGGCCCTGCATCAGCTCCACGATGACGTCGAGCGACTCGTCGAGCTTGCGCCGCTGGTCCTCCGCCTTGAGGCCCATCTTGGTGGCGTCATAGACCAGCGAGCCGGGTCCCACGCCGAACATGGCGCGGCCGCGCGTCATGTAGTCGAGCTGCATCATGCGGCCAGCGACCGTGAACGGGTTGTGGTAGGGCAGCGAGACGACGCCGGTGCCGAGGCGGATGTGGCGCGTGCGCTCGGCGGCGGCGGCGATGAACATCTCGGGGCAGTTGATGATCTCGAAGCCGGCCGAGTGGTGCTCACCGATCCAGGCCTCGGTGTAGTTGAGCCGGTCCATGTGCTCCAGCAGCTCCATGTCCCTGTCGATGGCCAGCAGCGGGTTCTCGTGCAGGGGATGGAAGGGGGCGAGGAAGACGCCGGTCTTGAGGTGCCTGTCTTTGATGTCGATCATCGGGGGCTTGGCCTTCATGGCGAGTGTCTCGGCTGCCCTGATCGTAGCAATATGCCGTCGATTAACAAGCCGATCGCGCGGATCGCCCCAACTTCGCGGCCCGCGTGCGCCCGACGCTGCGCAATCTGGCCGTCCCGGGTCAAGTCAGCTGCCGGCGCGCTTGCGCCAGCCGGCGACCTCGGAAGGCTCGGCGTCGCACGCGGCGGCGACGATGGCCGCGGTCAGGATCGCGGATTGCCGCAGCTCGGCCTCCGCGACCTTGTCGCGCGTATCGGCGGGGGTGAGGACATAGCGCAGATTGGCGCCCGGATCGTCGAAGCCGGCGACGAGGCGCAGCGCCGGGATGCCGGCCAGCGCGAAATTAGCGTGGTCGGAGTTCTGCATCAGCGGACGCACCGTGCGCAGCGGAATGCCCGCCGCCTCCGCGACGCGCAGCAGGAACGGCTCCAGCCCGGCAAAGCCGCTGGTGAGCGCGGCCAGGTTCGGGCTACCGCCGACCGAGTCGAGGTTGACGTTGAGGGCGATGCGGCGGCGCTCGTCCTCGCCCAGGCTCTTCACGTATTGGGCCGAGCCGGTGAGCGCCCACTCCTCGACGCTGAAGAAGGCGAGCCGCACGCCGCGCCGGTAGGTCCTCACCTGAGGGCCGAGCGCACGCGCGGCCGCCAGGACGGCCGCGAGCCCGCTGGCGTTGTCCATGGCGCTCTCGCCGCCGTCGTGACCGTCGACGTGGGCGCTGAGCACGATCCATTCGTCGCTCTGCCCGGGCAGATCGAACAGCAGCGTGCGGGTCTCGGCCGGCCGCTCCTCGGTCTCGATCGTCAACGTCACCTGCGGCCAGCCGCGCGCCGTGCGCCGCAGCGCTCCTGCCGCCTCGGGCGTGATGCCGGCCGCCGGAATGCCGCTGCCATCTTGCCGGCCCGATGAGCCCGCGACGAGTTGCCCCGGCAGCGGCCCGGCGATCAGGAATCCGACCGCACCCGCCTCCAGCGCCGCCAGGTATTTGCGGCGGCGGTGAATGGTTCCGGCCACGAACATCAGCTCGTGCCGAACCAGCGCGATGCGGCCGCGGAGGTCGCCCGCATGCGCCTCGATCTCCTCCGGCGTGCCGCGGCCGAGATCGACGACCTCCGCCGTGAGACCGCCGGGCGGAGTGGCGATGCTGCGCACGAGCGGATGGCACGCCGCTGTCACGCCACCTGGCAGCGACAGCGATGCCTTCCTTGCTGTCCATCCGCCATAGGGGACGGGGATCGAGCGGCCGCCGACTCCGGTGGCGGCCTGCGCGCGGCTCTCGACCAGCGCGAACGCACGCTCCTCGCTTGGCGTTCCGGAGAGGCGTCCGCCGCAATCGCAGACGGATAGGAAATCCGGCCAGAGCTGACGGTCGGCGGCGATACGGTTGGCCAGATCGGAGCTTTCGAGCATCGCGTCCTCACGCATCGAGGGAGCCGAGCTTGTCGGAGAGCAAGCCCATGAACGACTGGGCCAGGATCGAAGGCTCCCGGTCGCGCGCGCAGAACACGCCGATCTCGTAGGTGATCGCCGGCTCGAAGGCGCGCAACGTGAGGCCCAGGTGCTGGAACATGCTCGCCGACAGCGGATCGACGATCGACCAGCCCGCGCCGCTGCCGACCAGCCCGCACACGCTGGCGAAGTATTCGGCCTCCGCAACCGGGTTCCATTCCGCACCGGCGTCAGCAAACGCCTTCACCAGCCGCATCGACGTCTGCAGCGTTCGCGCCAGGGCCACAACCGGATGCCCCGACAGCAGCCTCGGCGACAGCGTGGCGCGGGCGCCCAGCTTGTGCCCCGGCGGCAGGATCGCCACGCAGCGCATGCGGAAACGCGTGACGCGCACGGCGGTCTCGTCGACCGGCATCTCGGCGATACCGATATCGTAGCTCTCGGAAGGCAGCAGTCGGCCGATGACGTCGGAGTTGCGTGACAGCAGGCGTACAAGCACGCCCGGCCGCTCGGCGATGAAGGCGGAGACCAGTGCCGGCAGCAGCGAGATGGAGGCGCTCGGGTGGCTGGCGATGACGAGCCGTCCCGTCTGCGCGGTACGAATCTGCTCGGCGGCCTGCGCCAGTCGGTCGATGCCGGTGAGCGCCTTCTCCGCTTCGGCGTAGAACAGCAGGCCCTCCGCCGTCGGCTTCAGGCGCCCGTTGCCGCGGTCGAACAGCGAGAATCCGAGCTCCTGCTCGAGACGCGCGATCTGTGCGCTGACGGCGGGTTGTGTCACGCCCATCGCCGCCGCGGCACCGGTGACGGAGCGGTGGTCGACGACAGCGCGAAACGCCTCGAGGAGACGGACATCCATCAGCCGATAAAATCCTGTTATTGCGTCTGAGGCCCCGTAATGCCAGTGTTATAGCTATCATTGGGAGCCGTTGCACTCTTGCTGAGAAATTAGGCATAGAGCACGGTTATATGGCAAGTGCGGATGCATGGCAGGCGCCATTCGCAGCGACGCGACGGACCAACGGGCGATGGCGGGAGCTCCGATCATCGCGGCGGATGGCGTCTCGAAGCGGTTCGGCTCCAACCAGGTTCTCACGCGCGTCTCGCTCGCCGTCTCCGAGCGCGAGGTCGTCTGCATCGTCGGCCCGAGCGGCTCGGGCAAGACCACGCTGCTGCGCTGCCTCGCCCTGCTCGAGGAGCCCTCGGAGGGCCGCGTGACCATGCACGGCACGGTGATCGCCCAGCCCAAGTCCGACGCCACGACCAGGCGCGCGGCGCGATCGGTCCGCCCCGACATCGGCATGGTGTTCCAGCACTTCAATCTGTGGCCGCACATGTCGGTGCTCGAGAACGTCATCGAAGCCCCCATCCGCGTGAAGCAGATGGCGAAGGCCGAGGCGATCGCGATGGCCGAGCGGCTGCTGGAGAAAGTCGGCCTCGCCGACAAGCGCGATGCCTACCCTGCTCGCCTCTCCGGCGGCCAGCAGCAGCGCGTCGCCATCGCCCGCGCGCTCGCCATGTCGCCGAAGGTCATGCTGTTCGACGAGCCGACCTCGGCGCTGGACCCCGAGCTGCGGCGCGAGGTGCTGGTGGTCATGCGCCAGCTCGCAGTCGAAGGCATGACCATGATGGTCGTCACGCACGAGATGAGCTTCGCGCGCAACGTCGGCTCCCGCCTCGCCTTCATGGATCGCGGCGAGATCGTCGAGGAGGCGGCACCGGCGCAGTTCTTCTCGGCGCCGAGGACAGAACGCGCCAAACGCTTCCTGCAACTGTTCGAAGACTAGCCACAACGGAGATCCGTCATGCGTACATGGAATAACCGGCTGGCCGCGATGCTCGCGGCATTGGCTGCCACCGCCGCCCTGCTGCTTGCCGTTCCCGCCGAGGCGCAGCCGCAGTCGCGCCTCTACGAGGTGACCAAGAGCAAGAAGCTGCGCGTGTGCCAGTTCCCGCTCTACTACTCGATCTCGTTCCGCAATCCGACCACGGGGCAGATCGAGGGCATCGACGCGGATCTCGCCAAAGAGCTGGCCAAGGAGCTCGACGCGCAGCTGGAGATCGTCGAGTTCGGGTTCGGCACCTTCATCGCCGACCTGCAGGCCAACAAGTGCGAGATCGGCATGTTCGGCGTCGGCGCGACGCTCAAGCGCGCCCAGGCCGTCGAGTTCTCCAAGCCCTATCTGATCACCAACATCTACGCCGTCACGCGCAAGGACGGGAAGATCAAGAGCTGGGACGACATCGACCAGAAGGGCGTCAAGGCGGCTGTGACGCTCGGCACCTACATCGAGGTGTTCATGAAGACCTACCTGAAGAACGCCGAGCTGGTCTCGATCGCGCCGCCCAACACGCGCGAGGCCGAGCTGGTGGCGCAGCGCGTCGACGTCATCATGACCGACTTCCCGACCGCCATCAAAGTGACGACCGAGTTCGACTGGGCGACCTATCTGCTGCCCAAGGAGAAGCTGGCCGTCACCCCTTACGCCTATGTCGTGCCGCCCGGCGACCAGATCTGGCTCAACTACATCAACCTGTTCGTCGACACCATCAAGCTGGACGGGCGCCTGCTGCAGTACGCCAAGAAGCACAAGCTCGACCCGATCGTTGCCCCCTGACGAATGACCGCCGCCGGGTATAGCCGAGGCGCCGCCGCGCCCGGGAGACACGTGCAATGACCTCCTACCGCTTCCGCTGGGACACGGTGTGGAACAGCCTCGACTTCCTGCTGTCGGGGCTGCAGATGACGCTCTTCATCTCGGCCGTGACCCTGGTGCTGGCCATGATCGGCGGGCTCCTCATCGCCGGCCTCGACATGTCGCGCTGGCGCGCACTGCGCTGGCTCGGCGTGTCGTTCGGCGAGATTGTCCGCAACACGCCGATCCTGGTGCAGCTGCTGTGGGTCTACTACGTGCTGCCGATCGTGTTCGGGGTCGGTATCGGCGGTGTGGCCGCGCTCATCATCGGCCTGTCGGTCTACCAGGCATCCTTCATCTCCGAGGTCTACCGCGCCGGTATCCAGGCCGTGCCCAAGGGCCACCGCGAGGCCGCGCAGGTGCTGGGGCTGACGTCCGTGCAGTCCTTCCGCCGCATCGTGCTGCCGCAGGCGATCCGCATGACGCTGCCGCCGCTGGCCTCGAACTTCGTGCAGCTGATCAAGTTCTCCTCGCTCGGCGCCGTCATCTCGGTCAGCGAGATCACGCGGCGCGGCATGGAGCTGTCGGCCTCTACCTTCCGGCCGCTCGAGATCTTCACCTTCATCGCCGTGGTCTACTTCTTCATCTGCTGGCCGCTGGCGATGGCTATCCGCACCTGGGAGCGCCGCCTTGCCAACCAGTAGCCGATCCAAGGCGGCGCAAGGCGTCCGCAAGGCTCTCGCCTACGAGGCCGAGCGCAGCCTGCCGCGCCTCGTGGAGATGACGCAGGCCCTCGTCAGGGTGGCCTCGCCAAATCCTCCCGGCGATACGTCCTCGGTTGCCGACGTCGCGGAAGCCCTGCTCGCCGTGATCCCCGGCGTCGAGATCAGCCGCGTCGAGCCGGAGCCCGGCATCGTCAACCTGGTCGCCCGCGTGCGTGCCAAGAGTCCGGGCCGCCGCCTCATCTTCAACGGCCACCTGGATACGTTCCCGATCGGCGGCGACGCCGGCTGGAGCGCGCCCCCGCTCAGCGGCGCGCTGCGCGACGGCCGTCTCTACGGGCGTGGCGTGTCCGACATGAAGGGGGGCGTCGCATGCTCCATCCTGGCCGCGGCGCTGCTCGCCGAGCAGCCCAAGGCCTGGAGCGGCGAGGTCGTCCTCACGCTTGCCGGCGACGAGGAGAACATGGGCTCGCTCGGCACCGGCTATCTGCTCGACCACGTGCCCGAGGCCCGGGGCGACGCCAACATCTGCGGCGACGTCGGCTCGCCGATGGTGGTGCGTTTCGGCGAGAAGGGCCTGCTGTGGATCGAGGTGGAGGCACGCGGCGCCGCCGCGCACGGCGCGCACGTGCACAAGGGTACCAACGCCATCGACCGGCTGCGCGGCGCACTCGACCGGGTGAAGGACTTGGAGCGCCTGCCCGTCGCGGCGCCGGATGTCGTCACCCGCGCCATCGCCGCGGCGAGCCCGATATCGGAGCCGATCTCCGGCGCCGGCGAGGCCGAGACGCTCGGTCGCGTGACCGTCAATATCGGCACCATCGAAGGCGGGGTGTCGCCCAACCTGGTCCCGACGCACGCCAAGGCAAGGATCGACATTCGCCTGCCCGTCGGCATCGCCGCGGCCGTGTTGCAGGAGAAGCTCGACGTATGGCTCGGGCCCATGGAAGGCGTGACGTGGAGGCTGCTGCGCCGCTTCGAGCCGAGCTTCACCGATCCCAGCCACGAGATCGTCGCCTGCGTGCGCGACGTGGCCGAGGAGGTGATGGGCACGGCGCCGGCCGTCAACATGCGCGTCGGCGGCTCGGACTCGCGCTGGTATCGCATGCACGGCGTGCCGACCGTCGTTTACGGCCTCACCCCGTTCAACATGGGCGGCCCCGACGAGCACATTCTCGTCGACGAGTTGAAGGCGGTGGCGAAGGTGCACACGCTCGCGGCCTTCGATTTCCTCACCAACCGCGCCTGACGATCGATCGGGAGGCATCCATGGCGAAGCTGTCCGACGAAGAGCTGTTCACGCTGCCGCTGACCTTCATGGGCGTGCCGTACGGGCGGCCCGGGCCCGGCACCCGCGCGGCCATCCTCGGGCTGCCGTTCGACTGCGGCACGCATCCGACCCGGATCGGCGCGCGCGGCGGCCCCGATGCCGTGCGCCTGCAGTCGCCGCTGATCCGGCGCTTCAATCCCACGCACGCCGACTTCGATCCCGTGGCCGCGCTCGGCGTGGTCGATTGCGGCAACGTCAAGCTCACGCCCGGACGCATCCTCGACGCCTTCGACCGCATCGAGCAGGCGGCGAGCCGCGTGATCGAGGCCGGCGCCGTGCCCGTCACCATCGGCGGCGACGGCTCGATCACGGTGCCGGTGATGCGGGCGGTGGCCAAGCGCCACAAGGGCCTGGTGTGCCTGCACATCGATTCCCACACCGACGCCTACGCCTACGACGCGAGCGACAAATACAACGCCGCCACCCAGTTCACCCACGTGGCCGAGGAGGGCCTGCTCGACACGTCGTCCTCCTGGCATGTGGGCATCCGCGGCACCACGTTCGCGCACGGCGTCGTGCCGCGCACGCGCGCGCTCGGCTACCGCATCCTGCCGCTCGACGAACTGGTGCGCGGCGGCTTCTCCCAACGCATGGCCGAGTTTCGCGACCAGGTCGCCGGCCGGCCCGTCTACATCTGCTTCGACATGGACGTGTTCGATCCCTCGTGCGCGCCGGGCGTGTGCTCGCCGTCCTGGGGCGGGCTGTCGGCGCGCGAGGGCATCGACCTCATCCGCACCCTCACCGACCTCGATATCGTGGCCGTCGACGTCGCCACCGTCAGTCCGCCGCAGGACGTCAACAACATGGCCGCGCACCTGTGCGCCCACGTGATCTACGAGATGCTGGTGCTCCTCGCCCGCCAGCAGGGCCTGGCGCCGCCGGCGTAGGGCGCGGTGTCAGCCGATGTCCCCTCTCCCCGCCTTCCGCGGGGAAAGGGAGATGGCCGGCCATGGGAGAAGATGATTGACCGGAACGCGCAAAAACCGTAGGACGCAGCGGCGTTTGGGCGCTTAGCTCAGCGGTAGAGCACTTCCTTGACATGGAAGGGGTCAGAGGTTCGATCCCTCTAGCGCCCACCATCGACAAGCTGGCATCTGCCGGCTGGCTGATGACTGGCTCATCCCAAGCGCAGGCATTGGCAAAAAAGGCATCGGCCATGAAGGTCCGCAATTCGCTGAAATCGCTGCGCTCGCGCCACCGCGACAACCGTCTGGTGCGCCGCAAAGGCCGCGTCTACATCATTAACAAGACCAACCGCCGCTTCAAGGCGCGCCAGGGTTGAGCCGGCCCGCCGGCCTCGCCGCGACCGGCCTTTGACTGCCGCATTCCTGCCCGGCTATGCTGGCAGCATGATCGGCATGCGATTCCGCCTGACCACCCTCGCGTTGGCCCTGCTGCTGGGCTCCCCCCTGTCCCCTGCGTGGTCCCAGGGGCCGCAGCCCGCGCCGAAAGAGCCTCCGGCCTCCAAGGCGCCTTCGGCACCGTCGGCCCCCCAGCGCGGCTCGACCTTGCCGAAGACGCCGGCTGAGCGCGAGAAGACGCTTGCCGACCTGTACGCGCTGCTCGCCACCGCCGACGACGAGGAAACCGCCAAGGCGATCACCGACGCCATCGAGCGCGTCTGGCTGCATTCCGGCAGCGCCACCGTCGATCTGCTGATGGAGCGCTCGATCAAGGCCATGTCGGACAAGAAGGTCGATCTGGCCCTCAAGCTGCTCGACCACGTGGTCGATCTGGCGCCCGACTACACGGAAGCCTGGAACCGTCGGGCGTATGTGCACTTCGTGCGCAACGATATCGAGCGCGCGCTCGGCGACCTCAGGCGCACGCTGGCGCTTGGACCCGCATCATTTCAAGGCGCTCGACGGGCTCGGGCAGATCATGCGCGAGATCGGCCAGAAGAAGGCGGCGCTGCGGGCCTTCAAGGAGCTGCTGGACGTCCACCCCTACTGGTCGGGCGCCAAGCAGGCCGTCGAGGAGCTCGAGCGCGAGGTCGACGGCCAGGGGATTTGAAGGGCGTCTGAGCCCCGGTCCTCTATCGCACCACCCCTACGAACCCGTTGAAAACTCTGTGATCTCGCGGTCCGGCGCGCCATTGCCGCTGGCGGGGTCGGCGCGCCCTTGATAAGGGGACGGACGCACGCTGAATTGGACGATCGCAGTGCTCAGGGTCGACTATCTATCGGTGGGTGGACTGCTGCCGATCTCGTTCGAGGTCGCGGCACACGAATGCCTCGCCGTCGAAGGCCCGTCCGGCTCCGGCAAGACGCGGCTGCTGCGCGCCATCGCCGACCTCGATGCCGCCGAGGGCTATGTATATCTCGAGGGGGCGGAGCGTCGCGAGATGCCGGGGCCGGAGTGGCGGCGCCGCGTGCGCTATGCCTCGGCCGAGCCCGCCTGGTGGGGCGCCAGCGCGCGCGAGCATTTCCCGGTGACCGCCAAGCTCGACCGCCTGCTGTCCGCCGTCGGCCTGGAGTCGGCCCTGCTCGACCGGCCGATATCCGAGCTGTCGACCGGCGAGCGCCAGCGGCTGGGGCTCGTCAGGGCGATTGCCGATGAGCCGCGCGTGCTGCTGCTGGACGAGCCCACCTCCGCGCTCGATCCGCAAGACTTCGGCACTGGCGGAGGAGCTGATCAGGTTCCAGATCCTGGCAGGCCGCTTCGTCATTCTCGTCAGCCACAATCCGCAGCAGATCGCGCGTCTGGCCCACTCCCGGCTGGTTCTGGGAGGCCGCGGCCAGGCGCCCGTCTTCGAGAGCGCGGCGGCATGAGCTACGTTGAGCTTTCCGGCACCGATCTGGCGCTGGCAGCCGTGCTGCTCGCCGTCAATGGAGCCATCTCGCTCGCCTTCAACCTGGGACTGGCCGCGAGCTTCGCCATCGCCGCGGTGCGCATGGCGGTGCAGCTGGCGGCCGTGGGCTACGTGCTCAAGTTCATATTCGCGCAGACCTCGCCGCTGTGGACCCTGCTCGTCGTCCTCGTCATGGTGCTGGTCGCCGGCTACGAGCTGGTGCAGCGGCAGGGACGCCGCTTCCGCGGCTGGCTGGCCTACGGTCTCGGCAACGCCACGCTGCTGCTGGTCGGCGGTCTCGCCACGCTCTACGCGGTGGGCGTGGTGGTGCATCCGGCACCCTGGTACGCGCCGCGCTACGTCCTCCCCATCCTCGGCATGGTGCTCGGCAGCACGCTGACGAGCTGCAGCCTGGCGCTGCAGACACTGACCGAGGGCGCCGAACGCGAGCGGTCGGCGATCGAGGCGCGCATCGCGCTGGGCGCGCCGCGCTTCGAGGCGTTCGCCACTGTGCTGCGCCGATCTCTGAGCACCGCCATCACGCCGCTGCTCAACATGATGAGCGTCGCCGGCATCGTCAGCCTGCCCGGCATGATGACCGGCCAGGTCCTGGCCGGCGCCGACCCTGCCGAAGCCGCCAAGTATCAGATCATGATCATGTTCGTGCTGACGGGCGCTGGCGCGCTCGGCGCCTTCGCGGCCGCTTTCGGCGGCGTGCTGCTGCTCACCGACGCCCGCCACCGCCTTCGCCTCGACCGGCTCGCGGTCGTGCGAGCGTAGTCCGCAACAGGCCAAGCCCACGCGGCCCCATTCGGCAGACTATTCCGTCTCGGTCTCCCGATCCGGACGCCGCGAGCCGCCCTTGCCGAGCTGCTTGATGGCGGCCACCTCGCGCGCCCACTCCTTGAAGGGGCGTGCCGGCGTGCCGCCCATGCGCGCGCCGGGCTCGACGTCGTTCTTGACGTGCGCCATGCCCGCGATCTGCGCGCCGCTGCCCACCTTCACGTGACCGATCACGCCCGAATGCGCACCCATGACGACGAAGTCGCCGAGCTCGGCCGAGCCGGCGATGCCGCTTTGCGCCACGATCACGCAATGGCGGCCGATGACGACGTTGTGGGCGATCTGCACGAGGTTGTCGATCTTGGTGCCCTCGCCGATGATCGTATCCGACAGGGCTCCCCGGTCGACGGTGGAGTTGGCGCCGATCTCCACATCGTCGCCGATGATCACGCGGCCGACCTGCGGCACCTTCAAGTGGCCCTTGGCGCTCATCGCGAACCCGAACCCGTCCTGGCCGATGCGCACGCCGGGATGGACGATGACACCGTTGCCGACGATGGCGTGCGTCAGCGTGGCGCCGGCACCGACGTAGCAGTCCTTGCCCACCACCACCCGGAATCCGACCACGGCGCCGGCCGCAATCGTCGTGCCGGCACCGATCACGGCTTCGCGGCCGACGACGGCACCGGGCTCTATGATGGCGCCCTCCGCGATCTGGGCCGTCGGATGCACCAGCGTGCCGCGCGCGTCGGCGACGCTGGCGGCCGCCTTGCTGCGCAGGGCGTCCATGTAGAACAGGCGCAGAGCCAGGGCGAAGGAGTTGTATGGCGTGGCGGTCGTCAGCGTCGCCGTGGCGCTGGGAGCGCGCTTGGCGTTGGCGCTAGCCAGGATACAGGCGCCGGCCTGGGTGGTGCCGAGCTGCGCCGCGTATTTGCGGTTGTCGAAGAAGGCCAGGTGGTCGGGGCCCGCGTTGCGCAGCGACTGCACGTCGCCGATCATGCGCGACCCGTCGCTGTCGTCCGTCAGGACCGCGCCGACTTTCTCGGCGATGTCGCGCAGAGCGAACGGACCGGCCCGGTGAAAAAAGCCCGGATGCTGCATGGCCTCTCCTTGGCGCGACCGGCGGTCCTGGGTCCCCGGCGTTCGCCGAGCGCCAGCAAGCCCCAGGACGACACACAGTACAATCGGCTGGTGCCGGACCACGCGAGGCGCAGGCGACCAGCGTCGGCTATTGGCGAGCGCATCAACATAACAGGCAACTGCGCGACGGTCCCACCATAAACTGGGCAGGTCATGGCGCAGGGTTAGCAGCCGCTCCGTCGTGCTTTGGCACGCCGGAGCGCCCGCTATCGCCCGCCTAGTACGAGCCCGGCCGGCCGGCACCTTGCCTGGCCGCGCCTTGCCTCGGTGCGGAGCCGCCGGAGGACCTGAAGCCGCGGCTCCTGTCGCCCTGCTGGGGGCGAGCGTGGAACGAGCGCTGCTGGCGCTCCTGGCGCGACCCGCGGTCGTCCCTTTCGCCACGGCCTCCGGGGCCGCGTGCGTTGCCGCGACTTGGCGGCCGGCGTTCCGGCAAGGAGGTCGGGGCGCTGGTGTCGTGCCGGCGGTCCTCGGCCGGGATCGCCCTGCGGGTGACGCGCTCGATGTCGCGCAACAGCTCGCGCTCCTCCGCATCGCACAGCGAGATGGCGATGCCCGTTGCGCCGGCACGCGCCGTGCGGCCGATGCGGTGCACGTAGCTCTCCGGCACGTCCGGCAGCTCGAAGTTGACCACGTGCGTGACCTGGTCGACGTCGATGCCGCGCGCGGCGATGTCGGTCGCGACCAGCGCCCGGATCTTCGCGGCGCGGAAGGCCGCCAGGGCCTGCTCGCGCTGCGACTGGCTCTTGTTGCCGTGGATGGCGGCGGTGCGGATGCCGGCCGCCTCGAGATGCCGGGCGACCTTGTCGGCGCCGCGCTTCGTGCGCGTGAACACCAGCGCACGCGTCATCTTGGGGTCGCCGAACAGCTCCACCAGAAGCGCGCGCTTGTGCTCGCTCTCGATGTGCAGAACGCGCTGGGCGACGCTGTCGACGGTCGACGCCGGCGGAGCCACCGATATCCGGACCGGATCGCGCAGCAGGTCGTCCGCCAGCTTGCCGATCTCGCGCGGCATGGTCGCGGAGAAGAACAGGTTCTGGCGCTTCGACGTCAGCTGGGCGACGATGCGGCGGATGGGCGGCAGGAAGCCGAGGTCGAGCATCTGGTCGGCCTCGTCGAGCACGAATACCTCGGTACCCGACAGCACGATGCTGCGTCCCGAGATGTGGTCGAGCAGCCGGCCGGGCGTCGCCACCAGCACGTCGACGCCACGCGACAGCGCCTGGATCTGCGGCCGATGGCCGACGCCGCCGAACACCACCGTCACGGTGATGCCGAGATGCCGGCCGTAGGTGCGGAAACTTTCGGCGATCTGGCTGGCGAGCTCGCGGGTCGGCGTCAGCACCAGCGCGCGGCAGCCTTTGCGCAGCGCGGGGCGGCGATCGACGGCGAGGCGATGCAGGATCGGCAGGGCGAATGCGGCAGTCTTGCCGGTTCCGGTCTGGGCGATGCCCAGCAGGTCACGGCCGGCCAGCACGCCCGGTATGGCCTGCACCTGGATGGGCGTAGGTGTGGTGTAGCCTTCGTCCTGCAGCGCCTTGAGAAGCGGCGCGGCGAGGCCGAGTTCGGAAAAATTCGTCAATGGATGGTCTTTCCTGTGGTCGCGGCACATCGGCTGCGTCGACTCTCTGGTCGACCAGCAGCGCGAAGCGCGGCCAGTTTCTTTGAGACACCCCGCGTGTCCTGGGCTGTCGGATGGGAGTTTTCGGGGCGCTCAACAGGAGAACAAATCGGCCGACCGGGCCAAACACATGTTCTTCACGCGGCTGGAGCGCCGGAATTGCTCGTCAGAGCGGTGCCGGCTTGTCTCATGTTGCACCGCACAAGTCAAGGACAATCGGGATTATCCCCTGGACGCAGGGTGCGGCTCAGCGCAGCGGATGTGAAGTCGTGGCGTTGCCGGGCGGTGATCCGGTCTCCCGTGCGAGGCGCCGGAGGCGAAAGCTGAGCATTGCGCCGGTAATCGCGAACATGCCGACGGCCACCTGCAGACTTCGCTGAGTGTCGTTCGTCAGCGCGGCGGTCGCGAAGCCCGAGACGATGCCGACGAGAGCCATCAGGGCGAGCGCCTGCGAGGCTTCCAACGCGACGCGGATGGTGGCGACCATGTGGCCTCCGGGCCACTGAATGCAGCCATCGCTACCAACGTAATGCCCCGCCCCAAATAGTGCGAGCACTTACGGAGACATAGTGAAGCATGGCGGAGTATTGGCGGCTTCTGCTCCACAAGTCGATTTCGCAAATGGTGCGCTTTTATACGTTCCATATGCTACAGCAACCGGCACGCTCGGCGTCGGTGAGTCCGCGCTGGACCATCCCGGTCCAGCGCGGCTCGCTACGCCGCACGCGAAAACATCCACGGCCATCGAGCCAGCAACGGATCCCAATCTTTGACAAACGCATCGTCTCGAGCTGCCAGCGCACGCGACTGGGCACAAGTCCTCGCGCGCTATCGCGAGCCCAATCTGGCTCGCAGCACCTTCGAACTTCTGATCACGGCCGGCGCGTTTGCCTTGCTCTGGTTCCTGACATGGGCGGCTCTCGGGCTGGGCTATTGGGCAAGCCTCCTCGTGGCCGTGCCGGCGGCGGGCTTCCTGGTCCGCCTCTTCATGATCCAGCACGACTGTGGGCACGGGTCCTTCTTCCGCGACCGGGCCGCCAACGACTGGGTCGGACGTGTGATCGGCGCCGTGACGCTGACGCCCTACGACGTCTGGCGCACGGCCCATGCGGTCCACCACGCGAGCCAGGGAAACCTAGAGCGCCGCGGCATCGGCGACATCACCACGCTGACCGTGCAGGAATACCTGGCGCTGTCGCAATGGCGCCGGCTTTGCTATCGGCTCTATCGCAACCCGGTGGTCATGTTCGTTCTGGGCCCGGCCTACCTGTTCATCCTGCAGCACCGTTTGCCGATCGGGGCACCGCGGGCCGGCTGGCAGGCCTGGCTCAGCACCATGTCTACCAATGCGGCGATCGCGCTCATCATTGTCGTCTTGATGTGGCTGATCGGCGTGCAGCCGTTCCTGCAGGTGCACCTGCCCATCGCGCTGCTCGCCTCCTCGATCGGCGTGTGGCTCTTCTACGTCCAGCACCAGTTCGAGGAGACGTACTGGGCCGAGACGTCCGGCTGGACCAAGCACGAGGCGGCACTACACGGCAGCTCGCACTACGATTTGCCGGGTGTCCTGCGATGGTTCACCGCCAACATCGGCGTGCACCACGTGCATCACCTTTGCAGCCGCATCCCCTACTACCGGCTGCCGCAGGTGCTGCGGAACCATCCCGAGCTCGAGGGGATCGGGCGGCTCACGCTGCTGCAGAGCTTCAGCTGCGTGAAGCTGGTGCTGTGGGATGAGAGCCGCCGGCGGCTGATCTCCTTCCGGGAGCTCGCCGAATGGCGTAGTGCGCCGGTACCCGCACCGGGAACGTGATGATCGCAGGGCCGTCGCCGCGCCTTTTGACGGCGCGGCGCGGCGGGAGCTCAGCGCCCCTTCTTGCCGGCGCCGGTCTTGCCGCCGCCCGACGATGCACTCGAAAACGGTGAGGCCTTCACCTCTTTGGGCTTTTCCGCCTTCGGCTTTTTCTTCTCGCGATTACCTCTCTGCTCGCGATTGGCCATGGCTGATCTCCTTTGCGTTGGGTTTGAGATGACGCGACGCTACTGCCGAATCAACAATCCACATGCGTGGGCTCCCCGCCGTCGACCTCCGAGAGGCGAGCGAAGTCCTCCAGCACGCTGGCGATCAGCGTCTGCCGGCGCGGATCCTGGGCGATCGGGGTGGACGCAAACAGCCTCAGCAGATAGCGAGCCTTGGCGGCGGCCTCGCTCCACGATGCTGCGGGCGCCGCGATCAGCTGGGCTTCCAGCTCCTCCTGCCGCTCGCGCAGCTCCTTCTGGTTGGCCTCGACCTCCGCCAGCAGGCGGCGGACCTCCGTCGACTTCTGAGCTGCCATGCCTCGGTGCCGGTCGAGACTGATGGGCTGGTCGGTCATGAGCCCGCCCGCGAGGTTTTCCTGCTCGAAGGGTTCGAGGCCAGACTGCTCGCCCGCTTGGGGTCGGACACCGGCTCGCTCTGCACCGGCGCCGGCGCGTCCACTTCGCGCCGCTGCAGAGGGTAGTCGTCGCGCTCGTACAGGCGCCGGATATCCTGGCCGCTGAACCTCTCCTCGCCGACCTCCAGGTAGGCGCCGATCAGCGACTCGGCCGGGAGCTCCTCGACTGCGAACTTGATGGCATCGGCAGCGCGCGCGAAGCGCTTGTAGCCGACCGGCTGGCGGCGGGACGCGCGCGCACGGCTGGGGAAGAGCTCGGCCTCGGCGCTGAAATCGAAGGCATCCATATGGGACAACCTCTGCCGCTGGCGGCAGATCCTCTAGCTGCGTTGGGAGATCACGAAGATGAGCGGGTCGCTGCCGGCCACGTCCGACCGGCGCAGGCGGTGCCGCGTTTCGCCGGGCAACGTCCTGCCGACCCCTGTATTGCAGACCCGTGTGTCGCGCACGCGTGGTCCTCGGCGCGCGGCGACGCGCATTTGCCGAAGGCACCTTGATCCAACGACGGTTGCAAGCCGCGATCGGAATCGCGATGTCTCAAGCCCCGGTCACACCTGAAAACGCAACGTTGAGCGGGTCGAAAGGGCTGATCGCCATGCCATGAGCGATAGGCCGTTGCGTTACGCACCCATGAGGCGCGCAAACGACAGTACGCCTTCGAATCTGGCGAGTCACCAGTATTGTTTCCTCTGGTCGCGTCAGCACGCGTCGCGCGAACGGGGCGTCAGTGGGGCACGATCAGGCCGGAGCGCAATTCCTCGAGCTTCGCGCGCAGCAAGTCGGCGACGAACTCCTCGAGCTCTCTCTCGGTCAAGGCGCGCACGTCGTACCATTGCTCGCCGTGGCAGATCACCACGTTCTCGTTGCGCGATGTCTGCGAAGTCTCGGCGATGAAGTCGGCCTCCACTTTGTGGATCGCGACGGCCTTGTGGTAGCGCATGCGTCGACCCTAGCACGCCGGCAGCGAGGATACGAAACACGGCTCGCGGGCCGATTTTCGCGAGTCCACCATCCGATCACGAACGAGCGCCTGCTGCGAGCCCCCTTCGCGCGGGGCGAGCGCCGCACCTTGTATTTGCCGCCGAAGAGGTCCATATGTGCATCGCCGGTGCGATCCCGCGGTGGGCGCGCGCCCTCGTTTTGGTTTAGACACTCGCCATCACCGGCCAAGTGCCCTTCCCAATCCTGAGTTGCCAGGGCCAAGCGTGAGCCCATTCTGGCCGGCCTCTTATCGCGCACATGGGAAAGGTTTCCCCGCAATGAGAATTACGGGCACGTTGAAGTTCTACAATTCGGCCAAGGGCTTTGGCTTCATCACCCCCGAGGATGGCTCCAAGGACGTATTCGTCCACGCCAGCGCCCTCGAGAAGGCTGGCATCCAGTCCCTCAACGAGGGTGACAAGGTCAGCTTCGTCCTGGAGGACGATCGCAAGGGCCGCGGCAAGCAGGCCGGGCAGATCGAGAAAGCCTGACTTGTCTTAGGCGCCGGATCCCGAGACGCCGTCCAGCGGCGTCTGCGGTCTGGGCTTCTCTGCCGTTGCGTGCCCGCAGTGCGACCGGCATCGCGCGCCCGGGGCTTCGGCCCCTTACTCGGCATTAACGCGTCAGTCGACGCAATGGAGCGCCCATGACCACGGCAACCGCATCCCAAACCAACAAGGCCATGCGCGGCACCAAGCGCGTGTGCCAGGCGTGCCAGGTTCGTTTCTACGATCTCGCACGCGAGGAAATCGTATGTCCGGCGTGCGGCGTGCTCTACACGCCGGTCGCCGTGGCACCTGTCGAGTCCAGGCGCGGCGCGGCCGGTTCCGGCAAGACGGGCTGGCGGCAGAGCTTCAAGCGGCCTCCGGTACTGCCGGAGCCCGATCTGCAAGCTGCTGCTCCGTCCGAGGAGGCCGAGGTCGAGGTCGAAGCGGCCGGTGAGGAGGGCGTTGCCGCTGACGCCGCTCCGGAGGACGATATCGTCCTCGAGCAGGAGCCGGACGACGGCGACGTTTCCGGCCTGGTCGACGTGGACATCGAGGAGCCGAAGGAACGGTGAGCGGGTGAATCGCAACGTCACGCTCACACTGCGGCTGCACGGTCGCACGGCACTCTCGTTGCTCGTGTCCAAGCACGGCAATGCCAACGAGGCCGTCTGGCTCCGAAAATCGAAGATTGTCGGTGAGCGGGAGATCGACAGTCTCACTGTCGAGCTCACCATGCCCGATTGGCTGGCTCGCAGCGAAAAACTGTCCTGAGCTGACTCAGCGGGACGTCGGTGGGCGGGTCGCCGGCGCGGCTGGGGTCGAAGGCTTGCTCTCTCCCACGAACGCCTCGAGCAGCGTGACGAGGCGGCCGAGCTTGTTGTCGATCTGACCGAGGCGGTAGGCGACGTACTCCGCGGCATGCGCCATCCGCCGATCGACTTGGCTCAGGGTATCGGGCGAAGGCTCAGGGAGGAAATCGCTCTCCATGGACGCCTTGACGTTTTCTCTGCTGGTTTCACGATCCATTGCGCGCTCCTGAGTTTGCGGACGCTCCGTTCCGCGCGACCGCGCCGGATCGCACGATGCGAGCCTCGCGCGGGAGGGAAGAGGCCAATGTAAGGGATGATCGCGTGCGTTCTTACGGAATTATATTTTCCGACCGCTGGAAATCGGCCTTTGTAGGCACTTGTCCGTGGTACTCTCGACCGGTTTTGATGCTCGAAAGCCGCACACTTTCTCTATACCGGCGGTAAATAAGGTGAAATCGGATGCGCAGCATTATCATCGTCACGGGAACTGCGCTCTGTTTCAGCGCGGGCGCCGCCTTCGCCGAAGTCGCGGCGGCGGGGAAGGCGGTGGGCAATCCGCCTTCGGCAGTCGTGCAGCCGACCAAGCAGGCCGCGCACGAGACGGCCATAACCGACTGCGAGCGCATGTGGGATGCCGGAACGCACATGAACAGGCGCGACTGGTCGCAGACATGCCGACGCGTGCAGAACAGGCTTCAGCGGCTCGAGCTGAGATAGTCTCGATATCGTCGGTCGGTGGTCCATCCGGAGCGCCCGCTGACGCGGAGGTGCAGATGAGTGTGCAACGAAACGCCAAGAGGAAGCCAGGTTTCGGCAAGCGCGGCAGCGTGAAGGTGAAGCAGATCGAGCGCAAGCCGAGTGGCTCGGGACGGCTGACGCGAATGTTCGGTCGATGGTGGGGCGCGAAGCAGCCGCAGAAAATGGCGAAGAAGGGGTTTGGTTTCCGGCGGACGCAGGCAGATACGTGAGCCGGGCGGTCGGCGGCCCCCGGCAGCCCGAGTCAGGGCGATGCTTCGCGCCGCGAGATAGCGGAATTTCAGGAGGCCTTCTCGGCAACCGCGGCGGCAGGGGTCGCGCTGGACGCGGTCTCGGCGAAGGGCTGGCCCGTATCGCGGCCCTTCTTTAGATGATCTTCGTAGAGGCCGGTGAAGGTCGTTTCCCAACTCTCGCGGCATGCCGTGAACACGGTGAGCTTTTGATGCCGCTGCGCCGTGGCCCGATGCAGCAGGATCATGCGTCCGTCGGCGGATAGCACGGTGAGGTCGTATTCGGCGCGCGGCGATTTCGCGGGATACGCCAGCGCCAGGTTGCAGCGGGCAATGTTGCCCGACCCCGGGTCGGGCAGCTCGCGATAGCTGAAGCGCTCGGGCAGGCCATGCTTCTCGAGAACCTCATTGGCCCGGGCGATTTCCGCGATCAGCAGGGCTTTGGTACGCACCCATTGCAGCCGCACCTTCTCTTGCAGATCGAGGGCTTTGCGCTGCTCCGCCACCAGGACCGCGGCCTTGTGGTCGTCCTTTTCCTTGGCGTCGCGCAGCAGTCGTTCCAGCGGATGCTCGTCGGCCATGGACCTGCTCATGCTCCGCAAAATTGCTCGGGCGACCCTGTAGGAATTCCAGGACCGAGTCCAGAAATAACGCAGTGACAACGATAGTCTGGCTTTGGAGCAGAGCCATCTCCTGTCCGTTTACGACGCCGATATATCGGGTGGAGGAGAGCGCTATTTTGCAGTTCTTTGCCGAAGACTATGGTAACGTTGACGCTGTGCTTCCATATAGTCTTCGGAGTCGGCTGCGGAAGCTCGTCGCGCCGTCGAAGGAAGCTGCTGGGGTGCTGCGACGAGCTCTCGGCATTCTCCGGGATGAACAATGAGGCGACGCTCCGGCATCCACGCCGCGGGCGATCCAGGGCGCAACAGAAGAGGGCAAGCCTGATGCCTTGGAACCAGACCGGCGGTGGCGGGCGCAACGGCGGCGCACCACATCAGCGGCCCGACCTCGAAGACCTGCTCAAGCGCGGTCAGGACAAGTTCAAGCAGGCGATGCCCGGCGGGCCCGGCCTGTCGGGCTCGGTGCTGTTCACCGCCTTCGTCATCCTCGCTGCCGTCACGGCATTCTTCGCCTTCACCTTTCGCGTCGACCCCGACGAGCTCGGCGTCGTGATGCGGTTTGGCAAGCCGATCCGCCAGGAGCCGCCGGGCCTCCACTTCCGCATGCCCTATCCGATCGACGAGGTGCGACTGCCGAAGGTGACGCGGCAGAACATCATCGAGGTCGGCATGCGCACCGGCCTGACGGCGCGTGGCGCATCCGGCACCGTGACGAGCGTGCGCGAAGAGAGCCTGATGCTGAGCGCGGACGAGAATATCGTCGACGTCAATTTCGTCGTCTTCTGGCGCATCCAGGACGCAACGAAATATCTCTTCAATATCCAGAACCCCGAAACCACCGTGAAGGAGGTGGCGGAAAGCGCCATGCGCGAGGTGGTGGGTCAATCCGACATCCAGCCGCTCCTGACGGGCGCGCGGCAGCGGACCGAGCAGGCCGTGCAGAAGCTGATGCAGAACGTGCTCGATCAATACGGTGCCGGCATACACATCGACCAGGTGCAGCTGCAGAAGGTCGACCCGCCCATCCAGGTCATCGACGCCTTCCGCGACGTGCAGGCCGCGGCCACCGACAAGGAGCGGCTGCAGAACGAGGCGGTGTCCTACGCCAACCGCATCGTGCCCGAGGCGCGCGGCGAGGCCGAGCGCATCCTGCAGGGCGCCAGGGCCTACAAGGAGCAGACGGTGGCCGAGGCAACCGGCCAGTCGGCCCGCTTCCTCAAGATATACGAGGAATACAAGAGGGCCCCGGACGTGACGCGCACGCGCATGTACCTGGAGACGATGGAGCGCGTGCTGGGCGGCAGCGAGAAGATCATCATCGACACCAAGAACGGGCAAAGCGTTGTGCCCTTCCTGTCGCTCGATCAGATGCTGCGCAAGGAAGAGAAGAAGTGACCGCCCAGGTCTTGAGATAGTCGGCCTTGAAATAACCGGCTGGCCGCTGCCTTGTTCGTTAATGCAATATTTTCCGTATAATCGATCCGATGACGCAATACTATTTCCACGGAGCATGCTACGAATTATCCGGGAAAAATCATTTTCCCTTCGTTTTGGAAAGGCTTTCCAATGAACGTTCCGTCATCCCTTCGAGGAGAATTGCTCAAGCGGCTCTTGCAGGGAACTGCCCTCGGCTTCGTGGTCGCCACCGCCGTCGGCTTCAACTGGTTCGGCCCCGGCTTCGGGTGGGTCACCGGCGGCACTGCCGAGAAAATGGCGAAAGATCGGGCCAAGTCGGAGGTTGTCGCCGCTCTCGCCCCCCTGTGCGTCGAGAACTTCCGGCGCAGCGCCAGCCCTGAAGCAAGCCTGGCCGAGCTGAAGAAAATCGACTCCAGCTACACGCGCCAAAGCTATATCGAAAAAGCCCACTGGGACGTCATGGTCGGCAGCAAGGACGCAGTCTACGGCGTCTCGGCGGCCTGTGCGGACGCTTTGAACAAGCTCTGATCCGGTTGGTTGCCCGCTCGGTTTGCAGGTGTCGTGCAGACCCCGTCATACCCGCCAAGCGAAGCGCTGAGCGGGCATCCAGACGCGCGTGCGACGCGAGAGGCTGGATGCCCGCTTTCGCTGGTGCTCGTCGGGAATGGCGTGTGGGGAACGTGGCCGCAGCCGCGGGCCCCGCGCCCGCAATCGTTGCTCCGTGCCGCGCGGTTGACCAGCCGGTGCCGCAACATGCGTCACCTCGGCTGATTGCGCTCGTCGGCGTGGACAATGCGCCTCAATTCGCCCTACCGTCAGGGCTCGCAACTCATCTCGAGGGAGACCATTCATGCGTTCACTGCTGAGAGCGGCTGCGCTCGTCGCGCTCGCGGGCTTCGCCGGTTCCGCGCTCACGCCTGCCGCGGCACAGGAGACCAAGGTCGGCATCGGCATGTCGGGCTGGACCGGCTTTGCGCCGCTGACGCTGGCGAGCCAAGCCGGCATCTTCAAGAAGAACGGCCTCGATGTCTCGATCAAGAAGATTCCGCAGAAGGACCGCCATCTGGCGATCGCCTCCGGCGACATCCAGTGCGCCGCCACCACGGTCGAGACCTGGGTGGTGTGGAACGCCAACGGCGTCGCCACCAAGCAGATCTTCCAGCTCGACAAGTCCTACGGCGCCGACGGCATGGCCGTGCGCAACGACCTCGCCTCGATCAAGGATCTCAAGGGCAAGACGGTCGCCGCCTCCGCGCCGGGCACCGCGCCCTACTTCACGCTGGCCTGGTTCCTGAAGAAGAACGGCCTGTCGGTGAAGGACGTGACCGTCGTCAACCTGGAGCCGGCCGCCGCCGCGCAGGCCTTCGTCGCCGGCCAGAACGACGCCGCCATGACCTACGAGCCCTATCTGTCGACCGTCCGCGCCGCGCCCGACAAGGGCAAGATCATCGCCACCACGCTCGACTACCCGATGATCATGGACACCTTCGGCTGCACGCCCAAGTTCCTGGCCGACAACCCCAAGGCCGCCAAGGCGCTGGCCGACAGCTACTTCGAGGCGGTCGACATGATCGTCAAGGAGCAGGCCAAGGCCTACGAGATCATGGGCGCCGACGTGAAGCAGTCGGGCGAGCAGTTCGGCAACTCGGCCAAATACCTGCGCTGGCAGGACAAGGCGGCGAACCAGAAGTTCTTCGCCGGCGAGCTGCAGGCCTTCTCCAAGGAAGCCGCCGACCTGCTGCTCGAGATCGGCATCATCAAGTCCATCCCCGACATCGCCGGCATCATCGACACCAGCTACATCAAGTGAGTGCCGACGCCCTCTCTCGCCGCGCGCGGCGAGAGAGCGGCAGATAACCCCATGCTCCGCCCCCTCGAGCCCGTCGGCACGGCAGCCCGCATCGGGCTCGGCATCGCCTTTTTCGTTGCTGTTCGTGGCGGCCTGGGCCTTTGCCACGTTCGGCGGCTACGTCACGCCGACCTTCCTCGCCAATCCCGCCACCATGGTGCGCGAGGGCTGGGAGCTGCTGGTCAAGCACGGCTTCCTCTACGACATCGGCATGACCATCTGGCGCGTGGTCGGCGGCTTCATGCTTGCCGCCATCGTCGCCATCCCGCTCGGCATCCTCATGGGCACCTACAAGCCGGTCGAGGCCTTCTTCGAGCCGTTCGTGTCCTTCGCGCGCTACCTGCCGGCGTCGGCCTTCATTCCGCTGCTGATCCTGTGGGCCGGCATCGGCGAGGCGCAGAAGCTGCTCGTCATCTTCATCGGCTCGGTGTTCCAGCTGATCCTGATGGTGGCGATCATGCGTCGGCAACACGCGCCGCGACCTGGTGGAGGCCGCCTACACGCTGGGTGCGCGCGACTGGGGCATCGTCGCGCGCGTGCTGATTCCCTCCAGCGCCGCCCGAGATCGCCGAGATCCTGCGCCTGGTGCTGGGCTGGGCGTGGACCTACGTCATCGTCGCCGAGCTGATCGGCTCCTCCTCCGGCATCGGCCACATGATCATCGACAGCCAGGCGCTGCTCGCCACCGGCCAGATCATCTTCGGCATCATCGTCATCGGCCTGATCGGCCTGGTCTCGGATTTCCTGTTCAAGGGCGCCAACCGCACGCTCTTCCCCTGGAGCCTCAAGTGACGCACGAGGCGGTCCTCTGTTCCAACCCAGTGGTGAGCTTGTCGAACCACGGCAAGCAGGGTGCGGCCGTCCTTCGACAGGCTCAGGACGACGGTCGCGTGCGCCGACAGCTTGGAACTCGTGCAGGCGACCCCATGAGCAAGCTCCTCATAGAGGGCGTCTCGCGCACGTTTCCGCCGGCCCGCGCCGGGGCCGAGCCCACCCGCGCGCTCGAGCCCATCTCGCTGCGGGTCGCCGACAACGACTTCATCACCATCCTGGGACCGTCCGGCTGCGGGAAGTCGACCCTGCTGCGCATCGTCGCCGGCCTCGACCGCGCCAGCTCGGGCCGCGTGCTGCTCGACGGCGAGGCCGTGACGCGGCCCGGCGCCGACCGCGGCATGGTGTTCCAGTCCTACACGCTGTTTCCCTGGCTCAGCGATCGCCGACAACATCGCCTTCGGCCTGCGCGAGCGCGGCGATGGCCGAGGAGCGGCGGCGCGCGATCGCGCAGGAGTGGTGCGCCCGCGTCGGCCTGTCCGGCTTCGAGCAGCACTATCCCAAGCAGCTCTCCGGCGGCATGCAGCAGCGCACGGCGATCGCCCGCGTGCTCGCCAACGATCCCAAGATCATGCTGCTCGACGAGCCGTTCGGCGCGCTCGACAACCAGACCCGCGCGCTGATGCAGGAGATGCTGCTGGGCATCTGGGAGCGCGAGAAGAAGACGGTGCTGTTCGTCACCCACGACATCGAGGAATCGATCTTCCTCGCCTCCCGCGTGGTGGTCATGAGCGCGCGCCCCGGCCGCATCAAGGCCGACGTCGCCATCGACCTGCCCTATCCGCGCCACTACACGCTGAAGACCAGCCCGGAGTTCTCCGCCCTCAAGGCCCGCCTCACCGAGGAAATCCGCGCCGAAAGCTTGAAGGTTGCCGTAGGCGGCTGACTGAGCCGGATCGTGGACCGATGAAGCGCAATCGCCTGCATCGGCGCCTCCGCTATGCGGATCGCTCGGACAGGTTCGTGAGACTATCGCGGCAAGGTCTGTGGCGCATCGGTCGTGAGTTCGAGCCGACCCGTCAGAATCGCTCCCTTGCGTAGACCGCGAAATGCTGGTCGCAACCACGGCCACGGCAAGAGCTAGTGCGATACAAACGAGCATCGCCGTGGATGGCGTTATCCCCCGAACGCCCGCGGGCTTTGCAGCTGAGCTGCCGTGGGAGCCGCGATCGCGGGGCAGGAGCCCTACCAAGCGATCGGCAATCCCCTTCGCGTCCGCTTTCGTCCATGATCGCCCAGGCAATTGCGCGATCACCGAAGCCAACCTTCCCGCGGCAGTGTCCACCGGCAGCGCCGACAGTTCGGCCGCCTCCTTCCATGGATCGATATCCAATCGCGAAAGCGCCGAGAGAACCGTGAGATGCCCTTTGTCCTCGTCTGAGCCAATCAGCGCGTACAAGAAGTCGCCGAACTCGGGCTTGAAGAACGAGACGGATGCGCCAGCAATCATCATGACCACCAATCAGTTTGCACCGAACGGACCGTCTTGGAAGAGCGTCCGCGTGCCTTCGGTCTTGTGCAGAAAGCGGCTACGGCAGGCCTCGAGCGCCTTGAGACTCTCGCACATTCGCGTCAATTCGGCCTTTCCGAGTTTGGTTTGGTGCTGACTAGCCGACGATTCGTGTATGTGAATGCGCTGTTGCTCGATGCGAATGTTGGCCGAAGAAATCAACCGACCCAGCTCATGGGAGAGGAGTGCTTCAGACGCGGAATTGGAGATCATGAGGACACCACTTGTGCAGGTTTGCGCTGAGCTTCTGCGTCTTCTCCGAGAGCGGCCTCGAGTTCGAGAGGGTCGATGGGGACCAGCTGTCGTTGCGGGCCGTATCCGCCAATGGACGGCAATTCGATTGTCGTCGAAATTCGTCGATACCCGACAGCGAGGCAGGACAAGCTGTCGAGCATTCCGTCGACAGCCTCGACGCGATACGCCCCTGCCGGCTGGACGTCGATGCCGGCCAGTGCGAAGGGGTGCGAGAAGACCACTGTTGTTTGCGTGATTCGTTGTTCCATCGGCTGTCCTTTTCACAGGTTCGACGTCTGCGAAGCGTGACTCGAACCCACGGTCGGACGTGGTGCCGCCAATTTCCGGGACGATTCGAATTGTCAGGAGCTGAAGACGCGCCGGGTCGCTAGGGGCACGTACGATCACCTAACATGGGGATCTTTTCCCCATGTTACAAGGCGGCTGTCCAATTCAGCGGTGCTCCATCCGTTCTTGCCATCGCTATTGGCCGAGAGCCAGGAAATGCCTCTGTTGACAGACCAACCGGCGTGGGTAACCCGACGCTGGTTCCGACCTAGGAAATCTTCAGGTCCGGCACGTCGACCCAGCGGCGCTCCTTCCAGCTGCGCAGCGCGCACTCGACCAGCTGCACGCCCTTGGCGCCTTCGGTGAGGTCCCACTTGTACGGCGTGCCCTCGACGACGTGGCGGATGAAGGCCTCCCACTGCAGCTTGAAGCCGTTGTCGAACACCTGCGTCTCCGGCACCGGCTGCCAGCCGGCGTAGAAGTCGATGGTCTGCCGCACGTCGGGATTCCAGACCGGCTTCGGCGTCGCCATGCGCTGCTGGGTGACGACATCCTGCAGGCCAGCCACCGCCGAGCCATGCGTGCCGTCGACGTGCAGCGTGAGCAGGTCGTCGCGGCGCACGCGCGTCGCCCACGAGCAGTTGAAGTGGGCGATGATGTTGCCCTCGAGCTGGAAGGTGGCGTAGGCGGCGTCGTCGGCGGTGGCCTTGTAGCGCTTGCCGTCCTCGTCGATGCGCTCGGGGATGTGGTTGGCGCCCAGGCAGGAGACGGAGCGCACGTTGCCGAAGGTGTTGTCGAGCACGTAGCGCCAGTGGCAGAGCATGTCGAGGATCATGCCGCCGCCGTCCTCGGCGCGATAGTTCCACGACGGACGCTGGGCCGGCTGCAGGTCGCCCTCGAACACCCAGTAGCCGAACTCGCCCTTCACCGCGAAGATGCGGCCGAAGAATCCCGAGTCGATCAGCAGCTTGAGCTTGCGCAGGCCGGGCAGGAACAGCTTGTCCTGCACCACGCCGTGCTTGATGCCGGCGGCCTTGGCCTTGCGGACGATGCCGAGCGCCTCCTCCAGGTTGGTTGCAACCGGCTTCTCGCAATAGATGTGCTTGCCGGCCGCGATGGCCTGGGCCAGCAGGGCCGGGCGCATCTGCGTGGTCGCCGCGTCGAAGAACACCGTATCGTTCGTGTCCGCCAGCGCCGCGTCGAGATCGGTCGTCACGCGCGTGATGCCGTTGGCCTTGGCGAGCTGGCTGAGCTTCTCCTTGTTGCGCCCGACCAGGATGGGATCTGGCATGACGCGGTCGCCGTTGCTCAAGGCCACGCCGCCCTGGGCGCGAATGGCGACGATCGAGCGCACGAGGTGCTGGTTGGTCCCCATGCGCCCCGTCACGCCGTTCATGACGATGCCGAGCCGTCTCACGCCCATTCTGCTTCTCCGCTGTGTGCCCGATGTGGTCGATCAGTTAGGTGCAGCCCCGCGGCCGTGTCAATTCGACGTCTCGCAGGCCTATGCCGCCTTCTTGCCGGTTGCGGCGCGCAAGAGTGCAGGCACGCCTTCGCCATCGCCGTCGCACAATGCTTCAAGGGGGTCCCGCACCGCCTATCTTGCACGCAGCGGCTCGACCACCTCGAAGGCGATGGTGAAATCGTCGAGCAGGGCGAACAGGTCGGCGACCTTGCCGGCATCGCCGGCGATCTTCACCGATCCGGCGGCCACCGCCTCGGGCAGCGCCAGCTCGCGCAGGACGATGCGGTTGAGGGTCGGGCGGTCGAGCGTGACGGTGGCGTCGGCGGCCGCGGTTCGGCGGTCGGCCAGGTAGGTCAGCGCGCAGTTCTGCAGGGTCATCGCATAGCGCTCGGCCGTATCGGCGATCTCCCAGTTGAGGACGATGGTCCGGCCCTCCGCCTTGGCGCCGTTGAGACGCACGCCCAGGAAATCGAAGAACAGATCGAGGCTCAGCCCGCGCACGATGTCGGGAATCGCACGCGACGGGATCGCCGGCACCGACATGCCGTCACGCAACTCGCGGGCGCCCTGCAGATAGGCGTTGCGCCAGGTGGCCGATTCCGCCTGGTAGCCCAGCTGCTCCAGTGCGTCCGCGCCCAGCTCGCGCGCCTCCCTGTTGTGGGCTTCCGCAAACACGACCTGGCTCATGGCGTCCGCCACCCAGCGGTATTCGCCCTTGGCGAAATCCTCGCGCGCCCGCGCGATTGTCGCGGCCGCGCCGCCCATGTAGGCGACCGTCTTCTTCGCGCGCTCCACAGGAGGCAACGGATCGAGGTTGGCGGGGTTGGCGTCGTACCAGCCGAGATACCGCTGATACACGGCCTTGGCGTTGTGGCTGAACGTGCCGTAGTAGCCGCGCACGTGCCACTCTTTCTCGAGGCTCCTGGGCGGCGCGAGCCGCTCGGCGATCTCGCCGGCCTTGAGGCCGTGGCTCATCAGCCGCAGCGTCTGGTCGTGCAGGTACTTGTAGGTGTCGCGCTGCTTGGCCAGGTAGTCGAGCACGCGGCCGTTGCCCCACACCGGCCAGTGATGCTGGGCGAACACCACGTCGGCCTTCGCGGCGAACCGGTCGCGCGCCTGGTTGAGATACTTGGCCCAGGCGTTGGCATCGCGCACCTGCGCGCCGCGGATCGGATAGATGTTGTGCAGGTTGTGGGTTGCGTTCTCGGCGAGATTGAGCGCGCGCAGGCCGGGATAGAACATGTGCATCTCGGCGGGCGCCTCGGTATCGGGGGCGAGCTGGAACACCATCTCGACGCCGTCGATGACGTGCACCTCGATCGGCTCCCGGATGGTCTGCGTCGGCGGGATCAGCGTGACGGTCCCGCGCGAGGTGACCTTGCCGAGGCCCGCGTCGACCTGGCCGCGCGGACCCTTCGGCAGCAGGCCGCCGAACTGGAACATGGCGCGGCGGATCATCGGCGTGCCGGCCATCACGTTCTCCTTCGTCACCTCCTCCATGAAGCGGTCCGGCGCCAGGATCGCGACGTTGCCGGCCTTGACGTCCGCCTCGTCGACAACGCCGCGCACGCCGCCGAAATGGTCGACATGGCTGTGGCTGTAGATGACGGCCGTCACCGGTCTGCCGCCGCGGTGGTGGCGATAGAGCTCGAGGCCGGCGCGCGCCACCTCCGCCGAGATCAGCGGATCGATGACGATGATCCCGCGGTTGCCCTCGATGATCGTCATGTTGGAGATATCGAAGCCGCGCACCTGGTAGATGCGGTCCGTGACCTGGAACAGGCCGTTCGCCATGTTGAGCCGCGCCTGGCGCCACAGGCTGGGGTTCACCGTGTGGGGAGCCGCCTCGTGCGCCAGGAAGGCGTAGTCCTCCAGGCTGTAGATGATGCGCCCCTCGGCGTTGCGGAACTCGACCTTGGGCAGCGTGCCGACGAAGCCGCGCGCGGCGTCCTCGAAATCCTGCGTGTCGCCGAACGGCAGCGCTCCCAGGACCGACCGGTTGTGCGCGCAAGTGGCGGGCGTTGCGTCCTTGCTGGCGTGGGTCTCGGCGGCCATGAGGTGTCCTCCCGCGTTCTCCCGCCGTCTGGCGGGTTCGTTCCAGCATAGCCCGGGCCGCCGCTGTAGCTGCAACGGGCTGCCGCCTCGCGATGCAGTCCGTGCCTGCCGTTGATGCAATCGACCCCCTTTTCAAAGGGCGTGCGCGCGACTAAATTGAAAGGCGAATCGCAACAAACGGGAAGGAGGTGATCCAATGTCTAGTGGGATCTTGCAGATGGCGAAGCCGCTGAAGCTCGATCACGCACTCGTTGGAGCAGCCTCCTGCGAGAGCTGAGCGGGCCTACATGGGGAGGCTGACAGAAGCCACCCTTCCGGCAAAGCGCCGATGATCTCACGGGGGTCGCCAAAAAGGCGGCCCCTTTGATTTTGTGCCGAGCCGTCCGGGCGGATATCAGGCGCCGGCGAGCAGGCGACGCATGGTGGCGCGGAAGCGGTCCAGCAGGTCGTCGCGGCGGACGTGGCGGCCCCCCGTCACCACGCGGCTGCCGCCCGCAAACACCTCCCGCACCGCGCCGTCGCCCGCGGCGAACACCCACGAGTCGAGCACCGCATCGCCGGTGCGACCAGCGAGCACGGGATGGTCGCCGTCCAGGATGACGATGTCGGCCGTGCAGCCCGGCGCGATGGCGCCCGAGTTCAGCCCCAGGGCCTGCGCGCCCCCTCGGCGGGCCGCGTCGAACAGATAGCGGCCGGTCGAGGCGCCGGCAGGCCCCAGCCGGTTGCGCTTGCGCTCGCGTAGGCGCTGGCCATACTCGAGCGTGCGCAGCTCCTCACCCAGCGCGATGCGCACGTTGCTGTCCGAGCCGATGCCGAAGCGGCCGCCGGCCTCCAGGAACCGCGGCGCCTCGAAGATGCCGTCGCCAAGGTTGGCTTCGGTGATGGGGCAGAGCCCGGCCACCGCGCCGGAACGGGCAAGAGCGGCGGACTCCTCGGGCGTCATGTGCGTGCAATGGATCAGGCACCAGCGCTCGTCCAGCGGCATATGGTCGGTCAGCCATTGCACCGGGCGTGCGCCGGACCAGGCGACGCATTCGTCCACCTCTGCGGTCTGCTCGGCGGCGTGGATGTGGATGGGACCCGCCGGCCAGCCCTCGACCAGCGCGCGCAGCTCCCCCGCGTCGGCCGCGCGTAGCGAGTGCGGAGCGATCCCCAGCACGGCTCCCGGGACGGCGGCGACATGCCGTGCGCTCGCCTCGAGCAAACGCCAGTAGCCGTCGAGGTCCGACAGGAAGCGGACCTGGCCGGGCTTGGCGGGGTGTCCGCCACAGCCGCCGTGCGCATAGAAGCAGGGCAGCAGCGCGAGGCCGATGCCGCTCGCCTGCGCTGCGGCGGCGATGCGCGCGCCCATCTCGGCCGGATCGGCGTAGCGGGCACCGGCGGGGTCGTTGTGCAGGTAGTGGAACTCGCCGCTGGCGGTGAAACCCGCCTCCAGCATCTCCACGTGCAGCCAGGCCGCGACCGCCTCGACATCGTCGGGCGTCATCCGCGCCAGGAAGCGGTACATCACCTCGCGCCAGGTCCAGAAACTGTCGTCCTCCGGTCCGCGACGCTCGACGAGACCCGCCATGGCGCGCTGGAAGGCGTGGCTGTGCACGTTGGCCATGCCGGGCACCGCGATGCCGGCGAGGCGCTCGGCACCGGGCGGCGGCGCAGTGTCGGCCGCGACGGCCGTGATGTTGCGCCCCTCGACCGTGATGAGCACGTCGCGGCGCCAGCCGGTCTCGAGGAGGGCATGTGGGATGTGAAGCTGAGCCATGTCGGTTTCCACGCGACTTCCTGCGGCCCAGCCTAGCTCTCCCGATGCGCAAGAGCATGCCGGTAATTGTCGCGCAGCACACCAAGTCGCGAGAGGTTGCGCCTACTTCTCGAATGTCTTGCGCGCTGCGGGGCGGTCGCTTTTCCTTGCGGTGGGAGCCGGCGACGGTGCTTTCTGCAGCTCTTCGGCGATATTGACCAAATTGCAGCCTTTGGTGTCCAGGAGCACATTGAGCGCTTCGACCCGGTCTCTCTCGTGGACGAAGGCGTCGACGGCGGGTCTGCCTCCAAAAAGTGTCGACGGGGGGCCGTCCGCCTCTTTCTTGGCTTCCTTCTGGAGCTCCCGCAGACGGTCGATGTGGGTCTTGATGGTGATGGTGAGCCCGGCGCAATTGCCGTGCAGCTCTTCGCTGAACAGCAACTGCCCAGTCCGCGCCATGAGCCTCATCCTCTGACGCTCCGCGTCGGATTCCTCCGCCGTTGCGTCAATGGCATGCGGTAGCGATAGCAGACACGCTGCAACGAGACGCCATCGCAGCATGCCTGCTCGATGTTGGTTTGGGGACACCGTGTCACTTGGCGCGACGAATGCGGCCATTGTTCGGGCCGCGCGCGGCAATACAGGGGCGCCTCGCCGACCGCTCGACGTGCTGTCACTCCGCGGGCGCGGCGTGCGAGACGGCGGGAACGGCCGAGCCGCCCAGGCGGCGATGCAGCTTGTCGAGCAGCAGGTAGATGATCGGCGTCGTGTAGAGCGTGAGCACCTGGGAGACCAGCAGGCCGCCGATGATGGCTATGCCGAGCGGGCGGCGCAGCTCGGAGCCGGGGCCGGTGGCGATCGCCAGCGGCACGGCGCCCAGCAGCGCCGCAAAGGTCGTCATCAGGATCGGCCGGAAGCGCTCGCGCGCCGCCTCCAGCACCGCCCGCTCCGGCGAGAGGCCGTGGTGGCGTTCCTGCTCCAAGGCGAAGTCGACCAGCATGATGCCGTTCTTCTTGACGATGCCGATCAGCAGGATGATGCCGATCAGCGCGATCACGGACAGCTCCATCTCCGCGAGCCGGAGCGCGATCAGCGCGCCGAGGCCGGCCGAGGGCAGCGTCGAGATGATGGTCAAGGGGTGCGCGAGGCTTTCGTACAGCACACCCAGCACGATGTAGACCGAGATCAGCGCGGCGATGATCAGCAGCGGCTGGGTGCTCGCCTGGCTGGCGAAGGCCTTGGCGTCGCCGGCGGCCTCGTTGCGGATGGAATCGGGCATCCTGAGCTCGGCGACAGCCTGGCGGATCGCCTGCGTGGCCTCGTCCAGCGTCGCCTCGGGGCGCAGGTTGTAGCTGATCGTCACCGCGGGAAAGGGCCCCTGGTGGTTGACGACCAGCGGCGCCAGCGTCTTCTCCACCCGGATCACGCTCGAGAGCGGCACCTGCGCGCCGTTCTGGCCGGGCACGAACACGCGGCTGAAGTCGTCGGGATCGCGCTGATAGCGCGGGTCGACCTCGAGCACGATGCGATACTGGTTGCGCTGCGTGTAGATGGTCGAGATCTGCCGCTGCGCGAAGGCATTGTTGAGCGCGCTGTCGATGTCCTGCATGCGCACGCCCAGGCGCGAGGCCGTCTGCCGGTCGATCTTGATGCTGGCCTGCAGGCCGCCCTGCTCGCGGTCGGTATTCACGTCGACGATCTCGGGAACCTCCTTCAGCCGGTCCAGGATCTTCGGCACCCAGGCGTAGAGGGTGTCGAACTCCGGGCTCCAGAACGAGATCTGATAGGTCGCCCGGCCCTGCCGCGCACCGACGCGGATGTCCTGCGAGGCCGTCATGAACACGTTGATGCCCTCGATGGTCGAGAGCTCCCGGCGCAGGCGGTCGACGACGCGCTGGGTGGTGAGGCCGCCGCGCTCGGCCAGCGGCTTCAGGCTGATGAACATGCGTCCCTGGTTGACGGACGCATTGAAGCCGGACGCGCCAACCGACGAGCCGACGCCGGCGACCGCGGGATCGGCCAGCACGATCTCGAGCGCCTGGCCCTGCAGCTTCACCATCGCGTCGTAGGAGATGTCGGCTGCCGCCTGGGTGGAGCCGAACACCAGCCCGGTGTCGTCCTGCGGGAAGTAGCCCTTGGGCGTCTTGATGTAGAGATTGACCGTCACCGCGATGGTGGCCAGCATGACGATGCCCATCAGCAGGCGGTGGTGCAGCACGGCGGTCAGCGAGCGCATGTAGCCGCGCACCATCCAGTCCATGACGGTCTCGACGATGCGGTCCAGCCGCGTGCCGTCGCGGCTCGGCGGCTCCTTCACGAAGTGCGCGCAGATCATCGGCGTGACCGTGAGCGACACGACGGTCGACACGACGATGGCGAACACCAGCGTGACCGAGAACTCGCGCAGCAGGCGCCCGACCACGCCGTCCATGAACAGCAGCGGGATGAAGGCGGCGACCAGCGACACGCTGATCGACACCACCGTGAAGCCGATCTGCTTGGCCCCGTCCAGCGCCGCCCGCATGGGCCGCGCTCCGGCCTCCAGGTTGCGGAACATGTTCTCGATCATGACGATGGCGTCGTCGACCACGAAGCCGACCGAGACGGCGAGCGCCATCAGCGTGAGGTTGTTGACGGAGAAGCCGGCAAGCCACATGCACGCGCAGGTGCCGGCGAGCGACAGCGGCACCGTCACCCCGGCGGCAAGCGTCGGGGTCGGGCGGCGCAGGAAGATGTAGACGACGAGCATCACCAGCACCACCGACAGGCCGAGCGTGACCTGCATGTCGAATACGCTGGCGCGGATGGTGCCGGTGCGGTCGGACAGCACCGAGATGTCTATCCCGGCCGGAATCCAGCGCTTGATCTCCGGGATCAGCTCGCGGATGCGGTCGACCGTCTCGATGACGTTGGCATCGCCCTGCTTGGTGATGATCAGCAGGATCGCCGGCTGGGCGTTGAACATGGCTGCGGAGCGCGAGTTGCGGTTGCTCTGCTCCACGGTCGCCACTTCCGACAGGCGCACGACGCTGCCGTTCGCCATCTTGACGACGATGTTGCGGTACTCTTCGAGCGTGCGCAGCTGGGCGTTGCTCTCGATGGCGGTGGCCTGCCTGGGGCCGTCGATGATGCCGAGCGGCGCCAGCGCGTTGGCATTGATGATCGCCAGCCGCAGGTCCTCCACGCTGAGCCCGATCGAGGACAGCAGCATGGGGTTGGCCCGCACGCGGATGGCCGGCTGCTCGGCGCCCGCGACCGTGACCTCCGCCACGCCGTCGACCTGGGAGATGCGCTGGGCGATGACGGTGTCGGCCGCGTCGTAGAGGTCGGAGGGTGGCAGCGAGTTGGACGTCAGCGCCAGGATCAGCACCGGCGCGGCGGCGGGGTTGGACTTCTTGAACCGCGGCAGCATCGGCAGGTCGCTCGGCAGGTCGGTCGCCGCGGCATTGAGCGCCGCCTGCACGTCGCGCGCGGCGCCGTCGATGCTGCGGGAGAGGTCGAACTGGATCGAGATGCGGCTGGAGCCGAGCGAGCTCACCGAGGTCATTTCGGTCACGCCGGCGATCTCGCCGAGCCGCCGCTCGAGCGGCGCGGCAATCGTGGCCGCCATGGTCTCGGGGTCGGCGCCCGGCCGGTTGGCGGTGACGTTGATGGTGGCGAACTCGACCGACGGCAGGCTCGCCACCGGCAGGAAGCGGTAGGCGACGATCCCCAGCAGCAGGAGGCCCAGCGCCAGCAGCGTCGTGCCGATCGGCCGCTCGATGAAGGGCCGCGAGAAGTTCATGGCCTACTCCGCGGGCCGGCCGGCCGCATCGGCCGGGGGATAGGCGCGGGCGGGCGCGAGCTGCGGGCTCGTCTGCAACGGCCGGGGCCGGCGCGAACCGCGCGCGCACGCGCTCCATGGCGAGGTAGATCACCGGCGTGGTGTAGAGGGTCAGCATCTGCGACAGCAGCAGGCCGCCGATGATGGTGACGCCGAGCGGGTTCCTGAGCTCCGATCCGGTGCCTGACTCCAAGGCCAGCGGCAGCGCGCCGAACAGGGCCGCCAGCGTCGTCATCATGATCGGGCCGGAAGCGCAGCAGGCTCGCCTGGATGATGGCCTCGCGCGGAGAGAGCTTCTGCGTCCGCTCCGCCTCCAGCGCGAAGTCGATCATCATGATGGCGTTCTTCTTGACGATGCCCATCAGCAGCACGATGCCGATCAGCCCGATCATGGAGAGGTCCATGCCGCACAGCATCAGGGCCAGCAGCGCGCCGATGCCCGCGGAAGGCAGCGTGGTGAGGATCGTGAAGGGGTGGACGAAGCTCTCGTACAGCACGCCCAGCACGATGTAGATGGTGATGATCGCAGCCAGGATCAGCCAGGGCTGGCCGCCCAGCGACTTGGTGAACTCGTCGGCGTCGCCCGAGTAGGTGCCGGTGACGGAGCTCGGCATGCCGATCTCCTTCTGCGCCTCCCTGATGGCCGACGACCGCCTCGCTCAGGGACCCGCCGGGCGCCAGGTTGAAGCTGATGGTGGTGGAGGGAAACTGGTCCTGGTGATTGACCGAGAGCGGCGCCGTGCGGCGCTCGATCTTCGCCACCGCGCCTAGCGGCACCTGCGTGCCGGCTTGAGCGGGAGCCTGCGGCGTTGCCTGCGTCACGCCCTGGATCGAAGACTGGGGCGCAGGCGGAGAGCTGCTGGTGGTGGGCACGTAGACCCGCTCGAGCGCGGCCGGATCGCTCTGGTACTGCGGCATGGCCTCGAGCACCACGCGATACTGGTTGGCCTGGGCGTAGATGGTGGAGATCTGGCGCTGGCCGAAGGCGTCGTTGAGCGCATCGTTGATGGCCTGCATGGAGACGCCGAGGCGTCCGGCCGTCTCGCGGTCGACCTTCACCATCACGCGCAGGCCGCCGTCCTGGGCTTCCGACACCACCTCGCGCAAGGCCGGCGAGGAGCGCAGCTTCTCGGTCAGCCTGGCCGACCAGGTCGCGACCTCCTTCTCGTCGCTGCCGACCAGCGTGTACTGGTACTGCGCCCGGCTGATGCGCGTGCTGATCTGCACGTCCTGCACGGGCTGGAAGTAGACGGCCAGGCCGGCGATGGCGCCGACCTTCTCCTGCAGCCGCTCGATGATGGCGCTGACGTTGGCCTTGCGCTCGTCGCGGGGCTTCAGGGTGATCTTGAGATGGCCGGCGTTGGGCGTCGGATTGAGCGAGCTCACCCCCACCACGGTTACGACGCCTTCCACGTCCGGGTCGGTGCGGACCGCGTCGGCGACCCGGTCCTGCATCTTGACCATCTCGGTGAAGGAGACCTCCGGGCCCGCTTCCAGCACAGCCTGGATCAATCCGGTATCCTGGAGCGGCAGGAAGCCTTTCGGCACGATCGCGTAGAGGCCGATGGTGATCGCCAGGGTGGCGACCGTGCTCAGCAGCGTCGCCCGCTCGTGGCGCAGCACCCACAGCGAGGCTCTTGTGATAGGCCTCGACCACCCTGTCGACGAGGCCGTTGAGATACTGCGCCAGCGGGCTGGGCCCGGCGCTCCCGCCATGCCGCAGCATGCGCGAGCACATCATGGGGGTGAGCGTCAGCGACACCACCGCCGAGATCACCACCGCGATCGTCAGCGTCAGCGCGAACTCGCGGAACATGCGGCCCACCAGGCCGGTCATGAACAGCAGCGGGATGAACACCGCGATCAGCGACAGCGTCAGCGAGATCACCGTGAAGCCGATCTCGCGCGCGCCCTCGAGCGCCGCCTGCATCGGGCTCTCGCCCTCCTCCATGTGGCGCACGATGTTCTCGATCATGACGATGGCATCGTCGACCACGAAGCCGGTGCCGATGGTCAGCGCCATCAGCGACAGGTTGTCGAGCGAGAAGCCGCAGAACCACATCACCCCGAAGGTGGCGACCAGCGAGACGGGCAGCGCCACGCCGGCGATGATGGTGGCGCGGATGGTGCGCAGGAACAGCAGCACCACCAGCACCACCAGACCCACGCTGAGCACCAGCGTGAACTGCACGTCGTGCACGGAGGCGCGTATCGTGCCGGTGCGATCGTGCACCACGGTGAGCTTGGCGTCGCTCGGCATGGCCCGCTGCAGCCGCGGCAGCTCGGCCCTGACGCGCCTGACGGTGTCGATGACGTTGGCGCCGGGCTGGCGGTGCACGTCGATGATGACGGCGGGGGTGCCCTGGTACCAGCCGCCGACCTTGGCGTTCTCGAGCCCGTCGATGACCTCGGCCACGTCCTTGAGCAGCACCGGCGCGCCGTTGCGGTAGGCGACGATCACGGTCTCGTAGGCGGCGGCGCTGGAGATCTGATCGTTGGCGGCGATGGTGTAGGACTGGTGCGCGCCGTCCAGCGAGCCCTTGGGGCCGTTGACGTTGGCGTTGCTGATGGCGGTGCGCAGGTCGGCCATGCTCATGCCGTACGCGGAGAGCCGCGACAGGTTGGCCTGGATGCGAACGGCCGGCCGGATGCCGCCTTCGACGGCCACATGCCCGACGCCCGGCACCGAGCTCAGGCGCTGCGCCATCATGGTGTCGGCGAGATCCGACAGCTGGCGCAGCGGTATCGTGGGCGAGGTGAGCGCCAGCGTGACGATGGGAGCGTCCGCCGGGTTCACCTTGGCGTAGGTGGGGGGATAAGGCAGGTTGCGCGGCAGCGTCGAGCCCGCGGCATTGATGGCCGACTGCACGTCCTGCGCGGCGGCATCGATGTCGCGGTTGAGCACGAACTGCAGCGTGATCTGGCTGATGCCGTAGGACGAGGACGACGTCATGGTCGCCAGCGCCGGGATCTGGCCCAGCTGGCGCTCGAGCGGCGCGGTGACGAGGTTGGCGGTGGTGTCGGGGCTGGCGCCGGGCAGCTGCGTCATGACCTGGATGGTCGGGAAGTCGACCTGCGGCAGCGACGAGACCGGCAGCAGCCAATAGCCCAGCGCGCCACCGAGCGTCACGGCAAAGCCCAGCAGCGAGGTGGCGATGGGCCGCCTGATGAAGGGAGAGGAGACGCTCATTGCGTCGTACTGCCGTCCGCCTTGCGCGCGTCGGCCTCCCGAGGCTTGCCGCCCGCCGCCGCGCCGGATGAAGCCGCCTTGCAGGGCTCGGACAGCTGCGCCGCGTTGGACTGCAGGCAGGCCCGCAGCGCGCCGCCGCGCTCGACATTGGGGCACAGCTTCTGCGCATCCGCAGCGCATGCGGTGCGCATCTTCTCGCGCGCCTCGGACTTGGCGGAGGGACCCGGGCCCTTGGCGGGCTCGCTGCCCGGGGCGGGCTGGTCCTCGCCATGCGCGGCCGCTACGCGCGCGCCGTCCTTGAGCCGGGCAAAGCCGGTGGTGACGACGCGGTCGGTAGCGTCGATGCCCTTGGTTATGACGGCCGTGGTCTCGGTCTGCAGCCCGACCGTGATCGGCCGCAGGGCCACGCGCTGGTCGGACTGGACGACGTAGGCGAACGTGCCGTTGGGTCCGCGCTGGACGGCGGGCGTGGGAACGATCACCACCTGCTGCAAGGTATCGGTCAGCACGCGCACGTTGACGAACTGGCCGGGCCAGAGCTGCAGGTTGGTGTTGGCGAACTCGGCCTTCATGCGCACGGTGCCGGTCGCCTGGTCCACCTGGTTGTCGACAACCTGCAAGGTGCCGCGGTCGAGCACCGACTTGCCGTCGGCATCGAGCGCATCGACCGTCACGGCGCCCCGAGCCGCTGCGGCGTTGACCTGGGCCAGCTGCTGCTGCGGCAGCGTGAAGACGACAGCGATGGGCTTGACCTCGGTGATGGTTACGATGCCGGCGTTGGCGTCGATGCCCCGCACCAGGTTGCCCTCGTCGATCATGCGGATGCCGGTGCGGCCGTCGAGCGGCGACGCGATGGTGGTGTAGTCGAGATACGCCTTGGCGTTGGCGATGGCCGCGTCGTCGAGCTTGATCTGCGCCGACAGCTGCATGACCAGCGCGCGCTGCGTGTCGATGGTCTTCTCCGCCACGGAGAGCGAGGTGAGCTTCGCGTAGCGTTCGAGATCGCGCTTGGCGTTGGTCAGCTGCGCCTCGTCGAGCGCCTTCTTGGCGATCGCCTGCTCGAGCTGCGCCTGATAGGTGGCAGGATCGATCAGGGCGAGCACGTCGCCCTTCTTCACGTCCTGGCCTTCCTTGAACTTGATGCTCATGATGCGCCCGTCGACCTGGGCGCGCACGGTGACCATGTTGCGCGCCTTGGCCGTGCCCACACCGTTGAGATAGACGGGCACGTCGGCGACGCGCGCGGCGGCATCGATGACCGGCACGGCGGCATCGGCCAGCGCCTTGGCGCGGCGGCCGCCGGCCTCCTTCTGCACCATCGGCGAGACGGTCGCGAAGCCGACGACGCCGACCACCGCCGCGATCGCGGAGAGGGCGAGAACCCGATTGAGCAGCCTGGCCACCTGGCGTCCTTTCACTCTCGACTGGGCAGAGGTCGCCCGCCCCGCTGCCAAACACTACGGTGCACTGACGAAGGCATGGACATTGAACGCAGCGGCAAGCCCCGAACCGTCGCCCCCGGCCCCCGCAATTCGCCTTGGGGCGCAATCTGCCACGCGTGCAGGAGTGTAGCCGCTCCCCCTTTGCCAATTCCTCACCATGGCCATTTTAGCAGCACCTGTGGCTTGCAGGGCCAATTCCTGCATCCGCAACGCAAAAAGGCCGGAACGGGGTGTCCCCGTCCCGGCCTTGCCTGCCTGGCTTGGGGTTTTTCAGCTTTTTTCCTTGGCTCTGGCTGCGGCGCGCTCGGCCCTGGCCGCCTTGCAACCGTCCGAGAGCTGCGTTTCGTGCGTCTCCAGGCAGCTGCGCATGGCGCCCTTGGCGCGCTCGATGTTGGCGCAGAACTTCTGCACGTCCGCGGCGCAGGCGGCGCGTGCCTTCTCTCGTGCCTCCGGGGCTGCCGTCTGGGTGGGTGCGCTTTGCGCGAACGCGGTCACCGGCAGAATTGCCAGCATGAGCGCGACGCCGTAAATCTTGAGATACATATTCCAGGCCTCCAGGTTTCTTGTCGGTTTGCCGCGTGACCCCCGCATGGGATCGACCGCAATTTCGAACCCAACGCCTGAATGAAACGTGAGGAGCGCGCTAACCCGTCGTTCATGGAGGCGACGCCGGGAGCGCGGAATCTACGCGGCCGCGCCAACAGAGTCTGTCAAAAATGCGGCGAGGACCGGCATCGTGCCGATCCTCGCCCACGTCCTGCCTGTCGGCGCGTCAGCTCTGCAGGCCTTGCACGCAGACCCGCGCCGTACGCCGGAAGTTGGGGATCGACTCGTAGACCATCTCGACCTCGCGGATCGAACGCTCAAAGCCCTTGAGGTCGATCGGCGGAGTGTATTCGCCCGCTCTTATGAAGTGCTGGGCGGGGAGCCGATCCGGCTCGCCGCGGCCGTACACCACGACCAGACTACGGAGCTTCACGTCCGTGCCGTGCACATGCAGGCGGATTGCCCTGAAGCGCCCTTCCTGGCGGCCAATCGGCAATATGTCTCTGTCCCTGCCCAGGAACGAAACATCCTTGCAGCCGAGCTCGACCCAGGCGGCCGGACCGGGCATGGGACCCGGAGGCGGTCCCGGAGGACCCCGGCGCGCAGGCTCTCCGAACACCTTGATGACGGCTTCGCCACGGAAGTCCGGCCGCGCGCGGTAGACCATCTCGATGCGGCGGATGAAGCTGCGATCACCGCGCAGGTCGAGGGGCAGGTCTTCGCCGTCGCGGATCAGCCTGTCGACGCGGAAGTCCTCGGCGAAGCCGTTGAAGTAGACGAGGCGGATGGAGATCATGTGCACGTCGTTGCGGTCTGCCACGAAGCGCAGCTGCCTGAACCTGCGATCCCTGTACCAGTCCTCGCGCTGACTGATATTGATCACGTCGCGGTCGACCCTGAAGCCGACGCTCTTCTCGCCGAGCAACACCCATTCCGGGTCGAAGCGGTCGCGGCGCTGCGCGTTCGCATCGGCCGCCATCACTCCGGCAAGCACGAGCGCGCCGGCAACCGCCGACGCGACCTGTCTGAAATTCATCGGTGAACCTCCCTAATTCCGGTGCACAGCACCGGCCCCAACACTCCGACAGCAATTCGCCGCCATCGCGGCGCGAAAGTGGCCGACGTTGGGTGATTGTCGCAATGCGGCGTGAACGCCTGAGGCCCGCCCGGACCGTGCGCCACGGCAACATGTTGAAATGATTGATCGATGCGCAAAGCCGCGGCAAAGCCCCTGTGCGGCCTAACCCGCGCCTGCGCCGGCCACCGCCCTCCCGGGTGGCGGCGTACCGGCATCGGCCAAGCTTTGCTGCGCTCTCCCGCTCGGGGGTGCTCGATGCGTCTGCCCTGGCTCGCTCCGTTTCTCCGACCTCGAATCAATGGCACCGGATTTCTGATGAGGGAGTGCAAGCCGTCCTCAACAGGCTTCCCGTCCTGGCTCCAAGTCGGATCGGCTCATCCACGATCTGAACTCGAACGAGAAGGAGCACTTCGGATGCGGGATCGCCGTCCGGGCAGCTCAAATCCGGCTCGGGCCTGGCCGCTAACCTAAAGTCCCATAACCTTGAGCCAGAATAAGCCTTGGAAGGCCGATTGATTCCGTTCTAGATTGGCCAGACCACCTGACCGATCGGGTGGCAAAAACAAGAACAGTAACCCTGAGGGAACGTTAAGGAGCGAGGCTTGCCGCTGGAAGCCATCGAGCCCCGTCGGCTCTACCGCCAGATCGCGGATCAGCTGCGACAACTCATCGACCGCGGTGAATACACCGTGGGCAGCCGTCTCCCGGCCGAGCGTGACCTTGCCGACATGCTGGGCGTGTCGCGTCCGACCGTACGCGAGGCGCTGATCGCCCTCGAGGTCGAAGGGCGGCTGCGAATCCGTGTCGGCTCCGGCATCTACGTCAACGCGCAACCGCCGAGCGAGTCCGACCCGGCTCCGGCCCCGATCGAGGGTCCGTTCGAAGTCCTGCGCGCGCGCGACTTCGTCGAGAGCGCGGTTGCGGAGGAGGCGGCCCGCAGGGCCACGCCCGAGGACATCGTCCGGCTCGATGCCATACTGGCCAAGGTCGACGGGCAATCGCTGAGCATCGAGCGCTGGGTCGCCCTGGATCGCTGCTTTCACCGGGCCGTGGTCGCCACGCTCGGCAACGTCGTGCTGCTGCGCACCGTCGGTGAGCTGTTCGACCAGCGCATCAATCCCTACTTCGTGCAGCTCTCGCAGCACATCTGGAACGACGCCACCTGGCGCGCCGCGCACGTGGAGCACATGGCCATCCGCGACGCCATCGCCGCGCGCCATCCGGCCAACGCCAGGGCGGCCATGCACGAGCACCTGGAGCGCTCGCACCGGCGCTTCTCGCGCGATTTCGGCGAGGCACCGTTCCCTCGCGGCGACAACGAAGGCACGCCCGCATCCACGGTTGCGGCATTGCAACCGGGCAAGAGCGGCAATCCGTCCAAGACACGCAAAGAGCCGCACAAAGTGGCTGCGCACTAGCTTCAACCCGGGGCTCGGTGTCCCGGCGCAATCTGGAGGAAAAGAGGAATGGCTAAGACTAAACTGACCAGACGCCAGTTCGTGGCCACGACGGCTGCGGCGTCCGCGACGGCGATTGCAGCGCCGTTCGTGCACACCGCGAACGCAGCCGGCAAGCTGGCCATCGGCTTCTGGGACCACTGGGTGCCCGGCGCCAACAAGGCTTCCGAGGAGCTGGTCAACGAGTGGGCCGCCAAGGAGAAGGTCGAGGTCACGATCGACTACATCCCCTCGCAAGGCTCCAAGAACCTGCTGACGATCGCCGCCGAGGCACAGGCGAGGTCGGGCCACGACATCCTGGCGATGCCCACCTGGTGGCCGCAAGCCCAGGAGAAGAGTCTCGAGCCGGTCGACGACATCATGGCGGAGCTGATCAAGCAAAACGGCCCTGTCAACGGCACCGTCGAGTATCTGGGAAAGGTTGGCGGGCGCTGGGTGGCCGTGCCGGCCACGATCGGCAGCCAGATCAAGGGACCCTGCTCGCGCATCGATCTCCTCAAGCAGCACGCCGGCATCGACATCCAGGCCATGTATCCGGCCGGGTCGGCGCCCAAGGCGGAGAACTGGACCACCGAGACCTATCTGAAGGCAGCCGAAGCCTGCCACAAGGCCGGCGTTCCCTTCGGGATCGGTCTCGGCCTCACGTCCGACTCGGTCGACACGGCCGGTGCGTTCTTCCAGGCCTTCGGCGCCGAGCTGGTCAACGCGAAGGGCGATCTCACCGTCAAGACCGATGCCGTCAAGCAGGCGCTCGACTACCTCAAGCGCGTGGCGGCCTTCTATCCGCCCGATGCGCCGGCGTGGGACGACGCCTCCAACAACAAGTGGCTCGTCTCCGGCAAGGGCGCGCTGATCATGAACCCGCCCAGCGCCTGGGCCGTGGCCAAGCGCGACGCGCCGCAGATCGCCGAGCAGTGCTGGACGCATGGCTTCCCGGCGGGACCGAAAGGCCGCTACGCGCCGTTCCTGCCCTACTTCTGGGCCATCTGGAACTTCAGCAAGAACAAGCCGGCGGCCAAGAGCGTGCTGACGCATCTGTCGCAACCGGCGGCTGTCGAGAAGCTGGTGGCGGCGAGCGGCGGCTACGACCTGCCGTCCTTCGCCAACCTGACGACGCTCAAGACCTGGGCCGAGGAAGGGCCGCCGAAGGGCACGCTCTACCACTACCCCAATCCGCACAACCATCAGACGCTTTCGGTCGCGGCCGCGCCGGCCCCGCCGAAGATCGCCCAGCAGATCTACACGCAGGGCATCCAGACCAAGATGATCGTGCGGTACCTGCAGGGCGAGCCCATGGACAAGACGCTGGCCTGGACCGAGAGCGAGGTCGAAGGCTTCCTGCGTACCTAGACTGAACCTGCTCTCTCCCCGCCTCGGCGGGGAGAGAGCCTTTGATCGCACATAGCGAGGTCGCCATGGTCGATGCAGCCATTCAACGAAGCGAGATCAGCCGGGCACCGGCACGCAAGCGCTCGAGTATGCGCCGCGCCATGCAGCGCAAGTCGACCATCGCCTTCTTCATGGCGCTGCCGCTGATCGTGCTGATCTCGACGCTGGTGATCTATCCGGCGCTGTACTCGGTCCATCTGGCGACGCTCAACAAGTCGATGGAGCGCTTCGTCGGCATCAACAACTTCCTGTTCCTGTTCAAGCGCGAGACGTTCTGGATGGTGGTGCAGCAGTCCTGCATCTTCGCCGTCACGGCCGTGATCTTCAAAGCCATCATCGGCTTCATCGTCGCGCACTTCGTGCACAACATCCCGGCCAAGGGTCAGCGCAAGTGGCGCGGCATGCTGCTGGTGCCCTGGGTCATCCCGCCGGCCATGAGCACGCTCGCCTGGCTGTGGCTGTTCGACCCCTCCTACAGCGCGTTCAACTGGATCCTGGCGATCTTCGGCATCGGCCCCGTGCCCTGGACCGGCGACGCCTACTGGGCGCGGTTCTCGGTCATCCTGGTCAACATCTGGATCGGCGCGCCGTTCTTCATGATCATGTATCTGGCCTCGCTCAAGTCGGTGCCCGAGCAGCTCTACGAGGCAGCCGAGATCGACGGCGCCAACTGGTGGCAGCGCATCTGGTACGTGACGCTGCCGATGATGCGCAACATCATCGCCATCACGGCGCTGTTCTCGCTCATCGTCACCTTCGCCAACTTCGACATCGTGCGCATCCTGACGGCCGGCGGCCCGATCGACAAGACGCACGTGTTCGCCACCTGGGCGTTCTGGCTCGGCATTCAGGGCGGCGACATTCCGCTCGGCGCCAGCGTCTCGCTGTTCATGGTGCCGATCCTGGCAGTGGCGGCAATTTTCATCCTGCGCGACGTCAACAAGCGGGGGAACGAGGCGTAATGGCTACCACAGACGCTACGGTCGCAACGCGGCCGACTCAACGCCCACGATACGGCAGCATGAGCAGGGATCGCCGCTGGGCGCTCCGCTGGTCGTATTTCTTCCTGGTGATCTTCGCCATCTTCTTTCTCATGCCGCCGATCTACATGCTGATCACCTCGCTCAAGACCAGCGCGGAGATCTCGGCAGAGACGAATCCGTGGTGGGTCTACCATCCGACGCTGTCGAACTACGTCGAGCTGCTGACGTCGCCGTCCTACCTCACCTACTTCCGCAACTCGGCGATCGTCTCCTGCTTCGTGGTGACGCTCACCATGCTGATCAGCGTGCCGGCAGCGTTCGCGCTGTCGCGCATGAAGTTCTGGGGCTCGGCGACGCTCGCGACCGGCATCTTCCTCACCTACCTGATCCCGGAGACGCTGCTGTTCCTGCCGCTGTTCAAGATGTTCGCCATGTTCAACGAGTGGACGGACATCCAGCTGATCAATCGCTGGTGGGTGCTGCTGTTCCTCTATCCGACGCTGACGGTGCCGTTCGCGACCTGGATCATGATCGGGTATTTCTCCTCGATCCCCAAGGAGCTGGACGAGGCGGCCCTGATCGACGGCGCAGGCTACTTCCAGATGCTGACCAAGATCTTCATTCCGGTGGCGCTGCCCGGATTGATCGCCGCGACCATCTTCACGTTCACCGTGAGCTGGGCGCAGTTCCTCTATCCGCTCGCGTTCACCACCTCGGCTGACCAGCTGGTGCTTCCCGTCGGCATCATCACGTCGCTGATCAAGGGAGACGTGTTCAACTGGGGGCAGATCATGACCGGCGCATTGCTGGGTGCCGCGCCGCCGCTGATCATCTACGCCTTCCTTATGGACTACTACATCGCCGGCCTCACCGCCGGCGCAACGAAGGGCTGAACAAGTCGAAGGGGTCGAGGAAACGATGTCCGAAGTCAGGTTGCGCAAGATCGTCAAGCGCTACGACGAGGTCGAGGCCGTGCGTGGCATCGACCTCGATATCGCCGACCACGAGTTCGTGGTCCTCGTCGGCCCGTCGGGCTGCGGCAAGTCGACGACGCTGCGCATGATAGCGGGCCTCGAGGACATCACCGGCGGCGAGATCCTGATCGGCGGCGACGTCGTCAACGACGTGCCCCCGAAGGATCGCGACATCGCCATGGTGTTCCAGAACTACGCGCTCTACCCGCACATGACGGTGGAGCAGAACATGTCGTTCGGCCTGCGCCTGAAGCGCTATCCCAAGGCCGAGATCAGGAAGCGCGTGGACGAGGCCGCCCGCATCCTCGACATCAAGGAGCTGCTCAACCGCAAGCCCAAGCAGCTCTCGGGCGGCCAGCGCCAGCGCGTCGCCATGGGCCGCGCCATCGTGCGCAACCCCAAGGTGTTCCTGTTCGACGAGCCGCTGTCCAACCTGGACGCCAAGCTGCGCGTGCAGATGCGCACCGAGATCAAGAAGGTGCACCTGCAGGTGCGCACCACCACGGTCTACGTCACCCACGACCAGATCGAGGCCATGACGCTGGCCGATCGCGTCGTGGTCATGAACCACGGCATCATCGAGCAGGTGGGCACGCCGCATCAGCTCTACCACAACCCCAGGACGCGCTTCGTCGCCGGCTTCATCGGCTCGCCGGCCATGAACTTCATCCCGTGCCGCGTGGAGGAGGCCAACGGAAGCCTGAACGTTCGCCTCACCGACGAGCTGGCGTTCCCGGTGCCGGCCGCCCGCGCCGCGCAGTATCAAAACCACAAGCAGAACGGCAAGCTGCTGCTGGGCCTGCGCCCCGAGCACATCACCGAGGCCGGCCAGCACCTGGAGCCCGGCGAGGTGCCGTTCGAGGCCAAGCTCGAGGTCACCGAGCCGATGGGCATGGAGACGCTGGTCTATTTCCCGGTCAACGGCACCCAGGTGTGCGGCCGGGTGAACCCCAATGCCGGGGCCCGCGACGGCGCACCCCTGCGGCTCGCCGCCAATCTCAACAACATGCACCTGATCGACGAGGCGAGCGGCCAGGTCATCTGACCTCAGGCGCCGGCCGCGTCGGGCGCTTTGCCTCCCCCTATGACGAAGGCATTGCCTTCGTCATGAAGAGGGGGGAGGGCGGAGCGTCCGCGGTTTAGCCCGGCCATCGCCGACGTTTCAGCGCGCGCTACGGCCGGGCTAAGCCGCTGGACGCACCGGGTGGGGGTGACGGACCGCGCCTGCGACAGACACCCCCACCTGACGCGCCGAACGAGTTACCGCCGCAGCGATCGACTCGCGTTTTCCGTCGGCGCAAGCAGGCGGCGCCAACTCGTGGCGCGTCTTCCTCCCCCTCTTCGCATCGAAGGCATAGCCTTCGATGCAGGGGGAGGCGACACCGTCATCACCCGCGGAACGCCGGATGGGTGCGGCGCAGCTGCTCCAGGGCCTGCAGCGCGGGTGCGGGCAGGGGTCCCATCTCGGCGGCAGCCAAGGCCTCGTCGAGGTGCCAGGCCTCGCCGATGCCGACCTCGATGGTGGAGAGCAGCGGACAGGCCAGCCCGAACCGAAGCGCTGCCTGCGCCGGCCTTCCATTGGCGCTACCGAGCACCTCGAGAGCGGCCTTCGCCCGCGCCTCCTCGGCTGCACTGTCCGAATTGGTCGTGATCGGCATTTCGCGCCCGTGACGCTCCGTCGTAGCAAGGTGACCGGCCGCAAAGATGCGAATGCCCATCGTCCCCACGTCCTTGGCGGCGCAGCGATGCAGCAGGCCGTCGAAGTCCGTCGAGTTCCACTTGGGGCCGGCGTTCCCCATGGCCGTAGGATTGAGCAGGTTGTAGTAGATCTGGGCTACGTCGAAGCGGCCGCTGTCGATCACCTCGTGCAGAGCCTTGGGGTCGCCCAGCCCGGTAAGGCCGATCCAATCGCACAGCCCCTTGGCACGCAGCTTGTCCAGGATGTCGGCAACGCCACCTTTGGCCAGCACCTCCCGCGCGGTCAGGCTGCGGCTGTTTCGGCCTGGACTCGTTTCGTCGACGATGCGGTTGTGCAGGGTGAGCAGCGGAACGTGGTCGAGACGGAGCCGCCCGAAGCTGGCTGCGACCGAGCGCTCGACCTGCCCCGCGAAGTCCGGAGCGGACACGTCGATGTTGAACTTGGTGGAGATGCGCGGACGCTTATCCTTCGGCACCTTGGGCAGCCATTCGCCGAGCACGGTCTCGGAGGCGCCGTTGCCGTAGGCGGCGGCGGTGTCGACCCAGTCGATGCCCGCCTCGAGCGCGCGGTTCAGCACGGCTTCGCGCGCCTCGGCCTCCGCGCGGATGATGAATCCGCCGACCCAACCACCACCGTAGGTCAGCACCGGGACCTGCAGCCCGGTTCTGCCGAAGCGTCGCATTTGCATGGGGTATCTCGCGATCCTTGGAGTTGCTCCCTATATCGAGGTTGAGCCTCGCATATGGCGGGGCCGCCTTCCAGCCCGGCCGCGCGATTCGCGAAGATCGCCGGCTCGCGAGATCGCGTTCGAGACTTCCCGGTCTCGATTTCACGGGCCTTTCCCGCCCGGACGTGACCGGTCGGGGGTGGATGCGTTAGCTTCGCCCAACGCCAACGCGCGCAGCCGCCCGGCTGCCGGCAAGGAGCCGCCATGGACCTTATGAAGATGATGAAGCAGGCCCAGGAGATACAGGGCCGCATGCAGAAGATGCAGGAGGATCTGGTCGGCCTCGAGGTCGAGGGCCAGTCGGGTGCCGGCCTCGTGAAGGTCACGCTCAACGGCAAGCTCGACGCCCGTGGCCTGAAGATAGATCCGAGCCTGATCAAGCCCGAGGATGCCGAGATGCTGGAGGACCTGATCGTCGCCGCGTTCCAGGATGCCAAGACCAAGGCCGAGGCGGCCGTGCAGGCAAAGATGCAGGAGATCACCGGCGGCCTTTCCCTCCCGCCCGGCCTCAAACTGCCGTTCTGATTTTCTCCCTCGCCCCGTTCTTACGGGGAGAGGGCCGGGGTGAGGGGCGGCCACAGGCGCCGGAGCAAGCGGCCGCCCCTCACCCTAACCCTCTCCCCACTGAGGAGTGGGGAGAGGGGACAGGTTGGAGCAGGTCGTCGCATGAGCAACAAGAAGTCCGCGGGCGTCGAGATCGAGCGGCTGATTGCGCTGCTGGCACGATTGCCGGGGCTCGGGCATCGCTCGGCGCGCAAGGCGGCGCTGGCGCTGCTCAAGCGGCGGGTCGACCTGCTGCAGCCGCTGGCGGCGGCGCTCAGCGACGCAGCCGAGAAGATCGTCGAATGTCCGAGCTGCGGCAACATCGATACGATCGCGCCCTGCAGCATCTGCCAGGACCCGCGCCGCGACACCAGCCTGATCGTCGTGGTGGAGGAGATCGGCGACCTGTGGGCGCTGGAGCGGGCAGGCGTGGTCAACGCGCTCTACCACGTCCTGGGCGGCACCCTGTCGCCGCTGGACGGCATCGGACCCGACCAGCTCAACATCGCCCGCCTGGTCGAGCGCGCGACGCCGCCGGTCAAGGAGATCCTGCTGGCCCTCAACGCCACGGTCGAGGGGCAGTCGACGGCGCACTACCTCACCCAGCAGCTGCAGGGCCACGACGTGGCCGTGACCCGGCTGGCGCAGGGCGTGCCGGTCGGCGGCGAGCTCGACTATCTGGACGAAGGCACGCTCGCCGCCGCCATCAAGAGCCGCCGCCCGCTGTAGACCGCCACGAATTCGACCCCGCCCTGAGCCTGTCGAAGGGCAGCTGGCGGCGTCGCCGGTGGCCACGTGGTTCGACAAGCTCACCACGAGGGTCGAGGTCGCCATTTGGATGCACCGCTGCGCACCGTCGTGCCGTGGGGACGAGCAGTGGCTCGCGGAGCCTTGCGCGCGGATGCCTTCTCTCGGGCGTGCGGGCGTGCTTCAATCGGGACAACGGCAGCAAGCGCGAACGGAGGATGCCCCATGGATCTCAGCATGACACCGAAGGTGAAGCCCCTGGTGGAAAAGGTGCGCGCCATGGTGCGCGAGGAGATCATGCCGCTGGAGGCCGAGTACGAGGCCGAGATCGGCAAGGGCGGCAACCGCTGGGCCTATACCAAGCGCCAGGAGGAGATCCGGGAAGGCCTCAAGGCCAAGGCGCGCGAGCGCGGCTTGTGGAACTTCTGGCTGACCAAGAGCAAGGATGGCTACGGCCTAACCACCGTCGAGTACGCATATATCGCCGAGGAGCTGGGCTGGTCGCGGCTGGCGCCGGAGACCTTCAATTGCTCCGCGCCCGACACGGGCAACATGGAGGTGCTGGAGCGCTACGGCTCTGCCGAGCACAAGGAGAAGTGGCTGAAGCCCCTGCTGGACGGCAAGATCCGCTCGGCCTTCGTCATGACCGAGCCGGGTGTCGCCTCCTCCGACGCCACCAACATCGCGCTCGACGCCAAGCTGGAGGGCAACGAGTGGGTGCTCAACGGCGAGAAATGGTTCGCCTCCGGCGCCGGCGACCCGCGCTGCAAGATCTACATCGTCATGGTCTGCACCGACGCCAAGGCCGAGAAGCACAAGCGCCACTCGCAGATCCTGGTCCCCGCCGGCACCAAGGGCGTCGATATCCTGCGCGGCATGAAGGTGTACGGCGACGACGACGCGCCGCACGGCCACATGCACATCAAGTTCACCAACGTGCGCGTGCCCAAGGAGAACCTGATCCTGGGGGTGGGGCGCGGCTTCGAGGTGTCGCAGGGCCGTCTCGGCCCGGGCCGCATCCACCACTGCATGCGCGCCATCGGCCAGTCCGAGCGCGCGCTCGAGGCGCTGTGCCGCCGCTCGCTCTCGCGCGAGGCGTTCGGCAAGCCCCTGGCCCAGCTCGGCGCCAACTACGACATCATCGCCGAGAGCCGCATGAAGATCGAGATGGCGCGCCTGCTCTGCCTCAAGGCGGCCTACATGATGGACACCGTCAGCCCCCGCGAGGCCGCGCCCTGGATCTCGCAGATCAAGGTGATCGCGCCGCGCATCGCGCTCGAGATCACCGACGAGGCGGTGCAGATGCACGGCGCCATGGGCATCACCCAGGACACCCCGCTGGCGCACATGTGGACCCATCTGCGCACGCTGCGCCTCGCCGACGGCCCGGACGCGGTGCACCGCCGCCAGGTCGCCCGCGCCGAGCTCAAGCGCTACACCAACCAGAAGACGTAGATGACGGAGCGTGCCGCAATGCTCCCCTCCCCCTTGCGGGGAGGGGTCGGGGGTGGGGGTATCAAGTTCGCGACGCAATCCGTGGTCTTCACCCCACCCCTAACCCCTCCCCGTCATCATGCCGGAGGCGTGTCTTCGACACGACGGGAGGGGAATCGGTCGGCGCTCGCTGCAGGTGCAGGACATCACCAATGAGCACGTTTGCGCACCAGGCCGCCCAGATCGACACCGCCGCGCTCGCGCGCTATCTCGAGGCGCGCCTGCCGGGCTTCAAGGGCCCCATCGCCGCCGACAAGACGCCGAGCGGCCAGTCCAACCCGACCTTCATCCTCTCCAGTCCGAGCGGCCGCTACGTGCTGCGCAAGAAGCCGCCGGGCCAGCTCCTGAAGAGCGCCCACGCGGTCGATCGCGAGTACCGCGTCATGAAGGGGCTGCAGGATACCGACGTGCCGGTGCCGCGCATGCTGGTCCTGTGCGAGGACGACAGCGTGCTCGGCACCGCCTTCTTCGTCATGGAATGCGTCGACGGCACCGTGTTCTGGGACCCGTCCCTGCCGGAATTGGAAAAGCCGCAGCGCACCAGGCTCTACGACGAGCAGAACCGGGCGCTCGCCGCGCTGCATTCGGTCGACCCGGCCAAGGTGGGCCTCGCCGACTTCGGCAAGGCGGGAAGCTACTTCGCCCGCCAGCGCGACCGCTGGACCAAGCAGTACCGCGCGTCCGAGACCGAGCACCTGGAGGACATGGAGACGCTGATCGCGTGGCTCGAGCAGAACGAGCCGCCCGACGACGGCCGCTCCTCGCTCGTGCACGGCGACTACCGCCTCGACAACATGATCTTCAAGCCGGACGGCTCGCGCCTGCTGGCCGTGATCGACTGGGAGCTTTCCACCATCGGCCACCCGTTCTCGGACCTGGCCTACCAGTGCATGCAGTGGCGCTTCCCCAACCACGAGACCATGCGCGGCCTCGGCGACGTCGACCGTAGCGCGCTCGGCATCCCCACCGAGGAGCAGTACGTCGCCAAATACTGCGAGCGCATGGGGCTTGCGGGCATTCCCAGCTGGAAGTTCTGCCTCGCCTTCAGCTTCTTCCGCCTCGCCGCCATCGTCCAGGGTGTCAAGAAGCGCGGCCTCGACGGCAACGCCTCCAACCCCGAGAAAGCCCTCAAGTCGGGCGAGCGCGTACCCCTGATGGCCAAGATGGGCGTGGAAGTGCTGTAAGCCGGCGCATGCCGTCATTCCTGCCAAGCGAAGCTAGAGCGGAAATGACGTTGCAGCCGGCGACTGGCTGCACCATTTGAGAGTAAGTCCGCTCCGCCGCTTCCTCTGCTCAGCTAGCCTTACCGTTGCAAGGAATCTCCATGCCCGCCACCGTCACCAACAACACTGCCCGCAACCGCTACGAGCTGGAGGTGGACGGCCACACGGCCATCGTCCTCTACACGCTGGCGCCGGGCGTGATGACGTTGGTGCACACGGAGGTGCCGGCGGAGCTGGGCGGGAAGGGCGTGGGGTCGACGCTGGTGCGGGGCGCGCTGGAGGATGTGCGGCGGCAGGGGCTGAAGGTGGTCGTGAGGTGCTCCTTCATCAGGGCCTACATGACCAAGCACCCCGAGTTCAACGACCTCCTGGCCTAGGATCACTCCTCCCGCAGGCGCCAATCCGCGCGCTCCATCAGCAGCGATAGGGCGGTGCCGGCGATCAGCGCCCAGAATGGCGCCCCGATGTTGAGGATCGGGATGCCGGCGACGGTGACGAGGAAAGTCACCAGCGCGCCGAGTGCGAAGCGCCCCTGAAAGGCGACGGTAAACGCGCTCTGCAGCACGCGCAGCATGGCGAGCCCGGCCATCGTGGCGATGAAGGCCGGCGGCGCCGCCAGCAGCAGCCGCGTGAACAGCGGAGACAGCGCGCCGAAGCCCACCGCCAGCACGCCGACGATCACGCCGGCCGTGTACTGCGAGTGCTTGCGGCCGCTGGCGGAGATGATGGCGTTCACAGGGCCCGTCAGGCACGTCGAGACGCAGCCGACGAAGGCGCAGGCGATCGAGCCCGCGCCGCAGGCGACCGCGATGGCATTGATTGGGGGCGCGTGACCGGCGGCCGTCAGCACGGCGATGCCCTGGCCGTTCTGCACCACCAGCACGGTGATCGCCAGCGGCACCACCAGCTCGACCATGGCGGTCCAGGAGAACTCCGGCACGTGCAGTCGCGGCTCGGCAAGCAGGGCCACCTGATCGAGGCCCGGGGCGAAGGTGCCGGTGGCGGCGATAACGCCCGCGCCCGCCGCAAGCGCCACGATCAGCGGCGGCAGCCATAGAAAGGCGCCCGGAAAGGCGCTGGCCAGCAGGAACGCCGCGGTCATGGCGACCGCGATGCCCGGGTCGCTCTGGAACGCGTGCACCCAGTCGAGCCCGAACTGCAGGAACACTCCCGCCACCATGCCCATAACGATCGGCATCGGGAATGCCTGCATGGCGCGCCGCACCCACCCGGTCGCGCCCAGCACCGCCATGAGAACGCCGGTGCCGATGAAGGCGCCGATGACCTGCGGGAAAGTCAGGTGGCCGAGCGCCGGGCCGACCAGGACGGTGCCGGGAATGGTCCAGAAGAACACCAGCGGCTGCCGCCAGGCGATGCTGAAGGCGATGCTGATCAGTCCGTTGATGAAGAAGGCGCCGAACAGCCACGAGGCGAGATCGGCCTCGGCGAGCCCGCTCTTGCTCCCGGTCGCCAGGATGACGACCGCAGGCCCCGTGGCGGCAAACACGAACCCGACCAGCCCGCTGGCGGCACTGGTGACGGAAAGATCGCGGAGGAACCCGCGCGGGGCGACCTCGGCGGGCGCCGGCTCGATGCGTTCGACAGTCATTCCTGTGCGCCGGCCCGTCTATGGATGCGAGCCATTCCTCCCGCGAGGCCCTCGATTGTCGAGCCGGCCGCATCATCCACGGCGCAGCCCCGGCACGCAACCCGCATGGAGGGATGCCGCGCCCGTGGATGCCACAAAGCAAATTCAGGCAAGTTGCGACACAATGCGTGCCAAGCCGCAGCTGCGCCGTTGCCAACGCGAGCGCATTGCGGCTACGTTCCCGCCGGGACGATAGGGGAGCCGGCCGGCGGCCGGCATTTCAAGGCTTTGGGCCGCTCAGGCAGGGTCGAGGCAACGGCTCGAGCGGCCTTTGGCGAGCACGCCGGTCCACGCACTGCAAGTCAATGGAGAACGGAATGGCACTCAAGAGCTCAGCTTATGCGGCCGCCGCTGCGGTGGCCCTGTTCGGCGCGACGGCTATCCTCGATGCGACGCCGGCCAGCGCCAGGTGTCGCGGCAGCATCGTGCGCGGAGAGATGGCGAGCGGCGCCCTGCAGACGCTCACCGAGTTCTCGGCTCGGTCGAAGTGGCGCGCGGCGGTGCGGGCACGCTACGGCGGCAGCTTTTCGCGCTGGGGCGTGGCCGAGAACAAGAACGTCGACTGCAAGAAGGGCGAGCCCGGCCGCAGGTGGCATTGCCGCGCGTCGGCGAGGCCTTGCGACGGCCGCGGCTGACCGTTCACGGCTGCAACAGCGATCCGGGCCGGCCAGAGGTACCCCCTCTGGCCGGCCCTTTCGCATCGGAACCCGATGGCTTGAGCGCGAGCGGACGGGCGTGAAGGGCCGGGCGTCGCCCCAAGCAATCTGCGGCGACCGCTGGATTTGCCTTTCGAGGTGCCGCAACGTTATCCAAAGCCGCTCCACCACTCGGAGCAATGGCAGATTCCCACTGGACCGTACCGGACGCGTTCCGTTATGTTGTCGGTCCGACAATCGGACAGGCGGCGTCCAAGACCGCCCACAATCGATAAGAGCAATACAGGGAGAGTTGCGTCCGTCATGGTAGCGCAAGCGGCTTTGCGCACCGACGCCAGCAGTGGTACCGAACCGCTGCTCAGCGTGCGCGCGGTATCGGTCCGCTTCGGCGGCATCGTGGCCCTTGACGGGGTCTCCTTCGACGTGGCGCCGGGCCAGGTGGCCGGCCTGATCGGACCCAACGGCGCGGGCAAGACCACGCTCTTCAACTGCCTGTCGCGCCTCTACGTGCCCGACGACGGCGACATCCAGTTCGAGGGCCGCTCGATCCTGCGCAGCCCCCGCCACGCCATCCCGCAGCTCGGCATCGGCCGCACATTCCAGAACGTGGCGCTGTTCGACCGCATGTCCGTGCTCGACAACGTCAAGGTCGGCTGCCACAGCCAGACCTCGACGGGCTTCATCACCAACGCCCTGCGGCTGCCCAGATCGGAGCCCGAGGAGCGTCGCATCACCGCAGCGTGCCGAGGAGCTCATCACGTTCATGGATCTGGAGGCCCATGCGCGCCTCCCCGCCGGGGGACTGCCGTTCCCGGTGCGCAAGCGCGTCGAGCTCGCCCGCGCGCTCGCCGGCAGCCCCAAGCTGCTCCTGCTCGACGAGCCGGCCGCCGGCCTCAACCACGACGAGGTCGACGTGCTGCGCGGGCAGATCCGGCGCGTGCGCGACACCCAGCACGTGACGGTGCTGCTGGTCGAGCACCACATGAGCCTCGTCATGTCGGTCTCCGACAAGGTCGTCGCCATCGATTTCGGCCGCAAGATCGCCGAAGGCACGCCGGCCGAGGTGCAGAAGAACCCGGACGTGATCCGCGCCTACCTCGGAACGGAGGCCTGACGTGGCGGCATTGCTCGAGGTGGAGGGCCTCAAGGCCTACTACGGGCAGACGCAGGCGCTGCACGACGTGAGCTTCTCGCTGGCGCACGGCGGCATCACCACGCTGCTCGGCGCCAACGGCGCGGGCAAGACCACGACGCTGCGCGCCATCTGCAGCATGGTGCGCACGCAAGGCTCCATCAAGTTCGACGGCCGCCCGATCACCGGCATGGCGACGGAGGAGATCGTGCGCCGCGGCGTGGGCCACGTGCCGGAGGGCCGCGGCACCTTCACCAACCTGAGCGTCGACGAGAACCTGCGCGTCGCCGCCTACACGCGCTCCGACAAGACCGCCGTCGAGCGCGACCGCGAGATGGTCTACGAGTATTTCCCGATCCTGAAGGCGCGCCTCAACCAGCAGGCCGGCACGCTGTCGGGCGGCGAGCAGCAGATGCTGGCGATCAGCCGCGCGCTGATGCTGGGCCCGCGCCTGATGCTGCTGGACGAGCCCTCCTTCGGCCTCGCCCCGCTCATCGTGCAGGAGATCTTCCGCATCATGCGCCGCATCAACGGCGAGGCCAAGGTGAGCATGCTGCTGGTCGAGCAGAACGCGGCGCTGGCGCTCGAGCTCGCCGACCACGCCTACGTGCTGGAGACCGGCCGCGTCGTCATGTCGGGCAAGGCCTCCGACGTGAAGAGCGACGAGGCGATCCGCAAATCCTATCTCGGCTACTGAGGGGGCAGAGCGCATGGAGCAGCTTCTGCAGCAGGTCGCCTCCGGGCTCGCCAACGGCGCCATCTATGCGTGCCTGGCCCTGGCGCTGGTGATGATCTTCGTGTCGACCGACCACATCAATTTCGCCCAGGGCGAGCTATCCATGTTCAGCGCCTTCTTGTGCTGGCAGGTGCTCGAATGGGGCGTGAGCTTCTGGATCGCGCTGCCGGCCGTGGCGCTGTTCTCGTTCCTGATCGGCGTCGGCATCGAGCGCGTGATCCTGCGACCGCTGCACAACGCGCCGATCCTGTCCGTGGTGGTCGTGTTCATCGGCCTGCTGGCGATCTTCCATTCCATGGCGGGCGCCATTTGGGGTCACACCATCAAGGCGTTTCCCTCGCCCTTCCCCAAGGTCACTTTCGTGGGTTCCGGCTACATCGGCCCGCATCAGATCGGCATGATCCTGGTGACGCTCGTGCTGCTGCTGGCGCTGTTCGCCTTCTTCCGCTTCACGCCGCTGGGGCTTGCGATGCGCGCTGCCGCGCAGAATCCGGCCTCGGCGCGCCTCGCCGGCATCCGCGTCGACTGGATGCTGGCGCTGGGCTGGGGGCTGGCCGCGGCGATCGGCGCGGTGGCCGGCACGCTGGTGGCGCCCGCCGTCTATCTGGAGCCCAACATGATGGCGAGCATCCTGCTCTACGGCTTCGCCGGCGCGCTGGTCGGCGGCATCGCCAGTCCGGGCGGGGCCGTGGCCGGCGGCTTCATCGTCGGCGTGCTGGAGAACCTGGTCGCCTACTTCGGCAACCTGCTGGAGAAGTCGTCCGGCGTCTATATCGTCGGCAACGGCGAAAAGCTGACGGTCGCGCTTGATCATCGTCATCACCGTCCTGACGCTGAAGCCCAGCGGCCTGTTCGGCCGCGTCACCGTGAAGCGGGTCTAGTAGCGTCATGGCGACGACAACGACGGCAAACGGTGTGGCCGGCGACCAAGGAGCGAGCGGCCTGCGTTGCGGCCGGCAGACTGGTGGCTGTGGCTGGTCTGCTGATCCTGGCCCTGCTGCCGCTGATCGGCGGCAAGACCGGGCTGATCAGCAACTACAGCTTCCTGCAGCTGAGCCTGATGATCGTCTACGCCATTGCCGTGCTCGGCCTCAACCTGCTGACCGGCTTCAACGGGCAGATCTCGCTGGGCCATGGCGCCTTCTTCGCGGTCGGCGCCTATGCGGCCGCCATCCTGATCGATCATGGCGATTGGCCCTACTGGGCGACGCTGCCGGTTGCCGCCATCGTCTGCTTCATCGTCGGCTATCTGTTCGGTCTGCCGGCGCTGCGGCTCGAGGGGCACTATCTGGCGCTCGCCACGTTCGCGCTCGCGATCGCCGTGCCGCAGATCCTCAAGTACCGGCACCTCGAGGGCTTCACGCACGGCGTGCAGGGCATCAACCTCATCAAGCCGGACGCCGCCGTTCGGACTGCCGCTCAGCGGCGACCAGTGGATGTATCTGGTGGTGCTGGCCGTCGCGCGTCGTCATGTTCTGGATCGCGCGCAATCTGCTCGACAGCCGCACCGGGCCGCGCGCTGACCGCGATCCGCGACCATTCGATGGCCGCGAGCACCATGGGCGTCAACGTCTCGCACTACAAGGCGGTGACGTTCGGCATCAGCGCGCTCTACACGGGCGTCGCCGGCGCGCTGCACGCCATCATCTTCGAGTTCGTGTCGCCGGACAGCTTCCGCTTCGAGCTGTCGATCGCCATCCTGGTCGGCGCCGTCGTCGGCGGCATCGCCTCGCTGCCGGGCGCCGTGATCGGCGGCGTGTTCGTGCAGGTGATCGAGAAGTACGCCGACGCCCTCACCAAGAAGATCACCGCTGGCCGTGCATCTGCCGATCGAGCTCGAGCCGTGGACCATCTACGGCATCGCGCTGATCATCCTGATGTACACGATGCCGATGGGCATCGCCGGCGGCCTCGCCGCGCTCTGGCGGCGGATAAGAGGTCGTGGCGGCGCGCAGGCTCGCCGCGCTCGAAGCTGAGTTCTTGCAGGCGACCAAGGAGGAAACGACATGACGCAACCGACACGCAGACTGCTGCTCGCCGGCGCTGCCGCGCTGGCGCTCGCGCTGGCGGCCAGCCAGGCCAACGCGCAGAAGAAATACGACGAAGGCGCATCCGACACCGAGATCAAGATCGGCCACACCAACCCCTACTCGGGCAACGCGTCGGCCTACGGCGTGATCGGCAAGACCATCGAGGCCTTCTTCAAGATGGTCAACGACGACGGCGGCATCAACGGCCGCAAGATCAACTTCATCACCTACGACGACGGCTACTCGCCGCCCAAGACGGTCGAGATGGTGCGCAAGCTGGTGGAGGAGGACAAGGTCCTGTTCCTCTTCAACACGCTCGGCACGCCGCCCAACACCGCGATCCACAAGTACATGAACACCAAGAAGGTGCCGCAGCTGTTCGTGGCCACCGGCGCCTCCAAGTGGGGCAACCCCAAGGAGTTCCCCTGGACCATGGGCTGGCAGCCCGACTATGCGACCGAGGGCGCCATCTACGCCAAGCACATCCTGGCCACCGTCAAGGACCCGAAGATCGGCGTCCTCATGCAGAACGACGACTACGGCAAGGACTACTTCAACGGCTTCAAGGCCGGCCTCGGCAAGGACGCCGACAAGATCGTCCAGCTCGCCACCTACGAGGTGACCGATCCGACGGTCGACAGCCAGATGATCCAGCTCAAGAACTCGGGCGCCAACGTGTTCTTCAACATCACCACGCCGAAGTTCGCGGCGCAGGCGATCAAGAAGGCGGCCGAGATCGACTGGAAGCCGGTCCACTATCTCAACAACGTGTCGTCCTCGTTCGGCGCGGTGTTCAAGCCGGCCGGCCTCGAGGCCTCGCAGGGCATCATCCTCGCGCTCTACCGCAAGGACCCGACCGACCCGCAGTGGGCCAATTCGCCAGGACATCGCTGGCCTGGAAGGCGTTCATGGCGAAGTACATGCCGCAGGCCGACCTGCGCGACGACGGCCACAACTACGGCTACGCGGTCGCCAACACGCTGGTCGAGGTGCTGAAGAAGTGCGGCGACGACCTCACGCGTGAGAACGTCATGAAGCAGGCCGCCAGCCTGAAGGGCTTCGAGGTGCCGATGCTGCTGCCCGGCATCAAGATCAACACCAGCGCGACCGACTTCTACCCGCTCCAGGCCGTGCGGCTGGCGCGCGTCAAGGGCGAAATCGTTCGAGCTGTTCGGCGACATGCATCTCCAACGAGAGCCCGAGCCAGTAGACCCACGCGAATGTGCGGCCGCCGGATCGCTCCGGCGGCCGTCGCCGACTGCAGGAGAGAAATGGCAGAGATCACCACCAGGTTCGAGCGCATCAAGCCGCGGCCGGCCTACGAGCTGGTCGCGGAGGCGATCGAGCGCAAGATTCTCGCCGGGCGCCTCAAGCCTGGCGATCCCGTCGGCACCGAGTCGGAGCTGGTGCGGCAGTTCGGCGTCAACCGCTCGACCGTGCGCGAGGGCATCCGCCTGCTCGAGCAGTCGGGCCTCGTCGTCGCGCGAACCGAGCCGGCGCCTGTCGGTGGCCGTGCCGCACTACCACCGTCTCGCCACCCGCATGACGCGCGCGCTGATCCTGCAGCAGGTGACGTTCCGCGAGCTGTGGCACACCTCGCGCGCGCTGGAGCCGGCCGCCGTCGATCAGGCCATGGACAACGCCACCGAGAGCGACCTCGCCGAGCTCGCGGCCAACGTCGCCAGGACACGCAAGCTGCAGCACGATCCGGCCGCCGTCGCCCAGCTCGACGCGGAATTCCACAAGCTGATCACCAAGGCCGCGCACAACCGCGTGCTGCTGCTCGCCAAGGAGCCCACCAGCATGCTGGTGCGGCCCACCACGGCCCTGATCATCGTCAGCAATCCGCAGGGCATCCCGCGCCTGATCGAGGCGCACGCCCACATCCTCGACGCGCTGCAGCGGCGCGACCGCGACAAGGGCCGGCTGTGGGTGGACCGCCATCTGCGTGACTGGAAGGCCGGCTTCGAGCGCTCCGGCCGCGATCTCGACACGCCAGTCGAGCTGTCCTAAGGGAGCAAGTATCGCTACCACCTGAACTGGATGTAGCCTGGGCCGTCGCCGCTGCCCGTGCCCCGCCCGGGACCGTGGTTGCGCCAGAAATCGACGGTCTCGCGGCGCAGGGTATCGGAGCAGCTGCGGCCGCATTCGAGCCAGGTGCCCCCCGGCAGACGCACCTCGAGCCGGCCTTGCGGACCCTTGCGCACCGGACCGCTGACGCTTTGGCCGCCGTAGCGGCTGTCGGCCGTGACGTAGCCGACGACGCCCGGCCCCGCGGCTGCGCGCTTCTCGGCGGCGAAGGTCGGCGTGGCCAAGCCGGCGGCGGCCAGCGTGGCCGCCAGAACGAGCGCTCGCATGCGCATGCGGGTGTCTCCTGCAACCGAGGCGGGCGGCTTCTGTTTCACGCTGCCAAGGCTATGGCAAGGGTCTGAAGCAATTGCGACCACGACCCGCGGCACGACGATCTTTCCGGAGCTGTAGCCAAACAGTCACAGGCCTTCGAAGTCTGCCGCGTCCCGCGTCAGGCGATCTTGCCGCCGAGCTCGTCCTCGATGTGGATGCGGATGATCTCCTCGAAGCTGGCGTCGGCCTTGAAGCCGAGCTCCAGCGCGCGCTTGGTCGCGAACTTGCGCGGCCAGCCGGCGACGATGCCCTCGATGAAGGCATCGGGCTCGCGGCGGATGCGCGCCACGACCTTGTCGCCCGCGACCTTCCTGAGCGCCGCGATCTGCTCGCCCACCGTGACGGCGAGGCCCGGCATGGTGATGGCCCGGCGCCAGCCGATCCGTGGCGAGGTCGAGGCTGGCGGCGTGCAGCATGAAGCCGACGGCGGCGCGCGGCGAGGCGTGCCAGTGCATCACGCTCTCGGAGACGGGCAGCACCGCCTCCTGCCCCGCCAGCGGCTCGCGCATGATGTTGGAGAAGAAGCCAGACGCCGCCTTGTTGGGCTTGCCCGGCCGCACGCAGATGGTGGGCAGGCGAATGCTGATGCCGTCGACGAACCCCTTGCGGCTGTAGTCGGTGATCAGCAGCTCGCAGATGTTCTTCTGCGTGCCGTAGGAGGTGAGCGGCGTGTTGAAGAACTCGTCGCCGATGGCATCCGGGAACGGCGCGCCGAACACGGCAATCGAGCTGGCGAACACCAGGCGCGGCTTGTGGCCGGCCTTGCGCACCGCTTCCAGCACGCCGCGCGTGCCGTCCATGTTGATGCGGTAGCCCTTGTCGAAGTCCTGCTCGGCCTCGCCCGAGACGATGGCCGCCAGGTGGAAGATCACGTCGGGCTTGTCGGCGAGCAGCTTGTCCGCCTCGCCCGCAGCCGGCAGATCGCCGGTTCCGATGTCGACCGGCATCTTCGCGCCCGCCGGCACCGCGCCGGGCACCACGTCGTACAGCGTCAGCTTGGAGATGGCCTTGCCGGCGAGGCTGCCGTCGCGGGCCAGCCGCTCGGCCACCTTGCGCCCGATCATGCCCGCGCCGCCGATGATGAGAACTTTCATGCTGCTTCCTCGCTTTGCTTGTCCTTCAACGGGCCCGAATCGTTCCCTCTCCCCGCGGGGGAGAGGATGTGAGGCCATGACTTACGGCCGCGCCCCAAGCTAACCACGAGCAGACCGCCCATGGCGCGGCCGTAAGTCATTCGGCCGAGCTGGTGAGGGGGCGTTTCTAGCAGACCCCGGAACGAAGGCCCCCTCATCCGGCCTTCGGCCACCTTCTCCCGTCGCGCTGAAAGCGCGCCTTCGGCACGACGGGGAGAAGGGACCGTGCGGCTCTCGGCGGAGATTCCCCTAGAGCCGAGCCGGTCGCAAGCAACGAGATCAACCCAGCGTCACGCCGCAGGCGGCGGCCCAGCCGAGGCCTTCGACGGTGCTGCGGCGGGGCTTGTACTCGCAGCCGACCCAGCCCTTGTAGCCGCTGGCGTCGATCTGCTGCAGCAGCCAGCGATAGTTCAGGTCGCCCTCGTCGGGCTCGCCGCGATCGGGCGGGTTGGCGATCTGGTAGTGGCGGGTGAGGGCGGCGTACTCCTTCAGGGCCACGGCCACGTCGCCGTCCTCGACCTGGCGGTGATAGAGGTCGAACTGCAGGCCGAGGTTGGGCTCGCCCACCTCGTAGATGACGGCGCGTGCCTCGGCGAGCTTGTTGAGGAAGTAGCCGGGGATGTCGCGGCGGTTGATCGGCTCGATCACCAGGTTGACGCCGGCGGCCGCGGCCTTGCGCGCACGCCTTCTTGAGATTGGCGACGAAGGTCTCGCGGCGCGCACCCTGGTGCACGAGGCCGGCCATCACATGGATCAGGTTGCAGCCGGTGGACTTGGCGTAGCCGAGGGCCGCCTCCATGTCGGCGTCGAAGTCCTCTCTCGCGGCCAGCCAGCGCGGATCGCCCGCGCTCCCCCTTCGCCCCATCACCGGCCGAAGTGTTGATCAGCGCCAGCGTGAGGCCATGGGCTTTCAGCTTGGCCGCGATCTCGGCGGCCGAGGCCTCGTAGGGATTGCCGATCTCGACGCCCTTGAAGCCGGCCTTGGCCGCCGCCTCAAAACGGTCGAGCAGCGGCACCTCGGTGAACAGGAAATTCAGGTTGGCGCAAAAGCGGGGCATGGGCGTCGTAGCTCCCAGAGAGGTTGCGGAGGCGACTACAGCGTGAAGCCGCCGTCGGACAGCATAGCCGAGCCGGTGGTGTAGACCGAACTCGTCGGAGGCCAGATAGACGGCGATGTGCGCCATCTCCTCGGCCGTGCCGAGCCGGCCCATGGGCTGGCGATCGATGAACATCGCCCGCGCCTTGTCCTCGCCGCCGACCTGCTTGCCGAGCGCCTTGACGCGATCGTCGAGCGACGGCGTCTGGATGGTGCCCGGGCAGATGCAGTTGCAGCGGATGCCCTTGCCGATGAAGTCGATCGCCACCGCCTTGGTGAGGCCGACCACGGCGGCCTTGGTGGCGCCGTAGACGTAGCGGTTGGGCGCGGTCTTGCTGGCCCCGACGGCGGAGGCGATGTTGATGATGGAGCCGCGACCCTTGGCTCAGCATGCCCGGCAGGAACGCCTTGATGGTGCGGTGCATGGACTTGACGTTGAGGTCGAAGGAGAAGTCCCAGTCGGCATCGGAGGTGTCGAGCACCGTGCCGTGGTGCGACGAAGCCCGCCGCGTTGAACAGCACGTCGACGGGCCCGAGCCGCTTCGCCAGCGCCTCGATGGCGGCCGCGTCGCGCGCGTCGAGCTTGACGCATTCGGCGACGCCCGCCTCCTTCAGGCCGGCCATCGTGGCTTCGTTCAGATCGCTGGCGATCACCTTGGCGCCCTCGCGCGCGAAAGCCAGGGCCGTCGCCCGGCCGATGCCGGCGCCCGAGGCCGTGCAGAAGGCGAGCTTGCCCTTGAGCCGATCCGTCATTCCCGCGTCCTCCCATGAAGAGCCGTGTTGGCGAGGACAATATGGCGGCGCGGGCCCGCTGGCCACATGCCAAAATGGCCACTGCGGCGCCCGCGCTCCTCTCAGCGGGAGCCGGTGCGCGGCCCGGTCGCGGGAGCGGGGGCGGCATCCTCGGCGGGGCGCGGCTTGGTGTCCTTGACGGTGAGGTAGATCGCCAGACCCGCGGCCAGGCAGACCGCCAGGGCCGCGAAGATGCACTGGTAGGCGAGCCGGCGAGTAGCCGGGCCCGTCATGCGGAAACAGCGGCGGGATGAAGCCCGTGAGCGTCGGCAGCACGGAGGCCCCGAACAGTGGCGCCATGTTGGTGATGGTGGCGCTGCGTCCGGCGAGATGGACCGGAAACAGGCTGCGGATCTGGGCGAACAGCACCCCGCCGTAGGCCGACGAGCCGCTCAGCAGGAACAGGAAGCCGACGGCCGCCTCCAGGGACGGCGGCCCCAGCGCGAGCGCGGTCATCGCCGTCAGCGCCAAGGCTCCCGAGCCGATCGACACCCATTTGCGCGTGTTGAAGAGGCGGTCGAGGGGGCCGACGACGAGCACGCCCACCGTCTGCACCAGGGCCATGCCGAGGAGCACGTTGCCGCGCTCGATCGTATCGAGGTTGTAGACGTCGTGCAGATAGGGTCCGGCCCACACCACATGCACGGTCACCAGCGAGGCGAAGGCGACCATGTACAGGCAGAACACCTGCACCAGTCCGGGCGTCGAGAGCACCTGGCGCAGGCCTGCGAATGCGCCGACCCTCGGCGCGGGCTCCCGGGCGGCCGGCGGCGGCGTGCCCGGCGGCTCATCGCGCACCACCTGCAGGAAGAGGTAGCCGACGAGGATGGCGACGAGGCCCATGACCACGAACGGGAAGCGCCAGCCCACCAGCCCGACGGCGGCCGCCAGCGGCGTGCCCGCCAGCACCAACCCGGTCTGGCCCAGGGCGAACTGCCAACTGATCAGCGTGCTCCAGGACGGTTTCGCGAACCAGCGCGAGATCACCACGATGCCGGCCGTGTAGCTGCCGGCGCAGCCGAGGCCCACGAGAAAGCGGGCGGCTGCCAGCTGCATCCCCGTATCGGCGATGCCGTGCAGCATGGCGCCAGCTGCCATCGGCACCGACAGGACGGCCACCGTCAGGCGCACCCCGAAACGGTCGAAGGCGATGCCGACCGGCATCTGCCCGAGGAACACGGCCATGAAGAAGGCGCCATTGGCAAAGCCGAGCGCCTCCGACGACAGCGCGAGATCGCGGATCAGCTCCGGGCCGATGACGGATGTGGACGAGCGGAAGAACTGGGAGAGCGCGGTCGTCGACGCCAGCATCGCCAGCACGACCAGGGTGGCTGTCCATTTCGGCTTGGGGGGCGCATGAGCACCCTCCGCCCCCTCTGCAAGCCGATCGCTCACCTGCAACTTCCCCACAAGACCGCACTAAAAATGCGAATGCAGCCGTCCCGAGCCCTGATTAGCATGGTCTCATTCCGCATACACCGCTTTTCGGGCGGCTTCCTAAAGCAATCCTTTCGACCCAGACCTGCTGCTGCGTGATGGCGCGGCCAGACAAAGCCTCGTCGCGATGAAGCCGCTTGCCGCAAACGAGACGTGGCGTCCCAAGTCTTCCGATTCAACGCTCGAGACCCTCAATCCCGTTCCACCTCTCAACTCGACGACGCAGACCTGGATTGCTGCCCTAGGCGGCGGCATCGGGTGACGGGCGCGTTGCCGGCGGCGGCGGGGCCGCGCCGCCGCGCCCGGGCAACAAGTCCTTGGCGAGGTCGACCGTGCCGCGCCGGCCGATGCTGGACCGGCTGCGAGCCAGCCACTTCTCCGTCTCGCTGCGGCCGGCGCCGTGCAGATAAAGCAGCAGCTCGAGGTCGGGCTTGCCCTTGCTTTCCGGTGCCAGCGCGCTGGTGAAGCGGCCGGCATCGATCAAATGGAAGCGATGGCGGGCGAGGCGGGCGTCGGCCGCATTGGCGCGTCCCGACCACCGGTTGTAGTGCGCCCGCACGGTCTCGATCACCTGGATGTCGCGCAGCATCGGCTGGTTGAAGGTGATCTGGTTGATGCGGGCGCTGATCTCCCGGGAGGTCATCGGCACGCCCGGCTTGTCGATCGAGTTGAGCTTGACGATCAGGGTATCGCCGATCGGGCTCTCGCGCCCGAGCGTCACGAGGTCGGGATTGGCCGAGAAGCCGCCGTCCCAATAGGCGTGCCCGTCGATGGCGACGGCGTGATGGATGGTCGGAAGGCAGGCCGAGGCCAGCACGCACTCCACGCTCATCTCGCGGCGGCGGAACAGGCGCGGGAGGCCGGTCGCCACGTCGGTCGCGGCGATCAGCAGCTCCGGCCCGGGGCTCGCGCGCAGCTGCGCGAAATCGATGTGCGCCTCGAGCAGCTTGCGGAAGGGGTCGAAGCCCAGCGGATTGAAGTCGTAGGGCGAGAACAGGCTTGCCATCTGGGCCACGGCATTGGATTTGGAAAGGCCAGCGAGCCAGGGATTGTTGCGCAGCAGGTCCGGTACGCCGGCCTTGGCCACGGCCTCCCATACGGCCCGGAGCTTCGCCTGCGCACCGGGACGGCCGCCTTCAGCGAGGCCCGCGGCAAATGCCACGGCGTTGACCGCACCGGCGCTGGTGCCGCTGACCCAGCCGATCTCGAGCGTCTCATCCTCGAGCAGGCGGTCGAGCACCCCCCAGGTGAAGGCGCCATGCGCCCCCCCGCCCTCGAGCGCCAGGTTGAGCCGCTGATTTCGCCGGAACGAGATCAAGGAAACAGTGCCCCACTTGCCGCCGCTGCGCTGCGCACCAAGGCAAACAACGCGGCTGGATCATGGCAGCACGTCGGCCACCAGCACAACCGGCACCCCGTCGATCCTGGCATAGCGCGCGTCGATGCCGTAGACGGCGGCAAGGTGCTCGCTTTTCAGGACATGCTCGGGCGCGCCGGCGGCAATACTGCAGCCGGCTTGCATCAGCACGATCCTGTGACAGAAGCGCGCGGCAAGCGACAGATCGTGCAGAGCCACCACGATCGTGCGGCCGGCCGACGCCAGCCTGGTGAAGTGGTGGAACAGCGCCATCTGGTGCGCGGGATCCAGGCCCGCCGCCGGCTCGTCGGCCAGCAGCGCCGCGGGCTCCTGCGCGAGCGCGCGGGCGACCAGCACACGAGCGCGCTCTCCGCCCGACATCTCGGGCACCGGCCGGTCCGCGAGATGGCCGATGTCCATCGCCGCCAGCGCCGCGTCGATGGCGAGCGTGTCAGCCGGGCTCTCGCCCGCGCCCATCGGCTGGTGCGGCAGCCGTCCGAGCGCGACGACGGCGCGCGCGCTGAGCGCCCAGTGCGTGATGCGTTCCTGCGGCAGATAGGCGAGCGAGCGGGCACGCGTGTGCGCCGGCCAATGGCGAAGCGCCCGGCCATCGAGCGAGACGGCGCCTGCGGTGGGAGCCAGAAGTCCCGCGAGCACCTTCAGCAGCGTGGTCTTGCCGGCGCCGTTTGGCCCGATCACGGCCGTCACCTCGCCGGCGTGCGCCACGAAATCGAGGCCGCGCAGAACCTCGCGCGAGCCGAGCCGCATGCGCAGGCCTTGCGCCTCGATCCTCATGGCGCCAGCTCCGAGCGCGTCTTGAGGACCAGCCACACGAAGAACGGCGCCCCGATCAGCGCGGTGAGCACGCCGATCCTCAGCTCGACCCAGGGCTGGACCAGCCGCAGCGCCACGTCGGCAACGAGCAGCATGGTGGCGCCGCCGAGTGCGCTCGCCGGCAGCAGCAGTCCGGGCCGATGCTGGGCGAGCGGTCGCAGCATGTGCGGCACGATCAGGCCGACGAAGCCGATGATGCCGGTGACCGCCGTCGCCGCGCCGACGGCGAGCGCCGTGCCGGCGACCACCGCGAGCCGCGTGCGCCCGAGGTCGATCCCGAGGCTGGTGGCCGCATCCTCGCCCAGCGTCAGGGCATCGAGCGCGCGACCCACGGTGAGCAGCAGCGCGCCGCCGATCAGGATGAGGGGGGCGCTGATCCATAGCTGCGTCAGGCTGCGGTCGGCGAGCGAGCCCATCATCCAGAACACCATCTCGACCGAGGCGAATGGGTTCTGCGACAGGTTCAGGGCGAGCGAGATGAACGCCGTGGCGATGCTGGAGACGGCGAGCCCCGCGAGGATCAGCGTCACCGGTCCGCCGTGGGCGCCCGCCAGCGCCACCACGGCCAGCATGGCGACGGCGGCGCCCGCGAGCCCGCCGACCGGCAGCGCCAGCGCCAGCACCTGCGACAGCCCCAAGTGGATCGCCAGCACCGCGCCCAGCGCCGCGCCGCCCGACACGCCGACCAGGCTCGGCTCGGCCAGAGGATTGCGCAGATAGCCTTGCAGCGCCGCGCCCGACAGTCCGAGCGCGCCTCCCACCAGGGCACCGAGGACGGCACGCGGCAGGCGGATCTCGTTGAAGATCAGCGCGCGGGCCTCGCCCGTCGGCGTCGATGCCGAAGCCGGCGGGGCCGACCGAGAGCGACAGGATGAAGGCGAGAACCGCGGCCACGCCCAACGCCGCGAGCAGATGCATCGGCTTGACGGCCAGCCGGCCGGATGCGCCGGTCATCGCCGACGCGCCTCGATCGCGGCACGCGCCTGCGCCAGCTGCTCGATCGCATCGGCGACGTGCGGCGTGCCGCACAGCCAATAGCGCCAGGGCAGCTCGGCCGTCGCGCCGTGCTCTCGCATCAGCCGGATGACCGGATGGCGCAGGTTGTCGGCGAGCGCGGTGCGGTACTCCTCGACGTTGCTCGCCAGCACCAGCAGGTCGGGCGGCTTGGCGATCAGCGATTCCAGCGGCACCTGGCCGCCACGCGTCAGCCGGTAGGCCGCGGACATGTTGCGGAAGCCGGCGGCGACCAGGGCGGAGTTGGCGAGGCTGCCGGCACCCGAGACCGTGCCGCCGATCTGATAGATCACGGCAGTGGGCGGTGATGCCGCAACCGGGGGCAGCGCCGCCAGCCGCCGGTTGAACTCCGCGATCAGTGCCTCTCCCTTCGCCTCCTCCCCGACGGCGGAGGCCACCGCGCGCACGGACGCGCGCACACCCTCGATGTCGTTCGGCAGCGGCACGATCACGAGCTTGCGGCCGAGCCGGCGCAAGAGGTCGACGGTGGCCGACACGCCGAACGGACCCGCCAGCACCAGGTCGGGGTTGTAACGCAGCACGTCCTCGGCCCCGCCATGGGTGATGGGGATGCCGCGCGCCCGCTCGGGGATCGCCGACACCGACGTGTCGCCCAGCAGGTGGGTCACGGCGGCGATCCGGCCGCGCTCCACCAGATCGACGAGGAGCTGGTCCGTGCACAAGTCGAGCGAGACGATGCGCACGGGCTTGGCATCGCCGCGCGCGACCTCGGCTGCGCGCACGGCCGGTGCCCGCAGCCCCGCAGCGGCGACGGCGAGCAGCAATAGCGCGAGCAATGCCGGCCGTCGCACGCGTATGTCGTCCTCTGTTGTGCGGCGGACGCCTCTGCCCCCCGCACTATTTCTTGGAGCCGGTGCCGCCGATGCCGTCGGTTCCGCCGAACGTCAGCTTGACCCCCGCGTAGGCGGCAATCGGAGCCGACTCGAAGCCGAACACCTCTTGATAGTGCTGATCGAGCAGATTCTCCACCCGGCCGAAGATCTCCACGCCCGGCTGCAGCTTGTAGGAGGCCGTGGCGTTGATGAGCCAGTAGGGGTCGAGGCCTACGCGCTGAGAGGGGAAGAAGAACGGCAGCTGGAAGGCCGTGTCCTCCATGTGCCCGTTGTATATCGCGGCCAGCGTCGCCGTGCCGCGCCCGCCGTCGAACACGTAGGCGACGTCGCCGCGTGCGGAATGCGGGGGGCGACGGGCCTCGCGCACGCCGTTGGGATCACGGGCATCGAGATACGTGTAGGCGCCGCCGAGCGTCACGTTGGGCGTCACCTTGTAGCGCGCCGAGATCTCCACGCCTTCACGCGTGCTTTCGCCGGGCAGATTGATGGCGGTGAAATTGCCGATCACCGGATCAAAGAAGAAGCCATTGATCTTGTCCGTGAGGTTGGCGCGGAAGTAGGTGACATCGAACAGCCCCCGACCCCTGTCGAAGGTAAGCTCCATTCCGGCATCCCAGCCGAAGCTCTTCTCCGGCGTCAGGTTGGGGTTGGGCACGAAGAACTGGTCGGTGCCGAACTGCTCGTACATCGTCGGCAGCTTCACGGCCGTGCCGACGCTGGCGTGTGGCCGCAAGTTGAGCTCGCGCAGCACCAGCGAGGCCGCGGTGCGCCAGGTCGTGAAGTCCTGGAAGTTGTCGTTGTCGTCGCGGCGGATGCCGGCGGTGAGGAACAGCCGGTCGGCGAAGCCGCCGCGCCATTCGCCCGTGTAGGCCATGCGGCCGCGCTCGCGCAGTCGTCCGTCGGCAAAGGTCCCTTCGGGCGTGAAACGCTCATCCTCTTTCTCGATGCGGCCGGTGATGGCCTGCTTGAAGCCCGGCATCTCGAAGCGGTAGGTGGCGAGATAGGACACCTTGTCGTTCTCGCTGATGTTCTTGCTGTGGCTGAAGTAGGTTCCGTCCGCGTCCGTCGTGGTCGTGCCGTTGTGATTGGCGCGCACCTCCTGCGTGAACCGCCCGTCGAACAGGTCCCAGCGCAGATTGGCGCCGGCGAGGAACACGCGGCTCGTGAGGGTCGATCTGTCGTCGTAGGCGGTGGCCAGGCCGGCCAGCGCGGTGGGATCGCCGAAGCCGTCGCGGTCGGCGGCCTTCTCGGTGTGGCGCACGGTGAAATCGAGCGTGACGCCGGGCAGCAGCTTCGCCCCGCCGCGGATCGTCAGCGTGCCGAGGCGGGAGCCGTCGCTCTCGTTGCCGATCGGCGCGATGTTGAACCCGCCGGTGTCGCGCCAGTGATAGGAGACGGCGAGGTTGGCGTTGTCCGTGCCGCCGGCTGCGCGCACGGACATGTCGCGGGTGCCCATGGTGCCGACCTCGGATGCGAACCGTCACGGCCAGGGGGCCCCGCCCCTGGCGGGTGATGATATTGATGACGCCGCCGACCGCGTTGGAGCCGTAGAGCCCGCTCATGGGCCCCCGGATCACCTCGATGCGCTCGATATCCTCCGCCGACAGGTTGGAGAAGTCGAACTCGCCATCGGCGACGTTGTTGGCCTCGATGCCGTCGATGAGCACGAGCGTCTGGTTGCCCTCGGCCCCGCGGATGCGCACCTGGGTGAGATTGCCGACACCGCCGCTGCGGCTGACGGAGACGCCCGGCAGGCTGCGCAGGGCCTCCACCGCGGTGCGCACCTGCTGGGCGCGCAGCTCGTCGCCCGTCACCACCGATACCGCATTGCCGATGGTGTAGGCGGGTTCGCCGGCGACGGCGTCGCCGCTGGACTGCACGGGGGCTTGCGGCGCGGCCTGAGCCGGGGCCGGCGCGGGTGCCCGCGGCGGCGGCGCCTCCAACGTAGCGCCTTGCACCGTGATGGCCGGCAAGGCGGTGGGCTGCTGGGCGAGCGCTGGCAACGACAGGAACGGCAGGGCCGTCAGCCCCGCCGCGAGCTGGTACGGCTTCGGTGACGATGAACGCATGATGACGCCTCTCCACGATGTGGAGCGGAGCGTCGCTTCGGACATACCTCTGGAAGCAGACGAGCACGCCGACTGTCTGCGCCGCACGCGGCGGCACCGTTCAGGCCATCGACGTTGTTGTTGTCTTCCCCCTGGCGGACACGACCGGCACGACTCCACGCTCGAACAAGAGCCGTCGCCACTACGGGTGTCCGTTCAGCTGCACGCCCCGCGCAGATGATGGGCGACTGGTGCCGGCAGGTCTCCTGGCTCACGGCTCATGCGCATCGCCTCCGCCTTCCCGCCGGTTGCCCGGCAGTGGCACTTGGGGCGACGCTCGCCGCTTACAGTTGCGGGGGCAGCCGCGGCATGGAGGAAGCAAACCCTCGCACCGCGTTCCCTTTTCACCCGCCGCGACCCAACAGGAGCCACGGCAGGACCGTCACGCACCCGCATCGAAGCAAAGCGGCAGCTGAACTGTCAACAGCTGCGTGGCCGCAACCGGCAGTTTGCGCTTGGTCGCTGACATCAAGGCAACGGTCCGCCGGTGTCCGACGACAGAGGTTCGGCGCGGGACACGCTCTGCCGCAGTCGACGACGCACCGGGCACGGCTGCAAGTCGCAGGATTCTTGACAATTTTGTCCGCGCCCTCATTTGCGTTGTTGCACTGCCCACGCCATCGTTCCCCTACGACACGCCCCGCCGCCCGCAGGCGCCTCAACGGATCGAGACATGACCGACGTGACATTGACGCAAGTGGCGCTGTTCCTGGCGGCGGCCGTGGTGGCGGCGCCGCTGGCCAAGATCCTGCGCATCGGCAACGTGCTGGGCTACCTGCTGGTCGGCGTGATGATCGGGCCGTTCGGGGTCGGGTTCGTCTACTCCGTCTACGAGGTGAGCTCGATCCTGCACTTTGCCGAGTTCGGCGTGGTGCTGCTGCTGTTCCTGATCGGCCTGGAGCTGCGCCCCAAGCGCCTGTGGGCCATGCGCGCGGCCATCTTCGGCCTGGGCGGGGCGCAGGTGGCCATCACCGCCTTAGCGCTCGCGGCCATCGCCATGGCGTTCGGACTGCTGTGGCCCGCCGCGCTGTTCGCCGGCCTCGCGCTGTCGCTGTCGTCGACGGCCTTCGCGCTGCAGATTCTCGAGGAGAAAGGCGAGCTGACGCTGCGGCACGGGCGGCTGGCGTTCGCGATCCTCCTGTTCCAGGACCTGGTGGCGATCCCGCTGATCGCCCTGACGCCGCTGTTTGCCGTGTCGGCACGGGGATCGGTGCCGCCGATGCAATTCATGGCTGCCCTGCAGGCGATCGGCGTCATCGTGGTGGTGGTCGTGCTGGGTCGCTACGTGCTCGACGGAGCCATCCGCATCATCGCGCGTACGCGCGTGAAGGAAGCCATGACCGCCTGCGCCCTCCTGACCGTGGTGGGCGTGACGCTGATCATGGAGCAGGCGGGGCTCTCGGCGTCGCTCGGCGCGTTCATCGCCGGCGTGCTGCTCGCCGATTCCGACTACCGCCACGAGATCGAGGCCGACATCGCGCCCTTCGAAGGCTTGCTGCTGGGCCTGTTCTTCACGGCCATCGGCATGTCGCTCAACCTCGCCCTGGTCGTCGAGCAGCCGCATCTGGTGCTCGCCATCGTGGCAGGGCTGCTGGCGGTCAAGAGCGGCGTCCTCTATCTGCTGGGACGCCGGGCGGGGCTGGGGGCCGGGCCATCGCGGCGGTTGGCGCTCGCAATCGCGCAGGGCGGCGAGTTCGCCTTCGTGCTGTTCACAGCCGGATTGTCCGTCGGTGTTCTGGACAAGTCCGCCGTCGACCTGCTCTCGGTGGCGGTGACGCTGTCGATGGCGGCGACGCCGCTGCTGCTGCTGATCGACGAGATGCTGGCACCGCGCGCGGTGGTGATGCGCGCCTTCGACGCCCTGCCGGAGAACGACGGCCACGTGGTGATCGCCGGGTTCGGTCGCGTCGGCCAGATCGTTGCCCGCATCCTGGCCGCCAAGCGCATCCCCTTCACCGCGCTCGATTCCGACCCGGAGCACGTCGACGGCGTGCGCAAGTTCGGCGCGCGCATCTTCTACGGCGACGCCAGCCGGCCGGAGATCCTGGACGCGGCGCAGACCGCCAAGGCGCGCGCCTTCGTGCTGGCGATCGACAACGTCGAGGCCTCGCTCAGGACGGCGCAGATGGTGCGGCAGCGCTATCCGCACGTGCCGATCTATGCCCGCTCGCGCCACCGCCGGCACACGCACCAGCTGATGGACCTGGGCGTCAAGATCATTCGCCGCGAGACCTTTCTGTCCTCGCTCGACCTGACGCGCGAGGTGCTGCGCGGCCTGGGGCTGTCCGAGCGCGACGTGCGCTTCGCGGTCGACGACCTTCAGGTGCACGACCGCGGCGGCTGTACGAGGACTACAAGCACTACACCGACGTGGAGAAGCTGCAGGCGCGCGCCCGGACCTACACGCAGGAGCTGGAGGAGCTGTTCGCGCAGGACGCGGCCGAGCAGGCGAAGACCAGCACGGAGAAGACGGCGACGTAGTCGTGGGTTCGGTCGAGCGGAGCGAGGACCCAACAGCGGTCCAGATTTCGAATTGTGTTGGGTCAGCGCTGACGCTTGACCCAACCTACCCGCGCTTCGCGATCAGCGCGATCCGGCGTCGCGGAAGCCGAACCCGGTGGTGCTGCCCTGCATCGTTTCGGGCCGGGCAGCCGGAGGCGGCATCGCCACTGCCGGCTCCTTGGCCGGCTGCGCGCCGTCGCGATTGATGTCGACCAGCTCGCCGTTGCCGCAGGCGCGCTGCGGCTGCAGTCCGGCGCCGAGCCCCATGCGCTCGCCAGGCGCGGAGGGCTGCGAGAACATCTTGCGCCACCGCGCCACGATGCCGTCCGCCTGCTGACGCGTGCCCTGCGAGGCGCCGCAGTAGATGTTCTGGTAGATATCCTCGATCCAGATGCGCTCGTGATCGGGGGCGTTCTCGACCGCCATGCGGATCAGCGCCAGCGCCCGGCGCTCGTCCTTCTTCACGTAGCGACCGCGCCAGAGCAGATCGGCGAGATAGGCCTGCGCGCCGGGATAGCTCTCCTCGGTCAGGACAGACAGATAGTGCAGGCCGCGCTTCACGTCCTCGGGCGTGCCGAGCCCGCCCAGGTAGACCTTGGCCAGCTCGAACTGCGCGTCCTTGTCGCCGAAGAACGTCGCGGCGTGGTGCAGGTAGTCGATGGCGCGCTCCGGATCGGGCCGCAGCCGGATCTCCGTCACGCCGTCGCGCAGGTAGCCCGCCAGCGCCGTCAGCGCCTTGGCGACGAAAGGTGCGCGCTGGCCGTCGTCGGGATCCACGTCCGCGTTGTCGTCGGCGAGCTTCTGGAACAGCAGGTACGCCTTGGCGTGATCGGTCACCGCGCTGGCGTTGTCGGAGTAGATGCGCGCCAGATAGAACTCGGCGAAGAACTTGTTGAGCTCGACGCCGTTGGCGGCTGCCTCCTCGAGCGCGGGGATGGCGATCTCGTAATAGCCGGACTTGTAGGCGCCGAGGCCCTGCTCGAACGCCACCTGCGGCGAGGCGTACTTGACGCCGCCGGCGAAGGCCGCACCGGAACCCGCGGCGGCGATCAGCGCCGCCAGCAGGACACCGCTAAATATCCGCATAGCAAGCAACTTCCGCTCTCCCGCCGGCATGAGTGGCCAAGCCGGCTATCTCGAAAATGGCACCATCCGATGCCAGCGATCCGTGCATCCCCACAACACCGCCCGTTGCTGACATGGGATGTGAGATGGAGGAAACAGCCCTCTGATTTGTATCGAGGTTCAAGTCTTCGAGAAGCGGCTCGAAGGCCTTGCCCCTGACTCTCCCGCGGTCTTCGTGCGCGCGGCTGCCGCCGCGGCTCGGAAGCCTGGATTTGTCGAACGCCTTCGCGTCCATGATGCTCTCGCTCTTTGCGGACGTCGCCCGAGGACATCCACGCCATCGGCCGCCGAGGACGGCGGCCAGCAACTTGAACTTACGCTGGCCCAAATCTCGCCACCGCGTCTTGCAGGGAAATTGCAAGCGGGTTGCAAGCGAGCCTGAGAGTGGGGGACGCCGCGCGTTGCGCGGGCAACCCCGGTGAATGCGATCCGCAACCAATGTGGAAATTGTTTGTGGCTCAATGGTGGCACAGGGGTCTCCAATTCGTTGCCGACGGGCCACAGGTGGTTAACGTCCGCAAGGGCGTGAGCGGTTTGCGCAGCCTGGCGGGTGTTCCCCACGAAACAGCATTTGCTTACGAGCTGGCGCAAGTTAAGGGCCGTTGCGGGCGCGCGGTTGCGATGGCGGCGCCCGCCCGGCATGCTAATTTGTCGCGCCTTCACGCAGCCTGCTCGAGGACCCGCATGTCCCTGGCCGCTTCCAACTCATCCGTTCCGCAGGTTTCCGTCACGGGCGCTCCCCGCATCAGCTGGGAGCCTCCAGCCGGCGGTTTCGCCGGTCTGAGCCTGCTCAACGGCCTGCTGCGCATCCTGACGCTCGGCGTCTACCACTTCTGGGGCAAGACCGAGGTGCGCCAGCGCATCTGGTCGGCCGTGCGCATCGACGGCGAACCCCTGGAGTACCGCGGCACGGGCTCGGAACTGTTCCGCGGCTTTCTCATCGTCTTCTTCCTGATCCTGCTGCCGATGGGCCTGGCGAGCTTCGGCTCGTCGCTGTTCCTGCCCACCACATGGCAGGGCGTCTACCAGATGGCATTCTGGGGCGTGCTGTTCCTGCTGTCCGGCATCGGCATCCATCGCGCGCGCCGCTATCGCCTGTCGCGCACGCGCTGGCGCGGCATCCGTGGCGGACTGTCGGGACACTCGAGGAACTTTGCCTGGACCTATCTGTGGACGGCGCTGCTGGTGCCGCTGACGCTCGGCTGGATCCTGCCCTGGCGCGAGGTGCGGCTGCACAAGGCGCTCTTCAACGAGACGCACTTCGGCGACAACGCCTTCACCTTCACCGGCGTCGCCGGCCCGCTCTACAAGCGCTTCTGGCTGGTGTGGTTCAGCTCCTTCCTGCTGGTGATCGTGGCGATGGTGGCGATCTTCGCGGTGATCGGTTTCAGCATGCCGGCCTCCGGCGCGAACGCGCCCCCGGCCATGCCTCAGCTTGGCGGGGTCAAGATCGCGGCCATCGTCGCCATCGTTCTGGGCGCATTGCTGGCCTTCGCCATGATCCGCGCCTGGTACAGCTCGCGCGTGCTCAACTACTTCGCCGCCCACACCAAGCTGCAGGGGACCGGCTTCACGCTGAAGACAACGGCACCCAGCCTGGTATGGCTCGCCGCCAGCAACTTTCTCATTCGCGTCTTCTCGCTGGGCTTCCTGTCGGCGATCACCGAGGCGCGCTCCATGCGCTACCTCGTCGACCGACTCTCCTGCGACGGCGCCATCGTCTGGAACAAGATCGCTCAGAACCCCGACGCGCTGCTGAAGCGCGGCGAGGGCCTTGCGGAGGCCTTCAATGTCGACGCCTTCTGACGGCACGCGCTTCATCGGCGCGCACAGCGACGGTCGCGTCGCCACCGCATCCTCCATCTCCGTGCGCTTCACCGGCGGCGGACTCGAGCTGCGCGGCGAGGACGCTGAGGACGCGAATACGTGGCCCTACGACCTGCTGCGCAGCAGCGTGCCGTTGGGCGACGGCTCAACCGACGTGCTGCTGAGCGTGGCGCCCGATTACAGGGAGACGCTGTTCGTCTCCGATCCGTCGTTTTCCCGCTTGCTGCTCGCGCGCGCGCCGGCACTTTCGCGCGCTCGCCAGCGCTGGCACGGCCTGAAGCCCGGCCTCGCGGTTCTCGCCGCGGTCGTGCTGATCGTCAGCAGCATGTGGCTGCTGGATCTGCATCCGGCCCAGGCCGTGGCGCGTCTGCTGCCGCAGGAGGCGCGCGTCACGATGGGCAGCGCCGTCGTGCGGTCGATGGCGAAGGACCGCAAGGTGTGCGAGACGCCGGCGAGCAAGGCCGCGCTCGACCGCCTGACCAGCCGTCTCGCCGCCGCCGCATCGGACAAACCCATACCGGCACGCGTGATGCTGCTCGACTGGTCGCTCGTCAACGCGTTCGCCGTGCCCGGCGGACAGATCATCCTGACGCGCGGCCTGGTGCAGCGCGCCGGCTCGGCGGACGAGGTCGCGGGCGTGCTGGCACACGAGCTGGGACATACGCTGGAGCTGCATCCCGAGGTGGGCATCATCCGGGCGCTGGGCCTCGCCGCCGCGACCCAGCTCGCCTTCGCCGGGTCGCAGGGGACGGTGAGCAACATCGGCCTGGTCCTGACGCAGCTGCGCTACACGCGCATCGCCGAGCGCGAGGCCGACGCGCATGCGCTCCGCATGCTCAAGGGCGCCGGCATCTCGGCCAAGGGCTTCGGCGATTTCTTCGAGCGCCTCGAAGGCAAGACCCCGGGCGAGGAAAAGAACGGCAAGGGCGCGGGTGCATCCGACCTGTCGGTTATCCTGCAGACGCACCCCGCCACCGCCGACCGCATCGCCATGGTGCGGGCGCAGGCGACCTATCCGGCGACGGCGGCGCTCTCCAACGAGGACTGGCGCGCGCTGCGCGAGGCGTGCGGGCCGCCCGCGGTGCGCCCGGCGACCCCTGCACCGCCGGTTGCGGCATCCACTCCGGGGCCCACCACCGGCCCCACCACCTCGCGCCCGCCGACCAGCGTGACGCCCACGCCCACCCCGACCCCGCCCATAACCGTGCGGCCGGACACCGAAGCCGCACGCGATATCGCCGACGCAACCAAGGCGCTCGGCGTCAATCCGAACGACGTGGCGGCACTGCAGAAGCGCGCGCGCGCCTACACCAAGGAGAACCGGCACGAGCTGGCTCTCAGCGACTATGCCAAGGCGGCCGAGCTGAAGCCCGACGACGCCTCCCTGCACTACGCCCGCGGCACCTCGCTGCAGAACCTGCGGCGCCACGAGGAGGCGTTGCGCGCCTACGACGAGGCCTTGCGGCTGGCGCCCGGCCACACCAACGCGCGCAACAGCCATGGCCAGGCCAATCGGGCTTTGAAGCGCTACGACGCGGCCCTGCAGGACTACGACGAGCTGATCCGGCTCCAGCCCGACTACATCCACGCCTATTTCAATCGCGGCCTGATCTACCGCGACATGAACCGCAACGAGGAGTCGGCGCGCGAGTTCTCCGCCACGCTGGAGCGGGACAAGGGCTACACCGCCGCCTACACCAGTCGCGGCATGGCCTACGAGAAGATGGGCTCGCGCGACAAGGCCATCGAGGACTTCCGCACGGCGCTCGCCACGCCGCAGAAATACAACAACGGGGTGTGGGCCCACGCCTTCGCCCGTGAGCGGCTCAAGGCCCTGGGCGTCGACGTGCCCTAACCCCTGGCCGCGGGAATAATTCTTACACCACCGCTGGCTGCGCGAGGTTGCCCCTGATGGGCGGCGCAGCTATTGTGCCGCGCCATGTCGCGAACCACGCCCGAGCTGATCGTCGCACGGATTACAGGCCCGGTCGCCTGAGGGCGTCCGGGGCCCATGCTGCGCATTCACCCATCGATCGCATCAGCTGAACGAAGACGGCATCCCCATGACCGACACAAAGACGCCCACGCGCGACTGGAGCGCGACCCTGTTCCTGCCGCAGACCCCGTTCCCCATGCGGGCCGGCCTGCCCCAGCTCGAGCCGAAGCTGCTCGAGCGCTGGGCCAAGCTCGGCCTCTATCACCGCCTGCGCGCGGCGGCCAAGGGCAGGCCCAAGTTCATCCTGCACGACGGCCCCCCCTACGCCAACGCCAACATCCACTTGGGGACAGCGCTCAACAAGATCCTGAAGGACGTGGTGACGCGCTCCCAGCAGATGCTGGGCTACGATTCCAACTACGTGCCGGGCTGGGACTGCCACGGCCTGCCCATCGAGTGGAAGATCGAGGAGCAGTACCGCGCCAAGGGCCAGGACAAGGACAAGGTGCCCGTCAACGAGTTCCGCATGGAATGCCGGCGGTTCGCGGAGCACTGGATCGGCGTGCAGATGGCCGAGTTCAAGCGCTTGGGCGTCGAGGGCGACTGGGGCCACTACTACTCGACCATGGACTACAAGGCCGAGGCCACCATCGCCTCCGAGCTGATGAAGTTCGCGCTCAACGGCGCGCTGTTCCGCGGCTCCAAGCCGGTGATGTGGAGCGTGGTGGAGAAGACCGCGCTGGCCGAAGCCGAGGTCGAGTACCACGACTATACGAGCGATACGGTGTGGGTGAAGTTTCCTGTCGATGCCAGTCGGGCTACCATGCGTCGGTCACCTGCGAATTCGATCCATCAGGAAGGAGCTCGACGAAGCGCCAGTCGTCGTGATCTGGACCACGACGCCGTGGACGATCCCCGGCAACCGGGCGATCAGCTATTCGAGCCAAGATCGCCTATGGACTTTATCGGGTGACAGCGTCACCCGATGGCAATTGGGCGCGTCTTGGCGACACGTATGTCCTCGCGGACAAGCTGGCGGAACGCGTCATGAAGGCGGCCAAGGTCGAGGCCTTCGAACGGCTTGCTGCCAGTCACCGCAGAAGATGCTGCAGCACTCTGACGTGTCTGCATCCGCTTCGCGGAATTGCTGGCTACGCATTCGACGTCCCCCTCCTCGCCGGCGATCACGTCACGGACGAGGACGGCACGGGGTTCGTGCACACCGCGCCCGGCCACGGGCGCGAGGACTTCGACATCTGGATGGAGAACGCCGCGCGGCTGAAGGCGCGCGGCATCGAGACCGACATCCCCTTCACCGTCGACGCCGACGGGCGCTTCACCAAGGAGGCGCCGGGCTTCGAGGGCAAGCGCGTCATCGACGACAAGGGCAACAAGGGCGACGCCAACGACGCCGTCATCAAGGCGCTGGCCGACGCCGGCATGATCATCGCGCGCAGCCGGCTCAAGCACCAGTATCCGCACTCCTGGCGCTCCAAGAAGCCGGTGATCTTCCGCAACACGCCGCAGTGGTTCATCGCCATGGACAAGCCGCTGCTCGACACCCCCACCCCTAACCCCTCCCCGCAAGGGGGAGGGGGACCTGTTGGCGCGAGAGGAAATCGCACGCTGCGCGAGGTCGCGCTGCAGGCCATCGCCGAGACCGAGTTCGTGCCGGCATCCGGGCAGAACCGGTTGCGCGGGATGGTGGAGTCCAAGCCCGACTGGGTGATCTCGCGCCAGCGCGCCTGGGGCACCCCTATCACCGTGTTCCAGCACAAGGAGACGGGCGAGGTGATCCCGTCGGCCAGTTTCGCCAAGTCGGACGAGCTGATGGCCCGCATCCGCGCGGCCATGACCGAGAAGGGCGCCGACGCCTGGTTCGAGGCCGGCGCGCGCGAGCGCTTCCTTTCGGGCCTCGTCGCCAACCCCGCCGACTGGGAGCAGGTGACCGACATCCTCGACGTGTGGTTCGATTCCAGGCTCCACCCACGCCTTCACTCTGGAGGACCCCGAGGCGTTCCCCGGCCTTGCCGGCATCGTGCGCCAGCGCGACGGCGGGCCGGACCGCGTCATGTACCTGGAAGGCTCCGACCAGCATCGCGGCTGGTTCCAGTCTTCGCTGCTGGAGAGTTGCGGCACGCGCGGGCGGGCGCCGTTCGACGTCGTGCTGACCCACGGCTTCCTCCTCGACGAGAAGGGCGAGGAGAAGATGAGCAAGTCGAAGGGCAACGTGCTGTCGCCGCAGGACCTGATGAAGTCCTCCGGCGCCGACATCCTGCGCCTGTGGGTGGCCTCCTCCGACTACTCGAGCGACGTGCGCTTCGGGCCGGCCATCCTGCAGGGCACGGCCGAGTCCTACCGCAAGCTGCGCAACACCTTCCGCTGGATGCTCGGCATGCTGGGGCACCACGACGGCAAGCAGGCGGTCGCACACGGTGACATGCCGGAGCTGGAGCGGCTGATGCTGCACCGGCTGGCCGAGCTGGACGAGATGATCCGCGAGGCCTACGCGGCCTACGACTACAAGCGCGTCATCGCGGCACTGTCGCACTTCATGAACACGGACCTGTCCGCGTTCTACGTCGACATCCGCAAGGACGCGCTCTACTGCGAGCCCTACTCGTCGCCCAAGCGCAAGGCGGCGCTGCAGACGATCGAGCATATCTTCCGCTGCACGTGCGTGTGGCTTGCGCCACTGATCTGCTTCACGACCGAGGAGGCCTGGCTCGCGCGCTATCCTTCCGAGGACGCCTCCGTGCACCTGGAGCTGTTCCCGGACGTGCCCAAATCGTGGCGCGACGAGGCTCTGGCCGAGAAGTGGGAGAAGATCAAGCGCGTGCGCCGCGTGGTGACGGGCGCGCTGGAGATCGAGCGGGCCGCCAAGAAGATCGGCTCGTCGCTGGAAGCCGCGCCGCAGGTGTTCATCGCCGATGCCGACCTGATGGCCGCGCTCGACGGCGTCGACCTGGCGGAGATCAGCATCACCTCGGGCATCGAGGTGGTCGCGGGAGCTGCGCCCGCGGGTGCATTCGCGCTTGACGACGTGGCGGGTGTCGCCGTGGTGCCGAAGCCCGCGGTCGGCACCAAGTGCGCGCGCTCCTGGCGCATCACCACGGACGTCGGCGCCGATCCGGCGTTCCCGGAGCTCTCGCTGCGCGACGCAGCTGCCGTGCGCGAGTTCGACGCGCGCAAATAGGAGTGGGTGGATCATGACCAAGGTAGCCGCAATCACCGGTGGAGCATCCGGCATCGGGCAGGGCACCGCGAGGCGCCTGCTCGGCGAAGGCTGGACCGTCGTCGCGCTCGACCGCGACCAGGCGGGGCTGGATGCCCTGCGCAAGGAGTTCGCCTCGCACGGCGACCGGCTGCAGACGCAGGTCTGCGACGTGACCTCGGTGGAGAGCGTCACCGGTGCGTTCGCCGAAATCGGGCGGCGCTTCGGGCGCCTCAACGGCCTCGTCTGCTCGGCCGGCCTGCTGAGGATCGGCACGCTCGACTCCATGTCGGTGGAGGACTTCGACCAGCTGTTCTCCGTCAACGTGCGCGGCCTGTGGCTTTGCGCGCGGGAGGCCATGCCGCTGCTGAAGCTGGCCGGCGCGGAGGGCGAGCTGGCGCGCGTCGTGTTCCTGGCCTCGATCTCGGGCATCCGCCACAAGATCGACAGCGGCGCCTACGCCGCGACCAAGGCGGCCGTGATCGCCCTCACCAAGGTGATGGCGGTGGAATGCGCCCCGTCCAAGGTGCTGGTGAACGCGGTGGCTCCCGCCACGGTCGACACGCCGATGGTGCGTCCGCATCTCAAGCCCGGCGGCAATACGCGCTACCGCACGTCCGGCACCTCGCCGATCGGACGCATCGCCCAGCCCGAGGACGTGGCGGCCGTCATCTCCTTCCTGATGAGCAAGGACGCCGGATACGTCAACGGCACCGTGATCCCGGTCGATGCCGGCACGGTTGCGGCCTACGTGCCGCCGAGCTGAACCCCGGGACCGCTTCCCCTCCGGCTCCATGCCTGGGGAGCGGGCAGCCGTTGCAATTCTGCTACTGTATTGGCACCGAGTGCGGGATGAGCGCTTGGATTGGCGTTGATTCCGTGTTGCAGGGCTTACTCTGAATTCTCCGGCGCCTGATCGCGGCTGGACATCAATTCCGTCCTGTTGTGGAATTGATCGGTGGGACGCGGGCGTGCGCGTTGGGGAGCGGGTATGCGCCATTTTGCGGTGGTTTTGCTTGCGTGCGTTCTGATTGCGGGGCTCGCTCCCAGGCCAGGAAGCTCGCAGACCGCCCCCGGTCCCCAAGCCGGCAACTTCACCGTCGCCGTTCAAAAGCAGCCCTCTGAACGATTGTTCCTCGCCGCCATCGGCAACTCGCTCGGCGACGGCTTGTGGGAGGGCCTCTATCGCCGCCTGCACGGCGACAAGCGCTTCGTCGTCTTCAGGGGCGCCCGGCATTCGGTCGGCTTCACGGGCTCCGACATGACGGAGCAGATCGACGCCGCATTCGCGGCCGGACCCGTCGATGCGCTCGTCATCATGATCGGCGCCAACGACGACCGCCGCAGCTTCTTCGTCAACGGCAAGTCGCAGGCCCTGTTCGGCAGCAACAAGTGGATCGATCTCTATCGCGGCCGGATCGAGAACTTCATGGACCATGCCGGCCGCAGGAACGTGCCGCTGCTCTGGGTGCTGCTGCCGGTGATGCGCTCGCCCGAGGCGACGGTCGCGGCGGTCCTGACCAACGAGATCATTGCGCGGGCGGCGCGCGACCGTCCCAACGTGACCGTCATTCCCATCTGGGCCGTCACCGCGGACGAGACCGGCGCCTACATGCCCTACTTCAAGGACCTCAAGGGCAGGAAGCGCCTGATGCGGCATGCGGACGGCCTGCATTTCACGGAACCCGGCTACGAGCTGCTGAGCCACATCACCTTCAACCGGCTGCTGGAGGTCTCGCCACGCTTCCGGGCATTGGTGCCCGAGGCAACCGAGATGGTGGTGGTGCACTGACCCGACACATAGCCAGGATCGGTGCGGCGGCGCTCGTGCTCGTGTGCGCGCATTCGCCGACGCCGGTGGCGCCGATGACGGCGGCGATCGCGCAAGCGGCGCAGGAGCCGGTCCTTGCCACCCCGCCGGAGCTGGTTCACGTCGGCCGCGTCAAGGGAGAGCCGGCGCCGGAGCAGCTGGCGCAGTTTCAGCGCCGGCTCGCCGACCTGCAGGCCGGCCGCCTCCAGCGCCTGACGATCCTGCAGATCGGCGACAGCCACACGGAGGCCGAGCATTTCTCCGGTCACCTGCGCACTCTCTTCCAAGGGCGCTTCGGCAACGGCGGCCGCGGCATGCTGGCTCCCGGCTCGCCCGTAGCTTACTGGCGCCCGAGCCAGGTTCGAGCCGAGCAGTCCGGCAAATGGCAGGTCTTCACGAGCAACAAGACCGACCACGCCGACCTTCCGTTCGGATTGTCCGGCTTCGTCGTCCGCGGCTCCAGCCCCACGGACGTCATGACGCTCGCGGCCGGCGACGACAGCGCGGGCTTCGACACCGTCGAGATCGGCTACTACCGCAAGCCCGGCGGCGGAACGATCGAATTGACGGTCGACGGAAAGGCCATCGGCGAGATCGCCACCCGCGACGAGACCTATGCGATGGCGCGGCAGGCCTTCCCGCTCGCCTCGGCCGGCCGGCGCCTGGGCGTGCGGCCCCGTGGCGACGGCGTCATCGATATCGCCGACTGGGCCGTCTACCGCAACGCACGGGGCGTGGTGCTGACGAGCCACGGCTTCTCGGGCGCGCAGGTCGGCATCATGGACCGCTGGGACTGGAAAACGGTCTCGTCGCAACTGGCAACGATCGACCCTTCGCTCGTCCTGCTGGCCTTCGGCACCAACGAGGGCTACGCGCCCAAGAGCCGCCTGCAGAACTACGAGACGCTCCTGGAGGCGCGCATCGAGGCCCTGAAGCGGGCGGCGCCCAACGCCTCGATCGTCCTGGTGAGCGGCCCCGACGCCAACCTCATCCCCAAATACTGCGGCGGAAGCGGCAGCGAGCACGACCGCACGCCCTGCGTCCCGCTCTCGGAACGGGAGGTGGCCGGCTACGACGCCCTGCTGTCCCGTTCCGATCGCAGCCTTTGCCGCTGGCATACGCCGGGCTCCTACGATCTCGTGCGCGACGCGCAGCGCGCGGTTGCCCGCAGGGCCGATGTCTATTTCTGGGATTGGCTCGAGCTGCAGGGCGGGAAGTGCGGCGCCTTCCGGTGGGAGCGCGAGGGGATCGTGCACAAGGATCGCGTGCACATGAAGAAGGACGGCTACTGGCGCTCCGCCAACGCGCTCTACGCCGTCCTGATGCGCGGCTTTCCGGGTCGGTGATGGCTTCGATGTGACATGATATTCCCGACCCTGAATTTCCTCCTCTTCTACCTGGCTTTGTGGCCCGTCGCGTGGATGCTCGTGCGCGCCGGCCGCCACAATCTGCACAAGCTCGCGATCATCGCCGCCAGCTACTTCTTCTATTCGTTCTGGAGCTGGAAGCTCGCGTTCCTGCTGTTCGGCAGCGTCCTGCTCAACTGGAGCATCGGCCGCCTGCTCGGTCTCGCGCAACACCGGTTCTTGCGCCGGACCGTGTTGACGCTGGGCGTATTGGCGAACCTGTCGCTGCTCGGCTTCTTCAAATACTACGGCTGGTTCTCGGAGGAGCTGAACGCGCTGCTGACGTCCTGGGAGGTTGGCCGCGAGCTGCCGATGCTCGAGATCGTGCTGCCGATCGGCATATCCTTCTACACCTTCCAGGGCATCTCCTACATCGTCGATCTCTACCGGGGCGCTCTCGACCGTCCCCGCCCGCTGATCGACGTCATGTTCTTCATCTCGTTCTTTCCCCATCTGGTGGCGGGACCCATCGTGCGCGCCGCAAGCTTCCTGCCGCAGCTCGAGCGTCCGCCCGATCCCAACCGGGTGTTCGTCGGGCTCGGCGTGATGCTGATCGTGTGGGGCGTGCTCAAGAAGGCCGTGATCGCCAACTGGCTGGCGGTCGAGCCTGGTCGACAAGGCCTTCTTCGATCCGACCGCCTACGGCACCATCGACCTGCTTGCCGCCACCTACGGCTACGCCGTGCAGATCTACTGCGACTTCAGCGCCTACAGCGACATAGCCATCGGCATCGCCGCCCTGCTCGGCTATCGCTTCCAGCGCAACTTCAACCAGCCCTATCGGGCCGAGACGCTGGCCGACTTCTGGCGGCGCTGGCACATGTCGCTATCGAGCTGGCTGCGCGACTACCTCTACATCCCGCTCGGAGGCAGCCGGCACGGCAGGCTGCGGACGTATTTCAATCTGCTGCTGACGATGGTGCTGGGCGGCATCTGGCACGGGGCCGCCTGGAAGTTCGTGATCTGGGGCGCGCTGCACGGCGGCATGCTGGCCGCGGAGCGCATGTTCTCGGGTCGAGCATCCGGTGCCGCCGGAGAGACCGAGCGCCGCGCGCCGTGGCGGCGGGCGCTCGGCATCCTCTTTACTTTCCACTTCGTCTGCCTGTGCTGGATCTTCTTCCGTGCCGACAACGCCACCCGTGCCGGCGACTTCCTGATGGGCTTGGCCAACTGGTCGCAGCCGGCGTCGCTGCTGACGCCGTTCCTCGGATCGCTGATCGCCTTCGGGCTGCTCATCCAGTTCACGAGCCCCGACCTGCTCGAGCAGCTCGACCGCCTCTACCACCGGATTCCGACCTGGGCCGTCGGAGTTCTCACCGGCATCGCATTGCTGCTGATCGAAGCCGTCGGCGGCGACAGCAGCGCGCCGTTCATCTATTTCCAGTTTTGAGGGTGGTCATGGCCGAGCCGAACGATGAACCTCTGGGAACCCTCGACCTCGAGAAGGGATTGCGCCCCTCGCCGGCATCGACCTTCCGCACGATCGCGCTCAATGCCGTGATGCTGCTATTGCTGTTCAACTCGATGGGTCTCGTACAATGGGTGCAACGGCTTCCCTCCAATCCCGTGAATGCGTGGCTGGCGGAACGGGTCGCCGATTGGGACCGGATGATGCACGTGCCGCCGGCAGAGGTATTCGAGAGCGTCAGGAAATTCCTGAGAGTGGACGGCCGGTGATCAGCGCGCCCAAGAGTGCGACCGTTCGCGCCGCCGCCTGTCTGGCCGCCGGCGTGGCTCTTCTGTCGCTGTCGGCCGGTCTCGCGCCTGTGCAAGCCGACGAAGGCTTCTTCATCGGCGACAGCATTGCCGCCGCCACGGCCCAGACGATCGGCATGCGGGGGTCGGCGCGCCATAGCGTGAGCCTGCGCCGCAATGCCATCGCGCCCCAGTTCCTGCAGCTGCCCAAGGGTGCGGTGGGCCTCATGACGCTCGGGCTCAACGACGCGGCCATCCCCGTCCAGGCCATGCAGAAGGATATCGAGGCGGTGATCGAGGGAGCCCGGAAGACAGGCGAGCGGATCGTCTGGATCGGGCCGCCCTGCGTGATGAAGAGCTGGGACAATCGCGCCAGGGAGATGGACGACTACCTGCGGCGGCGGCTGGCGGCGACCGACATCCAATACGTGAGCTTGCGCGATCCTCAGATCTGCCAGCCGGGCTTGCGCTCGCGCGACGGCGAGCACTTCACGGACGCCGGCTACCGCTACGTCTGGCAAAAGATCAAGCGCGACTCGACCTTCGCCGCGGCCGTGGAGCCGCCCAAGTCCACCCCCGTCGTTCAAGCCTCGGCCGGGCCGAAACTGGGCAACGGAGCCACGCGCCCCCGGTATCGCAAGCAGAGGAGCTACACCGCGACGGGCGAGGGCGCGCAACAGGAATCGCGAGCCGTGCGGCGCCGGCCCGCGCGGGACGATGGGGGTTGAGCGGTCAGCGGGCGAACGACGGTCCAACCAACCCCGCCCGGAAAACAGGGCTTGCCCTTGGTCGGGATGACGCCCAAGAGCCCGGCGCAAGTCGTGCGGATGCCGGTTTCCGGCCATGGAAATGCCGGCAACAGGCTGCTTTGATTTGGCGCAATTGCCCCAGCGAGAACAAACCCGTAGATCATCCCCATGGCCACGCTTACTCAAAGGCTCGCCAATCCGACGCGGTTCATGGAGCTGTCCGGCCGGCTGTTGCCCTGGATAGCGGGGGCCGCCTGCGCGATGCTCGCCGTCGGACTCTACATGTCGGCCACCGCGCCGCTGGACTACCAGCAGGGGCACGCGGCCAAGATCATGTTCGTGCATGTGCCGGCGGCGTGGCTGTCGATGTTCGGCTATACCCTGGTCGCTCTGTCGAGCTTCGGGCTGCTCGTCTTTCGCCATCCGCTGGCCGACGTGTCGGCCAAGGCCGCGGCGCCCATCGGTGCGACCTTCACCGCCCTCTGCCTCCTGACGGGCATGCTTTGGGGCAAGCCCATGTGGGGCGCGTTCTGGGTGTGGGACCCACGATTGACCTCGGTCCTGATCCTGTTCCTGCTCTATCTCGGCCTGATCGGGCTGCGTTCCTCGATCGAGGACGAGGCGCTGGCCGCCAAGCTCACTGCCGTGCTCAGCCTGGTCGGCATCGCCATCCTGCCGGTCATCAAGTTCTCGGTGGAGTGGAACAGCCTGCATCAGCCGGCAAGCGTCATGCGGCTGGGGGCGCCGACCATCCACCCATCGCTGCTCTGGCCGCTGCTCGTGATGGCTTTCGGAATGACCCTGCTGTTTCTCGCCCTTCATCTCAAGGCCATGCGCAACGAGATCCTGCGCCGCCGCGTCAAGGCCCTGCGCACGTTCGAGGTGCAGGCCAGTGCCGGCCTGGCCGGCCAGCCGGCCGAGTGACGCCCATGGATCTCGGACCGCATGCCGCCTACATCTGGGTCGCCTACGGGTCGGTCGCGGCGGGTCTTGCGGCTCTCGTCGCCTGGCTGGTGCTCGACGGCCGCCGCCAGCAGCGCCTGGTCGACCAGCTCGAAGCCCGCGGCGTGCGCCGCCGCTCCGACCGCACGCAATTTCAAGACAAGTAGATGCAGGACAAAACAGCGATCGATTCAGTTGGTCGCGGCGGGCGGTCGCGCGTGCTGGTGTGGCCGCTCGCGATCTTCACCGTCATGGCCGCGATCTTCGCGTTCGCGCTGCGCAGCGGCGATCCCTCCAAGCTGCCGTCCGCGCTGATCGGCAAGACGGCACCCGCCATCGAGCTGCAGGGCCTCGAGGGGCTCAACGAGGCGGGGCGTGCCGTCGGCGGCTTCGCCGGCGCCGACCTGGCGAAAGGCGAGGTCTCGGTCGTGAACTTCTGGGCCTCCTGGTGCATTCCGTGCGTGCAGGAGCACCCCGTGCTGGTGGCGCTGCGCGAGAAAACCGGCGTGCGGGTCTACGGCGTCAACTACAAGGACCAGGCGGCGGCCGCGCGCCGTTTCCTCGGCCGCTACGGCAATCCCTATGCCGCCGTAGGCGTGGACGGCAACGGCCGGGCCGCGATCGAGTGGGGCGTCTACGGCATGCCCGAGACATTCATCGTCAACGGCAAGGGCGAGATCGTCTACAAGCACGTCGGCCCGATCACGCCCGAGACGCTGGAGGCAAGGATCATCCCGGCGATCCGCGCGGCGCAGGGGCAGTGAACCGCAGCACCAGATACCCCGCCAGCGCCGAGAGCAGGGAACCGGCCAGCACGCCGAGGCGCAGCTGCGCCGCATAGATGGGTTCGCTGAAGGCCAGCATGCCGATGAACAGGCTCATCGTGAAGCCGATCCCGCCCAGCATGCCGATGCCGGCGAGTTGCGCCCAGCTTGCCCCTTCCGGCCTCGGCGCAAGGCCGCTCGCGACTGCGACGCCCGTCGCCACCAGGATGCCGATTGGCTTGCCGATGAACAGCCCCAGCGTGATGCCGAGCGGGACGGGGTCGAAGAGGCGGTCGAGCGACATGTCGGCAAGCGACACGCCAGCGTTGGCGAAGGCGAACAGCGGCAGGATGCCGAACGCCACCCATGGATGCAGACGCTCCTCGAGCTGCTCCAGCAGCGAGGGCTCGCCCGCGCCCGCGCGCCCGAGCGGGATGGCGATGGCGACCACCACGCCGGCAAGCGTCGCGTGCACGCCCGACTTCAGCACGCACACCCAGATGAAGACGCCGGTGAGCAGGTAGGGCGCCAGCCGCGTGACACCGCGTGCATTGAGCGCGAGCAGAACGACGACGCCGGCAGCCGCCAGCAGCAGCGAGCTCCAACTCAGGTCGGACGTGTAGAACGCCGCGATGATGAGGATGGCGCCGAGGTCGTCGAGGATCGCCAGCGCCAGCAGGAACACCTTGAGCGAGGACGGCACGCGCGATCCAAGCAGGGCGACGACGCCGACCGCGAAGGCGATGTCGGTGGCGGAGGGAATCGCCCAGCCCCTGAGCGCGGCGGCGTCTCCCGCGTTGACGGCCACGTAGATCAGCGCCGGCACCGCCATGCCGCCGACGGCGGCGACGGCCGGCAGCGCCGCCTTGCCGAACGTGGAGAGCTCGCCCTGCAGGATCTCGCGCTTGATCTCCAGCCCGACGAGGAAGAAGAACACGGCCATCAGGCCGTCGTTGATCCACAGCAGCAGGGGCTTGTCGAGCGCCAGCGCGCCGACGCGCACGACCACGGGCGTGCCGAGCAGGCCGTCGTACAGCCATTCCAGACGCGAGTTGGCAACGATCAGGGCCGCGACCGCCGCCGCCAGCAGCACCAGCCCGCCGGCCGCCTCGTGGTGGAAGAACGCCGTGGCGCTCTGCAGCCGATCGCGCAAGTCACCGGGTGGCTTCATGGATCGCATGCGGTCCTGTTGGCCCGACGCACGGGCGGTCTCACGCTTTCTGCATAACGGCGCCGACGTAGCCTGGGCCAGTGCGCCAAAGACGTAATACACTGATCCGCAGTTGAGCTACGCAAGGTTTCAGCCATGTCCTGGATGTTTCCATTTCGCTTCGATCAGGTCGTTGCGCCCAACACCACGTGGTTCCCGACCGTCATCAACTATCAAGGCGATCCCGTCATCGAGCGCAGGATCACCGAGGAGGTCGCCAGCTTCGGCAAGCAGCTCGGCATCATCAGCGAGGCGCTGCTGGAGATTGCCGACCGCAGCGGCCAGAAGCAGATCGACAGGCTGCGCAGGATCGTATCCGACATCAACGAACTCAAGGCGCGCCAGCACGTCTCTCTGACGGAGGCGACGAGGGACTCCTTCGAGGCCTTGGCCAGGGACGACCCGGACAGGGCCCGCGTGCTCGCCGATGACCTCGTCGATATGGCCAAGACCGCGCAGCGCAAGCGCAGGTAGCGCCCGATCCTGCCGCGCTCGCGGCATCCACGCTATCTCTGCCGCTCGGCGAACTCCCGCTCGAACTCCGCCTTCCAGGCGGCCATCTGCGCCTCGTGCTCCGGGCCGTCCCAGGCGCGATGGTGGCCTCGCGCGTAGCCGAGCGCGTTGCGGTAGTACAGCATCGCGTTGAGCTTGTTGGCGACATAGTTGCTCATCGTCCGCACTACCTTGCCCGGCGTGCCCATCACGATGGAATTGGGCGGGATGATCGTGTTGTCGGCGACGAAGCAGTGTCCGGCGACGATCGAGTTCTCGCCGATCACCGCGCCTTCCATCACGGTGGCGCCGATGCCGATCAGGCAGTTGTCGCCGATGGTGCAGCCGTGCAGCACCACCCGATGCGTGATCGAGCAGTAGTCGCCGACCAGCGTCGGGGCGTGATAGCCGACGTGGACCATCACGTGGTCCTGCAGGTTGGTGTAGCGGCCGATGCGCACGTGCCGGCTTTCGGCGCGGATCACCGTATAGGGCCACAGGCTCGCGTGCTCGCCGATCTCCACCAGCCCGTGCACCCGCGCGGTGGGGTCGAGGTAGGCCATGTGCGGAAATCGGTTGTCGGCATTCATCGCGGGCGATCCTGGCTTGGCTGTGCGCAACCCTCTGTAGCACGAGGGTCTCGGCTTGACATTGGCAGCGGCTGGGGGAGAACCCTGCGATCGAACGCTGCGGCGTCCCCTCTCTTTGTACTTCACGGGGAGAGGGACCGGCATCGAGCGACGACAGGAGTTCCGCATGACAGCTACGGCAAGATCCCGACTGATCGAGCTCGTCAGGGCCCGATCCTTCTCGACCGGTGGCGAGACGAAGCTGGTATCGGGGCGCTCCACCAATTTCTACTTCAACATGAAGCCCTCCATGCTGCACCCCGAGAGCGCGCACCTGATAGCGACGCTCACGCTCGAGGCGCTGCAGGACTCGCAGGTGGACTACATCGGCGGGCTGGAGATGGGCGCGGTGCCGCTGGCGACGGCGGCCTGCGTGCTCAGCCACGGCAAGGGCCGGCCGATCGGCGCCTTCTTCGTGCGCAAGCAGGCCAAGGAGCACGGTGCCCGCAAGCTGGTGGAGGGCCTCGCTCCCGGCGAGACACTGCAGGGCAAGCGCGTGGTGATCCTGGAGGACGTGACGACCACCGGCGGCTCATCCATGAAGGCCATCGAGGCCGTCCGCGCCGAAGATGCCGTCATCGACCGCGTGATCACCGTGGTCGATCGCCTCGAGGGCGCCGCGGAGGCCTTCAAGGCTGCCGGCATCCCCTTCCAGGCCCTGCTCACGACTGCCGATTTCCGCTGACGTCATTCCCGCGCAGGCGTGTAGCGTGCAGGTTGGGTCAAGCGTTAGCGATGACCCAACACATGTTGCGGCCTCGGCCGGTGTTGGGTCAGCGCTACGCTTGACCCAACCTACCCTTGCCAATGGCCGCGAGGGACGACCCAACCCCGCATCGCGTCTTCGGCGACCCGTGTCGCCGGCCATCCCCTTGTGGAAACGCCGACTGCCCGGCACCCGCTCGCCGCGAGTGTCGGTTGAATAAAGCGGACCGGGAAACAGCGAGCGCTTGACGGGCTCCGAGCGCCAGCTAGCTTCGCGGCACAAAAAGCCAGGGCGATCCGCGCTAGCGAGCGTGGCCCCGCGGGCAAAGACTCAACCGGGGGAGGAATTCCTGTGCATCTGCTGGGTGCCGTCTTCGCTGTCCTCTCGGCGGCGACGTTCGCCCTGACCAATGCCACGGGCCGCCGGGGCGTGATCACCGGCACGCCCGCGCAGGGCATGGTCACCAGCATTCCAGTCGGCCTGCTGTGCTTTCTCGCAGTCGCGCTCGCGACGGGCGCCCTCGGGGGGCTGGACCGCATCACCGGCTCCGCGCTTGCCTCTCTCTCGGCCGCGGGCGTCATCCACTTCGTGATCGGGCGCTACTGCAATTTCCGCGCGAGCCAGGCGGCCGGGGTGAACCTGACCGCGCCCGTCATGCAGCTGAACGCGGTCGTCACGCTGATCCTCGCGGTGGTCGTCCTGCGCGAGCCGTGCACGGTCCTGCAGGCGGCGGGCGGTGTCCTGATGCTCGCGGGCTCCCTGGTCACGCAGCGCGCCTCGCAACCGGCAGCGGAAAAGAGGCCAGGGGGTGCCGAAGTGTTTGCGCCGCGCGTTGCCACCGGCTTCTTCTTTGCATCGCTCGCGGCGCTCATGTACGGCACGTCGCCGATCATCATTCGCCAGGCGATCCAAGACGCCGGGCCGCTCGGTGGAGTTGTCGGCGGATTGATCGCCTACAGCGCAGCGACCTGCACGGTCGCGCTCGGGCTCCTCATCCCCTCCCTGCGCCGCAACGTGATGCAGGTCAGCCGTGAAAGCGCGCGCTGGTTCGTCTACTCGGGCATCTTCGTTGCCGCGGCTCAGGGCTTCCTCTACTCCGCCCTCGCGCTAGCCCCGATCATGCTCGTCGTCCCCCTGCTGCAGCTCTCCTTGGTGTTCCGGTTTCTGTTCGCGTTCCTGTTCAACCCTCACCACGAGCTCTTCGGCGCGATGGTCGTCATCGGTTCCGCCGTGTCGATCCTGGGAGCGTGCGCCGTATCCATCAATACGGACCTGCTCGTAGGATTGCTCCCGCTGCCGCAAGCGCTCGACGCCCTGCTGCGCGCTCAACTCTGACCGCGCGCCGTCAATCCCTGTGCAAGCGCGGCGGCAAGCTCGGCGACGGAGATGGTCTCCAGCGCCAGGATCGCGTCGCGCACGCGCACCGCCTTGGCGTGGGGCACGGTCAGCTCGGCGGAGGCGAAGAACTTCTCGGCGATGCCGCCTGCATCCAGCGCCCGCTCGCCCGAGCCGTTGTTGATCGGCACATATTCATCATGCCGCCGGCCGTCCGCGGTGGCGAGCGCCACGCCGCCCGACATGTATTTGGGATAGCCCGCCTCGGGGTCCGCCTCGACCACGACGCGGCGCGCCAAGGCCCGCACGACCGGATCGTTGCGCGCCTCCGGCTCCAGCTCGGCGAGGCCGATGCGGCCCTTGAGCAGGCAGGTCGCGACCACGTACTGGGCGCTGAACTTGGCGTCGTAGTCGTTGGCCGGCGCGGTCTTGATGGCAACCGGCTCGGCCACGATCGGCAGCGTGTCCTTGGGAATGCGGACGCGGATCTCGGCGAGGCTTTCCGGCGTCGGCTTCAGCTTGCCGTGCAGACGGACGGCGGCTTCGGCCGCTCCATGGATGAAGTGGCAGATGGGATAGGGCTTGATCGAGGTGTGCGGCAGCTCCCACAGGCTGCCGAGGCCGTCCGTGATCTGCCCCACATCCACCTCGGCGGCATAGCCCTGCAGGTGCGTCTCGAACAGGCCGAAGCGCCCCTCGTAGGCGCGCGAGGGACCGAAGAAGCCGTTCTTGGCCAGCGTCGCCGCGGTGATGCCGGCAACCGCGCCCCAGCCGGGATGCAGGCGCTTGGTCCACGCGCCCTCCTCGAGGAACACCTGCACGCCGCCGGCCGTCGAGGCGGCGATGCCTTGCGCGCGCGTCAGCGCATCGGCGTCGAGACCGAGCAGCCGCCCGGCGACCAGCGCGGCGGCGAAATGCGAGATCACGCCGGTCGCGTGGAAGCCCACGTGGTGGAAGCCGCCCTTCACGGAGGCGCCTATGCGGATGGCGCACTCCATCCCCGCGATATAGGCCGCCAGCATGTCGGCGCCGCTGGCGCGCTGCGCCTCGCCGACGCCGAACGCGGCCGGCAGGCACGTGACGGTCGGATGGATGATGGCGGTGAGATGGGAATTGTCGAAGTCGAGGCCATGCAGCAGCACGCCGTTGACGAGGGCGGCATCCCGCAGCGGCAGCCGCTCGCGGTGCCCGATCACGGTGCTGGCGCCGTCGCCGCCCAGCGCCCGCGCGCCGGCGAGCGTCCGCTCCGCGAACGGATAGCGGCCCGCCGCGAGCCCGACGCCGACGGCATCGAGCATCAGCTGCAGCGCGCGCTCGCGCACGGGCTTGGGCACATCCGACAGCCGCATGCCGGCCACGAACTCGGCCAGCCCGCGCGCGGGAATTGTCGCCGCCGAGCCGCCCTGCGGATCGGCGTGTGAGCTATCGCGTGGTGTCATGGCAGCATCCTTTTTTCCGCCCGCCGCAGCGCCCGGCCGTTCATTGACAGCGCGGCGCATCTTTGTTCCTATCGATGCACGATAAGGCCTTCTCCTCGCAACACACAAGCGTGCGGCCGCCGGCAGGAAATGCTTGGCGGGGAAGAACTGGCCCATGCCGGCGATGGCCGGGGAGGAAATCGATGCACCGCGCGTGCGGCCGATCCGCGGCCCTGATGCTGGCCCTCCTGGCCATGCTGGTGCCCATCCGCCCGTCCGTCGCACAATCGACGTGGAAGGAGATCGAGGCCGCCGCCCGCAAGGAAGGCGCCGTCGTCCTCTACCACAACTTCCAGCCGGCCAGCGCGGAACGCATCGTTGCCGCCTTCAACGCCGACTATCCCGAGATCACCGTCGGCGAGGTGCGGCTGCCGAGCGGCGCGTTCTATCCGCGCTTCGCGACGGAATATGCCGGCGGCAAGAGCGAGGCCGACGCCTGCAGCGCGAGCTGGGACGAGCGGCTGCACGCCTGGGCGAAGCAGGGATGGATGGCGGAGTGGCAGCCGCCGGAAGCAGCGGCGCTGCCCGAGGACTCGCGGTTCGGCAACCAGATGTGGGGCATCCAGGCCGTGCGCGAGATGATCATTTACAACACCAGCAAGGTGAGCGCCGCCGAGGCCCCCAAGGACTGGCCGGACCTGCTGGACGCCAAGTGGAAAGGCCGCGTCGGCATGAACCCGCCGTGGCGCTCGACGGGACCGCAGACGGCGCTGGCGTTCCTGGAGGGCAAGTTCGGCATCAAGGATGCGGCCGAGCGCATGAAGGCGCTCGACGTGCGCTTCTTCAACGGCAGCGCGGGCGTGATCCAGGCCGTGGTGCGCGGCGACGTCTCGGTGGCGCTGCTGACCGACCTGCCGCTCAACGCCGCGCTCGCCGACGGCGTGCCCCTCAAGGGCGTATATCCGCCGAGCGGCGTGCCCTACCTGCCCATCGTCACGTTCGTGCCGGCCAAGACCGCGCACCCGAATGCGGGGCGGGTGATCGTCAACTGGCTGATGAGCGAGAAGGGCCAGATCGCGATCCAGGAGCTCTCCGGCGCTCCCGGCACGCGCCGCGGGCTCAAGGCGCCGGAATTTGTGCCCTCCAACAGCCAGATCCCCGCGGTCGCCGGCGCGGCGATCCTCGACGGCGCGACGCAGAAGCGCATCGTCGATCACTGGCGCAGCGTATTCCAGGTGCAGTGAATGACGGGCGCTGACGCCTCCATCGCACCGATGCATGCCCTGCGATATCTCGCAGCCAGCTCTTGTCATCCTCGGGCTTGTCCCGAGGATCCAACGCGCGGCTGGCAACGGAGCGCGCTGATAGCTGGATGGTCGGGACATAGCCCGACCATGACAACATGCTCGGCAAGGTTCAGGGCCACAAATTCGGGCGCACCGGGGCGGGCGATCTACGGCCTGCTCGCGCTCGTCGCAATGCTGGTGGCGATCGCCCTCCCAGGCGAGGCCGCGGCTGCCGACCCGGAGTGGGCGGCGATCGAGGCCGCGGCGAGGAAGATCGGCAAGCTCAACCTCTACCACAACCTGCCGCCGCCGGGCGACGAGGGACTGATCGCAGCCTTCGAGGCAGCCTATCCGGGCATCAAGGTCGAGACGGTCCGCCTCGGCAGCGGCGCCATGATGCAGCGCTTCGAGGCCGAGACGGCGGCCGGCGCCTGCCCGGCCGACGCGCTGATGACCAACTACGACAACACCGAGGACGGCTGGATCGACAAGGGCTGGGTGCTCGCGTGGACGCCGCCGGAGGCCGCCGCCTATCCGCCCGAGTACGTGCACAGGGGCCATCTGTTCACGACCCAGCTCTACCGCGAGGCGATCATCTACAATACCGCCAAGGTCAAGCCGGCCGACGCGCCCAAGGTGTACGCCGACCTCCTCGATCCCAAATGGAAGGGCAAGGTCGGCCTCAATCCGCCCTGGCGCTCGGTGACGGTGCAGGGCGCGGTCGCGTTCTGGGAGAAGAAGCTCGGCCTGACCGGCATCGCGCAGAAGCTCAAGGACAACGACGTGCGCTTCTTCAGCGGCAGCGCCGGCGTGGTGCAGGCCGTCGTCCGCGGCGACGTCTGGATCGCCTCGCTGATCGATCCCGCGGTCATCACCGCGCTGGCCGACGGCGCGCCGATCGCCGCCGTCTATCCCGAGACCGGCGTGCCCGCCGCGCTCGCCAATGCGTTCGTGCCGGCCAAGGCGCCCAACCCGGCCGTCGGCAAGCTGTTCGTCAACTGGCTGCTGAGCGAGAAGGGCCAGACGGCGCTGCAGGACTCCTCCGGCGCGCCCGTCGACCCGTCCCGGCGTCAAGCCGCCGAAGCTCGTGCCGCCCAACAGCGCGCTCAAGATCACCCTCAGTCCGCCCCTCCTCACGCCCGACTATCAGCAAGCGATGCTGAAGGAGTTTCGAACGATCTTCAATGTCCAGTAGTCGGGCAGAGGCTGTGGTCGTGCTTCCGGGCGCCGGCGTGCGCGATTCCGTGCGCTCCTCGCGGCTTGCCGACCGGACGCTCGATCTCATCTACGTGGCAACGTTCGCGATCGCCGCATTCCTGGTGCTGACGCCGCTCCTCGCGCTCGTGTTCGGCAGCCTGCGATCCGGCGGTCCGGGACAGGCGAGCGACTGGACCATCGCCAACTGGACGGGCTTGGGAACCTCGGGCGTGCTCGGCACGCTGGCGATGACCTGCGCGATCTCGCTGGCAACGGCGATCCTCAGCACCATCGGCGGCGCGATCATGGCCTGGATCGTCGCGCGCACCGACTTTCGCCACAAGACGCTGGTGACGACGCTCACGGGCCTGTCGTTCTGCTTTCCCGGATTCATCCTGGCGATGGCCTGGATCATCATCGGCTCGCCGGGCGGGCTGATCAACGGGCTTCTCGGCGACGGGCTCGGGTGGACCTGGCCCAAGCTCGACATCTATTCGGCCGTCGGCATCGTGTGGATCCAGGTCCTGCACATCACCCCCTTCACCTATTTCTCCGTGCGCGCGCCGCTCGCCACCATGGACGCCGGCCTCGAGGAGGCGGCCTACATGGCGGGCGCCACGCCCTGGCAGGCGGCCTGCAAGGTGACCGTGCCGCTGATGATCTATCCGCTGCTGTCGAGCCTGCTGCTGTCGTTCGTGCTGGCGGTGGAGCAGTTCGCGATTCCCGCCATGGTGGGCATCCCCGGCCACGTCAACGTGCTGGCGACGCAGCTCTACCTGCTGACCAGCTTCTCCCCGCCCAATCACGGCCTCGCCGCCGCCATCGGTCTCGCCCTGAGCGCGCTGACCGGCCTCTCGGTGCTGATCCACCGCCGGCTGGTGCGCCGCCTCGGCGCGGCCACCATCACCGGCAAGTCCTATCGTCTGCGCGAGCTGCCGCTGGGGCGCTGGCGCTGGCTCGCCTATCTCGTCTGCTTCGGCTTCCTGCTCAACGCGTTCCTGCTGCCGGTCGTCGCGCTCGTCTACACGTCGCTGATCAAGTTCTTCGTCGCCAATCCGTTCGCCGCCCCCTACACGCTGCGCAACTACATCTACATCTTCAACAGCCCCTCGACCTTGCGCGCCTTCACCAACACGCTGATCGTCTCCGCCGGCGGCGCCGTGCTCGGCCTCGCGCTCGGCACGCTGATCGCCTATTCGACGCACCGCCTGCGCCCCAAGGGCCACCGCCTGCTCGATCTGATCGCCACCCTCCCCTTCGGCGTGCCCGGCATCGTCATCGGCCTCGGCTTCCTGTGGTCGTACGTCTACCTGCCGATCTACGGCACGCTGTGGGTGCTGATCTTCTGCTACATCTCCCGCTTCATGCCCTACGCCACCGAGACGGTCGGCGCCCAGGTCACGCAGATCGACAAGAGCCTCGAGGAAGCCGCCTGGACGGCCGGCGCCAACCGCCTGCAGTCGTTCGCGCGCGTGGTCCTGCCGCTGTTGCGGCCATCCCTGCAGAGCGCCTACTTCCTGCTGTTCATCTCCTACTTCCGCGAGATCGCCGCCGCCGTGCTGCTCTACACGTCGAAGACGGCCGTGGTCTCGATCTCGATCTGGACCTTCTTCGAGAACGCCAACTGGGGCAACGCCAGCGCCCTGTCTGTCGTCTCGACCCTCATCATCGTCGCGGTCATGGCACTGGTCTCGCGCCACGTGTTCCGCGCGGCATGAGGATCTCGGGCATGGCATCCGCATGAGCATCAGGGTCGATGGGCTCAGCAAGCGCTTCGGCGACAAGCTCGTCATCGACGACGTGAGCTTCGTCGCCGCCGACGGCGAGTTCGTCAGCCTGCTCGGGCCCTCGGGCTGCGGCAAGACGACGACGCTGCGGTGCGTCGCGGGCCTCGAGGCTCCCGATGCCGGCCGCATCGAGATCGGCGGCCGCGTCGTGTTCGATGCCGGCAAGGGCGTGTCGGTGCCGCCGCACCAGCGCAACCTCGGCATGGTGTTCCAGTCCTACGCCATCTGGCCGCATCTGACCGTGTTCGAGAACGTCGCCTTCCCCCTGCAGATCCGCAAGCTGGCGAAGGCCGAGATCGCCCGCCGCGTGAACGACGCACTCGGCCTCGTCGGGTTGGGCGACCTGGGCGAGCGCAAGTCGTCCGAGCTGTCGGGCGGCCAGCAGCAGCGCGTCGCGGTGGCCAGGGCCATCGTGCAGTCGCCCGATGCCATGCTGCTCGACGAGCCGCTCAGCAACCTCGACGCCAAGCTGCGCGACCGCACGCGCGCCGAGATCCACCGCCTGCAGCGCTCCCTCGGCATCGCCGCCATGTACGTGACCCACGACCAGGCCGAGGCGCTGGCGCTGTCGGACCGCGTGCTGGTCATGCGCGAGGGCCGCGTCGTGCAGGAGGGTACGCCGAGGCAGATCTACGAGCAGCCCACCAGCGAGTTCGTGGCCGACGTGGTCGGCGCGGCTAACTTCCTCGACGTCGCCAGCGAGCCGATCGATGCGGAAAGCGCGCGGGTGCGATTGCCCGGCGGCTCGAGCGTCGATGTCCGCCGCGGCAGCCTGGACGGCTCGGCGGGCCGGCTGATGCTGCGGCCCGACCGCATCGCCATCGCGCCTGCCGGCGCCGCCGAGGGCTTGCCTCCGGCGCGGATCGGCGGGACCGTGCGCCAGCGGCTGTATCAGGGCAGCCATTTCGAGTACGTCGTCGCCATCGATGGCGCGACCACGGTGCGGGTGTTCGCACGCGCAGAGATCGCGGAAGGCGCGCCCGTGCTGTTGGGGATCGATGGCGCGGATTGCGTCCTGGTCGGTAGTGGCGCGGACAAGGTCCTTCGGGCTTAGATGGAACGAGGCCCACAGATACGACGGTCATCCCGGGGCTTGTCCCCGGGATCCATCCATCCGCGAATGTCGGAGCGAGCTGAGAGATGGATCCCGGGCATGAAGCCCGGGATGACACCGGAGAGTTCAGAGCGGCGGTCGCAGATTCCACCGCGGCCGGAAGGGCTCGAAACGAGGGGCAGGCAAGCCATGTCGGTGACGTCGCAACTGTGTGAGAAGATCGTCGCCACCGGCCATGGCGACCTCGGCGCGCCCGCCATCGCCGCCGCGCGGCGGCTGGTGCTCGACGGCATCGCCATCGCCGTTGCCGGCACCGAGGAAGAGGCGATCCAGATCCTCGCGGCGCACTACAAGGAGCAGGGCGGCGCCGCGCAGGCGACCGCGATCGGCAACGGCTTCCGCCTCAACACGGTCTCGGCTGCCGCGCTCAACGGCGCGGCCATGCACGTGCTCGACTTCGAGCCGATGTGGAGCCCGGCGAACCATGCGCTGTCCACCACCCTGGCGGGCGTGCTGGCGCTGGCCGAGGCGCGCGGCGCGAGCGGCCGCGAGATACTGACCGCGCTCGTCAAGGGCGTGGAGATGCAGGGCTGGATCCGGCAGGCGTCGGGCCAGTTCGAGGCGCTCAAGATCCGCTTCCATCCGCCCGGCGCCGCCGGCCCGCTCGGCTCCGCGGTAGCGGCGGGGCATCTGCTGGGGCTCGACGCCGGCAAGCTCGCCAACGCCATCGGCATCTCCGCCTCCAGGGCCGGCAGCCTGCTCGCCAATGCCGGCACCATGACCAAGTCGACCCACTGCGGCCACGCCTCGGCGCTGGGCCTGGAGGCGGCGCTGCTCGCCGAGCGCGGCTTCACCGCCAACGTCGGCGTATTCGAGGTGGCGCAGGGCTACGTTCCGGCCTTCTACGACAACGGCTTCAAGGCCGAGGAGATGCTCGGCTTCGGCCGGCCGCCGTTCCGCATCGCCGAGCCCGGCTACGCCATCAAGATGTTCCCGAGCCAGTTCGGCACCCATTTCGCCATCACGGCCGCCCTCGAGCTGCATCCGCAGATCCCCTCGCCCGCCGCCATCCGCCGCGTGGTGCTGACCTCGCCGGTCATGGCCTACGTCAACCGTCCCAGGCCCGAGACCGGCCTCGACGGCAAGTTCTCGCTGCAGTACACGGCCGCCAGCGCGCTCCTCGACGGCAAGGTCGGCATCCGCACCTTCACCGACGCGCGTCTCGCGCAAGCCGACATGCAGGACCTGCTCGGCAAGTTCGAGGTCGTGCTCGACCCCGCGATCCCCGGCCGCTTCGAGGAGATGCACATGCTGCTCCGCGTCGAGCTCGACGACGGGCGCGTGCTGGAGACGCGCTGCAACGGCCCGCGCGGCAAGTGGGGCACGCCGCCGATCAGCGAGACCGAGCACCTCGTCAAGGTGCGCGACTGCCTGGCGACGCGGCTGCAGCCCGCCAGCGCCGAGCGCATCATCGAGCTTGCCCGCCGCATCGACGATCTCGACGCCGACGGCGTGCGCCAGCTCATGCAGCTCGCCGGCTGCTTTACCTAGTAGGGTTCAATGGAGAGTGGTGCGCCAGGCTTGCTCGACGGAATTCCCCTCCCCTCATGCCGGAGGCATGTCTTCGACATGACGGGGAGGGGTTAGGGGTGGGGTGAAGACGCAAGCTGCGTCCAGGATTTAGAACCCCCACCCCCGACCCCTCCCCGCAAGGGGGAGGGGAGCCACTGCGAGCCGCTCACGACCGGCCAAGAGGAAAGAGGACAGCTCAATGCAAGAGTACGACGTGATCGTCGTCGGCGCCGGCAACGCGGCGCTGGCTTCAGCCGTCTCCGCGCACGAGAACGGCGCCAAGCGGGTGCTCGTGCTCGAGAAGGCGCCGCGCGACATGCGGGGCGGCAACACGCACTGGGCGGGAGCGGTGCTGCGCATCGCCTTCGACGATCCCCACGAGCTGGAGCCGCTGCTGCCGGACATCGAGAAGGAATACGAGGACTTCTACGAGGGCATCACCCCCTACACGCGCAAGGACTACATGGACGATCTGCTGCGCGTCACCAGCGGGCGAACGGACCCCCTTCTGTCGAGCATCCTGGTCGACAACTCCAAGGACACCGTGTTCTGGATGCACGAGACCGGCGGCGTGAAGATGGAGCCGGCGATCACCGTGGCGGGCGTCAAGAAGGGCAACATGGTGGTGTGGCCGCGCGGGCTGGTCGTGCGCGCGGTGCACGAGGGCGTCGGCCTGTCGCGCACCTGGTTCGCCACCGCCGGCAAGCTCGGCATCGAGATCCGCTATTCGAGCGCCGCCACCGAGCTGGTCCTCGACGGCCGCGGCCGCATCGCCGGCGTCAAGGTGCGCGGGCCGGACGGACTCGAGACCATCAACGCCAAGGCGGTGGTGCTCGGCTGCGGCGGCTTCGAGGCCAACGTGCAGATGCGCACGCAGCATATCGGTCCCCTGGTCGGCGCCGCCAAGGTGCGCGGCACCCCCCACAACCAGGGCGACGGGCTGCGCATGGCGATGGCGATCGGCGCCATGCCGTGGGGCCAGTGGAGCGGCTGCCACGCCACGCCGATCAGCGCCGACTGGGGCGAGTTCGCGCCGCGCGAGTACACCGACCGCTCCAACCGGCTGAGCTATCACTACGGCCTGATGATCAACCGCCGGGGCCGCCGCTTCGTCGACGAGGGCGAGGACCAGAACCTCTACACCTACGCCAAGTTCGGCCGCGCCATCCTGGCCGAGCCCGGCGCCAAGGGCTACCAGCTGTTCGACAGCAAGGTGCTGCACCTGCTGGAGCCGCGCTACTCGACGTCCAAGCCGATCGTCGCGGAGTCGGTGAAGGAGCTGCTGGCCCAGCTCGACATCGACGACAAGGAGCAGGCGCTGAAGACGGTGGAGGAGTTCAACTCGGCCCAGCGCAGCAACAAGACCTTCGATCCCACCAAAAAGGACGGCCACGCCACCCGGGGCCTCGGCATCGACAAGACCAACTGGGCCGTGAAGCTCGATTCGCCGCCCTACTTTGCCTACTCGGTGACGGGCGGCATCACGTTCACCTTCGGCGGCCTCAAGATCAACGAAAATGCACAGGTGATCGGCACGGACTGGCGGCCTCTGCCCGGTCTCTTCACGTGCGGGGAGATGGTCGGCGGGCTATTCTACGACAACTATCCGGCCGGCACCGGCCTCGTGTCGGGCGCCACCTTCGGGCGCATCGCCGGCCGCAACGCTGCCAAACTGGCGCGAGCGTGAGCGCTGTCATCCTCGGGCTTGTCCCGAGGATCCAGCCACCCGCGAGCGCCGGAGCAAGCGGTTGGATGGATGGTCGGGACAAGCCCGACCATGACATACTCAAAAGGTCTATGGAGGAGAGCCCATGACGGCGGACGGTAGCGTGACGAAGCCCCTACAAACAGCACGAGCCGCCAACGGCGCGGCGAGGCGCCGCTCGCCACGCGGCTGGCCGAGAAGATCTGCGCCTTCCGGCTGGAGGACATGACCGCGCGCGCGCTCAGCGAGGCCCGCACCGCCATCATCGACACCATTGCCTGCACGCTGTCCGGCATCCCCGAGCCCTGCGCGCAGATCCTGCTGCAGACCCCCGGCGTCGCCGATGCGCCCGGGCCCGCGCTCGTGTTCGGCACCAGCCATCGCACCAGCGCGCTGGACGCGACCCTGATCAACGGCACCGCCTCGCATGCGCTCGACTACGACGACGTCTCGGGCGTGCTGGGCGGACACCACTCTGCTCCCGTCACGGCCCCCATCTTCGCGCTGGGCGAGCAGCTGAAGGTCTCGGGCCGGCAGGCGCTGGCGGCCTACATCATCGGCGTCGAGACCGAGGTGCGGCTGTCGCGCGCGGTCAACTTCCATCACTACGACAAGGGCTGGCACCCCACCGCCACGCTCGGCACGTTCGGAGCGGCGGCCTCGGCCGCCCACCTGCTCGGGCTCGACGTCGCCCGCACCGCCAAGGCGCTGGCGCTCGCCGCCTCGTTCGCGTGCGGCATCAAGGCCAACTTCGGCACCATGACCAAGCCGCTGCACGTCGGCCACGTCGGCCGCAACGGCCTGTTCGCGGCGCTGATCGCCCAGCGCGGCTTCGAATCCAATCCGGCCGCGCTCGAGCACAAGCAGGGCTGGCTCGAGGTCTTCAACGGCAAGGGCACCTATTGGCCCGAGCGGATGTTCGAGAGCTGGGGCTCGCCCTGGGAGATCGAGACCGCCGAGATGGGCCTCAAGCAGTTCCCCTGCTGCGGCTCGACCCATCCCGCCATCGCCATGATGCTGGCGCTCGTGCGCGAGGAAGGCGTCAAGGCCGACGCAGTCGAGGCCATCGACATCCTGGCCCACCGCCGCCGCCTGCCGCACACCAACAACCCCGATCCGCGCACGCCGCTGGCCGGCAAGTTCTCGATCCAGTACTGCACCGCCCGCGCGCTCGCCGACGGGGCCGTGCGCCTGCGCGACTTCGAGGGCGACGCCGTGATGGAGGAGCGCGTGCGCCGCCTGCTGCCGCTGATCACGACCGGCCCGCACCCCGACATGCCCGACGACAGCCCCAAGCAGTTCGGTGCCGAGGTCGCGGTCACCCTGAAGGACGGCCGCCGCCTGTCGCGGCGCATCGACCACCTCGTCTGCCGCGGCGGCGACAACCCGATGTCGACCGAGGAGCTGTTCGAGAAGTTCGAGGACTGCGCTGCGCGGTCCCTGGCCCACGACCAGGTCGCGCCGCTGTTCGAGCGGCTGGAGACGCTGGAGACGGTCGCCGACCTCAACCAGGTGACCAAGTTGCTCGAGCCGCGCGTGCTGCCGAGCCAGGCCGCGGAGCGCATGGCCGCCGCCAAGATCCGCACCGTCGCCGGCAAGGAAGAGACGACCTGGGTGCCCTGATCGCGCTGCTGGACATTGGGAGCATTGGAAGTGGTGCCGAGGATGCTTGCGCCGACAGAGTCCCCTCCCCCTTGTGGGGAGGGGTTAGGGGTGGGGGTAGCAACACAGGCGGTTTCGCTTGCGTTTTCCCCCCACCCCTAGCCCCTCCCCGTCAAGGGGAGGGGGATACGGTCGCGCAAGTCTCGCCAGTGGCACGCTGTCTGGAGAACTCCTATGAAAGTCGGCCTCTTCGTCACCAACCAGCAGTTCCTCGACACCGACATGGTCAGCGCGCTGGACGACCAGTACGCCATGGTGCGGATGGCGCGCGACCGCGGCTGGAACTCGCTGCTGTCGGGGCAGCACTACCTGAACGAAGGCAACAACAAGCAGCTGCAGACGGTGCCGTTCCTCGCGCGGCTGGCGGCCGAGGCCGGCGAGATGACGGTTGGATGCGGCATCCTGCTGCTCAACCTGCACAACCCCGTCTACACCGCCGAGACGATCGCCACGCTGGACGTCATCTGCCGCGGCAACTTCATCTTCGGCGTGGGCCTGGGCTATCGCGACGTGGAGTTCGACGCCTTCGGCGTGCCCAAGGGCGAGCGCGTCGCGCGCTTCGAGGACTACCTGACCCTCGTGCAGCGCCTGTGGACGGAGGAGAGCGTCTCCTACCAGCGCTTCGGCATCAACCTGCACAACGTGCACATGAACATCCGCCCCGTGCAGAAGCCGCGCCCGCCGATCTGGCTCGCCGCCAACAACGACCCCGCCGTCAAGCGGGCGGCGCGCATGGCGGATGCCTGGTTCATCAACCCGCACGCCACCATCGACACCATCCGCCGTCAGATGGAGACCTACCGCGCGGAGCTGAAGGCCGCCGGCAAGGGGCCCCCGCGCGAGCTGCCGATAGTCAAGGAGGTGTTCTGCGCGCGCGACCGGGCGACCGCGCTCGAGATGGCGGGCCCCTATCTGCTCGCCAAGTACCGCGACTATGCCAAGTGGGGCCAGGACAAGGTGATGCCCGACGATACCGACTTCAATCGCTCGTTCGACGAGCTGATCAAGGGCCGGTTCATCCTGGGCTCGCCGCAGGAGTGCTACGAGCAGCTGCAGCCCTACTGGAAGGAGTTCGGCGTCAACCACCTCGTGATCCGCACGCACTGGGCGGGCATGCCGCTCTCCACCGCCCTCTCCAGCATGCGCCTCATCTCCGACGAGCTGCTGCCGGCGCTGCACAAGGTGTAGCGTCATGCCCGCGTCGTGTCGTAGACGCGCCTCCGGCACGATGGCGGGCACCTACGCCAGGTGTTTGTGGCAGCGCAGGTGCCCCGCCGATACTTGCGTGGGTCCCCGCCTTCGCGGGGATGACGCTGACGGAACGGTCACGGCCTTCCGCGCCGTTGGATTCCAGGACGCCTGCCATCAGCGGTCCACATGGAGACGATGCCGGGGCGGCATTTCCTTTGCGATCTCCGAGCAGCGATCCTCCCTGCGTGAAATGCATCGCGACGACAGGGAGGTCGCCATGACCAAGACGATACTGGGGTCCATCGCCGTGATCTGCTGCGGCGTCCTGCTGATCCCGCTGCTGGTGGATACGGCACCTCCGGCCGCGGCCGGCGCCGCACCCGCCGCAAGGCAGATCGTCACCGCCGAGCTCCGGTGATGCCGCCGCGCGGCAATCCCGACTGTTCACCCGGTCATGACGTCATCCCCGCGCAGGCGGGGACCCACGCAAGACTTCTGCGATAGCTGATTGATGCTGGCGTGGGTGCCCACCTGCGTGGGCATGACGTGCCCCGCTCGTTGCCCAATGGCCTTGACTGTCGCTGCTTCAGCGCGCGGCAGCCTGGGCCTGACGCCGGTTGGGCCGCCGGCATGGCGCAGGACGCATCGCCGCCGTGCTGCCACGCCTTCTCCCAGTCGTATCGCTTCGCCTCGCGCACGAAGGCACCGACCGCCGGCGAATGCGGCCGGCCGCGCACCGTCACGAGGCTGACGGTGCGATAGACTTCCGGCTCGACCAGCGGACGGATGACGAGGCTCGGCATCGTCACGGCGTACTCGGGGATGTAGGTGAAGCCGAGCCCGGCCAGCACCATGCACTGGATCCAATCGTCGCGCTCGCTGGTGTAGGGCCGCTTCAGATCGACGCCGCCGATCTTCTCCCTGATGGCGCGCAGGTAGTCGTTGTACTCGCAGTTGGCGCGCGCGAGGTAGTTCTGCTCGTGCAGGTCCTTGATGCGGACGGCGTTGAGCCTCTCGAACGGATGGCCCGGCGCCACCGCCACCACGAAGCGCTCGCGAAAGAGCGGCAGCGTGTGGAAGCGGTCGTCCGGCTCCTCCGGGCGGCAGCACAAGGCGACGTCGATCTCTCCCTTGGTGAGAAGCTCTTCCAGGAGGTTTGCCGGCGCGTCCTTCATGTAGATCTCGACGCCCTGGTGGCTTTCGCGGAAATTCGAGAACAGCTGGACCAGCCGGTGCGGACCGATGGTGCACATGAGGCCCACGGTGAGGCGCGTCTTGTCGAGCTTGGCGAAGGACTTCGCGCGCCTGCGCGCCTCCTCCATCTGCTGCGCGACCTGCTGGAAGTGGGGCTGCATGATGCGGCCGAGCTCGGTGAGATGCGTGTTGCCGCGCTCGCGGTGCAGGAGCGGCCCGCCGAGCTTGTCCTCGAGGTGCTGGATGGCCCGGGTGAGGGCCGGTTGCGAGACGTTGCAGCGCTCCGCCGCGCGCGTGAAATTGAGCGTGTCGGCCAGCGCGAGGAAGTAGCGAATCTCCTGGATTTCCATGGGCGTACCCCGATTCCTGAACGTTACCCGCTGTGCTAGCATCGGCGGGCGCGCGATCGCGATACCTTCGCGTCATGGTGTCGATGCGCAGAAGGCATGGGACGCGCGGGAATATGACGCTCATAGCCATGCGCAAGGCCCCGGCGGATGCCGCCCCGCCGGGCCCGGAGCGCTTGTCCGCTCGGATCGCGCGCGGCGCCTGGAGCCAAGGCCGGCGCGCGACCCGATCGTGTGGCCTACGCTTCGCCAGCTGCTATTCTAACGCCGAGGGCTGGTTTGCCCTCGCTCGGAGATTACCCGATGTCCGCCACCACCCTCGCCGAAGCCTTCGAGCAGGCGCGCTCCATGGATGCCCCGCTGGGCGAGCGGCTGTCCGCCTATGCGCAGTCGACGCGGGAGCTGAATGCGCCGTTCGCCGAAGCCGTCGACCGCCTGGTCGGCCGCCTGCGGTCCGGCTCGGCGGTCGACGCGGCGCCGAAGGAAGGCGATCCGATGCCGTCCTTCCTGCTTCCCGATCACGCCGGCCGCCTGGTGAGCCTGGACGAGCTGGTCGCGGCCGGACCCGTCGCCGTCACCTTCGCGCGCGGGCATTGGTGCCCCTATTGCCGGATCGCCGTCAGTGCGCTCGCAGAGATCGCCGACGACGCGAGCGCGCTCGGCGCGCAGATCGTCGCCATCGTGCCCGACCGGCAGCGCTTCGCGGCTCAGCTTCGCGCAGAGACGTCGGCGCCCTTCCCCATCCTGACCGACATCGAGAACGGCTATGCGCTGTCGCTCGGGCTGGTGTTCTGGGTGGGCGAGGAGATGCAGAACCTCATGCTCGCCCGCAACGCCAATCCCGCCTTGTCGCAGGGTAACGACAGCTGGTTCCTGCCGGTGCCCGCGACCTTCATCGTCGGCCGCGACGGCCTCATCAAGGCGCGCCACGTCGACCCGGACTACCGCACCCGCATGGAGATCGACAAGGTGCTCGAAGCCCTGCGGCTGGCCGCGCAGGGCTAGGCAGCGTCCGGCCTGTCCTACGACGACCAGTCGCGGGCGCGCAGCAGCTTGATCAGCGCCTCGGAGGCAATCGAGCGCTGCCGGCCGGCGACGGTATAGAGCGAGATCTGACGCCGGGTATCCAGGCCGTTCACCCGCAGGCTGGACAAGCTCTCGGCCGCGCGCCCGTGGGCAGAAAGCCGACGCCGAGATCCGCGTCGATCAGGGCGACGAGATCGTGCAGCGAGCCGATCTGCAGCGCTTTTCCCGCCGCGATGCCGTGCGCCTCCAGCTGCTGGACGATGCCGGCTGCGGAATCGCACGCCGCATGCAGCAGGATGCGCTCATGCGCCAGCTCCTGCACGTCCACCGCCTCGCGGCCCGCGAGCCGGTGTCGCGGGCTGACGGTCAGCGCCAGCTCCTCCTCGTAGAGCGGATGCTGGTCGAGCCGGTCCCACGTCTCGGCCAGCGGTCCCGCGACCGCCACCTCGGAGTGGCCCTTCTTGAGATGGTCGGAGATCTCCGCCGCGGTCCCGCGCAGGATCTTGAACTCCAGGTTGCGGCACTTGCGCTGCATCTCCGACAGGCACTGCGCCAGCACCGCAATATCGACGGTGTGCGCCAGAGCCAGCAGCAGCGCCTGCGCCGAGCCGGCCTTGAAGGAGGACGCGAGCGACTTGGCGGCGAGCGCGCTCTCCTGGCACCGCATCATCAGCGGCAGCATGCGCTCGCCGAGGTCGGTCAGGTGCGAGAGCTTGCCTTCGCGCCGCAGCAGCTGGCCGCCGAGCTCGTCCTCGAGCTGCTGGATGGCGCGTGTCAACGCCGGCTGGGACACGTTGCAGTGCTCGGCAGCCCGCGTGAAATTCAGCTCGCGCGCTACCGCAAGGAAGTAGCGAATATGATGCATTTCCATCGCAAACCTGCGACCGTCGTTTCCGGGCGGCGGGCGTGAGCTTCGCAATATAGCCCAGATGCGGGTGCGGGTTGCAACCAGCTGGTCGCGCCTCACTTCCTTGGCTTGGCCCGCAGCCAGGCGACGGACTTTGCAGGCTGGAATGCATGTTCCGGCGCCGTGACGTTGTGATCCGACAATTCTCGCCCCGCTTGCGATAGGCTTGGCGCAAAGAGCAATGAGGCCACGAGCCGTGACGGACGAAACCGACGAGATCAGGCTAGAGGCTGAGAACCTCGATCTGCGCCGATTGCTGGCGAAGGCCGGCATCGACGCCGCGGAGCAAGAGGTTGCCAGGAAATTGCAGCGCGTCTTGCTGGAAGAGCTGCATCACCGCGTGAAGAATATCCTGGCCACGGTGCAAGCAATCACGTCGTTGAGCCTTCAGGCGGCACAAAGTGTCGAAGAGGCTCAAAAAGCCATCGAAAGTCGCCTCCACGCGCTCGCTCGCGTTCATGATCTGCTGCTGCAGACAAACTGGGCGGCGGCCAAGATCGGAGCGATCTTGTCGGCGGCCATCGAGCCATTCCGAGCGCGAGGAGATGGACGGTTTCGGGTGCGGGCGTCGGACATCTATGTGACGCCCGGTGCCGTGCTGCCGCTTGCCATGGTGCTCAACGAGCTTTGCACCAATGCCGTCAAGTACGGGGCTCTCTCCAGCGCGACCGGTTACATCGAGATCGATGTGTCGGTCGACGATGGGCGCTTTTTGCTCAAGTGGGCGGAGAAGAACGGTCCGACCGTGGAAAAGCCGAAACGCCGCGGTTTCGGGTCGACCCTGATCGAGCATGCCTTTGTGGCGCAGCTTCAGGGTGAAGCGCATTTGGACTTCGATCCCGCCGGTGTCCGATACCAGATCGAGGCACCGCTTGCAGCCGTTCAGTCTCAAGGCTCGAACTGAGGCGCGGCCAACCGGCTCACCGCCATCCCTTGCCGCTCGGATCCGTCGTGGGACGCTTCCTCCTGCCTCCGCCGAGAGCGTGCCCTCATAATCCGCCGGCATGAAATCCGAACCTATTCGGCATTTCAGGTCGCGCCCGCATCCAGCCATCCTGGCCTCCTCGCAGCGGCCGCGAAGCCGCGCAATGCAAGAGCCAGGAGAGAGCATCATGACCATTCCAAGCAGCGGGCGCCGGCCGATCCGTCGGTGCCTCACGGCCGTCGGCATCCTCGGCAGCGTCCTTCTCGCGGGACCGATGGCGGCGGCGGCAGGCGAATGCCCGGCCGACCAGGTCGTCGCCGACGGCCAGGGCCAGAAGGCGGGCGCGACCAAGCCCAAGGACGTCACCGACAACGTGCTGACGCGCATCGATCTCGTGAACGAGCCGGTGATGCTCAAGGATCACGCGCTGCGCCTGCGCCGCCTCGTCGTCCAGCCCGGCGGCATCGTTCCCTGGCACACCCACACCGATCGCCCGGCCATCATCTACATCATCAGCGGCACCATCACCGAGTACCGCAGCACCTGCAGGACGCCGATCGTGCACAAGGCCGGCCAGTCCACCGCCGAGGTCAAGGGCACCTCGCACTGGTGGAAGAACACCGGCAAGAAGACGGTCGTGCTGCTGTCGGCCGATGTGTTCCACGACAAGGACGACCCGCACTCGATGTAACGCGCATGCGCGGCCGCGGTGCGGCGCCCCAGCCTCCGTGCGAGGCCGGGCCGCCCACCCGGGCGGCTCCGTGTCCGCCAGCCAGTCCTGTTCCCCCAATTCCAGACCCAATACGCCACGCCAGTTTGCGAGGAGATCTCCAATGCAGGCCCGCACCGTCACCATCGTCTCGGCCGCCATGTTCGCGGCGCTGTCCTCGGCGTTTCTGGTCGCCAAGTCGACCCCCAATCGCGCGGCGCAACCCGCCTTCGAGGACGGCGTCGTGCGCGTCAAGGCCGACTATCCGGTGCCCGAGACGATCGCCCGCATGAAGCAGGACATCGCCGCCAAGGGCATCATGATGTTCGCCACGATCGACCAGGCCAAGCTCGCGGCCGACGCCGGCATCGCGCTCAGGCCGTCAACGCTGCTGGTGTTCGGCAATCCGCCGCTCGGCATCCAGTTCATCACCGCCAAGGCGCAGGCCGGCCTCGACTGGCCTGTCCGCCTGCTGGTCCAGGAGGATGAGAGCGGGCAAGTCTGGGCGACCTACACCGACTTCGATTGGATCGCCCGCCGGCATCGCATCACCGACCGCCAGGCTGCCTTCGAGATGGCATCCAAGGTGGTCGCATCGATCATATCGAGCGCGCAGAAGAAGTGACGAGCCCGGAGACCGTGCGATGCTGAACCCTGATCTTCTCAGTCCGAATCTTCTGAAGCCCAATCTTCCGAACCCGAGCCTGCGGCCGCTGCCCGACGATGCCGCGCCTGCTGTCGACGAGTTCGCCGCCGAGGTTCTGGGTGGCCTGTCCCGGCCCAGCAAGACCTTGCCGTGCCGCTTGTTCTATGACGCGCGCGGCAGCGAGCTGTTCGAGCGGATCACGCGCCTGCCGGAGTACTATCCAACCCGCGCCGAGACCGCGATCCTGAAGGCCCATGCCAAGGAGATGGCGCGCGGCGTTCCCGACGATGGCGTGCTGATCGAGTTCGGCTCGGGGTCGAGCCTGAAGACGGAGCTTCTGCTGGAGAGGCTGCCGCATCTCGCCGCGTATGTCCCCGTCGACGTGTCGCAAAGCGCCCTGGCCGACGCCAAACGGCGGCTCGCCGCGCGCTTTCCCGCTCTCGACGTCAGGCCGATCGTTGCCGATTTCTCCTACCCAATCGCGCTACCGGCCGATCTGGCCTGGCGACACAAGACGGGCTTCTTCCCCGGCTCGACCATCGGCAACCTGATGCCGGTCGAGGCCTCCCGTCTGCTGCGCGTGCTCCGCGGCGTGCTGTCCTCGGGCGGCCGCCTGATCGTCGGCGTCGACCTCAAGAAGGATCCGGGCAAGCTCGTGCGCGCCTACGACGACACGGCGGGCGTGACCGCCGCATTCAACCTCAATCTGCTGGTGCGCATCAACCGCGAGCTCGGCGCCAACTTCGATCCTCGCGCCTTCAAGCACAGGGCCGTCTACAATGCGCGCGACGGGCGGATCGAGATGCACCTGGTCAGCCTGCGGGACCAGAGCGTGAGGATCTGCGGCCGGCGCATTCCCTTCCACGCCGGCGAGACCATCCACACCGAGAACTCCTACAAGTACGCGATCGGCCAGTTCCAGGACCTCGCGCGACTGGCCAACTGGCTGCCGGCCCGCGTATGGACCGACCCGCGCCAGCTCTTCAGCGTCCACGAGCTGACCTCGGCGTGAGCGGCGGATCGTCTTCGACGCCCGCCGATATCGGTCCAGGTGAAAACGGCTCCGTAAGCACGACGGTCATCCCGGGCTTTATGCCCGGGATCCATTTACCGGCTGGCTCCGGCGCTCGTGGATGAATGGATCCCGGTGACCCCCGGAACAAGTCCGAGGGCAAGCAAGCACCGGGATGACCGCAGAGCGCGTTTGCAATGGTCGCCGTGTCTACGCCCCGACCACCGCGACGGTCAGACGGCGTCGGCCAGCGCCTTGCCGTTCACCCGCGTCTCGTCCTTCAGATTGTCGACGGTCACGTGGGTGTCGTACCACGTGAGGCGCGGACGGGCCCCGAAGCGCTGGGTCAGCTCGGCCATGCGCTCCTCCGTGAACCAGGCTTCCGCCGACTTGCGGCTGTCCCAGAGGTAGACGCCGCCGGTGCCGGCTTCACCGTTCAGGTAGTCCTTGCGGATCAGGCCCTTGGTGGCGAGGTTGCGATAGATCGGAGCGCTCGACGTGCCGCCCTTGATCGCTTGCTCTTCGGTGCGCTTCGGCAGGTCGAACTGGACGACGACGATGCAATTGCCCATGTGAAGTTCCTCCTGGCTTTGCCCTGCGATCATATTGCTGCTCAGCGCCGACTGGACAATAGGCGCCTGGGCGGCACCACGACGGTGGGGCCTCAGCAGCCCATCGCCTTGGCGAGGTTGGTGAAGCTGTCGGTGACCACGTCCCACTCGCGATCGGCCTTGAAGTCGCGCTTCTGGTGCGGGCCGTATTCCGTCGGCCGGGCCACGAAGGCCGTGCGCAGGCCGGTCTCGGCGGCTGCGGCAAGGTCGCCGTTGTGGGCTGCCACCAGCATCACCTGCTCCGGCTTCAGGTTGATCAGCGCGGCGCTGCCGAGGTAGGCCTGCGGCAGCGGCTTGTAGGCCCGCGCCGCCTCCGCGCCGAGGATCACGTCCCACGGCAGCCCGCCGAACTTGGCCATGCGCGTGAGCAGGCCGATGTTGCCGTTCGACAGCGGGCCGATGATGTAGCGCGTCTTCAGGCGCGTGAGGCCGGCGACGGAATCCGGCCAGGGCTTGAGGCGATGCCAGACCCGGTTCATGTGGTCCCTGTCGGCCTCGCTGAGGCCGGTGAAGCCGTACTTGGCGATCAGCTTGTCCAGGCTCTCGCGGTGCAGCACGTCGAGGATGGTCCAGGGACGCCGCCCCGAGCGCACCTCGTCCATGGCCGGCTGATAGAGGGAGCGCCAATCATCGGCGAAGGTCGCCCAGTCGGCCTTGAGGCCCTTCTCCGCACCGAAGCGCCCGAGGTCCTCGGTGAGGCTCGTGCGCCAGTCCACCACCGTGCCGAATACGTCGAACAGCAGCGCCTGCACATTGTCTTTTGCGGCCATGGGTTCCTCACCTGTGCGCGAAGATTGGCGCCAGATTCGCACGGAGGCGAGACGGTTGAAAGGGGAGAGTTGCGGCGAAGCGGGATGGCTTCCCTGTCCGCAGGGAATGGTCTCGGCCGCGCCACCGGATGCGATCGTCCGCGCTAGAGGAACCGCTCGCGCCATTGCGGCTCGGGCAGCATGCAGCGGTCGTGGCGGCCGAACAGGCGGTAGCGGTTGCGGGCGATGCGGTCGTAGAGCCAGTCGCCGATCGGCCGGGGAATGGCACGCAGCACGGATAGCAGCCGCCAGCCTCCGCCGAGGCGCTTGGCCACAGCTGCGACGGTGTCGAGCTTGGCGTATGGGCGGCCGTCGATCAGCACGAGATTGGTTTCCAGCGTCTCGGTGTCGAGGCCGTAGTGACGGAAGAGCGCCTGGCCGAGTGGCGACTGCGCGGTAGTCAGGCGAAAAGCAAAGTCCGGATCGCGCTTCAGGATGAACCGGGCGAACCGCGAGCACAGCACGCACACGCCGTCGAACACCACCAGCGCCTTGTCGTCGGGAAACGCCGGCACGGAGGGGTCGGTGCGATAGCTGTAGGGCGCAGCCTCCGCGAGACGCTTGGAGAGACCGGCGCTCACTCCTTCGACCCGACCTGGGCGCGATGGCGCAGGTAGTGGTCGGCCAGCACGATCGCCATCATCGCCTCGCCTACCGGCACCGCGCGGATGCCGACGCAAGGATCGTGGCGACCCTTGGTGAAAATTTCGGTGTCGTTGCCGAAGCGGTCGATGGTGCGCCGGGGGGTGAGGATGGACGAGGTCGGCTTCACGGCGAAGCGCACCACGATCGGCTGTCCGGTGGAGATGCCGCCGAGGATGCCGCCGGCGTGGTTGGACAGGAACTGCGGCCGGCCGTCGTTGCCCATGCGGATCTCGTCGGCGTTGTCCTCGCCGGTCAGCTCCGCTGCCGCCATGCCGGCGCCGATCTCGACGCCCTTCACCGCGTTGATGCTCATCATGGCGCTGGCCAGATCCTGGTCGAGCTTGCCGTAGATCGGCGCGCCCCAGCCGGCCGGCGCGCCCTCGGCCACCACCTCGATCACCGCGCCCGCGGACGAGCCGGCCTTGCGCGTCTCGTCGAGATAGTCCGTCCAGGTCTCGACCATGCCCGGGTCGGGCGAGAAGAACGGGTTGTTGCCGACCTCCTCCCAGCTCCAGCGCGACCGGTCTATCCTATGCCGGCCGATCTGCACCAGGGCGCCGCGGATGGCGACGGCGGGGATCACCTTGCGCGCCACCGCTCCCGCTGCCACCCGCATGGCCGTCTCGCGGGCCGAGGATCGGCCCCCGCCGCGGTAGTCGCGAATGCCGTATTTCTCCCAATAGGTGAAGTCGGCGTGCCCGGGGCGGAACTTGTCCTTGATGTCGGCGTAGTCGCGCCCGCGCTGGTCGACGTTGTCGATGATCAGCGAAATGGGCGTGCCGGTCGTCACCTGCCGGCCGGCATCGTCGCTGAACACGCCGGAGACGATGCGCACCTCGTCGGGCTCGCGCCGCTGCGTGGTGAAGCGCGACTGGCCCGGCCGCCGCTGGTCCAGGAAGACCTGGATGTCCTCGGCCGCGAGCGCGATCCCCGGCGGGCAGCCGTCGATGACGCAGCCGATCGCCGGCCCGTGGCTCTCGCCCCACGTGGTTACCCGGAACAGATGGCCTATCGTGTTGTGCGACATGATGCTGCCGGACGATTCCGCAGTGCGGTGAAGACCTGCCCATGTCTTAGCCGAGTGGCCTCAAGCGAAGCAATGTCGTCACAAACGCCTAACTCATTCGCAACTGCGAAATGCGTTTGAATGTCCTGCATGCAACCACCTTAACGTCGTCTGGAAAAATTTCGTGGCCTTTCTGCCACTGACGGGATTCGAACAACGCCTCAGTCATTGTCCGTTCATCTAGCCCCTTTTACTCTCCGCCTGCGTGTCGCGCACGGGCAGGGGGGCTGTCTCCTTTTCGCCTGCTGACGTGCAGTTGCGGTATCGCTGTTCGCCGGGACTTGAATGGGAGGTACTTGGAAATGCGCATCAGGAAGACCTTGGTTACAGCACTGGCATTGGCAATCGCTCTCGCGTTCTCGCCGCTTCCGGAGCTGCAAGCTGCAACTCTCGGCCCGGGCTCGCAGCCTGGCACCGACAATCTGACCCAGACGGTCAAGATGAAGAAGAAGGCCGCCAAGAAGGGCGGCAAGAAGAAAGGCAAGAAGAAGAAGGGCAAGAAGGCCCGCAGCAAAGCCGGGAAGTGCGGCACCTACATGTACTACAGCAAGAAAGCCAAGAAGTGCATGGACGCGCGCAACAAGAAGTAGCGCGCTCAGGGACGCTTTGGCTTCCCGCATGACATTCGGCGGTCGGGGTCCAGCCCCGGCCGCCGCTTTTATTTGCGCACGTGCATTCCGCTTGCCGATACCGAGCCATTCCGCCTATCGCGGGAATAATTGGCTATCGCGGAGATAATCACGCTCCGCGCGGCCCGCCGGGTATCTTCAGTCGCCCATGCGCGTCAGCGCTTCCTTCGCGTCCTCGTGGTCGGGGACGATCTGCAGGGCCTTGCGGTAGTCCGCCCGGGCGGCGGCCTCGTTGCCCATCTCCTCGTGCACCGCGCCGCGGCTCACATAGGCCTCGGCATCGCGCGGGTCGAGCTTGATCGCCTCGTTGAAGTCGGCGACGGCCCGCTCGTAGTCGGACTTGTTGGCGAAGGCCAGGCCGCGGTTGTAGAAGGCGCGCGAATTGTCCCGGCTGAGACGGATCGACTGCGAGTAGTCGGCGATCGCCGCGTCGGGATCGCCTTTCGCGTCGTAGACCTGGCCGCGGTTGTTGTAGATGTCGGGATCGCTGGGATCGAGCTTGATCGCCTCGGAGTAGTCGGCGAGGGCGCGGTCGAGGTCACCCAGCTGGTCGTGCACGTTGCCGCGATTGAAGAAGGCGATGGCACTCGTGGGGTCGAGCTTGATCACCTCGCTGTAGTCCCCGATCGCGGCCTCCTTGTCGCCGGCAAGCTCGTAGAGCACGCCGCGCTGCAGCAGCGCCTCGGTCAGGATGTCGTCATCGTCCTTGCCCTGCCGGATCGCCCGGGTGCAGGCACTGATGCGCGCCTGCGTGCTGTCGTTCTCGTCCTTGCAGACGGCCAGCTGGTCGGCGATCGACTCCGCCCGGGCGCCCTCGGTCGGCGCCGCGACCAGCCCCAACCCGAGCGCGAGCGCCAAGTCCGCCCACCTTGTCCGGCGTCGCCGGCCTCTCATGCGACGTCTCCATCGTTCGCGCACGCACTGATCCGCCCCGGGGTTCTCGCGCGGGCGCCCTATCTATGTGGCGTTGGCGGTGCGGCACCAGTCGAAATTTCGGCGCAGGCATCCCTCCGACACCGGCTGACCACAGCGTGTGGCTCGACGGTCACGCAGGTGCTGCAGCTCCCAAAACAAGATGGCAACGGCCGCAATTACCCCCTATGAAAGCGCTGCACTGCTGGGGAATGAGCGACTGGAGGAGGGAACAATGCGTTCGATGATCATCACGGCCGGCATCATCGCCTTGGCGGCCGGCGTGCTTGCCCAACCTGCCGCAGCCAAGAAGAGCAAGATGGGCTGCGAGGTCGGCAAGGAATACTGGGACGCCACCGACGGCAAGTGCAAGCCTGGCAAGGCTCCCAAGGCGCCTGCCAAGAAGAAGGAATAGTCCTCGGCAGGTACTGCCGGGAACGTCCTTCACGACGGTTGCAGCCAGCGCGTGCGCCCGGCCTCGACCACCAGCACCTTGTCCTGCGGCACGTCGAGCAGGAAGATCGCGGCGTGGTCGAGCCCCAGGCTCAAGCCGCGCAGCACGCGCATGACGCCGCCGTGCGCGGCGACCACCGTGTCGCGATCGACCTCGCCCAGCCATCCGGCTATGCGCTCGGACAGGTCGCGGTAGCTCTCGCCGCCCGTCGGGCGCCAGCCCCATTTGTCGGCCTCGCGCGCGGCGAAGCCTCGAGGGTCCCTGGCGGGCAGCTCGTTCCAGAGCTCGCCCTCCCAGTGTCCGTAGTGGATCTCGCGCAGCCGGTCGTCGGTGCGATAGCCCTGCGGCGGCAGGCCCATCTCGGCGCGCATCAGCTCCATCGTCTCCCGCGCGCGCAGCAGCGGGCTCGCGACGTAATCGAGGTTGGCCGCCTCCGCTCCGAGCGCAACGGCCAATGTTTTCCCGTTGCCGACGGCCTGCTCGCGACCCAGCGCATTGAGGGGGATGTCGCGCTGCCCCTGGTAGCGCTGGGCGCGGTTCCAGTCCGTCTCGCCGTGGCGGACGAAATAGAGCGTGATGCCAGCCTTCAGCATGTGGTCTCCGTCGGGTTCAGCATTTTCCCTTTGCCACGAAACGAGCGCCCCAGCCAGTATTGCGCCTCCGCCCGTCTCAGCACGCGGGGCCTCTGCACTCTCGCGAAGGCGCCGCACCCATGAAAGGCATTGTCGATGATCCTCGCTCTGTCCGACGCCGACGTCGCCGAGGTCTTGAGGTACGAGCAGCTGATACCGGCGATGGAGAAGGCGCTGTCGGCCTTCTCTGCCGGCCGGGTGATCCAGCCGGTGCGCAACATGCTCACCATCGAGGAAGGCAAGCGCTTCCTGGGCGTCATGCCCGCGGTGGCCGAGGACGGGATGGGCGCCAAGCTCGTGTGCTTCTATCCGAAGAATGCCGGTTCGCAGGTGCCGACCCACACGGCGATGATCGTACTTTTCGAGCCGGAAACGGGGCAGCCCTTGGCATTCCTGGACGGGCGCCGCATCACCGAGATGCGGACCGCCGCCGTCTCGGCAGCGGTGACGAAATACCTGGCGCCGGAGAACAGCCGGGTGCTTGCCTTGCTGGGGAGCGGGGTGCAGGCGGAGGCGCATCTGCACGCCCTTCGCCATGTCTGCAAGTTCGACGAGGTCAGGGTGTGGAGCCGCAACCGCGATCACGCGCAACGCTTCGCGGCCGTGCACGGAGCCAAGGCCATGGATCTCGAGCCTGCCGTGCGCGGCGCGGACGTACTGGTGACGGCGACCAGTTCCCTGGAGCCGTTGTTGAAGGGCGAGTGGCTGAAACAGGGGGCCCACGTCAACACCGTCGGCTCGCCGCGTCCAACGTGGCGGGAGCTGGACGATGTCGCCATGCATAACACTCTGATCGTCGACTCGCGCGAGGCCGTCCTGAAGGAATCGGGGGACGTGATCTTGTCGAAGGCGCCGATCTTTGCCGAGGCAGGAGAAATCTTTTCCGGGCTGAAGATGCCTCAACGGTCTGCAACGACGGTATTCAAGTCCGTGGGGATCGCAGTGGAGGATATCGCCGCGGCTCGGCTGGTCTACGATGCGGTGCGCGAACGCGAGACAAAGTGACCAGCCGCCTGCCGCTACGCCTTCAGCACCAGCTTGCCGAAGTTGCCGCCGGTATAGAGCAGGTTCAGCACGTCGGGGAAGGCGTCGACGCCGCCCTCGCGCACATCCTCGCGCAGCTTCAGCTTGCCCTCCTTGTACCACTGGCCTTGGGGCAAGCCTCCTTCAGCTGCCTGTAGAGGCCGCCGGCCTTGTAGTCGACGCAGGCGTCGAAGCCGAGTTCCTCGGTCACGTAGCGGCACTTCTCGGGTCCGCCGGCGATGCCGACCGCGCGGCAGCCTTTGATCTTGGCGATCTGGCCGACGACGGAGCCCACCACGCCCGTCGCGCCACCAGCGCGCAGAGATCCGCCTGTGTCAATCACACCGGTCCGAGCGCCGGCCCTAGTTCACGTACGCGGCGATCCACTCGCGGAACATCGGCAGGCGGGTGTAGACGCCCGGCTTGTTGCTGCTTCCGCATCCCTCGCCCCAGCTCACGACGCCGATGACGATGAAGTTGAGGCTCTTGTCGGTCGCAAGCAGGGGGCCGCCGCTGTCGCCCTGGCACGAATCGATATCCTCGCGGCCCGCGCAATAGACGGTGCCGTCGATCCGTCCCGCGTAGCTCAGCGGCGAATTGCACTCCTGGCGGCGCACCATGCGCACGGACGTCCAGTGCAGATGATTGGACAGCTTGCCGAACCGCGAGAACGCATTCTTGCCCCAGCCGATCACCACGACGTCGCTGGGATCGTCGCCGGCGTCGCCCAGCAGGCTGCGCTCGGTTGCGCCGTCGGCAATGTTGGGGAACGGAATGTCGGCCGGGATATCGCCCGACACCTCGATCAGCGCGATATCGTACTTCGTGTCTCCGAGGGCGCCGACCTGATACTTCTCGTGCACGACGATGCGCCTTGCCTGCAGCAGGATGCCGCCGCCCGACAGCATCTCCGTATCGATCTTGAGCTGGAGCGACTGCGGCGACACCACGTCTCCGGCATTGACCACGCAGTGCGCCGCGGTCAGCACCCAGCGCTTGGCGATCAGCGTGCCGCCGCAGAAGTGGCCGAGCGCCTGGTTCTTGTTGGCCTCGCCGATCGAGACCATGTAGCGGAAGAGGCCAGCCGGCGCGACGTTGGCATTGGGCGCGACGATGCGGGTGGTGAACTCCTTGGCTGGCTGCTGCACTGGTGCCCTCGCGGGCAGCTGCGTCCCCTCATCGGAAGGCAGCGGCCCGATCTTGGACTCGATCCACGGCACGTAGTGCGCGACATGGGTGTAGACCGTGGGACGGTCGGGCTTTGCGCACCCCTCCGCCCAGCTGACGAGGCCGAGCACCTTGAAGCGGCCGCCGGCGGTGGGGACCATCAGGGGCCCGCCCGCAAACCCCGCGCACACATCGATGTTGTTGAAGCCGGAGAAGGCGCAGACCACGCCCGTCTTGACGTATCCGGGAAAGATGGCCTCGCAATCCCGCAGCGGGATCGGCCGTACCGACAGATGCCGCTGCATGTGCAGCCTGTCCGGCGGCTCGGCGGCAAAGAACGACCCCCAGCCGACCGCGACGGCGCTGCCGGTCTCTCCCTGCCGCTGCAGCAGCTCGTCGAGGCTCGCGCGCGTCACGACGGGAGGCTCGACCGGCACCGGCAGCTTCAGCTTGAGGAGAGCGAGGCTGTTCTCGGGCGTCGGCCTCGACGTGAAACCCTCATGGATGACGATGCGCTCGACCTCTGCCGTCGCGGCCTTCTGCAAATCGGTGCTGCCGTAGAGAACTCTGACCTCGCCGGCCCGCAAGGGCGCGCCGCCCTGGCCATCGTCGATGGCGCAATAGGCCTGCGTGACGAGCCAATCGGGCTTCAGCAGGACGCCGCTGCAGTGCTTGCGCCACCCGCCCTGGTTCGTGAAGCGCTGGATCGCGACGATGCCCGGATACAGCCCTTGCGGCGCCTGGAGCTGCGAGGACAACCGCAACGGGGCCTGCTCGTCGCTCTCCAAGCCTCTTTGGGCGAGACTCGGATGGGCGAGGGCGGCGCAGGCGAGCAGAGCAGCCGCGAATGTCCAGCCGAGCCGGATCGAATTGTACGATCTCATCTTTCCCCTGCCGCTACGCCTTCAGCACCAGCTTGCCGAAGTTGCCGCCGGTATAGAGCAGGTTCAGCACGTCGGGGAAGGCGTCGACGCCGCCCTCGCGCACATCCTCGCGCAGCTTCAGCTTGCCCTCCTTGTACCACTGGCCGAGCTGCGTCATGGCTTCCCGGTTGCGGCCCGACCAGTCGAAGACGATGAGGCCCTGCATGCGCAGGCGCTGGGTGAGGACGGCGCGGATGTTCTTCGGGCCGGCCGGCGCCTCGGTGGCGTTGTAGCCGGAGATGAGCCCGCACAAGGCGATGCGCCCGAACACGTTCATCTGCGACAGAACCGTGTCGAGCACCTCGCCGCCGACGTTCTCGAAGTTGACGTCGATGCCCTTCGGGCAGGCTTCCTTCAGCTGCCTGTAGAGGCCGCCGGCCTTGTAGTCGACGCAGGCGTCGAAACCGAGCTCCTCGGTCACGTAGCGGCACTTCTCGGGTCCGCCGGCGATGCCGACCGCGCGGCAGCCCTTGATCTTGGCGATCTGGCCGACGACGGAGCCCACCGCGCCCGCCGCGGCCGAGACGACCACGGTCTCGCCGGCCTTGGGCTGACCCACCTCGAGCAGGCCGAAATAGGCGGTCCAGCCGGGCATGCCGAGGCCGCCGATCCAGCTCTGCAACGGGGCCAGGCCGGTGTCGACCTTGATGACGCGCTCGCCTTTGGAGATCGCATACTTCTGCACGCCGAACAGGCCGTTGACGGCATCGCCGGGCTTGAACCCGGGATGGTTCGACGCCTCGACGATGCCCGCGGCGCCTGCGCGCATCACCTCGCCGATCGCAACCGGCGGCACGTAGGAGCGGCTCTCGTTCATCCAGCCGCGCATGGCGGGATCGAGCGAGATGTAGCGGACGCCCACGCGAAACTCGCCGGCGCCCGGCTCCGGCACAGGACCGTCCTCGATTCCGAAGTCCTCACGCGTCACCATGCCTTTCGGCCGGCGGGCGAGCTTGACCATGCGGTTGCTCATCGGACGCCTCACTCTCTTTCCTGGGCTATCTTTGCGCGGTCGCGCGCGGGCTCACCCCTTGTCGGGCGGCGGCGGCAGGAACGTGACGTCGGCCATGGCGGCGAGGCGGGTGACCTCGGCGGGGTCGGGCACGTTGTTGATCTTCTGGAACAGCTCGAACAGCTTGCCGGTCGGCGACACCCAGAACAGGCACTTCACGGGCTGGTCGCTCTTGTTGAAGATGCCGTGCATGATCTTCATCGGCAGCCGGATCAGATCGCCCGCGGTCGCCACCGCGTCCTTGCCGTCCAGCACCAGATCGAAGCGGCCCTCCAGCACGTAGATGAACTCGTCCTGGTTGGCGTGGATGTGCGGCGGCACGAAGGTGCCGGGCGGAAACAGCGCGTGCCAGGAGAAGGAGCTTTCCGTCACCTGCTTGGGCACGTAGGTCTGGCCCAGGATGTTCCACACCAGGTTGTCGATGCCCTTGCCCGCCTTGGTGACGCCTGCCTTCATCGCCTTCATGGGACTGCTCCGTGCTCGTGATCCGGCTGCGAGTTTGGCACGAAGGCGCCGGTCCAGGCTACGGCTGCGAGTGGGCCGGGCTGCTGGCGCAGTAGGTTGGGTCAAGCGAAGCGCAGACCCAACACCCGTCTTGCTTGTCGCTTGTGTCGGGTCAGCGCTGACGCTTGACCCAACCTACAATTCTACGGGCGCGGTGGCTCACGGCTTGTCGGCGCGGCTGCCCGGCAGCATGCGGTAGAGCAAGCCGTCCTTCAATATCAGGTGGTGCCGGAGAACCAGGCCCAGATGTCCGGCGAGCGCAAGCAGGAGCGCGTAGCTGGCGAGGATGTGGATCCACTTGGCGACGAAGGCCAGGGCCGGCCATGCGCCGATCGGATTGGGCAGATTGAGGACGCCGAACAGGTTCACCCCGTAGCCGCCGGCCATGACGTACAGGTAGCCGCTGACCGGCATGGCGAACATGGCTGCGTACAGCACCTGCTCGGCGCGATGCACGAACTTGCGTTCCGCCTCGCTCAGTCCCGGCGCCCAGGGCGGCAGCTCGCCGTGCTTGCGCGCGACCAGGCGCAACACCGCGACGACGAGCGCGACGAGGCCGATCGACTTGTGCCAGTTGTAGTAGGTGTCCTGGCTGAGACCGAGCGCCGTCCCGCCGGCATCGATGCGCAGCATGATGTTGGCGGCCGCGAACTGGAACGCGAACAGCGCGACCACCAGCCAGTGGAACAGCTTGGTCAGCGCCCCGTAGCCGTCTTGCGTATTCAGCAACGTCATGGCGCCGCGTTGCCTTCTGCAGCCGAGGAGATGACCACCGTCCGCCGCAGGATAATCTGCGCAGCCCGGCCGCGGAAGCGGCGCTCGCTCGACCGCCGCGACATCCGCCAAGCAATGCACGCTGCGCACGATCTCGAGCGAGCGGGCCTCACTCCTCGCCGAGCGGCGGCAGCGGCTCCTCGGGCTCGTCGCTGGCATCCAGCGGCAGCTCGTCGGGCATCAGGGCGGCGGCGTCGGTCGGCTCGGGCACGGTGAAATCGGGCGGCAGGTTGCTGTCGAGCAGGCCGCTGCCCTTGAGCTCGGTGAGGCCGGGCAGGTCCTTGATGGCGTCGAGGCCGAAATGGTCGAGGAACTGCTCGGTGGTGCCGTAGGTGATGGGCCGGCCCGGCGCGCGCCGGCGGCCGCGCGGGCGCACCCAGCCGATCTCCATCAGCACGTCGAGCGTACCGGCGGAGGCGACGACACCGCGGATCTCCTCGATCTCGGCGCGCGTCACGGGCTGGTGGTAGGCGATGATGGCCAGGGTCTCCATGGCCGCCTTCGACAACCGCCGCTGCTCGACTGCGTTGCGCTCGAGCAGGTAGGAGAGGTCCTCGGCCGTGCGGAAGGCCCACTTGCCCGCGACCTTGACGAGGTTGATGCCGCGGCTGGCGTAGAAGCCCTTCAGCTCCTCGAGCAGCGCGGCCACGTCGTCGTCGGATCCCAGGTGCGTGCGCAGGTAGTTCTCAGCCAGCGGCTCGGAGGCGGCAAACAGCAGCGCCTCCAGGATGCGAAGCTGATCGCGGCGGTCGGCGGAAGGCAGACGGCCGACGTTGGGCGGCAGGCCGCGCCAGCCCTCGTGCGCCAGGACCTCGCTCGCATCGACCGCGGGCTCGTTCCTGTCGGCGTCCTCGCGTGCTTCCTCCGGCTCATCCCTCTGCGGGACCACGGTGAGCTTCGGCGGAACCATCTCTGTCCCCTTTTTCTTCTGCAGGCTCTAGCTCCGACTACCAACTCACCTCAACCGATAGGCTGCCACGACGCCCCTTCCTCGCGCTTGCGCACATAGATGGGCGCGAACGGCTCCGCCTGCGAGATCTCGACCAGGCCCTCGCGCGCCATCTCCAGCGTCGCCCCGAAGGAGCTCGCCACCGCCGTCTTGGCGACCTCGGGCGTGGCCAGGTACTGCTCGAAGTAGTTCGACAGCTGCAGCCACTCGCCCGTCCATTCGCCGATCATGGCCTCGAGCCGCTGGCGCGCCTCCTTGATCGACCACACCGTGCGCCTGTGCACGACGTGCACGCGCTTGGTCGTGCGCCGCCGCTGCTCGGCGTAGGCCTTCAGCAAATCGTAGATGACGCCGGTATACTGCCGCACGCGGATCGTGCGCATTCCCTCCGGCATGCCGCGCGCGAAAATGTCGCGACCGAGCCGCTTGCGCGTCATCAGGACGGCCGCGGCGTTGCGCATGGCCTCCAGGCGCTTGAGCCGGAACGCCAGGCGGGCGGCCAGCTCCTCGCCGCTGGGCTGGCCCTCGGCGACCGCCTCGCGGGGCAGCAGCAGCTTCGACTTCAGGTAGGCGAGCCAGGCGGCCATGACGAGATAGTCGGCCGCAAGCTCAAGCCGCAGCTTGCGCGCCTCGGCGATGAACAGCAGATACTGGTTGGCCAGCGCCAGCACGGAGATCTTGGCAAGGTCCACTTTCTGGGTGCGCGCCAGGGCCAGCAGGACGTCGAGCGGGCCCTCGAACCCATCGAGGCTCACGACCAGCGCTTCATCCGTCCCTACGGCGTCCTCGGCGGCTTCCCAGGCCTCGAACTCGGCGCCGGCCTGCCCCCCGGCGTCGCGGCGGCATCCTGGGGCGTCTCGGGCGTGGGCGCGCCGGCATCGGCCATGCTGGTTTCCAGTTCCTAGAACACGATCGTGTCCGATCGAAGCATCTCGAACTCGATCCGATACGTGAATCATGTTCTCGAGAATTTGAACAGAGCCGGTTTCACGCTTCGGCCGCGACGTTGCCGTTGAGACAATGCTCGTCCGAGGCGATCCCGCCCTGGCGGTGGAAAACCTGTGGATCACTACAGTCAGATTACACTGATTCAGGCCGTCTGGTGCAGCACCTCGGCTATGCATGCCTCAGCCTCGGCCACCTCGAAGGGCTGCTGTTGCCCGAATACGGCACGCGCGCGCTCGAATCGCGCGAGCGCCCGGCCCGCGAGCGCAGGCGCGACAGCGGCAACGGCCTCGGTTTCCTCCAGCCCACCGTTGCATGCCAGCACCACGTCCGAGCCGGCGGCGATCACAGCGGCCGACCTTTCAGCCACGCTGCCGGAGAGGGCCTGCATCGCCAGGTCGTCGCTCATGAGCAGGCCGTCGAAGCCGATGCTGCCGCGGATGATCTCACCGGTCACGCGCTTGGAGATGCTGGCCGGCGCGTCGCAATCGATCGCCGTGAACACGACATGCGCGGTCATCGCCGCGGGCAGGCCCGCAAGCTTGCGGAACGGCACGAAATCGGTGGCTTCCAGCTCCTCGCGCGTCGCCGACACGGTGGGCAGGTCGAAATGACTGTCGGCGGTGGCTCGGCCATGGCCGGGGATGTGCTTGATGACGGGAAGCACGCCGCCGGCCATCAGTCCTTCCGCGACCGCCGCGCCGAACGCCGCCACATCGTCCGCGCTGGCCGCATAGGCGCGATCGCCGATGACACCGTGGCTGCCGGGAGCCGGCACATCCACCAGCGGCGCGCAGTTGGTGTTGATGCCGGCCGCACGCAGGTCCGCCGCCGTCAGGCGGGCCGCGGCGCGCACCGCCCGAAGTGCCCGCTGCGGATCGCCGGGATACGCCTTGGCGTAGGCCGCGGCCGCCGGCAGCGTCCGCCAATGGGGCGGCCGCAGGCGCTGCACGCGCCCACCCTCCTGGTCGATGAGGACCATGATCTCCTCGCCGACCGCCGCCGTGGCGGCCTCGGTCAGGCGGCGCAGCTGGTCGGGGTCGACGGCATTGCGCGCGAACAGGATGACGCCGCACGGCCGCGTGTCGCGCAGCACCGCCGCCTCGCGCTCGGTGAGCTCGGGGCCCGCCAGCCCGGTGATGAATGCCGACAGCATGCTGGAATCACTCTTGCCGACGACTGGCTGCCGGGCCGCTCGGCTCCACGACACCACGCCGAGCGCGCCAATTCCGGCGGCAATGGTGCGCCAACTCACACTGGGCACTGACACACCCGCTACTGCGCGCGAAGGCGTCGGGCTCCCGATCGCCTCAGTACGCGGTCACCCAGCAACCGGCGAAACCGGCCGTCTTGAGCTGCGCGCACAAACTGCTTGCCGCCTCTCGCGAGCCCGGTGGGCCGACCACGAGCCGGTAAAACACACCCTTCTCACCGAGGTTGGCTTCCTGCACGTCGGGCGTCTTGCTGGAGAGCACGTCGCCATACTTCTCCTGCATGTTGGCGAAGATCTTAAGCGCGTCCATGCGCGTCTTCTGCGACGACAGCACGGCCACGAACCCGGCACCGGACGACGCTGTTGCCGTGGGCGCGGAGGCCACCTTGGCCTTCGGTACGGCAGCCTTCTCAGGCGCAGCCTTGGCGACGACCGGAGCCTTGCGCACGGGAGGCGCGGGCTCCGCTGCTGCCACCGGCGGCGTGTTGGCGGCAGACGCCACTCGCACCGGAGGCTGAGGCCTGGCGGGAGGCATCCCGGCCGGCGGAGGAAGCTGAACGCGGGCTGCCGAAGGAGGGCCTCCCTGCGGCGGCATCTGCATGCGCACCTGACCCGGCCCTGGACCCATGGGCTCCAGCATGACTCCGGGTACGCCGACCAGCGGCGCCGGAGCGGGCGGCGGCGCTGCTGCTGCAACCACCGGCGGCATCGGCTGCGGGCCGCCGGGCGTGATCGGGATGGTCCTCACCCTGCGCGGGCCGTTGGGATCGTCGCCCTCCTGCGCCTCGGGAGCGGCGCCGCCTGTCGACGTCGACCCGGTCTCGTCGCCGAGACGGTTCAGGAGCTTCTTGTCGGTGTGCGGGAAACCCTTGCCGTCGGCGACCTCGGGCTTGGACTTGACCGGCCCCTGCGTGTCCTTGATGACCGCGACCGGTCCCGTGCGCGCCGGGAAGAATACCTTGTAGGCGTAGGCCATGCCGCCGCCGAGACCGATCGCCCCGACCAGCGCGGCGACGATCATCAGGCCGCGGCGACCGCGGCGCGGCTCCTCCTCTTCCTCGGCCATGGCCTCGTCGAACTCGGCGTCCGTCTCGCCGTAGCCCTGCGGGGCGGCGAACGGCGGCGGCTCGTGCTGGCCCTGGAAGGGCGCGGCCTCGGGCTGGGCGAAGCCCTGCTGGCTCGAGGCCGGCATGTAGTTGCCGAGATCGTAGCCCTGAGGGTCGGCCTGGTGCGCCCCGGGCTGGCCCGCCTGCTGTCTCCAAGGGGGAGCGGCGGCGGGCTGCTGCGGCGCGGCCGCGTGCGGAAAGCCGAACGGCGGTTGCGGCTCGGCGTTGTGCTGGCCATAGCCGTAGTTCGGATCGGAATCCGCTGCCGGCTGAGGGAAGCGGCTGAACGGCAGCTGATGCCCCGATTGCTGCGTCGAGGACGGCGCGAAGCCGCGGCCGGCGTCGTCGTGGGCTGGAGGCGGAAAGCGGTTGAAGGGCAGCGGGTGCACTTGTGCCTGATGCGCAGGCGCCTGGTGCGCAGACGCGTGGGGCATCGGCGCCTGCGGCGCGTAGCCATGCTGCGCGTCATCCGCGCCAGATTGCGGAAAATAGTAGCCCTGCTGCTGCGGCTGGCCGAAGCCTTGCTGCGGCGGCGGCCAGTGCGGCGAAGGCTGCGTGATGGGCTGCGTCGGCTGATCGTCCGACGTCTGCCGCCGTGGTGGCGACCTCAACCCTTGTTGCCCGATCGGACCGCTCCGCGACATGTCCGAGTTCCCCTATTTTTTACCCCGTGCACGCTTCGTCGAATCGCGACTTTATCGCATCTCCTCGGGGGCGAGTACGCCAATAATCGCCAGACCCGCGGCCAAAACCTGTGCATTGGCCCGGATCAGCGCGAGGCGTGCGGCGGTCAGAATTCCCGTCATGTGACTGTATGAAGCGCAAATGTGGCAATTCATTGCCCCGCGTCCACAAAGTGTGGAAAGCGGAAGCCAAATCATAGAGATAGAACGCGATGCGGTGCGGCTCGTGGGCGCGCGCGGCGCCCTCGACCAGGTTGGGGAAGGCCGCGAGCTTGCAAATCAGCTCGATCTCGCCCGGGTCCTGCAGAAGCGACAGGTCGGCGCCGGAAACCTGAGGCGAACTCCTCGGTCAGCTGAGGAAACGCCTCCAGCACGTTGCGGAACACCGATTTGGCCCGGGCGTGCGCGTACTGAACATAGAATACCGGGTTGTCCTTCGACTGCTCCACCACCTTGGCGAGGTCGAAGTCGAGCGGTGCGTCGTTCTTGCGATACAGCATCATGAAGCGCACGGGATCGCGGCCGACCTCGTCCACCACTTCGCGCAGGGTCACGAACGTGCCGGCGCGCTTGGACATGCGCACGGGCTCGCCGGCCCGGAACAGGCGCACCAGCTGGCACACCTTGATGTCGAGATCGGCCTTGCCGTCCGACAGGGCCGCCACGATCGCCTTCACGCGCGCCAGGTAGCCCGCGTGATCGGCGCCGAACACATTGATGAGGTGCTTGAAGCCGCGCGTCAGCTTGTTGTGGTGATAAGCCATGTCGGAGGCGAAATAGGTGTAGCTGCCGTCGGACTTCATCAGCGCGCGGTCGACGTCGTCGCCGAACGCGGTCGACTTGAACAGCGTCTGCTCGCGGTCCTCCCAGTCGCCGTCGTCGTGGCCCTTCGGCTTCTCCAGCCGCCCCTCGAACACGAGCCCCTTTGCGCGCAGCTCCGCGATCGTCTCGGCCACCTCGTCCTCGCCCTTCGTCAGCGACCGCTCGGAGAAGAACACCTCGTGACGGATGTTGAGCGCGGCGAGGTCCTCCTTGATCATCACCAGCATGGCCGCGACGGACACGTCGCGCACCAGCGGCAGCCAGCGCTCCTCGGGAAAGTTCAGCAGCGCATGTCCGTGCTCTTGCGCCAGCGCCTGCCCGACGGGCTTGAGATAGTCGCCGGGATAGAGGCCAGCCGGGATCTCGCCGATCGCCTCGCCCAGCGCCTCGCGGTAGCGCAGGAAGACGGAGCGGGCGAGAGCATCGACCTGGGCGCCGGCGTCGTTGACGTAATACTCGCGCGTGACGTCGTGGCCGACGAATGCCAGCAGATTGGCCAGCGCGTCGCCGAACACCGCGCCGCGGCAGTGGCCGACATGCATGGGGCCGGTCGGGTTCGCGGAGACGTACTCGACGTCGACCTTCTCGCCGCGGCTGATCTCCGCCCGCC
>CAVZEC010000007.1:0-114610 GCA_963774165.1 uncultured Alphaproteobacteria bacterium | reverse complement strand
CGTCGTCGCCGCCATCCTGAAGGCCGGGCCTATGGGCGGGCAGAGATCGGGCGCGGCGAGAAGGTCAACGTCGAGTACGTCTCCGCGAACCCCACCGGCCCCATGCACGTCGGCCACGGCCGGAACGCCGTCACCGGAGACGCGGTGGCGCGCCTGCTCGCCTGGAGCGGCCACGAGGTCACCCGCGAGTACTACGTGAACGACTTCGGCGCGCAGGTGCTGACGCTCGCGCGCTCCGTCCACCTCCGCTACCGCGAGGCGCTCGGCGGGCGATCGGCGTGATCCCGGCCGGCCTCTACCCGGCGACTATCTAAAGCCCGTCGGGCAGGCGCTGGCGCAAGAGCACGGACACGCGCTGCTGAACTTTCCCGAGGAGCGCTGGCTGCCGCTGGTGCGCGACGTGTCCGTCGCGGCCATGCTGGTGATGATCAAGGAGGACCTCGCCGCGCTCAACATCCGTCACGAGGTGTTCTTCTCCCGAGCGGTCGCTGACGAAGGGCGAGGACGAGGTGGCCGAGACGATCGCGGAGCTGCGCGCAATGGGGCTCGTGTTCGAGCGGCTGGAGAAGCCGAAGGGCCACGACGACGGCGACTGGGAGGACCGCGAGCAGACGCTGTTCAAGTCGACCGCGTTCGGCGACGACGTCGACCGCGCGCTGATGAAGTCCGACGGCAGCTACACCTATTTCGCCTCCGACATGGCTTATCATCACAACAAGCTGACGCGCGGCTTCAAGCACCTCATCAACGTGTTCGGCGCCGATCACGCGGGCTACCTGGCGCGCGTGAAGGCGATCGTGGCGGCCCTGTCGGACGGCAAGGCCGTGCTCGACATCAAGGTGTGCCAGCTGGTGCGCCTGTTCCGGGCCGGCGAGCCCGTGCGCATGTCCAAGCGCGCCGGCACGTTCGTGACCCTGCGCGAGGTGGTGGACGAGGTCGGCCGCGATCCCGTGCGCTTCATGATGCTGTATCGCAAGAATGACGCGCCGCTCGATTTCGACCTCGCCAAGGTGGTGGAGCAGTCGAAGGACAACCCGGTATTCTATGTTCAGTACGCGCACGCCCGGGCCAAATCGGTGTTCCGCAATGTGCTGGAGGCCTTTCCTCAGCTGACCGAGGAGTCGCCTCAGGTTTCCGGCGCCGACCTGTCGCTGCTGCAGGACGCGGGCGAGATCCAGGCTGAATTCGTAAGCTCGCGGCCTTCCCCAACCTGGTCGAGGGCGCCGCGCGCGCCCACGAGCCGCACCGCATCGCGTTCTATCTCTATGATTTGGCTTCAGCTTTCCCACACTTTGTGGACGCGGGGCGATAAATCGCCACATTTGCGCTTCATACAGGCACATGACGGGAGATCTGACCGCCGCACGCCTCGCGCTGATCCGGGCCAATGCACAGGTTTTGGCCGCGGGTCTGGCGATTATTGGCGTACTCGCCCCCGAGGAGATGCGATAAAGTCGCGATTCGACGGAGCGTGCACGGGGTATAAGATAGGGGAACTCGGACATGTCGCGGAGCGGTCCGATCGGGCAACAAGGTTTGAGGTCGCCACCACGGCGGCAGACGTCGGACGATCAGCCGACGCAGCCCATCACGCAGCCTTCGCCGCACTGGCCGCCGCCGCAGCAAGGCCTGGCCAGCCGCAGCAGCAGGGCTACGCCATGACGCCCAGCATGGCTACGCCGCAGGCGCCGATGCCCCACGCGTCTGCGCACCAGGCGCCCGCGCATCAGGCACAAGTGCACCCGTTGCCCTTCAACCGCTTTCCGCCTCCGGCCCACGACGACGCCGGCCGCGGCTTCGCGCCGTCCGCGACGCAGCAATCGGGGCATCAGCTGCCATTCAGCCGCTTCCCCCAGCCGGCCGCGATCCGATCCGAACTACGGCTACGGCCAGCACAACGCCGAGCCGCAACCGCCGTTCGGCTTTCCGCACGCAGCAGCGCCGCAGCAGCCCGCCGCCGCTCCCCCTTGGAGACAGCTGGCGGGCCAGCCCGGGGCGCACCAGGCCGACCCTCAGGGCTACGATCTCGGCAACTACATGCCGGCCTCGAGCCAGCAGGGCTTCGCCCAGCCCGAGGCCGCGCCCTTCCAGGGCCAGCACGAGCCGCCGCCGTTCGCCGCCCCGCAGGGCTACGGCGAGACGGACGCCGAGTTCGACGAGGCCACGGCCGAGGAAGAGGAGGAGCCGCGCCGCGGTCGCCGCGGCCTGATGATCGTCGCCGCGCTGGTCGGGGCGATCGGTCTCGGCGGCGGCATGGCCTACGCCTACAAGGTAGCTCTTCCCGGCGCGCACGGGACCGGTCGCGGTCATCAAGGACACGCAGGGGCCGGTCAAGTCCAAGCCCGAGGTCGCCGACGGCAAGGGTTTCCCGCACACTGACAAGAAGCTCCTGAACCGTCTCGGCGACGAGACCGGGTCGACGTCGACGGGTGGCGCTGCTCCCGAGGCGCAGGAGGGCGACGATCCCAACGGCCCGCGCAGGGTGAGGACCATCCCGATCACGCCCAGCGGCCCGCAGCCGATGCCGCCGGTGGTTGCGGCAGCAGCGCCGCCGCCCGCTCCGGCGCCGCTGGTCGGCGTACCCGGAGTCATGCTGGAGCCCATAGACCAGCAGGGTCAGGTGCGCATGCAGATGCCGCCGCAGGGGGGCCCTCCTTCGGCAGCCCGCGTTCAGCTTCCTCCGCCGGCCGGGATGCCTCCCGCCACCTCAGCCTCCGGTGCGAGTGGCGTCTGCCGCCGACGCGCCACCAGTGGCAGCGGCGGAGCCTGCGCCTCCCGTGCGCAAGGCTGCCGGTCGTCGCCAAGGCTGCGCCCAGAAGGCTGCCGTACCGAAGGCCAAGGTGGCCTCCGTGCCCACGGCAACGGCGTCGTCCGGTGCCGGGTTCGTGGCCGTGCTGTCGTCGCAGAAGACGCGCATGGACGCGCTTAAGATCTTCGCCAACATGCAGGAGAAGTATGGCGACGTGCTCTCCAGCAAGACGCCCGACGTGCAGGAAGCCAACCTCGGTGAGAAGGGCGTGTTTTACCGGCTCGTGGTCGGCCCACCGGGCTCGCAGAGAGGCGGCAAGCAGTTTGTGCGCGCAGCTCAAGACGGCCGGTTTCGCCGGTTGCTGGGTGACCGCGTACTGAGGCGATCGTGAGCCCGACGCCTTCGCGCGCAGTAGCGGGTGTGTCGAGTGCCCAGTGTAAGTCGGCGCACCATTGCCGCCGGAATCGGCGCGCTCGGCGTGGTGTCGTGGAGCCGAGCGGCCCGGCAGCCAGTCGTCGGCAAGAGTAATTCCAGCATGCTGTCGGCATTCATCACCGGGCTGGCGGGCCCCGAGCTCACCGAGCGCGAGGCGGCGGTGCTGCGCGACACTCGGCCGTGCGGCGTCATCCTGTTCGCGCGCAATGCCGTCGACCCCGAGCAGCTGCGCCGCCTGACCGAGGCCGCCACGGCGGCGGTCGGCGAGGAGATCATGGTCCTCATCGACCAGGAGGGTGGGCGCGTGCAGCGCCTGCGGCCGCCCCATTGGCGGACGCTGCCGGCGGCCGCGGCCTACGCCAAGGCGTATCCCGGCGATCCGCAGCGGGCGCTTCGGGCGGTGCGCGCCGCGGCCCGCCTTACGGCGGCGGACCTGCGTGCGGCCGGCATCAACACCAACTGCGCGCCGCTGGTGGATGTGCCGGCTCCCGGCAGCCACGGCGTGGATGGAGACGATCGCCTGTACAACTGCTAGCGCGACGATGGCGGCGTTGGCGAGGCGGTGGCGAAGAAGCTGATCGTCAGCGTGGTCAGCTTCATCGGCGCAACTGGCCATGGCCGCGCCACTGCTGACAGCCATTTCGACCTGCCCACCGTGTCGGCGACGCGCGAGGAGCTGGAAGCCACCGATTTCGTGCCGTTCCGCAAGCTTGCCGGCCTGCCCGCGGCGATGACCGCGCATGTCGTGTTCGCGGCGATCGATTGCGACGCGCCGGCCAGCGTCTCCAAGCGCGTGACCGGGGAGATCATCCGCGGCAGTCGGCTTCGACGGCCTGCTCATGAGCGACGACCTGGCGATGCAGGCCCTCTCCGGCAGCGTGGCTGAACGGTCAGCCGCCGTGATCGCCGCCGGCTCGGACGTGGTGCTGGCATGCAACGGTGGGCTGGAGGAAACTGAGGCCGTTGCCGCTGTCGCGCCTACGCTCGCGGGCCGGGCGCTTGCGCGATTCGAGCGCGCGCGTGCCGTATTCGGGCAACAGCAGCCCTTCGAGGTGGCCGAGGCTTAAGTCGTGCATAGCCGAGGTGCTGCACCAGACGGCCTGAATCAGTGTAATCTGACTGTAATGATCCACAGGTTTTCCACCGCCAGGGCGGGATCGCCTCGGACGAGCATTGTCTCAACGGCAACGTCGCGGCCGAAGCGTGGAACCGACCTTCAAATTCTCGAGAACATGATTCACGTATCGGATACGTCGAGATGCTTCGATCGGACACGATCGTGTTCTAGGAACTGGAAACCAGCATGGCCGATGCCGGCGCGCCCACGCCCGAGACGCCCCAGGATGCCGCCGCGACGCCCGCGCCCGAGGTGCAGACCGGCGCCGAGTTCGAGGCCTGGGAAGCCGCCGAGGACGCCGTAGGGACGGATGAAGCGCTGGTCGTGAGCCTCGATGGGTTCGAGGGCCCGCTCGACGTCCTGCTGGCCCTGGCGCGCACCCAGAAAGTGGACCTTGCCAAGATCTCCGTGCTGGCGCTGGCCAACCAGTATCTGCTGTTCATCGCCGAGGCGCGCAAGCTGCGGCTTGAGCTTGCGGCCGACTATCTCGTCATGGCCGCCTGGCTCGCCTTCCTGAAGTCGAAGCTGCTGCGCCACGCGAGGCGGTCGCCGAGGGCCAGCCCAGCGGCGAGGAGCTGGCCGCCCGCCTGGCGTTCCGGCTCAAGCGCCTGGAGGCCATGCGCAACGCCGCGGCCGTCCTGATGACGCGCAAGCGGCTCGGTCGCGACATTTTCGCGCGCGGGATGCCGGAGGGAATGCGCACGATCCGCGTGCGGCAGTATACCGGCGTCATCTACGATTTGCTGAAGGCCTACGCCGAGCAGCGGCGGCGCACGACCAAGCGCGTACATGTCGTGCACAGGCGCACGGTGTGGTCGATCAAGGAGGCGCGCCAACGGCTCGAGGCCATGATCGGCGAATGGACGGGCGAGTGGCTGCAGCTGTCGAACTACTTCGAGCAGTACCTGGCCACGCCCGAGGTCGCCAAGACGGCGGTGGCGAGTCCTTCGGGGCGACGCTGGAGATGGCGCGCGAGGGCCTGGTCGAGATCTCGCAGGCGGAGCCGTTCGCGCCCATCTATGTGCGCAAGCGCGAGGAAGGGGCGTCGTGGCAGCCTATCGGTTGAGGTGAGTTGGTAGTCGGAGCTAGAGCCTGCAGAAGAAAAAGGGGAGCAGAGATGGTTCCGCCGAAGCTCACCGTGGTCCCGCAGAGGGATGAGCCAGAGGAAGCACGCGAGGACGCCGACAGGAACGAGCCCGCAGTCGATGCGAGCGAGGTCCTGGCGCACGAGGGCTGGCGCGGCCTGCCGCCCAACGTTGGCCGTCTGCCTTCCGCCGACCGCCGCGATCAGCTTCGCATCCTGGAGGCGCTGCTGTTTGCCGCCTCCGAGCCGCTGGCTGAGAACTACCTGCGCACGCACCTGGGATCCGACGACGACGTGGCCGCGCTGCTCGAGGAGCTGAAGGGCTTCTACGCCAGCCGCGGCATCAACCTGGTCAAGGTCGCGGGCAAGTGGGCCTTCCGCACGGCCGAGGACCTCTCCTACCTGCTCGAGCGCAACGCAGTCGAGCAGCGGCGGTTGTCGAAGGCGGCCATGGAGACCCTGGCCATCATCGCCTACCACCAGCCCGTGACGCGCGCCGAGATCGAGGAGATCCGCGGTGTCGTCGCCTCCGCCGGTACGCTCGACGTGCTGATGGAGATCGGCTGGGTGCGCCCGCGCGGCCGGCCGGCGCGCGCCGGGCCGGCCTATCACCTACGGCACCACCGAGCAGTTCCTCGACCATTTCGGCCTCGACGCCATCAAGGACCTGCCCGGCCTCACCGAGCTCAAGGGCAGCGGCCTGCTCGACAGCAACCTGCCGCCCGATTTCACCGTGCCCGAGCCGACCGACGCCGCCGCCCTGATGCCCGACGAGCTGCCTCTGGATGCCAGCGACGACCCCGAGGAGCCGCTGCCGCCGCTCGGCGAGGAGTGAGGCGCGCTCACTCGAGATCGTGCGCAGCGTGCATTGCTTGGCGGATGTCGCGGAGGTCGGGCGAGCGCCGCTTCCGTGGCCGGCCTGCGCAGATTATCCTCCGGCGGACGGTGCTCATCTCCTCGGCTGCAGAAGGCAACGCGGCGCCATGAGTTGCTGAACACGCAGAACGGCTACGGGGCGCTGACCAAGCTGTTCCACTGGCTGGTGGTCGCGCTGTTCGCGTTCCAGTTCGCCGCCGCCAACGTCATGCTGCGCATCGATGCGGGCGGGACGGCGCTCGGTCTCAGCCAGGACACCTACTACAACTGGCACAAGTCGATCGGCCTCGTCGCGCTCGTCGTCGCGGTGTTGCGCCTGGTCGCGCGCAAGCACGGCGACTGCCGCCCTGGGCGCCGGGACTGAGCGAAGCGGAACGCAAGTTCGTCCATCGCGCCGAGCGGGTGCTGTACGCAGCCATGTTCGCCATGCCGTACAGCGGCTACCTGTACGTGATGGCCGGCGGCTACGGGGTGAACCTGTTCGGCGTCCTCGATCTGCCCAATCCGATCGGCACATGGCCGGCCCTGGCCTTCGTCGCCAAGTGGATCCACATCCTCGCCAGCTACGCGCTCCTGCTTGCGCTCGCCGGACATCTCGGCCTGGTTCTCCGGCACCACCTGATATTGAAGGACGGCTTGCTCTACCGCATGCTGCCGGGCAGCCGCGCCCGACAAGTCGTGCCAGCCACCGCGCCCGTAAATCGTAAGTTGGGTCAAGCGTCAGCGCTGACCCGACGCGAGCGACAAGCAAGACGGGTGTTGGGTCTGCTTCGCTTGACCCAACCTTGTCTCTCGCAACTCAGGCACTGTGTCGGTGAAGCCGTCCCCGCGGGGGGATCGCTGGGCGAGGTGGGGGATCATACCCAACCGCAGGCGCGAGCCTGGGTGTAGCCCGATCCTGCCCCGCTGCATCATCAGCCCGAACGGTTGCCAGGCTCAAGGCCGCAGACAAGGCAGGGACAAGATGACCACATCAAGCGCATGGATCGGTGTGGATATTTGCAAGAAGTACCTGGACGTCGCAGCGACGATCGGAACCCCGGTTCGGATCGCCAACGACGCCGACGGGCGCACAGCGCTGGCGCGCCGTCTCAAGTGCGAGAATGTGCGTGGGGCAGGAACGGGCGCGCGAGCGCGATGTAGCGTGCTGCCAGGAAGGCGAAGAACAGCAGGCAATACTCCGCCAGGGTGGCCAATGAATGCACGTCGGGCGGCAGCCGCTGAGAGGCGGGAAGGATGAATGCCGCCCCGATCAGGGTCGCCCCGAGAGAGGCCCCGAGCGCGACGCGACCGGCCCGCTTGTAGCGTGCTTGAGCCGACAGAGCCTTCGTGTCGCCCTGAAAATACTGGGCCATGGTCTCGCGGTGCACTGCCCGCGCGAGAATGCGCTTCAGAGCGCCCGCTTCGGGCGGCAGCCTGGCGGCATGCTCCTGCGGCTCGAGTATCCAGTCAGCGGAGGGGTCGTCTCGCCCAATGGCCGCTATGGCCCGGCTGGTGACATCGTTCATGACATTGCGGACTCAGCAAAGATACGCGGCGAACGTGCCAAATGCGTAATGGTTTACCTTAACATAGATCCAGCAGAGCCGCGAGCCGGCATTCTGGCCGAGATCATCACCGCGCCCCGAACCGGCGCAAAGGGACGCCAACACCTGACCTGCGTAGTGCCCCAAAAGAAAAGGGCCCCCGGAAAACGGGGGCCCTGAGCATTGCGTCGTTCAAGCCGATCAGTACGTGAACTTCAGGGTCGCTACGAACCGCTGGTCGCAGGAGAAGAGATCGATGCTGCAGCTGCCGAAGCCGGGCTGCTTGTCGATGTTCGTATCCCAGTAGCGGAAGTCGATCGACCACTTCTCGAGGAAGCCGAAGGACACGCCCGCGTTCCAGTAGAGGTAGCTGCTGTCGTCACCAGTGATGTTGTTGACGTAGATAGCCTTGTCGCTCGCAGCCTTCTGCCAGCCAAGCAGCGCGCTGAAGCTGGGCGTCCACTCGCGATGGATCGCGGAGAACTTCGGGAAGACCTGCGTGAAGGAGGCTTCCGTCGTCCACACGCTGCCCGCCTCGTACTGGTATTCGGGCGAGTAGAAGACCGTCACGCCGACCGTGCCGTCCTTCCAGATCTCGGTGCTGGCACCGACCTTGAGCTCGAGATAGTTGTAGTCCCGCCGGTCTACGGCGAAGAGCCGCGTCAAGGCCGAGCTTGGCGCTGTTCGGGTAGGAGTAATAGATCACGCCGAGGTCCCAGGTGATGTGGCCCGTGACCGGCTTGATGCCGAGGTACCAGTCCATCTCGATGTTGGCGACGGAGTTGCCGGGCAGGCCGAACAGCCCTGTGCCACCCCAATCGAGGTTGGAGGCCCACACGCCCGCGTAGAAGATGCCGCAAGTCAGGTCGTAGCCGCCCTGGATGGCCGGGCCTTCCTTGGTCTGCGAGATGCCGCGGAACACGTAGTCGGTGGTGAGGGCCACGTTGGCGGAGTGCTTGCACCTCTCCTCCGGCTTGGGCGGGTCCTTGAGGCTGCCGCGCTTGTAGCCATCGGCCAACACCGGACCGGCGAGCAGCATCAGCGTAGCTGCGGCCGCAGCAGCGCTGCCAGCAATGCGTTGAAGTCGAGCGGTCATGTTTGCTTCCCTACTGATTCGGCTTGTGGGACCTATCTTGCCAGAATTCGCGTGGGAGCAATGGGGATTCCGGTTCTCTGCCGTTTATCCGCTGCCTGGCGTGATGGTCGCGCAACACTTTGAGCCCGAACGCTTTTCGAAAGTCATCGGATGCCTAATTATGAGGCGCATCCGTGGGCTGAGCATGCCGCTCGCTTGAGCAATTGCTGCAGGAATTCATTGCTCGGACTAGCCTTCCCCGTCACCGCTCGAGTTCGAGCGGCGGCTCGTCATCGACACCGTAGCCACGAGCGAGCGAGGGGGAGAACGAGAGGCGTCGATTCCCACCCGGAACGGCGAGCCCCACAAAAGGGGCGTGCCACAGCAACGCCTTGGATCGCCCCAACTCTCGCCCAAAGTTGCGGTGCACAGTAACGCCAGCGGTCACGCGATTCCCTAGAAGGTCGCCGACCGCGAGGGTCTTATCGAAATCTGCCAGCGACGGCATAGAGACGTGCTGACGTGGGGATGGCGGAGCAGAAAAAGAACGATTCGGTTGAGTCGCGGCGCCCGCAAGTGCGTCGCGTTAACAGCCCGTTAACGTTAAGGCCCTACCTAAAAAGAGATTTTTGGTGTGCGCACGCGGGTACGCGCACGGGGAATAGGGAAATCAGGTGGTGACCCATGCAGCGCCGAGTTGCAGCTTTCTTCGTCCTCGCATTCGCCTCAGCTCCTCTTCACAACGCCGGCGCCGCCGGGCTGCCGGAAATACGCAGCAACGCGAGTAACACGGTGCCGGAGTGCGTCACGCCCGGACGCATGATGGAGTACCTGAAGAGCCGCAATCCGGACATAAGTCCGCGCTTCGACAGCGTCCCCAGCGAGTACATGCGGCTGGGCGAGACGCTCGGCGTGCGCTGGGACTTCGCCTTCTACCAGATGATCCTGGAGACCGGCGCCCTCAAGTACCGCAACGGCAGCCGGTCTGGCGACGTCAAGGCGAGCCAGAACAACTTTGCCGGCCTCGGGGCTACCGGCGGCGGAGAGCCGGGCGAGAGCTTCAAGGACGTCGCGACCGGCGTGCGCGCCCACCTCGAGCACCTGCTGCTCTATTCCGGCGAGAAGCTCGAGAACCCGGTGGCGGACCGCACCCGCAAGGTCCAGGAATGGAACGTCCTGACGAAGTGGCAGTCGCGCTTCACCCGGCCGATCACCTTCACCGACCTCGCCGCCCAGTGGGCACCCGGCTCCGGCGGCTACGCGCGCATGCTCGATGGCATCGCGGAGCGCTTCCAGGAGTTCTGCGAGAAGCCCGATCCGCGGCCTGAGCTCGCAACTGCCGTACGGCGCGAGCTGAGATTGGCCGAAGCCAGGAAGCAGCAGCCTTCGGGGCAGGAGCTTGCCAAGCGCGCGCTGGAGGAGGGCAAGGCCGACGAGACCGCGCGGCGCTCCTCTCTGGGCGTCCAGGAGACGGCCTCGGTTGCGGCCACGGCCAAGACTCCGCCCATGCCCTTCAAGGTGCTCAATGCCCCGCCGCCGGAGGCCGATAAGCCCGCGGTCGCCGAGCGGTTCGTACCCGACACGCCGGCCCCGGCCGATCCCGTGGCGGCAAAGATCCTGGAGTCCACCCCCAAGGCCGACGCCCCCGCCAAGGCCAAGGCAGCCGCCGCGAGCCCGCCCGCTGCACCCAAGACGACGGCAGCCGCCGCCCCCCCGGCCGAGAAGCCGACGTCGTTCAAGACGGCCTCTGCCGCCGGTGCCGCCAAGCCGCTCGTCGAGGCCGCCCCGCCGCCGGCCGCCGGCCAGAAGTGCCGCGTCTGGACCGCCAGCTACGGCGGCCAGAAGGCGCTGATCATCCGCTCGGTGATCGACAAGGTGGTCAACTACACGGTGCTGGACGTCAACGAGGGCGCCGAGAAGCGCGAGGCGGACGCCTTCATCTCGGCCTACGCCAAGGAAGGTGCCATCGCCGGCGAGTTCGGCAGCCAGGCCGTAGCACTCGACAAGGCCTTCGAGCTCTGCCCCGAAGGCTGAGGCCAGCGCAAGCGACGGCGAACCGATGCCAATCCAACCAAAGCGAGGGGCGCTGCTGGTCGGCGCCCTGTTTGCCGCCATCGGCGCCGGCCCACAGCCGGCATCGGCGCGCGGCGGGCCGACCCTGCCGGAGATCCGCCTGGCGGCCGGCCAGGCGGTGCCGGCCTGCGTGACGCCCAGTCGCCTCAATCGGCTCCTGATGGAGCGCACGCGCGATCTCGACCCGCGCTTCCGCGACATCGCCCGCTACTACAAGCAGCACGGCGAGGCCCTGCGTATCCGCTGGGACTACGCCTTCTACCAGATGCTGCTCGAGACCAACTACCTGTCCTACAAGACCGGCAGCGGCCGCTGGGGCGACGTCGATCCCAAGCAGAACAACTTCGCCGGCATCGGCACCACGGGCGGCGGCGTGCCGGGCGACAGCTTCCCCGACGTATCCAGCGGCGTGCTGGCGCAGATGCAGCACCTCGTCGCCTATTCCGGCGAACGGGTGAAGAACCCGCTGGCGCCGCGCACGCGCGAGAAGCAGGACGACATCGTCGAGCTGTCGCTGGCGCTGCGCAGGAAGGTGCGCTTCGACGACCTCACCAATCGCTGGGCTGCCGACCGCAACTACGCCAAGTCGATCGAGTGGGTGGCCGACGGCTATCGCAAAGCCAATTGCACGGCGACCGGCGAGCCGCTGAATCCGTCCGCCGACGACTTCGAGGAGCAGCGCTCGCGGCGTGCTGAAGGCGCGTCTTCGACACGACCCCGCGTGGCGGCGCTTGCGGGCGCATCGGCGCGGGAGGGCTCCGGATCGCCAATCGCGCCCGCGGGAACGCCGCGGCCTTCGTCCTGCGACGTCTACTCGGCCAGCTACGGCGGCCGGGTCGCCCTATTGATCCGCTCCGAGACCGGCGCATCCGTCAACTACACGGTGCTGCAGGTGGACGATGGGCTGGAGCAGCCGCAGGCCGACGCCTTCATCAAGGTGCACGCGCCCAACGGCCGGACCATCGCCCGCTTCCCCTCGCCCGAGCCCGCGTTCGTGCGCGCATTCGAGCTTTGCCCCGGGCCATCCTAAGTCGGTGGAAGGACTACGCGAGATTCGCGAGCAGACGGTCGAGGACGCCGCCCAGCTCAGGGGATACCGATGTCAGCGGCAATCGACATTCCGGAGAGGCGATCAATCCCTGACGCCACAGACAGTGCTTGATCGGCATCGGATTGGCCTCCTGGAACAGCTTTGGGATGAACCGCTGCAACGGCTGCCAGATCGCGCGGGCACCCAGGTGATCGTTGGCCGCAACATGCTTGGCAATGTTGACGAACCGATCGGTTGCAACGTGGGCTGATGCCAGTATTCCGCCGTCCGCGCCGCTGCACAGCATCGGAAAGAACAGCGCGTCCTCGCCTGTCAGAACCGAGAAGCCTGCTGGCCGAGTGGCAAGCAGATCGAGCGACTGCGCATTGCTTCCCGAACTGTCCTTGACGCCGACGATGTTCGGCAATTCCGCAAGGCGCAGCAGCGTCTCATTGGTCAGGTTGACCGAGGTTCGATAGGGGATGTTGTAGATCAGGATCTTACGGTCGGTAGCCTCGGCGATGGCCGTGAAGTGCACGCGCATGCCGGCTTGCGTCGGTCGATTGTAGTAGGGGCAGACCGAAACGATGCCCGGGAATTCGCGCCGGCCCAGACGCTTGATCGTCTTGATCACTTTGGCTGTGGCGTTGCTGCCGATGCCGACGAAGACGGGGACGCGCCCCGCAACCACCTCTATAGTCTCTGCAACGATCGTATCCTCTTCGCTGTCGTCGAGGGTCGGCGCTTCGCCGGTCGTGCCCAGCGGAAACAGGCCGGAAACGCCCTTGCCGATGTAGTGCTCGATCAAGCGCCGATAGCTTGGGAGATCGAGTGCACCATCCTTGAACGGCGTGACGAGCGGGACCCAAACTCCTGTGATCATGGCCTGCCATCTCCCCGAATTGCGCGGTGCGCTGATGGCTAGCAATTCCACGATCATTAATATATCTAATGTGTCTAATACGTATCTTCACGCTTCCTAATGGATTAAATTGCATGATCCGAAATGTCGACGTGGCAGTCACCCGCGCCTTCCTGGCTGTCGTGGAGACGGGCAGCGTGACCCTCGCTGCCCGGCAACTCAACCTCACGCAGGGCGCCATCAGCCAGCAGATCGGGCGTCTCGAAGAACTTTCGGTTGGGCGCCTCTTCGTGCGCGCAGGCCGTCGCCTGGCACTGACGCCCGAGGGACAGCGTTTGGTTGCGACGGCCAAGCAATTCCTGGCCGCCAACGACAAGCTGCTCGCCGCGCTCTGCCAGCCCGTATTCAAAGGCGAGGTGCGATTTGGCGCGCCCTATGACATCATCGGCAGCTATGCCCCGCTGATCCTGCGCCGTTTCAGTACGGCATTCCCGAGCATCCGCGTCACGCTCGTTTGCCAGGACACGGTCGTGCTGCTCGACGAATTGAAGTCGGGCAGGATCGATCTCGCTTTGACGACCGAGCTAGGGTGCGGCAAGGGCGGCGAGACTTTGCGCAGCGACCGGCTCGTTTGGACAGGCGCGCGCGACGGCGACGCCTACAGCAAGGACCCGTTGCCGGTGTCTCTCGGCGCCGATACGTGCGTCTTCCGGCCGGTTGCCATCGCCGCCCTGAAGAAGGCACGCCGCCATTGGCAAGCCATTTGCGAAGTCAGCAACATGGAGCCGGTGCGCGCGACGCTCGAAGCCGATCTCGCGGTGGCGCCGCTTCTCAGCCACTCGGTGCCGGAGAGCCTGGATATCATCGAGATCGGACCGGCGATTGCCGAAGCTGCCGATGTTCCGCATCAATCTCTATCAGTCCGCCGGGCTGAGCCCCGTGGCAAGAGAGTTCGCCGGGCACGTCCGTCGAAGTGTTGCAGCGAGTTGACGCCCGCAACCGATCCTTCCCCGGCCGAAGCGCCGCGATGCGCTTGACGAAGTCGCCATCAAGCCCTCATTTGCCCGCACCAGGGCTCTCAACACCAGCAGGCGATATTCATGCGCAAGACGGCGGCGAAGTTGGCGATAGTAGCGGCGATGATTGCGTGCGCGGGTGCTGCTCCCGCAGCAGCCCAGTCCGCACCCGTCGCGGCCGCCAACGCCAACTGCCAGAACACCGGCAGCTTCGAACGGTGGCTGGCGGACTTCCGCAAGGAGGCCGCTGCCAGCGGCATCTCGCGCGCCACCATCTCGGCAGCCCTCGACGGCATGACCATGGACCCCGGCATCATCTCGCGCGACCGCAAGCAGAGCTTCTTTGCGCAGAGCTTCACGGCGTTCGCGGGCAAGCTGATATCGCAGAACCGCATCCAAAGCGGCGCCGCCAAGCTCAAGCAGCATCGCGACCTGTTCGCCAAGGTCGAGCAGGAATACGGCGTGCCGGGCCCCGTGATCGCCGCCTTCTGGGCGCTGGAGAGCGATTTCGGCGCCGGCATGGGCGACCTGCCCGTGCTGCGCTCGCTCGCCACGCTGGCCTATGACTGCCGCCGTCCCGAGATGTTCCGCGGCGAGCTGATGGACGCCCTGCGCATCATCGACAAAGGCGACCTGACGCCCGGCGAGATGATCGGATCGTGGGCCGGCGAGCTCGGCCAGACGCAGTTCCTGCCCTCGCACTACTTCAAGCACGCGGTGGATTATGACGGCGACGGCCGCCGCAATCTCATTCGCAGCGTGCCGGACGTGATCGCCTCCACCGCCAAGTTCATCGTCTTCCTCGGCTGGCAGCGCGGCCAGCCCTGGCTGCAGGAGGTGCGCGTCCCCTCCAACCTCGCCTGGGACCAGGCCGACCTCGCCATCCTGCATCCGCGCTCCAAGTGGGCGAGCTGGGGCGTGACCTCCGCCGACGGGAAGCCGCTGCCGTCCGACGGCCTTCCGGCCTCGCTGCTGCTGCCGATGGGTCGCTTCGGCCCGGCGTTCCTGGCCTACGAGAATTTCCAGATCTATCCGAAATGGAACCAGTCGCTGAGCTACTGCATCACCGCCGCGCATCTGGCGACGCGCCTCAGCGGCGCCCCGCCGTTCAGCCGCGGTAGCGCCCAGGTGCCGGAGTGGTCGTTCCAGCAGATGAAGGAGCTGCAGCAGCTGCTGGTACGGCGCGGCTTCGCGGTCGGCGAGGTCGATGGCAAGCTGGGCGCGGCGACGCGCGCGGGCGTCAAGGCCGCGCAGCTCAAGCTCGGCCTTCCCGCCAACTCCTACCCCACCCAGGACCTCGTCGAGCGCCTGCGCGGGGCGAGGTAGCAACCATCTCCTCGCACCGGAAAAATCTTCTCCCGTGTGAACCGCGAAGTTCCTTCTCCCCGTCGTGCCGAAGGCGCGCTTTCAGCGCGACGGGAGAAGGTGGCCGAAAGGCCGGATGAGGGGCCTTCGCTACCGCGAATAAGGAAGTCCCCCCTCACCAGTTCAGCCAGATGACTTACGACCGCGCAATCGAGCTTCTGCCGGTGGTGGCCGCGGCCGCAAGTCATGGCCTCACGTCCTCTCCCCAAAGGGGAGAGGGAAGCGTTGCGGACGTGTGTTGCCGGGAGCCACCCGGTGGCGATCGCGAATTGCTGGGGAGTTTTTTTTGGATGTCCTCACCTGCCCGTGGAATGATGGTTCGATGACTGCCCTCACCATCGATGCCGTTGTCGAGACCTGGCCGATTGCCGGGGCGTTCGTGATTGCGCGCGGGGCCAAGCGCGAGGCGACCGTGGTGGTGGCGCAGGTGGGCGACGGCACGGTGACCGGACGCGGCGAGTGCGTGCCCTACGCGCGCTACGGCGAGACGGTCGCGGGCGTGCGCGACGCCATCCTCTCCATGCGGGGCGCACTCGGCAGCCGCGCCAATCTGCTCCAGCAATTGCCGCCGGGCGCCGCCCGCAATGCGCTCGACTGCGCGCTGTGGGACTACGAGGCCAAGCGCTCCGGCACGCCGGCCGCACGGCTCGCCGGTCTCCCTCCTCTGAAACCGGCGACCACCTGCTACACCATCAGTCTCGACAGCGCGGAGGCGATGGCCTCGAGCGCGGCGGCGGCAGTGGCGCGCGGCATGCCCCTCTTGAAGCTCAAGCTCGGCGGGGCCGGCGACGACGTGCGCCTGCGCCAGGTCCGCGCCGCGTGTCCCGCCGCGCGCCTCGTCGCCGACGCCAACGAGGCCTGGACGCCGGCGCTGCTGCCCTTGCTCATGGCCGTCGCCGCCGAGACCGGCGTCGAGCTGATCGAGCAGCCGCTGCCCGCCGGCGCCGATGCGGCGCTCGAGGGTGAGCGCCTCGTTCCCGTCTGCGCCGACGAATCCCTGCACGACCGCGCCGGCCTCGCGGCTCTCGCCGGGCGCTACGATGCCGTCAACATCAAGCTCGACAAGGCCGGCGGCCTCACCGAGGCGCTGGCACTGGTCGCGGAGGCGCGCCGGCGCGGCCTCGGGATCATGGTCGGCTGCATGGTGTCGACCTCGCTCGCCATGGCGCCGGCCATGCTGCTCGCCCAGGGCGCCGACTGGGTCGACCTCGACGGACCCTTGCTGCTGGCGCGCGATCGCGATCCCGCCCTGCGCTACGACGGCGCTCTCGTGCACCCGCCCGAGGCCCGGCTGTGGGGATGACGCTTACTGCATCCTACGACGCAGCACGAGGCTCGCCCCCAACCCGACCGCCGCCAGCACCGCCATCGCCCAATAGGCGCGCCCGGCGTAGGCGGCATAGAGCGGCCCGGCGAGCAGCATGGCGCCGCCCATGGCAATGCCGCCGGTGACGGAGGCGTAGAGCGCCTGTGCCGTGCCTGCCTGGCCCTCGGGCACCGTGCGTCCCATGAAGTGGATGGCGCCCAGGTGCGTGGCCCCGAACGTCACGCCGTGCAGGATCTGCAGCGGCAACAGCAGGGCCAGCGGCGGATCGAAGCCCATCGCGGTCCAGCGCAGAAGCGCCGCGCCGGCCGCCACCGTGATCAGGCCGACGGGAGTGATGTGCGCCAGCACGGCGCGCGAGAAGGCAAACAGCGCCACCTCCGAGACGATCGAGATGGCCCACAGGGCGCCGCACCACCCGGCCGAGAGGCCGAGCGCGCGCCAATGCAGCACGCCGAAGGTGTTGAGCACCGCATGGGCGGACTGCACGCCGCCTGCGGCCACCAGGAATACGAGGAAGGTACGCGAGCGCAGCAGGGCGATGGCGCCTGCGAACTCCAGCCGCGGCGCGCTCGTCGCCGCCTTGAGCCGGCCGAGACCGATGGGGCGCGCCAGCCCGTGCGTCGCGCAGGTCGTCAGGGCCATGCCGAACACGACCAGCCAGATGGCCGAGCCAGGCCCCAGGCCTTCCACCACCCAGCCGCCGCCGAGGCTCGCGGCGATGAAGCTCAGCGATCCCCACAGCCGCATGCGCCCGTAGTCGAGGCCGGCGCTCTTGACGCCGCTCATGGCCACGGTCTCCGTGAGCGGCATGATCGTCGTCCACGCCAGCGCGAACAGCAGCGTGCAGGCCAGGATCGGCCCGAAGCCCCGCGCCTGCGACAGGACGATCAGCGCCGCAAGCCCCGCCCAGGACAGGCCGATCAGGAACCGGCGATGGTCGCCGGCCTGGTCCGCGGCAACCGCGATGACCGGGGTGACGGCGACGCGCACGAACAGCGGCGTCGCGGTGATGATGGCGATCTCGCGCGGGCCGAGCCCGGTCCAGTCGAGCCACACCGGCAGGTAGGGCATGCTGGAGCCGGCGACCGTGAAGATCGCGGCGAACAGCAGGGAGACCCGGGTGGCGAAGGATCGCCGCTCGCGCTCGGCGGCGCCCGTCTCGCTCATGTCTTCGCGCTCATGACGCTAGTGTGATGATCGAGAAGTCCGCACCATCGCTCTGGGCTAGGTTGGGAAGCGGACTTCTCGATCTGAATCACACTAGAATCCATAATTCACTAGTGTCCTTCAGATCGCGAAATTCGTTCCGAGCCCGCCGCACAATGTGACGAATTTCGCGATCAGGACACTAGGGTCACGCAGCGTGCCGCCGGTCCTGGATGATCTCGGCGAACAGGGAAGGATCGATGTTGCCGCCCGACAGCAGAGCCGCGACGGTCTTGCCCTGCAGGGGGATCTTGCCGGCCAGGATCACGGCCAGCGAGACCGCGCCGCCCGGCTCCACCACCAGCTTCAGTTCCTCGAAGGCGTAGCGCACCGCGGCCCTCGCCTCCTCGTCCGTCACCGACAGGCCGCCCGCCAGATTGCGCTTGGCCACCTCGAAGGTGATCTCGCCGGGCGTCGCCGCCAGCAGCGCGTCGCAGATGGAGCCCGACAGTTTCGCGTTCCTCTGGTGCGTGCCGCTCGCGAGCGAACGGGCGAGATCGTCGAAGCCGGCGGGCTCCACCGAGTAGATGATCGTCGACGGGCTCTTCTCCTTGACGGCGATCGAGACACCGCTGATCAGCCCACCCCCCGAAGCGCCCACCAGCACGATGTCGGGAATCGCGCCGACGGCCTCGGCCTGCTCCATCATCTCGAGGCCCGCCGTGCCCTGGCCGGCGATCACGTCGACATCGTCGAAGGGATGCACCAGGGCCGCGCGGCGGCTGGAGCACAATTCGCGCGCAATGGCGTCGCGGTCCTCCTTGACGCGATCGTAGGGCACGACCTCGGCGCCGAAAGCCCGCGTGCGCTCCATCTTGATGCGCGGCGAGTCGGCCGGCATCACGATCGCCGACTTGAGCCCCATCAGCGTCGCCGCCGCGGCCACGCCCTGGGCGTGGTTGCCGGACGAGCAGGCCACCACGCCGCCCGGAAACTCCGCCTTGTCCACCTGCGCCACCTTGTTGTAGGCGCCGCGGAACTTGAAGGCGCCGACCCGCTGCAGGTTCTCGGCCTTCAGCAGCACCCGCCCGCCGACCCGCGCGTTCAGCGCCGGATGCTCGATCAGTGGCGTGCGGCATGCGAGCGTCCCGAGCCGCTGCCGCGCCGCCAGGAGATCGCTGAACGTGGGAAGCCGCGCTGCCATGGGAGACTCCGCTGCGAATGGGCCTTCAATTCACAAGCGCCACCGGGGCGCAGGTGTCAAGCACGGGGTGTCTGGGGTAGTATGTTGCGCTCATGTTGACCCTCGACCACATCTTTCTCGGAGAGCGGCCATGCCGGCGAAATCACTCGATCATGTGCAGCTGGCGATGCCGGCCGGCCGCGAGGACGAGGCCCGCGCTTTCTACCAGGGAATGCTCGGCATCCCGGAAGTGAAGAAGCCCGCGATCCTCGCCAAGCGCGGCGGCTGCTGGTTCGAGCAGGGCAGCCTCAAGCTCCATCTGGGTGTGGAGGCGGACTTCCGGCCGGCGCGCAAGGCGCATCCGGCACTGATCGTCGAGGACCTCACATCGCTGACCGCGGCGCTAACCAAGGCTGGCTATGCGCTGCGCGGCGACGAGCCGCTGGAGGGCTACACGCGCGTTTTTGTGGACGACCCCTTCGGCAACCGGATCGAGCTGATCGAACCGAACGCTCCCTCGAAGTAATCCGCCCACAATGCTCGAGGCTGGAGCGCCAATGCTGTTCATGGTCATCGAGCATTTCAAGAACAAGGACCCCAAGCCGATCGGCGAGCGGTTCAAGCGCGAGGGACGCATGATGCCCGAGGGCGTCGCCTATCACGCGAGCTGGATCGATCCGGCCGCCGCGCGCTGCTTCCAGGTCATGGAGGCCGACAGCGTCGAGAAGCTCCGGCAGTGGGCCGCCAACTGGGCCGACCTCGCCGACTTCGAGATCGTCCCCGTGCTCACCTCGCAAGCCTATTGGGCGGACCAATCACCGTGAAAGATCGGGCCCCATAAAAAAACCGGCCCGGCTAGGCCGGACCGGTCTTCCTTGGAGCTAACCCTCGCGTCCCTGGATCGCGCGGGCTTCGCTCTCCCCCGTCAGAGAGCCGTGCTTTCATGCAAAACCGCGCTGGTGCCAGTCAGCATCGGGGCTTCGCATGAGGGTCGACGGCTCTTCCCCCTGATCGCGATCATCGTCCCAAATCGCCGCCGCGCATTCAATGGGTGTCCAGACGATCTGGGGCGAGGCGTGGCAAGAGCGCCACAGCCAGCTCTCCGGCGATCGTCAGCACTTCGCGAGGTTCATGGAGATGCGGCGCACGTCGAGCCCCTTGGGTGTGATGGTGATCGACTGCTTGCAGCTCGACAGTCCCACGTTCATCGCCGCCGTGAAGCTGGCGCCCTGGATCGACAGCACGAAGCTGCTGCCGGTGTAGCGGCCCGACACGTCGCCAGTGGCCGAGTAGGTCTTCTCCTCCCAGTTGCCGGAGACCTGCGCTCCCTGCACGCGCAGCTCGGCCGCGCCGCTGATGTTGTAGTCGGCGCTGGCGCAGCGCAGCGTCTGCTTGATCTGCGTGGCGCCAGCGCCGACCTTGTAGACGACCACGCATTTGACCCGCTCGGTCTCGCCGCCCTTCAGCAGGACGGTGCCGGCACCGGACCAGTATCCGGCCATGTCCTCGATCGGACCCGCCGCGGCGGCGCCGGCAGCCGCCGCGAGGACACACATTGCGAGAGCGACCGCACCTTGCTTCTTCATCGCGACAGGAACTCCAGCACGGCGGCGCTGGTGCGCACGGGATCCTGCCGGATCATGTGATGCGTCGCGCCCGGAATCATGACTGTCTTCGAACCGCGCACCGCGCCGGCGAGCGCTCGCAGCACCACCGGCAAGGGGCCGGGCGTGTGCTCGCCGCCGATGAACAGGGTGGGCACCGAGATCGCTTCCGCATCCGTGCGCGTGAACGGCGGGCGCTGCTCGTTGATCTGGCCCAGCAGCGTCCTGGCGTTGTCGCGGTATTCCTGCTTGGTGGACGCGGGCAGCCGTGCCCAGGCTTCCGCTCCACCCATTCCGTTGATGAACAATTCCAGCGCACCGTCGACGTCCCCGGCCGCGACCTTCTCCGCCGCGGCCGCCACCCTGGAGTTGCGCGAAGGCGCGGCGCCGCTGCCGGCACCGGCCGGCTGAAGCGAGGCATCGAGCTCTCCGCCGGGCTCCGCCAGGATCAAACGGCGCACCAGCTCCGGCCGCTGCTGCGCCACGCGGAAGGCGATATGGCCACCACGCGAATGGCCCATGAGATCGACCGGGCCCGACTTCAGCGCGACCAGGAATGCGATGAGGTCGGAGACATGCTGCGCGATCGTGTACCTGCCCCCCGACGCCATCCCAATGCTCCGGAAAGAAATGCCGCAAGCTCACGGCGACGACGCGCCGCGCGCGCGACAAGGGGCCCAGGACCGACGACCACGTTCGGAAATCGCCGATCGAGCCATGCACGCACACCAGCGCAGGCCCCTGGCCAACCTCGATGTAGGCCATGTCGTAGTCGTTGACGCGCAGGTGCTTCATGTTTCCCCCGTCTGCATCCTTCTCGTCGTTGATTGCGAGCCTATCGCACGGGGATAGCGAGGAGAAGAACGCTGTGCTTCCGCTTGCCTCCCCCTGCGCTGAAGGCGGAGCCTTCGCTGCGAAGATGTGGAGGCAAGAGTCCGGGACTGTCCGCTCCGGTCAGGCCGGCGGCGGCGCCTTGCGGATGGCGAACAGATGATCGACGGGCCCGTTGCCGTGTCCGACGCCGAGGTCGCGCCCGGCCTGCAGGGCCTGCCACACGTAGGTCTTGGCGCGCCCGACCGCCTCGCGCAGCGTCACGCCCCTTGCCAGCAGGGCGGCGATGGCGGCCGAGAGCGTGCAGCCCGTGCCGTGCGTGTTGCGCGTGTCGACGCGCGGACGTGCGAGCCGCTCGATGCCAGAGGCGTCGCACAGGATGTCGACCGCCTCATCACCGCTGCCGTGCCCGCCCTTGAGCAGCACGGCTCCGCACCCGAGCGCCAGCAACCCCTTCGCCTGCGCGACGGCCTCGGCCTCGCTCGAGGCCTCTCGCGTATCGAGCAGACGCGCCGCTTCCGGCAGGTTCGGGGTGATCAGCAGCGCCAGCGGGAACAGCTCGCGCTTCATCGCGTCGATGGCATCGAGCTCAAGCAGCAGATCGCCGCTGGTCGCAACCATCACCGGATCGACCACCAGCGGCGGTCGCGGCGCCCCACGCAGGCGCTCCGAGACTGCGCGGACGATGGCGGCGTTGGCCAGCATCCCCGTCTTGACGGCGCCGACCTCGAGGTCGCTGAACACCGCCTGCATCTGCGCCAGCACGAACGGCGCCGTCACCGGCTCGATGGCCGTCACGCCGCGCGTGTTCTGCGCCGTGAGCGCCGTCAGCACGGAAGCGCCGTAGACGCCGAAAGCCGAGAACGTCTTCAGGTCCGCCTGGATGCCGGCACCGCCAGAGCTGTCGGAGCCGGCGATGGTGAGCGCAATCGCTGTTGCCGTCATTTCGCGCCTTCCTTCAGGATCTCGGTTTGCAACTGCTTGGGTGTGAAGAGCTCCTCGATGCGGGCGAGCACGGGCACATTGTCGATCAGCCATTGCCCGAACCAGTTGAGCGAACCCGTCAGCATCAGCACGCCCGTCAGCACCAGCAGCACGCCCATCACCATCTCGACGTGGCGCAGATGCCGGCGGAAGCGCTGCAGGAAGGCGACGAACGGTCCGATCGCCATGGCCGCCAGCACGAACGGCACGCCCAGCCCCAGCGAGTAGACGAACAGCAGGCGCACGCCGGCGCCGAGACTTCCCTCGTTGGCGGCGAGCGTGAGGACGGTTGCCAGCACCGGGCCGATGCACGGCGTCCAGCCGAAGGCGAAGGCCAGCCCCATGATGTAGGCGCCCGCCAGGCTCGCGCCCTCCATGCGGGTCTGGAAGCGCGCCTGCCGGTAGAGCAGCGGCACGCGCAGCAGCCCGAGAAAATGCAACCCGAAGCCGATGATGATCAGCCCGGCGACGATCGACAGCTCGCCCTTGTGCGCCTGCACCCACTGGCCGAGCACGGACGCGCCGGCCCCCAGCGCCACGAACACCGTCGTGAAGCCGCCCACGAACAGCAGGGACGCCAGCACCACGCGCCGCCAGACTTGGTCCTCGATCCCGTCCTTGTGGGTCATCTGCTCGATGGTGGTGCCGCTGATGTAGCCCAGGTACGGCGGCACCAGCGGCAGCACGCACGGCGACAGAAAGCTCACCAGCCCCGCCAGCGCCACGCCAAGATGGATGTAGACCTGGGTCAGCATATGTAGGGGCCAAGGCTCCGATGGAACGACATCGCCGACCTAAGCAGGTTTGCCTTGGTGCGCCAACGGTTTGCCGCCAAGTCGGTCATTGCGCTTCCTCGCCGGCAGGCGTGTCACGGAAACGGCAGTTACGCCGGTAACAGACCGTCGCCAACTCACCGCGATAACAGCGTCTCCTAGCCCTGAAGAGGCACGGGAGCGCTACCCGTCGCACAATCGAATGAGGGAACGGCCATGGCACCAGACACCGCATCGAGCCCCGCGACAACGTCGCAGATAATCAGTCTCATCCGCTTTGTCGTTCTATGCACTCTCGCGTTGGCGGCAGCCCTCCTGCTCGCCGACTTTCTCGGACGAGGGTGGAGCAGCGCGGACTTGCGCTTCCTCTCGGAGAGGGTCGTGATCGCCTTCGTCTACGGCATCGCAGCCGAGGTTGTCGCCGCGGTCGCGGCAGTGACGTGCTTGGCGCTATGGAAGGCGTAAGCCTCACCCCCCCGCACGGACGATCTTGACGGACTTGCGCGGCTGTGGGGAAAGCACCTGCCGGCTCTTGAGGTGGGCGGCGACGACCTCCCAGATCGCGGGGCCCTGGGTGCCCTGATTGATCGAGCCCCACCCGGCCACGACGTACTCCCTCTCGGCCTCGATCGGCGCGCCGGACCCCAGCAGGTGCAGGTTGGCGATGCGCGCGCCCATGGCTGCGTCGACGTTCATGGTGTAGCCCATGCCGCCCACCCGCACCATGTCGCCGCCCTGCTGATAGTAGGGATCCGGGTTGAACAGGTTGTCGGCCACGTCCTCCAGGATCGCCTTGATGGTCTCGCCCCTCATCACCAGCCGGTAGGCAGCCGGATAGGTGATGGCGGTGGCGTTGTAGATGTCCTCCCAGGTCACGGCCTGGCCCGGTATCAGCGTGCCGCCCCAGCGGAAGCCGGGAGAGAGCGCGATCTCGGCGTCGCGCTCGGACAGCAGCGCATCGCAGATCAGGTCGTCGAGTGTGCCGCCGAAGGTGCCGCGGCGGTAGAGCAGCCCCTCGGTGCGGGCGAGCTCGGTGCCCAGCATGGCCTCGTCCGCGCCGCGGATGCCCTCGATCAGCGCGGCCATGCCGGGATCGGGGGCGATGGCGTCGGCCAGCACCGGGATCAACCCATAGGAGACATCGCGCACACGCCCGCCGTCCACCTCTACGTCGAGACGCGACAGGAATTTGCCGTGCGAGCCCGAGGCCACCAGCAGCGTATTGCCGACCCGCGTCAGCCGGGGCAGCGCGTCGTGGGTGTGGGCGGTGAGGATGACGTCGATGCCGTCGATGCGGGAGGCGAGCTTGGCGTCGACGTCGAAGCCGTTGTGGGACAGCAGCACCACCACCTGCGCCCCCTGCTCGCGCGCCTCGGCGACCGATTTGCGCACGGCACCCTCGCGGATGCCGAGCGACCAGTTGGGGATCATCCAGCGCGGGTTGGCGATGGCCGTGTAGGGGAATGCCTGGCCGATCACCGCGACGATCACCCCGCCCTTGGAGAACATGCGCGTGGAGTTGAACACGGGCTCGGCGAAGTCGGTGTCGAGCACGTTGCCGGCCAGGAACGCCAGGCTCGAGGAGCCCGGACGGTCCACCTCGCCGAACAGCTCGGCGATGCGCCGCGCGCCCAGCGTGAACTCCCAGTGACCGGTGGTCGCCTCCACCCCCAGCGCCTCCAGCACGCTGACCATGTCGCCGCCCCTGGTCGCGAGCGCCGTGAACGAGCCCTGCAGGGCGTCGCCGCCGTCGAGCAGCAGCACGCGCTCGGCGCCGCGCTCCGCCCGGATCGCTCTGACGAGCGTCGCCATGCGGTCCATGCCGCCGACGCGTCCGTAGGTCCGGGCCAGGGCCTCGTAGTCGTCCGAGCTCAGCATGTAGGCGTCGGACGAGGCCTCGGGAATCGCGAAGGCGTTGAGCAGCTCCGTGCCGGTCACGTGGGGGAGCTTGCCGCGGGCGTCGCCGACGCCGAGGTTGAGCGACGGCTCGCGGTAGTAGAGGGGCTTCAGCTGCGCGTGCGTGTCCGTCATGTGCAGGATGGTGAGCTGGCCCTTGGCATCGAACCGCAGCAGGTCCTCCTGCCGGATCGACTGCTGCGCGGCCGCGCGGCGCAAGCCTCCGCCGGCGCCAAGGCCCGTAATGGCGGCCGTGGCGGCAGCGACCTGCAGGAAGTTTCGGCGCGTGATCATGCTTTGCCTATTCTAGCGCACACCGCACCAACTCCCCAGCGGCCTGGCCGCGTGGGCAACGCCCGCGAATCTCAGGTTTACTTGTTAACCGGGCTTTCCGGTGACATCACAAAAGCCACCAGGTCCTTGATCTGTTCCACGGTGAGGAACTTGCTTGCCCCCAGACGAGGCATGTTCCCACATGGAATGGTGGCCTGCGGGTTGTAGATCCGTTCGTAGACGGCCTTGACCTCCGCCTCGGCGAACCTGCGGTCCTTGCCGTACGCGGCAAGGCTCGGCCCCAGCGTGCCGAAGCTCAGCTCCTTGGCATCCAGCTGGTGGCAGGCGAAGCAGTTGCCGCCGTTCTCCTGGCGAGGCGGATAGTCGGTGAAGCGCCCGCCATAGCCGCTTTGCGCCAGCACCTGCCCGTTCTTCCAGTCGCCCATCAGCTTGCCGTCGGGCGGATAGACGATCGTGGCCTTCTCGCGCGCCAGGATGGCATCGGCCACCGCCTTGGGCGGAGCGTTGCGGTACCGGCTGCATGCGTTCTGCGTCTCGTCCTGGGAGAGCCGCGGCTGCCACTCGGGCGCCGCGGTTGTCCAGCTCGACTTGATTGCGGTGTCGACCGACGCCACGCCCTGATCGGCCGGGACCAGCAGGTAGAGGGCAAGAAGCGTCGCCACGATTGCGGTTGCGAAGACGGCGAGCGCTCTCATCGCTTGATCGCGGGCGCGGTGATGTCGCCGCCCTTGGCCTGGTTGACGAGATACATGGTGAGCGCAATCGTCACGTCGGAGCCGTAGTCGACCAGCGGCAGGCGCATCTGCCAGTAGCAGTCGGCGATGCGATGCTGCGGGGTCATCACGGTGCTCTGCGAGACCCGGTAGGCGGGCCACTCGCCGACGACGGCGCGCGCCTCCTCCGGCTTGCTCAGATAGGGCAGCGACTGCAGGCGGATGCGCTTGCCGCTGTCGCCGTGGCAGGTCGCACAGGCGAAGTCCATCGGGCCCTGGCGGCGGAAGAACAGCGTCTCGCCGAGCGCCAGCACCTCCTTCTCCTTGGCATGGGCGAGCCGCGGGGCAAACTTGGCCCCGTTCGACTTGAAGGCCACGAACGTGGTGAGCGCCTCCAGGTCGGTGCCGGTCTGGTTGGCCTTGGAGTACGGCCGCTTGACGATCTCCGCGCGCGGGAAGCCCTGCAGCGTCTCCATGCACCACACGAGGCGCGATTCCAGATCGAGCACCCTGTCCGCGTCCTTGAAGTAGCGCGGCAGCTCGGCGAACGCGCCATCCACCTTGCCCGGACCCTTCCCCAGATCGCATTGCTCGAGCGAGGCGTTCTTTGGTCCTCGCGCCTGCTTCCAGAGGGCCTCGCCGCGATCCGCGTCGAGCAGGCCGGGGTTCGACCACGGATCGGCCTTCAGCATCTGCCGGTATTTCTCGAGTTCCTTCTCCGTCTCGTCGATCGCCGCGGCCGGCGCAGCGAACGCCAGTCCGAGGAGGGTCGCAAAGACGGCGAGACAGACGCTCGGGCGCATTGGCATCCCACGGGTGGATTCGCGCATCAGTGCGAGTTGGTTCTGCGGATGTCAAATTCTTTGCGCAGGTAGCAAGCCCGTTCCCTGGCGGGGATCACGCCAGACAGGGGCGTCGCAGCTCGCAAGCCTTACGACCTGGCTCTGGTCAGCGCGGCGATGCCGGGCAGGGTGCGGCCTTCCAGCCATTCGAGGAAGGCGCCGCCGGCGGTCGAGACGTAGGTGAACTGGTCGGTGACGCCGGCGGCGTTGAGCGCGGCCACGGTGTCGCCGCCGCCCGCGACCGAGGTGAGCTTGCCGGCCTTGGTGAGGGCTGCCGCCTCGCGCGCCAGCGCGAACGTACCCTCGCCGAACGGGAGCGACCTCGAAGGCACCGAGGGGGCCGTTCCACAGCAGTGTCCTGCAGCGGCCGATGACGCCGGCGTAGTGCGCGACCGTCTTGGGGCCGACGTCGAGGATCATCTGGTCGGGCGGCGTCTCGAGCGCGGGGACCACTGTCGATTTCGCACCCGCTTCCAGCTTGGCTGCAACCACCACGTCGTGCGGCAGCACGATCTCGCAATGACGCGCCTTGGCGGCATGCATGATGTCCAGCGCGGTCTTCGCATGGTCGGGCTCCGCCAGCGACCTGCCGATCTCCACGCCCTCGGCGAGGAAGAAGGTGTTGGCCATGGCCCCGCCGATGATCAGCCGGTCGACCTTGGCCACCAGATGGGTGAGCACGTCGATCTTGCTCGACACCTTGGCGCCGCCGATCACGGCCGCGGTCGGCCGCTCGGGCTTCTCCAGCACGCGCACCAGCGCGTCGACCTCCTCCATCAGCAGCGGCCCGGCGTAGGCCGGCAGCAGCCGAGCGATGGCGTCGGTCGAGGCATGCGCGCGATGCGCCGCCGAGAACGCGTCGTTGACGAACAAGTCTCCGAGCCCAGCCAGCCGCTTGGCGAACTCGGCGTCGTTCTTCTCCTCGCCCTTGTGGAAGCGCAGGTTCTCGAGCACGGCGATCTGCCCCGGTGACAGTGCCGCGACCGTCCGCTCGGCCGGCTCGCCGATGCAGTCCTGCGCAAACGTCACGGGGTGGCCGAGCAAGGTGCCGAGCTTGTCCGCCACAGGCTTCAGGCTGAACTGGGGATCGGGGCCGCCCTTGGGGCGGCCGAAGTGCGAGACGACGACGACGCGCGCGCCGCGCTTCGCCAAGTCCTGCAGGCCCGGAACCAGCCGCTCGAGCCGCGTCGCGTCGGAGACCTTGCCGTCCTTCACCGGCACGTTGAGATCGGCGCGGACGATGACCCGCTTGCCCTTCAGGTCGATGCCGACTGTGGTCTTGAGCTTGTCGAGATCCATCGCGCTCAACCTGTCAATCGCCTTGCTGCCTCCGCAACCTTTGCCGCCGTGATACCGAAATGTTCGTAAAGCTTCGGTGCGGGCGCGGAGGCACCGAAACCTTCCATGCCGATGAACACGCCGCCATCTCCCAGCCACCGCTCCCAGCCGAAGCCGACGGCGGCCTCGACGGCGACTCGCGGCGCCTTGCCGAGCACCGCCTCGCGATAGGCAACGGGCTGTGCGGCGAAGAGTTCCCAGCAGGGCATGGACACGACGGCTGCCTGCACCCCGTCCTTGCCGAGCCGCTCGCGCGCCTCCATGGCGAGCCCCACCTCCGAGCCGGTGGCCAGGATGGTGACGTCGCGCCTGCCGCCTTGCGCTTCCTCCAGCACGTAGGCGCCCTTGGCGCAGAGATTCTCGGCGCCGTCCTTGCGGAAAGGCGGCACCGCCTGCCGCGTCAATGCGAGGATGGAGGGCGTGTGCGGGGTGGCCAGTGCCAGCTCCCAGCACTCGGCGGTCTCGATGGGGTCCGCCGGACGGAACACGTTGAGGTTGGGGATGACGCGCAGGGCCGCCAGCTGCTCGACCGGCTGGTGAGTGGGGCCATCCTCGCCAAGCCCGATCGAGTCGTGCGTCATGACGTAGACGACGCGCTGGCCCATGAGCGCCGAGAGGCGGATTGCGGGCCGGCAATAGTCCGTGAACACCAGGAACGTGGCGCCGTAGGGCACGATGCCGCCGTGCAGGGCGAGCCCGTTCATGGCGGCGGCCATGGCATGCTCGCGCACGCCGTAGTGGATGTAGTTGCCCGCGTAGTCGCTCGGCGCGACAGATGCGTGCTGCTTGGTGCGTGTGCCGTTCGAGCCGCTGAGGTCGGCCGAGCCGCCGATCAGGCAGGGCAGCGCCGGCACTAGCTTCTCCAGCACCTTCTGCGAGGCGACGCGGGTGGCGATCTTGGGCGGCGTGGCAGCGAACTCGGCCTTGATCTCGGCCGTCGCCGCTGCAAGGGCCTTGCGAGCGGCGGCGTCGATCGGCTCACCGAGCATCGCCTTCTTTGCGGAGTTGAGCTTGGCCGCGCGCTGCTCCCACGACTTGCGCGTCTGCGTCCCGCGCGCGCCCGCGGCGCGCCAGGCGGCGAGGACGGAGGGGGGCACATCGAATGCGGCATGCGACCAGGCGAGCTTCTCGCGCGCGCCCTTGATCTCCTCGGCACCCAGCGGCTCGCCGTGGGTCGAGGCCTTGCCCTGCTTGGTCGGGGCGCCGTAGCCGATCACGGTCTTGCAGGCGATCAGCGTCGGCTTGTCGGAGCGGCGCGCCCACTCGATGGCGCCGGCGATCGCCTCGGGATCGTGGCCGTCGACACGCTGCGCCGCCCAGCCGGAGGCCTGGAAGCGCTTGACCTGGTCGTCCGATACCGCCAGCGACGTGGGCCCGTCGATCGAGATCTGGTTGTCGTCGAACAGCACGATCAGCTTGTTGAGCTTGAGGTGCCCGGCCAGCGAGATCGCCTCCTGGCTGATGCCCTCCATCAGGCAGCCGTCGCCCGCAAGCGCATACGTGTAGTGATCGACGATGGAGTTGCCGAGCCGCGCATTGACGAGCCGCTCGGCCAGCGCCATGCCGACGGCGTTGGCGAGACCCTGGCCCAACGGACCCGTGGTGGTCTCGATGCCGGGCGCGTGCCCGTATTCGGGGTGACCGGCCGTCTTGGAGCCGAGCTGGCGGAAATTGGCGAGCTCCTGCATCGTCATGCCGGGGTAACCGGTCAGGTGCAGGAGCGCGTAGAGCAGCATCGAGCCATGCCCGGCGGAGAGCACGAACCGGTCGCGATCGGGCCAGTCGGGTGCGGAGGCGTCGAACTTCAGGAAGCGGCTGAACAGGACGGTGGCGACATCCGCCATGCCCATGGGCATGCCGGGATGGCCCGACTTGGCCTTCTCCACTGCGTCCATGGCGAGCGCCCTGATGGCATTCGCCATATCCTTGTGCGCCACGGCTCCGTCCTCGCTCGTTTGCACCGCCGGATTTCCCATGCCCGCCCCCCAACTAGCGCCACGCTGTCGCCATCGCGCAGCGGCCCCCGAAGGCGCAGCATTAGCTTTCCCGCCGGGACGCGTCTACCGGCGATATGTCTTCTCCACCCCGCGATGGGTCTTGCCGCCGAGCCACGCCTCGCAGGCGGCTGCAGCCCGTCTCGAAGCTGAGCCATAGCGGCCTGCCAGCGGACCGCCGCCGCGTGGCAAGACCCGGGATGACGTTGCCCTGTGTAGGGCACTCGACGTCGCGCTCATGCATCCATCGGATGCTGACCTCCTGTTGGGCCCGGTGGGCCTCAAAAGACAGCGTCGGATCCGCATTCTACGGGAAACCCTGAAGGTGTTCTCAGGGTTGCTGCTGATTTTCCAGATGCGGCGTCCACGGCCAGACTGACGTCCCTGCCGACGATCGATTTTCCCGCGAATGGTGGACCTGCTCATGAGCGTCGCAACCGTTCTTCCCGGACGGCCCGTCTCGGATGGCGTGGCGCGGGATGGGGAGCGCCCCGGGATGGCCTGGATACCCGGCGGCACGTTCCGTATGGGGTCCGACAGCCACTATCCGGAGGAGGCGCCGGCACACCGCGCGACCGTGGACGGGTTCTGGATGGACCGAACCCCCGTCACCAATCATGCCTTCAGGAAATTCGTCAATGCCACGGGCCATGTCACCTTCGCCGAAGTCGCCCCTGACCCGAAGGACTATCCCGGCGCACTGCGCCACATGCTGAAGGCGGGCTCACTGGTATTCACTCCCACCAAGCACCCGGTCGATCTGGGCGACTGCGGCGCCTGGTGGAATTTCAAATTCGGCGCCAATTGGCGCCGCCCGTACGGCCCGCGCAGCTCGATCAGCGGACTGGACAACCATCCGGTCGTCCATATCGCCTATCGCGATGCCGAGGCCTACGCCCGATGGGCCGGAAAGGACCTGCCGACCGAGGCCGAATGGGAGTTCGCCGCGCGCGGAGGACTAGAGGGCGCCGAGTTTGCGTGGGGGAACGAGCTCGCGCCAGATGGGCGGCAGATGGCCAACACCTGGCAGGGCGCATTCCCCTACGAGAACCGAGCCGAGGACGGATACGAGCGCACGTCTCCCGTGACGGCCTTTCCGCCCAACGGCCACGGCATCCACGACATGATCGGCAACGTCTGGGAGTGGACCAGCGATTGGTACCTGCCCAAGCACGCCCCCGATGCGCCCAAGGCGTGCTGCATTCCCGAAAACCCGCGCGGCGGGCGCATGGACGACAGCTACGACCCCCGGCAACCCGGCATCAGGATCCCTCGCAAAGTCCTGAAGGGCGGCTCGCATTTGTGCGCGCCGAATTATTGCCGCCGCTATCGACCGGCCGCACGCCATCCTCAGCCGATCGATACGTCGACGAGCCATGTCGGATTTCGCTGCATCATTCGCAAAGGGAGCGCTGCATGAGCACTGAGGACAAAGGACGCGCAACGACGTCCAAGGATGCAAGTCTCGACCGGCGAAGGATCCTGCTGGGTGGCACCTCGATGGCCGCCGCATCCGCGCTGGGTGCCGCCGCCCCGACCCGGACGGCGCAGGCGCAACAGCAGCCGGCGCCGCTGCCGGCGCCGCGTCAGCGGCCCAACATCCTGGTCATCTTCGGCGACGATGTCGGCGTTGCCAATATCAGCGCCTATTCGAACGGCCTGATGGGCTACGAGACCCCGAACATCGACCGCATCGGCCGCGAAGGCATCAAGTTCCTCCACTACTACGGCGAGCAGTCGTGCACCGCCGGCCGCGCGGCGTTCCTCACCGGCCAGCACGGCATCCGCACCGGGCTCACCAAGGTCGGCTTCCCGGGCGCACCGATGGGCATGAGCCAGCTGGATCCCTCGATCGGCGGCCTGCTCAAGAACCTCGGCTATGCCACCGGCCAGTTCGGCAAGAATCACGTCGGCGACCGCAACGAGACGCTGCCGACGGTCAACGGGTTCGATGAGTTCTTCGGCAACCTCTACCATCTCAACGCCGAGGAAGAGCCGGAGCTGCCGGACTATCCCAAGGACCCGGCCTACCGAGCCAAGTTCGGGCCGCGCGGCGTCCTCAAGTGCAAGGCCACCGACAGGGACGACCCCACGGTCGATCCGCGCTTCGGCAAGATCGGCAAGCAGACCATCGAGGACACCGGCGCGCTCACCAAGAAGCGCATGGAGACGATCGACGACGAGACCTCGGCGGCCGCCGTCGACTACATGAAGCGCCAGCAGGCGGCAGGCAAGCCGTTCTTCGTGTGGTTCAACTCGACCCGCATGCATCTGCGAACGCACGTCCGCGCCGAGCACCGGGGTCGCTACAAGCACGGCGACAGCGAGTACGTCGACGGCATGCTGGAGCACGACGACACCGTCGGCACGCTGCTCAAGGCCCTGGACGACATGGGCGTCGCCAACAACACCATCGTCGTCTACACCAGCGACAACGGGCCTCACATGAACACGTGGCCGGACGGCGCCATGACCTGGTTCCGCTCCGAGAAGAACACCAACTGGGAGGGCGCCTTCCGCGTGCCGTGCCTGGTCCGCTGGCCCGGCGTGATCAAGCCGGGGACGGTCACCACCGAGCTCATGAGCCACAACGACTGGGTCCCCACCCTCTGCGCGGCCGCCGGCGAGCCGGACATCGCCAACAAGCTTCGGGCCGGCTATACGGCCAACGGCATCAACTACAAGGTCCACCTCGACGGCTACGACCAGTCGGCATTCCTGCGTAGCGTGAGCGGCACCGCGGCGAACAACAGCGGGGCGAAAAGCGCCCGCGACAAGTTCTTCTACTCCGACGACGATGGCCTGCTCGTCGGGATGCGGAAGGGCGACTACAAATACGTCTATGCAGAGCAGCGCGCGCCCGGGCAGATGCAGGTCTGGGCCGAGCCATTCACGAAACTGCGCCTGCAGAAGATCTACAACCTGTTCCAGGACCCCTTCGAGCGGGCGGACATCACGTCCAATACTTTCTGGGATTGGAACCTCAATCACGTCGGCCAGATCTACGGCGTCATGGACGAGGTCTTCACGTTCGTGGCCACCTTCAAGGAGTTTCCACCGCGCTCGTTCCCGCCGAGCTTCGTGCCGACGGCGGTCATGGAGGAGACGCTCGACGACATCAAGGACGCGAGGCGGCGTGGGTCCGTCGGCCGGGCGCTGCGCTAGCTCGCGCGCCGTACGACCGGCGGACTCGGACTACGCGTCGTCCGATCCGAACACTGCCCTGCGTCAGGCCGCGCAAGATGCGGGGAGCGGTGCCGCCGACTGCTTCGTCAGAGGCCGAGATCGCTCAGAGTGGGATGAGCGTCGGGGCGCCGGCCGAGCGGCCAATGGTATTTGCGGTCGCCGTCCCCGATCGGCAGGTCGTTGATGCTGGCGATGCGCAGACGCATCAGGCCGTGCTCGTCGAACTCCCAGTTCTCGTTGCCGTAGCTGCGAAACCAGTTGCCGCTGTCGTCATGCCACTCGTAGGCGAAGCGCACGGCGATGCGATTTTCGCGAAACGCCCAGACTTCCTTGATCAGGCGGTAGTCGAGCTCGCGCTGCCACTTGCGCGTCAGGAACGCCACGATTGCCCCGCGCCCTTGCAGAAACTCCGAGCGATTGCGCCAGCGGCTGTCGCTCGTGTAGGCGAGCGCGACGCGCTCGGGATCGCGTGTGTTCCACGCATCTTCCGCCATCCGGGCTTTCTGGGCGGCCGTCTCGGCCGTGAAGGGCGGGAACGGTGGACGGTTCTCGGTCATGCTGGCCTTCCGTCTGTGATCGGCGAGCTGCGCCTGTCGACGCGCCGAAACAAGCGCGCGCACCCTTTAGCCCTGCGCTCGCACGAGGGCCCAGGCCGACCGCTGCAATCAATTCGACCGTCAGTTGCTCGGGCGCGCCGTGCGGGCCTCTTCGGCGCCCGCCTGAATCGCCTGCACGGTATCGTCGGCGAGAGACTTGCCGAGCTTGGTCATCTGCTCGAGCTCGGACTGGTAGTGCGCGCAGGCATTCTGGAAGAAGCCGGCGTACACCCCGCACATGTCTTGCACAGTCTTGCATGCGGCCAGCTGCTGCGGCATCGCGAGGTCTTCCTTGAGACGCCGGTTGAGGAATGCGACCCAATTCTTGTTCAGGGTGGCAATGCCGTCGTACATCTTGCCGTTCATCTGCGCCATTGCCTGGAGGGCTGGCCGGTTCAGCTCCATGATCGCCTCGAAGCCGAAGGGCAGCATCATGGGCGGCAACACCATGTCGCCCCGCCCGTTCGTGGTCTTGTCAGCCATGCAATCGATCCTCCGCTGCTAACAGGCCCCCACAGCAATTCTACGTCGCCGACACGCAAGCGCCAGACTTTTCAAATCACAATTGGCTGATCCGGCCCGATATCTGTGGATAAACCGGCAGACAAGCGCGTCGAAACCTCCTAGCCGCGCGCGATCCCGTCACGCGGGAGGGGCAGCGAAAGCCTTGCCGGGCGGCACGTAGCGGCCAAGCAATATGTGGCCGACCTCGACCGTGCGCGCGATCTTCACGGCGTCGCGCGACTCTTCCGAGCCCGACTGCGGCACCCTGCCGTCGATGTACTGGCCCGAGAGGGCGAGGGCGTCCGCCTCGGTCACGAGCCACAGCAGATCGGAGGCCGACCGGCTGATGCTGCGGGCGCCCGGCAGGATGGGGGCCAGTCCCGGCATGATGTACTTCCAGCCGAGCCGCTGCAGCCAGTTGCGGTCGCGTCCGATCTCGGTGCCGGGAACCACGCTCGGATTGAACGCGACGACGCCGATGTCCGGCAGCTCGCGGGCCAGGTGTCGAACGTGCATGAGATTGAGCAGCTTGGAGGCGCAATAGCGCGCCTCGCCGCGATCGACGACGGAGGGCACGTGCTCCTGGGAGCGCTCGGGATCGGCCAGCATGAGGGGGTCCTGCCAGGTCGCCCGGCCGATGCCCATCAGGCAGAACACCTCGGGATCGTGCACCTCGCTCGAGGTGGCGACGATGCGCCCGCCGGGCCGCAGCAGCGCCTTCAGGCGCTCCACGATCAGGAAATGGGCGAGGAAATTGACGGCGAATGCCAGCTCGAGCCCGTCTGCCGACGACAGGTCGCCCGTGACCATCTGCACGCCGGCGTTGAGGGCGATCGCATCGATCGGACGCGCGCCCAGGAGGCTCACGACCTCGTCGCACGCCCGATCGACCGAGGCGAGGCTGGTGAGATCGGCATCGACGACCGCCAGCCGGTTGGAGACGCCCGGCAGGCCTTTGAGCTCATCGAGGCGGAGCGACGGGCGCGCAAACAGGATCACGCTCCAGTCGGGCCGCTCGCTCAGCACCGTCTGCAGGGCGCGGCGACCGATCCCGCTCGTGCCGCCGGTCATCACCAGGCACTTCCGCGTGGTTCCAGGCTGCTCGCTGCCGGAATGCTTGGCGGCGGCCTCACTCGTCATCGTGCTTGCAGCGCGGTCAGGCGGGTTGATGGGTCGAGAGGAAGGCATCGAGTTCCGTTCGTGTGGGGAGGCCGGCGCGGGAGCCCAGGCGCGTGCACTTGAGCGCAGCCACCGCGGCGGCCGCGCGGACGCACTCCGCGACCGGTCGTCCTTCGGCGACCATCAGCGCGAAGGCGCCGTGAAAGGCATCGCCGGCGCCCGTCGTATCGGTGACGCTGACGCCGAAGGCGGGCACATGGCCGCCACCCTCCCGCTCGCGCCACAGATAGCCCTCGCGCCCCTGCGTCACGCCCGCGTGCTTGGGGCCCAGCGAGAGCACGTGACCGAGCCGCTCGGCATCGGAATCGCCCGGCGCGAACTCGCGCAAAGCCGGTGCGCAGAAGATCGCGTGATCCGTGAGCTTGAGGATGCCGCCCAGCGCCTCGCGGGCGCCGAGGTCGGCGTCGAGGATGGTCGGCACCTTCTCCTTGCGCGCCCTGCTGAACACGGCCCGCAAGCCCTCGAGCCAGCGCACGTCGCCCAGCACCGCGTCCGCTTCCTTGATCCGCTCCAGCGGCAGCCAGCTCGTGCCCGAGGGCATGCCGGCATCGCGCTGGCCGACGATCAGCCGCTCCCCCTTGTCGTCGACGATGATGGCCGAGGTTGAGGAGCGGGCGCCCTCGAAGCCTTGCATGTAGCGCACGTCCACGCGATCCGCTTTCAAGCCGGCGCGGATGGCGCTGCCCGCGGCGTCGTCGCCGGTGCGGCTCCACAGCTCGGCCTTGCCGCCGAGCCTGGCGATGGCGACTGCCGCGTTGGCAGCCATGCCGCCACCGGACTCGACGTGCTCGAGCGCGCGCACCTTCGTCGGCTCCGGCGGAAACGCCTCTATCCGATAGATGCGGTCGAGCGCGGCATGTCCCACGCAGATGATGCGCTTCGCCGTTGGCATTCCTCAGTCCGCACCTGGAAACTCTAGCGACTATCCGCACGCGCGCCGCGGGCACGACGATACTCCCCGCCCTGCCCAGCGCATAGGCGCACGCCTACACGGCGCATGCTCGACATGCAACCCGCAGTCGCCGACTGATCCAAACTCCGCGCTCGGACGTAGCTTTTGCGCGATGGCGCGGCGATCGGATATGATTTGCCTCTCAGTCACCACATGGGCCGACACGCGGCCTTGGCCGGGGCGATCAGCGGCGTCATGGCGGATCTGTTGCGGCGCGTCGCGGAAGAGGCGGATATTGCCGCTTTCCGCGAGCTTTATCAGACATATGGACCTCGCGTGAAGGCTTACATGATGCGCCAGGGTGCCGACGCTGGGACGGCGGAGGATCTGGCCCAGGAAACGCTGTTTACCGTCTGGCGCAGGGCTTCGCTCTACACCGCGGACAAGGGCAGCGCGGCGACCTGGATCTTTGCCATCGCGCGCAACCTGCGCATCGACCGGCTGCGCCGCGAGGTGCCCTGGCAGGAGCTGCCCGAGGATCAGCCCGAGGGAGCCGCCGGCGAGGCCCTGCCCGACGAGGCGCTGGCGGAGAAGGAGCGGCAGGTGCGGGTGCGGGCCGCGCTGGCCAGCCTCCCTGCCGACCAGCAGGAGGTGGTGGCTCTCTCCTATCTCGAGGGCCTGTCGCACGGAGAGATCGCGGAGCGCCTGAAGCTGCCGCTGGGCACCGTCAAGTCGCGCATGCGTATCGCCTACCAGAAGATCCGCGCCGGCCTCGAGGACCTGCGATGACCATCACCCATCATCTCGACGACGCGACGCTGATGAGCTTTGCCGCCGGCGCCCTTCCCGACGCGCTGTCTGCCGTCGCTGCTGCCCATGTCGCCATGTGCCCCCGTTGCCGCCGCGAGGTCGCCTCTCTGGAGCACATCGGCGGAGCGCTGCTCGCCGAGCTGTCGCCTGCGACGCTAAGCCGAGCAGAGCTGCCGGCGCCGGGCACCTCGGCCGCCGCCGGGCCGCTGCCGCGCGCCAATGCGGCAATGCCGGGCGGAGACACGTCTAAGCCGCTGGCCCGTCTGCTCGAGGGCGATCTCGATAGCGTCCGCTGGCGGTGGCTCGGGTTCGGGCTTTGGCATCACGGCTTGCCGCTGAAGGGCGCGGGCGGGCTCGGCCTGGTCAAGGTCGCGCCCGGACACGCCATACCCGAGCACAGCCACGGCGGGGCAGAGCTGACGCTCGTCCTGCGCGGAGCCTTTCACGATTCGACTGGCCGTTACGGCCCGGGCGACGTCGCCGACCTCGACGAGACGGTCGAGCACAAACCGATCGCCGATCCCGGGCCGGACTGCATCTGCCTGGTGGCGAGCGAGAAGCCCGCCCTCTTTCGCGGCCTCGTTGCCCGCCTGCTGCAGCCCTTGCACGGGCTGTAAGGGCGACAATCACGCTTCAGCCGCCGCGTTCGGCTTGGCATAAGATGGCTCGCCCTCAACCTGGGGCGAGGAACCCGATGCCATGGCCGCACGGTGGCGCACCGCCTGGATCACGGGAGCCAGCACCGGCATCGGCCGGGCGCTGGCGGTTGCGCTGGTCCGGCAGGGTGTCAAAGTCGCGGCCTCGGCGCGCTCGGCGGACACGCTGGCGGAGCTGGCGCGCGCCAACCCCGGCATCGCTCCCCTGCCGCTCGACGTCAGGGACCCCGCGGCGATGGCGCAGGCCGCCCGCAGCATTGCCGGCACGCTGGGTCCCATCGACCTCGTCGTGCTCAACGCCGGCATCTGGCAGCCCATGACGGCGAGGAGCTTTTCGGCTGCCAAGGCGGCGCAGTCCATGGCCGTGAACTACCTGGGCGTGGCCAACGGCATCGAGGCCGTGCTGCCGGCGATGCTGGAGCGGGGCCAGGGCCATATCGCCATGACGGCCTCCGTCGCCGGCTATCGCGGACTGGGGCCGACGACCGCCTACGGGCCGACCAAGGCCGCGGTCATCAACCTGGCGGAGACCTTGCGCAACGACCTCGCGGCACGCGGGATCGTGGTCAGCGTGATCAACCCCGGCTACGTCGAGACGCCCATGACCAGCACCAACCCGTTCCCGATGCCGTTCATCGTCTCGGCCGAGGATGCGGCACGACGCATCGTCCGCGGCCTGGAGAAGGGCAAGTTCGAGATCGCCTTCCCCTGGCAGCTGGTGGCGCTGATGAAGCTCGGCCGTCTCATGCCCAATCCGCTGTTCTTCTGGTACGCCCGCACCATCCTGGCCCCGCCGCGCAAGAAGCCGTGACCGTCCCCCGGACAAACCTGCCGCGCCGGAAAGCGGATGGACACGCAACGCATTGATTTGCGTGGCCGTGCGGCCACCCTGGGGCGGATGCGATTCGTTACTATCGCAGTCATGCGAATCAGGTCATGCCGCGTCGGGGCATACTTCGACGGAGGGCGAGCATGCGCGCGTTGAGGCTCGGAGCTGCGATTGCAGCGGTCGCCGCAGGTCTGTCTGCCGGCTCGGCCCGCGCCGACGGCCCGCCGCCCGGCCCCGCCTACCCGCCGGGCTACACACCCGCCTACATGCCGACGGTGACCTACGACTGGACCGGCATCTATGTCGGCGGCCACCTCGGCGCCGCCAACGCCCGCAGGGAATTCTCCTACGACGGGACCCTTGACCCTTTCACCTTGCTTCCCGAAACCTTCGAGCACAGCGGCACCAGCTTTGTCGGTGGTGGCTTCGTCGGCCTTCAGAAGCAGTGGAGCTCGATCGTCATCGGCGCGGAGGCGGGCTACCTCTGGATGGACGAATCGCAATCCACGGGATCGCTGAACGTCGCCAACACAACCCTATCAAGCAGCGTGCGCAACCTGTTCCTGGTTACGGGCAAGTTCGGATTCGCCAATGACAACATGCTGGCCTACTTCAAGGGTGGCTGGGCCTCGAGCGAGATTGGATACCGCAGCAGCGTGACCAACACAGGCGCCTTGCTCACGTCATCCGGCGGCCGTGAGAGCGGTTGGACGGCAGGTGTCGGCCTCGAATACGCGCTGTGGGAGCACGTCATTTTCGGCGTGGAGTACGACTACGTCGGGTTCAATCCGGGCACGCGCCCACAGACTCCTGCGGGGATCGGGCCGCCTGGCACCAACGTCGCCTCCAGCTTGGACATCCAATCGGTCACGGCACGGCTGAGCTTCAAGCTGGGCATGCCCCGCCCAGCGCCGATGGAACCGATTCCCTCGAAATAGGCTAGGCCAAGTAGTCTAGGATTGCGCCTGCTGCGCACCAAGGATGCTCCGGTCACAGTCGGATGCGCCAAAGTCGCCACAATGGCTGGAACTAATGACGCGGCGCCTCGTCCGCGCCGCCGGTACCGCTTGACTGTTGCCCCGTTGCCAGACGCGGGCCGCGATCCCCGCGGCAACGTCGACGTGGGCTGGCCATGCGATCCACCGGTGGGTAGGCTTGCGCGCCAATTTGGAGAGATTCTCGGATGTTGAGACGAACTGGCTGTGCGATCTCGGCTGTCCTCGCCGCCTCGCTTACCTTGACGCTGGCTGCGGTCACCCCGGCACTTGCGCAGACCTCCACCGGGGCCGCCGCCCCTGCGCCGGCCAGCGCGCCGCAACCGCCTGAGGTTTCCCCCGCGGCTGCGCCGGTCACGACGGGCGCAATCCCGCCTCTGCCGACAGTCGCGAGCAGTCCCCAGCCCAGCGCTCCTCCGGCGGCCGCCGAGCCGCCCGCGGCTCAGCCGCCGGCCGCCGCGCCGACGCCTCCCCCCGCCCTGCCAGCAGCGGAGCAACCAACCCCTCCCTCGACAGCAACGGCCCAGCCGCCCGCGCCGCCGCCGGCAGCATCAGCCGTGCCGCCAGCCGCATCGCCTGCGCCGGCCGCCAGCGAGCCGCCTCCGGCAGCCACCCCGGCCGCCGCCGAGGTGCCGCCTCCTCCGCCGGTCGATCCGGTCCTCGTCGAGGTGCGCCGGCAGCTGGCCGAGCCGCCCAAGGGCAATGTCGAACGCGCCGACCGCGCCGCGCTTGCCGCATTCTATGCCGCGCGCAACGAGCCGATGCTGTGGGTGACGGGTGACGGCTTCACGGCGAAAGCCCGCCACGCCATGGCGGAGATCCGCAAGGCCGACGATTGGGGCCTCACCGCATCCGCCTTCGAGCTGCCGCATCTGGCGCAGGGTACGTCAGCGCCCGACGCCCTGGCCGGCGCCGAGATCAAGCTCGGCCTCGCCGCGCTCAAGTACGCGCGCCACGCACGCGGCGGGCGCCTCGATCCCTCGCAGATCGGCAAGGACATCGACGTCAAGCTCACATTCCGCGATCCCAAGGTCGTGCTCGAGGCCATGGCCGCCAGCGAGACCCCCGGCAACTATCTGCGCGACCTCAACCCGAAGCACGAGCAGTTCCAGAAGCTGCGCCAGGCGCTGCTGAAGGCGCGCAGCGGTCACGTCTTCGCACCGGCGGAGCCGGTGAAGGCGGACGCGACCAGCGTGCGGCTGCCCACCGACGGACCGAACCTCAAGGTCGGCAGCGAGCATCCGCAGGTCGCGCTGCTGCGCCAGCGCCTCGGCCTGGCGATGCCGCGCGGCGCGGAGAACACCTACGACCTGGAGGTGCAGGACGCCGTGAAGGCGTTCCAGCAGCAGAGCAACATCCAAGCCTCGGGCATCCTGACGCCGCGGACGCGCTCCGCGCTCAACGCCGGCGTCAAGCAGCCCGAGAGAGCGGCGGCCGCAGCGCCCGTCGGCTCGGACGCGCAGCGCATCATCGTCAACATGGAGCGCTGGCGCTGGGTGCCCGAGCACCTGGGCGAGTTCCACATCGAGGACAACATCCCGGAGTTCATGACGCGGGTCTACAAGAAGGGCCAGGTCATCCATTCGGCCAAGATCGTGGTCGGCAAGCCGGATACGCGCACCGTCATCTTCTCCGCCAACATGCGGTTCATCGTGTTCCATCCCGAGTGGGGCGTGCCCAACTCGATCAAGGTGAAGGAGCTGGCCCCCTACCTGTCGGGCGGTGGCGGCGGCGGTTTCTTCTTCTTCGGCGGAGGCGGCGACACGTCCATTTTGGACCGCCAGCGCCTGCGCGTCGTCTACAACGGTCGCCCCGTGAACCCCTCGTCGGTCAACTGGGGCAGCGTCGACATCCGCCGCTTCACGTTCCTGCAGTCGGCCGGCCCCCACAACGTGCTGGGCGTCGTCAAGTTCATGTTCCCCAACAAGCACGACATCTACATGCACGACACCCCGCAGCGGGAGCTGTTCGACCAGACGCGCCGCACATTCAGCCACGGCTGCATGCGGGTGCAGAACCCGGGCCGCCTGGCCGAAGTCATCCTCGGCGAGGACAAGGGTTGGCCCGCCGAGCACGTGCGCGGCCTGCTCGCCCAGGGCTACAACAACGAGGTGCAGCTCGCCAAAGAGATCCCCGTGCACGTCACCTACTTCACGACGGTGGTGGGTGAGGGCGGGCAGCTGAGCAGCTACGGCGACGTGTACGGCTACGACAGCCGCATGTCGGCCGCGCTCGGCGGCAAGCCGCTGCCGGCTGAAGTCCTCGCCAGCAGCGACGACCAGCCCCGCTCCGAGCCGCGCCGCCAGAAGCAGCAGAAGCCGCAGGACTTCTTCACCGGCCTGTTCGGGAACTGAGCGAAAGCGCGCGCGCACCAGCCCTGGTTCGACAAGCTCACCACGGTGTTGGCGGGTGCCTACGCGCATGCGCCGCCCCAGTCCTGAGCTTGTCGAAGGACGAGCCGCGCATTCTACACGGTTGAGCTTCCAGCACGAAGGCGGGTACCCACGCAAACTGCTGGCGTGGATGCCCGTCTGCACGGGCATGACGTTCCTGCCGCCACGCCGGCTATGAACCGAAACCTCCCGGATGGCGCACGGGAAGACTGCCGGCCTATCGGATTTGCGCGGCTGAGGAACTGACGTTACTCAGTTCTCGAAGGGTGCCTGGTTGGACTGGGAAACAGCCCGTGGATGCGATTGTCGTGGTGGATATGCAGGTCGGGCTGCTCGATGGTCCACCCAAGCACGATTTGCAGGGAGTGATTCAGCACATCAATTTGCTGACAGCCGTTGTGCGCAAGCAATCCGGCAAGGTCATCTGGATCCGTCACTGCGGCAAAACGGGAGACGGATTTGAGCGGCGAACAGCAGGTTGGTCGTTTCTGCCGGACCTGGGCCGGCACCGCGACGATGTCGTGATCGAGAAGACATTGAACGACCCGTTTGTTGGAACCTCGTTGCAAGAAACATTGGAGCGGATTGCGCCGGATCGGGTCCTCGTCGCTGGCTGGGCAACCGACTGCTGTGTCGACGCGACCATCCGATCGGCCATTTCAAACGATTACCACGTCGTTGTCGTCAGCGACGGTCACACCGTCAGCGATCGGCCTCACCTGGATGCAGCCACCGTGATCCGGCATCATCATTGGGTGTGGAGCAACCTCATCACGAACCGCTCTGTTCGCATCGCGACGACGGGTGAATTGATCGGTGAAAGCGCTCGGACTGCCTAGGTAACTTGGAAGCTCCAGTCCGGGACGCCCGCCAGCAAGGGACCGAAAGCGTCTGAGGGGAGCGCTCGATCCAGCGCTAGCCGGCCCGGAAGTCTCTGCCTAAAGTGTCCTCGTGTCAGGAGGAACCCCAATGATCTACGAACTGCGAACCTACACCCTCAAGCAGGGCAGCGTGCCGGAGGTGGCGAAGAACTCCGGCGCGGTCGGGCGCGACATCCGCAAAGACGACTACGGCAAGCTCGAGGGCTACTGGGTCACGGATATCGGCCCGCTCAACCAGGTGATGCACCTGTGGAGCTACAAGGACCTCAACGAGCGTGCGCGCCTGAGAGCCGAGCTCGGCAAGAACCCGCGCTGGAACGGAGAGTACGTCCCGCTCATCCGCCCCAACCTCGTGCGGCAGGACATCCGCCTGCTCAATGCCGTGAAGGCGCCGGTCGCGCCGGCGAAGTCGCCCAACGTTTACGAGCTGCGCTGCTATCGCGCCAGGCCCGGCGCCGCCAAGCAATGGCTGGATCTGTTCACGGGCGCGCTGCCGGTGCGCGAGAAGTATTCCAAGATCGTCGGCCTATGGACCACCGAGGCGGGCCAGCCCAACGAGATCTGTCACCTCTGGGCCTATCCCGACCTCAACGCGCGCGCGAGCGTGCGCGCCGAGTCCGGCAAGGATCCGGGTTGGCAGGAGTTCCTGAAGAGCAGCACCGGCCTGCTCGACGAGATGCACTCGACGGTCATGCTGCCGGCGGCGCACTCGCCGTTGAAATAAGAAAGTAGGTCGGGTCGAGCGTCGACGCTGACCCAACAACCATTTCTGCCTGCGTCCTGCGTTGGGTCGGCGCTTCGCCCGACCCAACCTGCAGGCCGCATTCCTACACTGCTTCCTTGAGGTCCTTGGCGGCGCGGAAGGCAACCTTCTTGCTCGCCTTGATCTTGATCGCCTCGCCGGTCGCGGGGTTGCGGCCCATGCGCGCCGGACGCTTGCGCACCTGCAGGATGCCGAGCCCGCCGATGCGGATGCGTGCGCCCCGCTTCAAGTGCTTGGTCACGTTCGTGACCATCTCCTCGAGTATGGACATGACCTGCTTCTTCGGCAGCTCGTGAGACTCCGACAGGGTCTCGGCGAGATGGCGAAGCGTGACGGTCTCGACCTTTGCAGTAGACGTGGAAGTGGCAGCCATGAGCGTGTCCCTCTCTTTGTGAGAAAGCAGCGACTAGCATAGATCGGAGCGAGAGAATACCAGCGTTTTCGCCTCATCTGCACAACTTTCCACTGGCCTGCGAAGGTAAAAAGTGTGTGCTTCCGCGCCCATTTCGTCGCCTCGGGAGGGTTGGCGAAGGCGCGGACGGCCCGACCGACGAGTCGCTGGCCGCGCATGAGCGACGCACGCTGCCGGTCTTTCTTCGCGCGACGATCCGACCTCGGCCGAGAAGGCGCCGGTAACGAGTCCTCTCGCCATGGCTGGCGCAACCGGCTGCCTGGCGGATAAGCTGGGGCAAGCTCGACCGAACTCCCATTCGAACCTCCCAGGAATTGCCAATGTCCGCGAACGCCAAAGTCGCATCCGCCAAGTCGGCCACCGCAAGATCTTCCAAGCCCGCCCCAACCAAGACATCGGCCGCGAAGAAGGCAGTCACCACCACTGGCCGCTGCCAGTGCCGCGCGATCGAGTACCAGTTCACCGGCGAGCCCAAGTGGGTGATGCACTGCCATTGCGAGAGCTGCCGGCGCGCCGTGTCCTCGGCGGTCGCCACCTACGTCGGCGTCAAGCTGGAGCAGTTCAGCTACCTGCAGGGCGAGCCGACCGTCTACGAGTCCTCGCCGGGCGTTAAGCGCTACTTCTGTGCCCACTGCGGCTCGCCGATGGCCTACGCCGGCGCGCGCTGGCCGGGCGAGGTGCACCTCTTCCACGGCACGCTGGAGGACCCCGAGCAGTGGCCGCCGACCGGACACGCGCACGTCAAGGAGCAGGTGTCGTGGTTCGAGGTCAGCGACCATCTCCCGCGCTACGTGGAGACGGCCGGCAAAGGCGCCAAGCCGCTGCGCAAGGGACCGAAACGCTGAGCCACGCAACGCGCGGCGGCGCGACCGCTCGGCGGCGCCGTGCGGGGCGTGCTATAAGGCCCGCATGAGCGACTCATCCAAGCCCAATGCAGCCGTCAGCGTCGGCCGCGTCACGTTCGCCAACGACCGGCCGATCGCGGTGTTCGCCGGCCCCTGCCAGATGGAGAGCCGCGCGCACGCGCTGGAGATGGCCGCCGCGCTGAAGGAGATCGCGGGCAGGCTCGGGCTCGGGCTCGTCTACAAGACGTCGTTCGACAAGGCCAACCGCACCAGCCTCTCCGGCAAGCGCGGCATCGGGCTCGACGGCGCGCTGGCCGTGTTCGCCGAGATCCGCGAGACGCTGGGGCTTCCCGTCGTCACCGACGTGCACGAGGCCGGCCAGTGCGCGCATCTCGCCGAGGTGGTGGACGTGCTGCAGATCCCGGCCTTCCTCTGCCGGCAGACCGATCTCCTGGTCGCCGCCGCCAAGACCGGGCGCGTCGTGAAGGTGAAGAAGGGCCAGTTCCTGGCGCCCTGGGACATGAAGAACGTGGTCGGCAAGATCACCGGCAGCGGCAATCCCAACGTGCTCGTCACCGAGCGGGGCGTCTCGTTCGGCTACAACACGCTGGTGGTGGACATGCGCTCGCTGCCGATCATGGCCGAGATCGGCTGTCCCGTGATCTTCGACGCCACGCACGCGGTGCAGCAGCCGGGCGGGCAGGGCACCGCCTCGGGCGGCGACCGCCGCTTCGTGCCGGTGCTGGCGCGCGCGGCGGTGGCCGTGGGCGTCGCCGGCCTCTTCATCGAGACGCACCAGGACCCCGACCGCGCCCCCTCCGACGGCCCCAACATGGTGCCGCTGCGCGAGTTCGAAGGCCTGATGCGCGAGCTGATGGCCGTCGACGCGGTGGTCAAGTCCCGCAGCAGATAGCCGCGACGCGCCGCCTTGGCGCGGAGCACAGCGGAGACACTAAGGCGGCGGCAAGCCCTTCTCGGCCATGACATCGCGGGCGCGATCGGGGTAGTCGGTGATCAGGCCGTCCGCCTTCATGTCGATGATGCGCGCCATGTCCTCCCGGGCGTTGACGGTCCACGGCACGACCTTGAGGCCGAGGGCCCGGGCCTCTGCCAGGGCGTCCGCGCTCAGCTCGCGAAAGATCGGCGACCACGTCCCGCACCCAGCTGCTGCCGCAAGGCGCGGGACGGAGCCCGCGTAGTCGGCCGGATCGAGCCCGGCGAGCCAGGGCGAGGGCCGGCGCGTGCCGCCCTCGACCTTGTCCTGAAGCGTCTGGGCGTAGGTCAGGCAGACCGTCTCGATCTCGGGCGCGAGCCTCTTGGCCGCCAGCAGCGTGCGCCAGTCGAACGACTGGATGGTGGCGTGGCGCCCATGTCCGGCCTCGCGGATCGCCTCCACCACCAGGCCGGCGAAGGTGTCGGGGTCCGGGCCATCCCCCGGCTTGTCGGGCGACAGCTTGGTCTCGATGTTGAAGCGCACCGGCTTGCCGGATTGCTCGACCAGCTCGAACAGCTCGGTGAGAGCGGGAAAGCGCTGCCCGTCCGCCGGCTTCTGATCCGGGAACTGGCGCGCATACTTGCTCGACGGATCGAGGCGGCCGATGTCGAAGCGCTTCAGTTCCTCGAGCGTCAGCGAATTGATCGCGGGGCCGGGAGCGGCGAGCCATTTGCCGTCCGGCCCGCGCACGATGTCGGGGTTGAGCACCGGATCGTGCGAGAGCACCAATACGCCGTCCCTGGTGACGGCAAGGTCGGTCTCGAGCGTCGTGACGCCGATCTCGAGCGCGCGGGCGAAGGCTGCCAGCGTATTCTCCGGCGCCAGCCCTCGGGCGCCCCGGTGGCCCTGCAGATCGAAGGCGCCTGCGGGCACGGCGGCCATCATCGAAGCGCCAAGAAAGAACGCCAGTATTCGACTTTGCCTCATGAACGCCACCGCCCCCTGATCGTTGTCGCAGGACGAGCATAATGCTACCGCCGCTGCGGCAGGATCGCTTTCTGCCCTGCGGCATCGTTGAACATCATCGCTAGTGTGATGATCGAGAAGTCCGCACCATCGCTCTGGGCTGGGTTGAGAAGCGGACTTCTCGATCTGAATCACACTAGAATCCTTGTTTTGCTAGTGTCCTTCGGATCGCGAAATTCGCTCCGAGGGTGCCGCAGAATGAGGCGAATTTCGCGATCAGGACACTAGGACACGAGCATGACCGAAACGCTCATTCCTCGCACGCGCCTCTTCGGCAATCCGACCCGCGCGCAAGGCCAGATCTCGCCGGACGGACGCTGGCTGTCGTGGCTCGCCCCCAAGGACGGCGTGCTCAACATCTGGGTCGCGCCGGCCGGCGACATCGGCGCGGCGCGCGTCATCACCGATGACAGGAAGCGGGGCATCCGCTTCCACGCCTGGGCCAACAGCAGCGCGCACGTGCTCTACGTCCAGGACGAGGGCGGCACCGAGGACTGGCACGTGTACGCGGTGCCGATCGAGGGCGGCCCGGCGCGCGACCTCACGCCGCTGCCGGGCGTCAACGCCCGCCTGCAGGGGCTGGGCCTCGACGAGCCCAACGTGGTGGCGGTCGGGCTCAACGACCGGGACAAGGCCTGGCACGACGTGTACCGCCTCGATATCCGCACCGGCGAGCGCGAGCTGCTGTTCGAGAACCGCAAGGATCTGGCCCAGATCATGCTGGACCGCCAGCTGCGTCCGCGCCTGGCCGTCAAGACGCGCGACAAGGAGGGCGGCAACATCGTCTATCGCATAGCCGGCGTCCGATCTCGAGCCGATGATGGTGATCGAGCATGAGGACGACCTCACCACTCACCCGATAGGCTTCACGCGGGATGCAGGCACTCTCTACTGGATCTCGTCGGTGGGTCGGGACAAGGCAGCGCTCCTCGCCAGGGACTGGCAGACCGGCACGGACCGGCTCGTCGCCGAGCACCCCAAGGCCGACATCAGCCGGGTGATGGCGAACCCGCTCACGCATGTGGTCGAGGCCGCCGGCGCCCAGCATTTGACGCTGGACTGGATCCCGCTCGACGAGCGCGTCGCGTCCGACCTGAAGCACCTGCAGGGCGCCCTGCCCGGCGAGGTCGAGGTCGCCGACCGGACGCTCGACGACAACAGGTGGATCGTCGCCGCCGGCGCGGCCGAGACCCCCACGACCTACCATCTCTACGATCGCGGCAGCGGCAGCATCACCGAGCTGTTCGCCACCCGTCCGGAGCTGAAGGTCTACCGGCTGGCCCCCATGCGTCCCGAGGTCGTCCGCGCGCGCGACGGGCTCGAGCTGGTCTCGTACCTGACGCTGCCGGCCGGTGCCTGGCGTCGTCCCAAGGCGCCGCTGCCCATGGTGCTGCTGGTGCACGGCGGGCCCTGGGGACGAGACGAGTACGGCTTCAATCCCAACCACCAGTGGCTCGCCGATCGAGGCTGGGCTGTCCTTTCGGTCAACTTCCGCGGCTCGACCGGCTTCGGCAAGGCGTTCCTCAACGCCGGCGACCTCCAGTGGGGCCGCAAGATGCATGACGACCTGCTCGATGCCGTCGCCTGGGCCGTGAAGGAGGGCATCGCCGACCCGGCCCGCGTCGCCATCATGGGCGGCTCCTACGGCGGCTACGCGACGCTGGCGGGCCTCGCTTTCACGCCCGAGGTATTCTGTTGCGGCGTCGACATCGTCGGCCCATCCAACCTCGAGACGCTGCTGGCGACCATCCCGCCCTACTGGGCCGCGTTCTTCGAGAACCTCGCCCGGCGCGTTGGCGATCCCCGCACCGAGGAGGGGCGCAAGCTGCTCAAGGAACGCTCGCCGCTCCACGCCGCCGACAGGATCACCAGGCCGCTGCTGATCGGCCAGGGCGCCAACGACCCGCGGGTGAAGCAGGCCGAGGCCGACCAGATCATCGACGCCATGCGCGCCAAGCACCTGCCCGTCACCTACGTGCTCTATCCGGAGGAGGGGCACGGCTTTGCGGTACCGGAGAACCGCATCTCCTTCAACGCCATCGCCGAGGCGTTTCTTGCCGCGCACCTGGGCGGCCGTTGCGAACCGATCGGCCAGGATTTCGCCGGTGCCAGGTTCAAGGTGGGTGAAGGCGCCGCCCATGTGCCCGGCCTGGAGGCCGCTCTGGCCAGTCGGGACGCGCCGGGCGCCAAGCCGGGGGCCTGATCGGCCCCACCGCCGTTGCCGCCGCATGCGGTAATCGGTGTGGACGAGCGGCATTCTGCCACCGCGCCGCCATCAGGCTGTGGCGACATGGGCGCTGTTTGTCTGCTACTTCTGGGCCGCGGGAGCGGGCCCGGCCCGTCAGCAAGGTCGAGGGGGACGCCATGGACCAGAATGTCGCCAAGGCGAGCGCGGTGACGGTGCTTGCCGCGGGCCTCGGGATCGGGGGCCTCGCCGTCCTGCACAACTCCCAGCAGCTCGACTACGAGGGCAAGATCGTCATCGCCGCGGGCAACTCGCAGTATTACGAGTTGGCCAACAAGTACAAGGAGGAGCTGCGCCAGTACGGCGTCCAGGTCGAGGTGCGCCGCACCACGCGGATCAAGGACAAGGAAGGCAAGAGCACGCTGCGCCCGCTCGAGGGCCGCATCACGTTGCGGGCGCTGGCCGACGACAACTCCGGCATCACCGCCGGCTTCGTGAAGGGCGGCCTCGTCGGCAGCCTGCAGGGCCGCCTCGCCAACGAGAAGCAGAAGGGCCGGCACGCCGAGTACTCGAAGCTGCGCTCGGTAGGCCGGCTGTTCCACGAGCCGGTCTGGGTGTTCACCCGCGGCGACCTGCCGATCACGACGCTGCGCGACCTCAAGGGCAAGCGCATCCTGCTGGGCACGCGTGACAGCGGAGCACGCGGCATAGCCAGGCTGCTGCTGCGCGCCAACGGCGTCACGGAAAATGCCACCTACATCGACGAGGACCTCGATGCCGACGCCACCCCGCTGGTCAACGGCTCGGCCGACGCTGCCATCATCGTCGTCGCCGCCGACTCCGAGAAGATCCAGAAGCTGCTGCGCGTGCCCGACATCCGCCTGATGGACTTCACGCCGGAGGCCGAGGCCTACACCAACCGCTTTCCCTCGCTGAGCAAGGTGGTGCTGCGCCAGGGCGCGGTGGAGTTCGACCCCGTGATCCCCAGCGACGACATCACGCTGCTGTCGACCAGCGTCGCGCTAGTGGTGCGCCCCGACATGCAGCCGGCGCTCGTGTCCCTGCTCACGCATGCCGTCGTGCACAATCCCAAGCCGGGCTTCGACAAGAACGGCGATCCGGTGCTGTTCTATCGCGCGGGAGAGTTCCCGTCCGCCAACGACCCGGAGTTCGATGTCCCCAACGACGCCCGCGTCGTCTACAAGCAGGGCGAGCTGCCAGTCGTGCTGAAGAACATCGCGCCGCGGGCCTACAACATGCGCGTGCCGTTCTCCTACACCGCCTTCGTCAGCGACCACGCCGCGACGCTGCTGGGCATGGTCGGCATCCTGGCCATCCTTCTACCGATGCTGCGCGCCATCCCCGCGCTCTACGTTTGGAGCATCCGGCGCAAGCTGGTCTACTGGTATCGCAAGCTCAAGGCGCTCGAGCGGCGGATCGACGCCAGCGGGCCCAGGTACGACGCCGACGAGCTGTATGCCGAATTCGACCGCATCGATTTGCATGTGCGGGTGCTGCGCGTGCCGGCGTACTACTCCAACCAGCTCTACGATCTGCGCGGACATATCGACCTGGTCCGCCAACGGCTCGCCGTGCTCCCGCAGGGCATGCGCATGGCGGCGGAGTGACCGGACTGCCATGAAGATCACCCGCATCCGCGAAGCCACGGCGCCGATCTCCTCCGAGATCCGCAACGCCTTCATCTCGTTCTCGACCATGACCATCAGCCTGGTCGCGGTGGAGACCGACGTGGTGCGCGAGGGAAAGCCGGTGATCGGCTACGGCTTCTCCTCCAACGGCCGCTACTCGCAGGGCGGCATCCTGCGCGAGCGGTTCGTCCCGCGCATCATGGCGGCCGAGCCCAACTCCCTGATCGACAGGGACAACGACAACCTCGATGCGCTCGCGATCTGGAAGGCCTTCATGGCCAACGAGAAGCCGGGCGGCCACGGCGACCGGGCGCATGCGGCCGGGGCGCTCGACATGGCCGTGTGGGATGCCGTCGCCAAGATCGCGGGAAAGCCGCTGTGGCGGCTGCTCTCGGAGCGCTTCAACGGCGGCCGGCACGACGCCACGGTGCTGGTCTATCCGGGCGGCGGCTACTACTACCCGGGCAAGGAGCTCGAAGGCCTGCGGGCCGAGATGCGCGGCTACCAGCAGCAGGGCTACAAGGTCGTCAAGATGAAGATCGGCGGCGCCGACCTCGCCACCGATCTCAAACGCATCGAGGCCGTGATCGAGGTGGCCGGCAAGGGCGAGAACGTCGCCGTCGATGCCAACGGCCGCTTCGACCTCGCCACCGCGCTCGCCTACGGCCGTGCCATGCAGTGCTACGGCCTGTTCTGGTACGAGGAGCCCGCCGACCCGCTCGACTACCAGCTCAACGCCGTGCTGGCCGGCGAGTATCCGGGCGCGCTCGCGACGGGTGAAAACCTGTTCTCCGCCATCGACGGCAAGAATCTGCTGCGCTACGGCGGCCTGCGGCCGGATCGCGACTGGGTGCAGCTCGATCCGGCGCTGAGCTACGGCCTCACCGAATATCTGCGCTTCCTCGATGTGGCGAAGCAGATGGGCTGGTCGCGGCGGCGCTTCATCCCGCACGGAGGCCACCAGCTGGCGCTCAACATCGCGGCCGGCCTGCAGCTCGGCGGCTCGGAAAGCTATCCCGGCGTGTTCCAGCCCTACGGCGGCTTTGCCGACTCCATCCCCATCGTCGACGGCTTTGTGCGGCCCCACGACACACCAGGCATCGGTGTCGAGCTCAAGTCCAAGATGTTCGCCGAGATGCGCCAGCACCTGCAGCTGCAGTGACGCGCGTGAGATCCCGTTTCCCCGTCAGCACTCTCCAACGTCATCCCAGCGCAAGCGGGGACGCGGACAAGTCTCGGGGATACTGCGCGGTTGGTGGCGTGGATGACCCGCATGCGTCCCCAAGGCCGGGGGCCAGGCGATCCTCTGCCCGATAGCCTTCTACTCGCTCAATTGTGTCTTGCTTCCCGAGCAAACCTGGCCCATATAGCCTCGCAGCCGGTGTGCTCCATAGTGGGGTGCGCCTCAAGATTTGCGGTTTAGCTGCTTGCCCGCAGGGGCGGTTTGCCTTCCCCACATCTGAGCTGCCGGGCCGTGCGTGCGGCCCTCTCTTGACCGGCCTTATCACGCTTTACTGGGAAAGGAACTCCCCACATGCGCGTCACTGGTGTCGTGAAATTCTTCAACACTGCCAAGGGCTTCGGCTTCATCACGCCGGAAAGCGGCGGCAAGGACGTGTTCGTCCACGCCACCGCGCTCGAGGCGGCCGGCATCCGCTCCCTCAACGAAGGCGATCGCGTCAGCTTCGTCCTCGAGGACGACCGTCGCGGCCGCGGCAAGCAGGCGGGCCAGCTGCAGAAGGCCTGAACCCAGGGCAAGTAATTCGATGCGAATGAACGAAGGCGCTCTTTGCGAAACCGCAGGGGCGCCTTCGCTTCTTGTGCGGAGTGCGTGTGATAGCGAGCCACAAGTTCAGGGTCGGTGAGACCGTAGAGTTCAAGCCCGGACGCATGGGCTTCCCTGCGGCCAGCCGCGAATGCACGATCGTGCGGCTGCTGCCGATCGAGGCCGGCAACTTTCAGTATCGCATCAAGTGCGTCACCGAGGCGTTCGAGCGCGTCGTTCCCGAGGCGCAGCTCGCCGAACGGGTGTGACGGCGCCGTCCCCGCTCACGCGATCCTCTGCCCAGTCTTCTTCCAATCTGTCAGGAACTGCTCGAGGCCCTTGTCGGTCAGCGGGTGGCTGACGAGCGCGCGCAGCACCGAAGGCGGCACGGTGACGACGTCGGCCCCGATCATGGCCGCCTGCTTCACGTGCAGCACGTTGCGGATGGATGCGGCCAGGATCTGCGTCTTCAGGTCGGGAAAATTGTCGTAGATGGTGCGGATCTCCCGCACGAGGTCCATGCCGTCGGCACCGGCGTCGTCGAGACGGCCGACGAACGGCGAGATGAAGGTGGCTCCGGCCTTGGCGGCCAGCAGCGCCTGGTTGGCCGAGAAGCACAGGGTGACGTTGACCATGGTGCCCTCGCCCGACAGCGCCCGGCACGCTTTCAGGCCGTCCCACGTCAGCGGCACTTTCACGGTCACGTTCTTGGCGATCCTGGCCAGCGTGCGCCCTTCCTTGAGCATGCCGTCGAGCTCGGTGGCGGCCACCTCGGCGCTCACCGGTCCGGGGACTGCGGCGCAGATCTCGGCGATGATCTCCTTGAAGTCGCGTTTCGCCTTCGCCACCAGCGACGGATTGGTGGTGACGCCGTCAAGGAGCCCGGTCGCCGCCAGCTCCTTGATCTCGGCCACGTCCGCGGTGTCGACGAAGAATTTCATGGGGCCCGCTCCGCAAGCTGTACGCGATGGATTATCGCACGACGCGCGCGCCGATAACCCGGAATCGTCTGAAATAATTTAGAGCGCGCGCCGACGCGCGGAATATCGCTTCGCCGCAGGATCGGCTTGCGCGCAACGGCAGCGTCTCCGCTTCGCGATGGACTGCCCAAGGATCGCCTTGATTCGTTCAGGCGCCATTCAAAGGCTTCCTGCTGTTATGGCGAGACGCAAGGGGAGTTGGCGGGCTCCGCGCCTCGTTCGCAGAAACCTGCAAACGGATCGCGGAGCGGCTGCAGCGGGACGAACCGCATCGCTGCAGGTGCAACAAGGAGAAGAACATGAATCGCATCTGGTTGATCCCTGTCGCAGTGGCGGCGCTTGCCGGTGCTGCATCGATCGCTCAAGCCGCGCCGGCCTCGTCCGCGCTCGGCGTCGTGAAGGCAGCTGCCACCGAGCAGGCCGGCAAGGCCACGCAGGTGCACTACCGCTGGTATCGCTATCGCCCATCATCATCATCGCCGGCATCATCATCACCGCCGCTGGTGGTAACGCACTGACGACGGCTGCGCTCGCCCGCACTCGAGTGCGTGGCGGGCGCAGCTGTATTGCCGATACGCGCCTCACGCTTCCTTGACGCCGTACTCCTGGATGCCCTGCTCGTTGCCGTAGTACTTGTAGGGCAGGAACTTGCCGGACATGGTGATCTTGACGCGGTCGCCCTTGGCGTTCGGCTCGCGCTCCATCTCCATGTTGAAGTCGATGGCCGACATGATGCCGTCGCCGAACTCCTCCTCGATCAGCGCCTTCCACGCCGGACCGTTGACCATTACCAGCTCGAAGAAGCGGTAGATCAGCGGGTCGGTCGGCGGCATGGGCGTGCCGCGGTACGGCACCTCGTTGAGCATGCGCTCCTCCGCCGCCGAGAGGCCGAACAGTCCCGCTGCCTTCTTTGCCAGCGGCTTCACGAGCTTCATCTGGCCGAGCAGCGCGCCGACCACCAGCACGGGCGCCATGCCGCCGATCTCGTCGGTGATGTGCTTCCAGGTCCAACCCTTCTCGCGCTTGATGTCGAGGATCTTCTCGGTCAGCTGTTCGCGGCGCATGGGCTTTCCTCCAAGAGATGGTTGCTGGCTGGGACTGGTTGACGCTGCGGTCGCCGTGGCGGCACCGCTCGACCACGCGTGTGCTCGCGCGAGCGCGCCCGGTACGGGTGCCTCCTCGGCGCCGTCGGCCGCGACCTTACGCGACGGAAAGCCGATCGGACGATAGACGCCGAGACGCGGCCTCCTCGGCCGATTGGGATAGAGCGGGCGTGGGCGCATGGGGGTTGAAACTGGCTGCGGGACGGACGACGGGAGGGTGGCGGCGCGCCTGTGCGCCGGGATCCGGGCCAAGCGCCAGCTCGCGCGAGCGCGTGACCAGGAATTCGATCAGGTGATTGCGCAGGGGATAGTAGTTCGGCAGCTTGTGCAGCTCGGCGCGCGTGCGCTCCTTGGGAAGCGTATTCTCCACGATCTCGGCTATGCGCGCCTTGGGGCCGTTGGTCATCAGCAGGATGCGGTCGGCCAGCAGCAGCGCCTCGTCGACATCGTGCGTGATCATGAAGATGGTCTGGCGCGTCTTGGCGCGGATCGCGATCACCTCGTCCTGCAGCGAGCCGCGGGTGAGGGCATCGAGCGCCGAGAACGGCTCGTCCATCAGGAACATGCGCGGCTCGATGGCGAGCGCTCTAGCTATGCCCACGCGCTGCTTCATGCCGCCCGACAGCTGCGAAGGCTTCTTCATCTCCGAGCCGTCCAGGTGCACCAGCGCCAGGTACTTGAGCGCATGCTCGCGGATCTGACGACGCGACCATTTGGGATGACGCGAGGACACCGCCAGCTCGACGTTGCCGAGCGCGGAGAGCCAAGGCATCAGCGCGTGGCCCTGGAAGATCACGGCGCGATCCAGGCTCGGGCCGACGACCTCCTTGCCGGCGGCGATGATGTGGCCCTCGGTGGGCGTGTCGAGGCCGGCCAGCACGTTGAGGATGGTGGACTTGCCGCAACCGGAGTGACCGACGACGCAGGCGAACTCGCCTTCCGACACGGTGAACCACAGGTCCTCGAACACGGTCAGCTGCCCGCCTCCCGTCTCCGCAAAGCGCCGCGTCAACCCCTCCACGCTGATGAATGCCTGGCTCATCGGCGCCCTCGTGCGCCTGGAATTGCAACGCTGTCATCCCGGTGCTTGTCACCGGGATCCAGCCTTCCTCTTGCTCCGCAGCCCGACGATAGGTGGATACCGGGGACAAGCCCCGGCATGACAACTTGCCCATGGCGCGTGATTTCAATCGGCATAGGAGACGAGTCGCTGCAGGCGGGCCATCAGCTGGTCCAGGGCCATGCCGACCAGACCGATGAAGAGGATCGCGGTGATCACGTTGGTGATCGACAGGTTGTTCCACTCGTTCCAGACGAAATAGCCAATCCCGGTGCCGCCGACCAGCATCTCGGCCGCGACGATGACGAGCCAGGCGATACCGATGGAGATGCGCATGCCCGTGAGGATGGTCGGCGCGGCCGCCGGCAGGATCACCCGCAAGGCCGTGCGCCAGGCCGGCATCTCCAGCGTCTTGGCGACGTTGAGCCACTCGCGCCGCACGCTGGCGACGCCGAACGCGGTGTTGATCAGCATCGGCCACAGGGAGCAGATGAAGATGACGAAGATCGCGGATATGCCGAAGTCCTTGATGGTGTAGAGGGCGAGCGGCATCCAGGCCAGCGGCGAGATGGGCTTCAGCACCTGGATGAAGGGATCGAGCGCCCGGCTCATCAGCGGCGACATGCCGATCAGAAAGCCCACGGGAATTGCGACCACGACGGCCAGCAGATAGCCGAGCGCGACACGGGCGATGGAGTAGGCCAGCTGGATGCCGATGCCCTTGTCGTTGGTGCCGCGGTCGTAGAAGGGATCCTTGAGATGCTGCCAGATCTTGGCGCCGACGTCGGCGGGTCCCGGCATCGCCGACTTGCCCTGGGTGGCGGTGATCCCCATCAGCTTGGCGTACTCGGGATCCATCTTGACGGTCGGGCCCGAGCCGCTGGTAGCGACGTGCCACAGGCCGATCAGCACGCCGAACAAGGCGAGCGAGACCAGCCCTGCGCGCAGCGTCAGCGAGCTTGGCATGCGCATGTACCGGATATTGGTGAAACGCAAACCAAACGACTGGCGCGACCGGGTCCCCCTCCCGTCGTGTCGAAGACACGACTCCGGCATGATGATGGGGAGGGAGGCACAAGCAAGCGGCGTTGGGCGAGAAGCAGCACTCGCATTGCTCCCGCCTCAAGCCGCGCGCTTGATGGCGAAGCTCTTGATGTAGTCCTCGGGTTTGGCGGGATCGAACTCCTTGCCCATGACGACGAAGGTCTTGGAGGTGGCGGCGGGCGGCGTGAGACCGACCTCCTTCATCAGCTTGGCCGTGTCGGTGGCGAGGAACACCTGCTGGGCCACTCCGGCATAATCGACGTCACCCTTGATCTGCCCCCAACGCTTCATCTGCGTCATGATCCATACCGCGAACGACTGCCAGGGGAACGGATCGAAGTCGATGCGGTCCGGCACGGTCCTCACGTTGCCCAAGCCGTCGGCAAAGGTGCCGGTCAGCACCTGCTCAACCACCGTGACCGGCTGGTTCAGGTAATTGGGCGGCGCGATCGCTTCCGCGATCTGCTTGCGGTTCTCGGGCTTGGCGGCGAAGGCGGTGGCATCGATGATCGCCTTGAGCAGCGCCGCGTATGTGTTGGGCGTCTGCGTGACGAATTCCTTCGACGCGGCAAACGCGCAGCAAGGATGCCGGTCCCAGATCTCCTTCGACAGGATGTGGATGAAGCCCACGCCGTCGTAAACAGCCCGCTGGTTGACGGGATCAGGCGCGAGGAAGCCATCGATATTGTCGGCGCGCAGGTTTGCCACCATCTCCGGCGGCGGAATGGCGCGGATCTGGATGTCGGTGTCGGGGTCGATGCCGTGCTCGGCCACGTAGTAGCGGAGCAGATAGTTGTGCATCGAGTAGTCGAACGGCACGGCGAACTTGAAGCCCTTCCAGTCCTTCGGATCGCGCTTGTCCTTGTGTTTGATGGCCAGCGTGATGGCCTGGCCGTTGATGTTCTCCACCGCCGGCATGGTGTAGGGGATCGGGTTGGAACCGGCTCCGAGCGTGATGGCGAGCGGCATCGGCGAGAGCATGTGGGCGGCGTCGTATTCCTTGTTGATGGTCTTGTCGCGGATGACGGCCCAGCCGGCGGTCTTCACCACCTCCACGTTCAGGCCGTGCTTGCTGTAGAAACCCATCGGGTGCGCCATGATGATGGGCGTCGCGCAGGTGATGGGGATGAAGCCGACCTTGAGGTCCTTCTTCTCCGGCGCAGGCGCCTGGGCGAACACCTCCGTCGCCGTCCCGAGCGGGAAGAACTGCGAGATGGCTGCCAGCGCCGTCGAGGCGCCCACCGCGCGCAGGAATGCCCGGCGGCCGGCTTCCTCCGGGAACAGTGCGCGCACGACGGCCGACTCCACGACACGCGACAGGCGCGCATCCGGTGAGCCCGCGACTGCCGCGTCGTGCTCGGCCTGCGTGGCGTGACGACCGCACCCGCAGCCGTCTCGGCCGAGACCAACAGTCGGATCCAGCGGATTGTCGAAGCTCATGCTGCCACCCCTTCCGATCCAGGCAACGCCAACGGAGGCGCCGGTTGCTCCCGTGCGCCTGACTGCGGATCGATCAGCAGAGAGCAACCGCCGTGCCAGCACGCGACCGGGCGGAATAGCCGAATTTTGTCAGGATGTTGCGATCTCCGAGCGAGTTGGGGAGGAACCTGCAGCGTGTACCGCAAGCACGCGTCTGCATAAGAGTTGAGCAAGTGACGGCAATGCGCGCCGCCGATCTCCTGGGCAATCTTCCCGTGGCCGGATGCCTTGCCGACCGCTTTGCAATAGAATGCTCTCGACGGCGGACCCAAGCAGGCTCGCTACACAAGAAGCAGCTCAGATTCGGGAGGTTCGAGATGCCCCGCTTGTACGGCTTCGGGATCGCATTGGCGGCGTGGGTCGCGGCCGGCACGGCAGCATTCGCGCAAGACGCCGCCAAATACCCCGAGCAGATGGTGCGCCTGATCGTGCCGTTCTCGGCCGGCAGCATGACCGATCTGCTGGCGCGTACGGTGGCCGAGAAGCTCTCCGAGCGCTGGAAGCAGCAGGTGATCGTCGAGAATCGCCCCGGCCTCGCCGGCACCTCCAGCGTCGCCAAGGCGACGCCCGACGGCTACACGCTGATGCTGACCTCCAATGGCCACACCGTCATCGGCAGCCTCAACAAGAACCTGTCGTTCGACCCGATCAAGGACTTCGTGGGCGTGAGCCAGGTCGCCACGACGCCGCTCATCCTGGTGGCCCCGCCCGAATCGGACACCAAGTCGCTCAAGGACCTGGTCGACGCCGCCAAGGCCAAGCCCGGAGCGCTCAACTACGGCTCCGCAGGCCTCGGCAGCACGACCGGCATCGCTGCCGAGGTCTTCAAGCAGACCACCGGCACCGAGATCGTCCACGTGCCCTTCCGCGGTCTGCCGGAATTGCAGACCGCCGTCATCCGCGCCGACGTGGCCATGGCCTTCACGTTCTTCAATGTCGGCGGCGATCTGGTGCAGAGCGGCAAGATGCGTGGGCTTGCGGTGACGGGAGCCAAGCGCCTCGCCGGCCTGCCCAACGTGCCCACCTTCGCGGAAGCCGGCGTGCCGGGGCTGCAATACGACGCCTGGTTCGGCATCCTGGCACCCGGCGGCACGCCGAAGGCGATCGTCGACAAGGCCAGTCAGGAGATCGCGCAGGTCCTGGCGGCCGCCGACGTCAAGGCGCGCTTCGAGCCGCAGGGCGTCGAGCTGACGTCGTCGACGCCCGACAAGTTCGATGCGGTGCTCAAGAGCGACGCCGAGCGCTACGGCAAGCTCATCAAGCCGGCGAACTAGCCAGAACGTCCGCGGCCCTCGCGCGAAGCAGCGAGAGGCCGGAGACGAGGGGTGTCTCCCGCCTCAGTCCTCGAACTTGAACGAGATCTTGAGGCGCACGCGATACGATTCGACCTTGCCGTCGGAGATCGTCACGTCCTGCTCGCAGACCTCGGCGACGCGCAGATCCCTGAGCGTCGAGGAAGCGCGCTCCACGGCCGCCGCAGCGGCTCTCTCCCAGGACGTGGGGCTGGTGCCGACGATCTCGATGATCTTGTAAACGCTTTCTGCCATTTTCACGTCCCTCCTTCGCAACTGCACAAGAATGGAGGACAGGCACAAACGGGCGCGTAAGGCCCACGGCAAGCTTAGAAGCCTATCCCGCGGGTTGGCAAATCACTTAAGTCGATGGCAGCAGCACGCGTGTTCGCCACAATTGCAGCCGAATAGGCTCGGCACCGCGACGGTGGATCGGAGGGCCATGCGCTCAACTCTGCCATTGAGCCGACGTGACCCAGCGCCTAGCATCGCGCCCGGGGTAAGGAAACGTGCCGGGAGAGGGCCAACAACGGCCCCCGTCGGCTTTCCGGAAGGGGCGCGCGTGCTCGACACAGCACCAGACAGCTACAACCGGCTCCGACGCGCGAGTGCAAGGAGCCTGCGCCACGGCCTCGCGCTCGTCCTCCTCGCCATCGCTGCGATCTGGCTGCTGGCCGCCAGCCGCTGGATCGTGACCGACACGGTCGTACCCTGGGACGCGAAGAACCAGTTCTATGCCTTCTTCCGCTTCCTCGCGACCGCCATCCACTCGGGACAAGCGCCGTTCTGGAATCCGTATCACTACGGCGGGCATCCCAGCGTTGCCGATCCGCAATCGCTGGTCTTCTCGCCTCCGTTCGTGCTGTGGGCGCTATTCGATGCAGCACCTTCGATCCGCGCCTTCGATCTCATAGTCTACGCGCACCTTGCCGCCGGCGGACTGGCGGTCGGCGCGATGGGCTGGCGCGCAGGCTGGCCGGCGGCGGCCTCGATCCTGGCCGCGGCGATTTTCATGTTCGGGGGACCTGCCTCGGGCCGGTTGCAGCACACCGGCATCATCCTGAGCTACGGCCTTTTCCCGGTCGCGCTCCTCTTCATGCAGATGGCGCTGCAGCGCCGCTCGATGGCGATCGCGGCCGCTTTCGGCGTCGTTGCGGCGATCCTCGCGCTTGGCCGCAACCACGAGGCCCTGCTGCTGTGCTTCGTCCTCGCCGCCGCGCTCGCGGCCGAGATCGTCGCGGCCGGGGACAGCCGGCGCTACCTGCACGAGCGGCGCGCCGTGCTGGCGACGATGGGCATCGTCGCGGCCGCGCTGGTGGCGGTGCCGCTGCTGCTGACGATGCAGTTCGCGGCCCTCTCCAACCGGCCGGAGGTGCCGCTCGACACGGCGCTGGAGGCATCCCTCTATCCCGCCAACCTGGCATCGCTGGCGGTGGCGAACGTGCTGGGCTCGCTCGAGACGACGCAGGTCTACTGGGGACCGAACTTCGATACCCTGCCGGAGGTCGGCGCCACCGACCGGTCGTTCAACTATCTCTTCGTCGGCGCAGCGACCACCATCGTCGTGCTGTGGTTCGGCGTTGCCGGCGGATGGATGGCCCGGCGCGGGACGCGCCTGATGGCCGGCGTGCTGGCGGTAGCGCTGCTCTATGCGCTGGGCCGCTACACGCCCGTCTATGCCCTCGCGTTCCAGTACGTGCCGGGCATCCACCTGTTCCGCCGGCCGATCGACGGCACCTTCGTGGTGGTCGCAGCGTTGGCGCTCGTCGCCGGCCAGCTGCTGGCTCACTACGTGCGCGAGGGGACGCCGCGCGTCGCGCCCTGGCGCGTTGCCGCTGTCGGCCTGGGTGCGCTGGGCGTCATCGGCTGGGCGGTGCTGTTCTCCGAGAGGACGCATCACGGCTGGGCGTCGCTGGGGGAGGCCCTCAAGGTGGCTCCGCTGGCGCTCATCGTCATCGCGGTGCTGGCGCGGGCGCGAACGCCGCATGCCAGGGCGATGGCCGCGGCCTGCGTCGCGACGGTGGCAACGGCTGAGCTGATCTGGTTCAACGCCGCCTCGAGCCTGAATGCCGAGGCGCCGGCCTACTACTCGGTGCTGCAGCAGCCGGCAGGCGCCGACGCGCAAGCCTTGTCCGTGCTCGAGCGCGAGATCGCAGACCGGCACCGGGAGGGCGAGAGGCCGCGCATCGAGGTCGTGGGCGTGAGCGGCTCGTGGCAGAACCTCGCCATGGCACGCGGCCTGGAGGCGACCAACGGCTACAATCCGCTGCGGATCGGCTCTTACGACCGGCTGGTCTCGCCGGGCGAGACGACGCACGTCGTCGACCAGCGGCTGTTCCCCGCCTCGTTCGACGGCTACGATTGCGCGCTCGCACGGGAGCTGGGGCTGCAGTACGTGGTGCTGGGCCGGCCGATCGACGAGGTGCCGCATCTCTCCCGCCGCCCGGTTTCCGACGTACTGATGGCAGGCCCGAAGATTTGGATCTACCGGCTGCGGCGGAAAGCCGAATTGCGCGTCAAGTTCGTCAGGCGCGCGACCGTGGCGGACGCCGACGCGCAGGTGAGAAGCGGACAGTTCCGGGACAATCCCGTCGCAGAGACAGGCACAACCCGACGATCAGGCGCCGCCTCCGCTGCAGGTTTCGCCCGAGAATGCCAGCCCCAATGCCGCCCCTGGCACCAACGAAGGCGGCGCCCGCATCGTGTCCTGGCGGGCCGACCGCATGGAGGTGGAGCTCGACAACAAGCAGGCGGGCATCCTGGTTGTGCACGAGGCCTTCTACCCGGGCTGGGTCGCGGAGATCGACGGACTGCCCGCGCGCATCCTGCGCACCAACGTGCTGTTCCGCGGCGTGGAGGTGGGCGAGGGTCGCCACCACGTCGTGTTCCGCTTCGAGCCGTTCTCGCTCTCGAACCTGCGCGACGCCCTGATGGCCGCGCTCGGCCGGCCGCGCTGAGGCTCAGTTCATACCGCCACCCCCGCGGCGGAAGACGCCGAAGCGCATGCCGAGATAGGCGAGAACCATGGCCGCAACCGAGGACACGACGAGCGCCACGAGCGGCTCGGTGCCCGGGCGGACCAGGAGGATCGCCACGAACACGCCGTAGTTGAGGGCTGCCGCCGACCACGCCACTCCGGCATAACGCACGAACTCTGCCACGCTCGGCCGCGCCTGGACGGCGAACGTCAAGGTACGGTGCATCAGCCAGCCGGCGACCATGGCAAGCGAGATGGCGATCAGCCGCGCCACGATCGGCGCAATGCCCAGCAGGGTCGTCAGCAGCTCGAGCACCAGGGCGTCGACGGCAAACGCCGCCCCGCCCGAGACCAGGAAGCCCAGCCAGTGCCGGACCGGATGCTGGCCGGCGGGTGCCATGTGTTTCGCACCGTCTGCCATGGCTCAGCCCTGCCCAATCCCTGGCAGATCCGCCCAATTGAGCGGCGGGCCCTCCGCGCTGCGCGAAGGCCGCCAGATGCGCGCCGGCAGGCCCGGATCGCGCATCAATGCCTCGTACTCCGTGCGCCGACGCTCGACGACCGAGTCGAGGCCGGCAAGCTCGGCGTCAGGATGGCCGGGATGGCACATGACGATGTGCCGCCGGCCCGGCTGCGACAGCGCGCTCTCGAGCTCGGTCGTGTAGGGCGTGCCGACATCGAAGTTGGAGAAGCCGGCGAAGCTGTCGTTGGTCGGCAGATGCGATTTGCGCGCCGCGCGGGCAAATCCCAGGGCGAGGGCGGCCACCATGATAGCCTTGGGCACGGCCACGCCCCTCGCGGTGACGGCGCCCAGCCGGTCGGACGGATCGCGGATGAGCGGAGGCTGGCTCGGATACCGCCGCTGCACGGTCTCGAGCAGCGCCTGCCGCACGCCCGAGAGCACATGCACGTGCTGGTGTCCGTCGATGTGGTCCGGCGGGGCGCGCATGCCGAGCTCGAAGCGGTCGAGCTGGCGGCCGATCTCGGCCCGGAGCTCCTCGCCGTCGAGAAGGCCCAGCAGGGCCCGCCCGACTAGGCCGCGCAGCTGCGGGAACTTGCCGTCAGGCGCCAGCCGGGGCATCGGCCCGAGCGGAGCCCCGAGCGTCAGGTCCAGGTGCAGCCCGACGCTGAGGTGCCTGCGGTGCACGCTGAGGCGCGGAGCGGTCGCCGGCCAATGCGCGGACGTGACCAGGACGCTCGCCGCGGACAGGCGCTGGGCCGCGGCAAGCTCACCGATGGCGCGCGAGATGCCCTCGGTCAGCGCATAGTCGTCGGCGCAGAGAATGATCATGCTCTCGACCGCCCGTTTTCCTTGCCCGCCGCCGCTACCACAACGAGCTGCCAGCGCGGTTATTGCGGCGCGGTTCGCCCGCACCGGGCGCATCCGGGCCCGGCGATTTGTGGCTCTGCTTCTCGCGGTCGATCCCGAGCTCCTCGGATACGAGATACAGCGGGCGTCCCTTCATCTCCTCGTACATGCGCCCCAGGTACTCGCCGATGATGCCGAGCGAGAGCAGCTGCATGCCGGCGAAGAACATGACCGAGATGATCAAGCTCGGGAAGCCCGGCACATCCGTTCCGAACAGCAGCGTCTTGAGAAGGACCAGCACCGCATAGCCGAACGCGAACAGGGAGATAATCAGTCCGAGGTAGGACCACACCCGGAGCGGAATGGTCGTGAACGAGGCGATGCCGTCGAGGCCGAAGCGGAGCAGCTGTCGCGGCCGCCAGCGCGAGCCGCCGTCACGGCGGGGGGGCACGTCGAACGGCACGCCGATCGACCGGAAGCCCATCCACGCGAACAGCCCCTTGTTGAACCTGACATGCTCGCGCATGCGGTTCATGGCATCGATCGCCTTGCGGCCGAGCAGGCGAAAATCGCCGGCGCCCTCGGGCAGGGTGGTGCCGCTCAGCTTCTGGAACGTCACGTAGAAGGCCCGAGCGGCCAAGCGATGGAGAAAGGTATCGGTGTCGCGGTCGCGGCGCTGGCCGTAGACGATGTCGAACCCAGATCGCCAGTGCGCGACGAAATCGCGGATCAGCTCCGGGGGGTGCTGCAGGTCGGCGTCCATCAGCACGGCCGCGTCGCCGGTGACGTAGGCGAGGCCCGCCGCCATGGCGACCTCCTTGCCGAAGTTGCGGCTGAGGGAGACGGCCTTGAGGCGACCGTCCTGGGCATGCAGGGCCTTGAGCCGGGCGAGCGTCCCGTCCGTCGAGCCGTCATCGACGAAGACCACCTCCCAATCGAGCCCGAGGCTGTCCAGCACGGGCCTCAGGCGGGAGATCAGCGGCTCCAGCCCGCGCTCCTCGTTGAGGACGGGCACGACCACGGAGAGCGTGCCCCGGCGTTCACCCGACGGGGTCGATCTCGCAGCGACGTGCGGCTCGGGGTTGGACAACGTCAAAGGACCTCGCGGACAGAGGGGTGAGCAATGCCTCCGGTGCCGTCCTTGCCACGCGCGCACCGGCAAGGCAATGCGGGTGCTGCTTCGGCGGACGCCACGTGCCGGGCGTCGGGCGCCACCCTAGCGGGCGGCCATTACGCCCGAGTCGATCAGGCGCCGGTGGAACATGAGGATCTCGTCGCGCTGCGCGCAGGTCTGGTACAGCCCCTTGCACAGCAGCATCAGCCGTTTGCGCTCGCGATGGGAATCGGAGAGCGGCAAGCCAGCCATTTCCAGGATGGCGGTGCCGAGGTAGGGCACGTCCAGGGTCTCGAACGGCGGCAGGGCGGGTACGCGATAGTTGATGCCGCGCGCGGCGTAGTAGGTGATGAAGCCGACCGACTCTGGACCGAGCGCCACGTCCTCCGCCTCCGTGTCGGCGTCGAAGCCGAGCAGCGTGCGCGTCGCCATGGGATGGTGATCGCCGTAGTGCACCACCAGGAACCGCTCCTGCGGGAAGCGGCGGCGCAGGTCGCCCATCAGGAAGTCGAAATCGATCTTGGACATGGAGAGTCGGCGCAGATACTCGTCCATCTCCGGATTGGTGCCGGGCCCGCCACCGGGCACCTCGACGTCCGGCTCGAACTTGAAGTCGTAGGGCCAGTGCGCCGACATGGTCTGGATGAACATGAAGAGCGGCTTGCGCGATGACTTGAAGTGCCGCTCCATCTCGGTCATCGCGTTGGCGAAGTAGAAGCGGTCGCGCTCCTGGGTGGACTTGGCGCCTTGCGAGCCCATGTCGAAGATTTCTTTGAGCCCGATCGAGTTGTAGAACCGGTCGTTGGAGACGAAGTTGCGCATCATCGGATAGAAAACGACGTTGCGGTAGCCGCAGCGCTCCAGCGCCTGCGGCATCGTGTCCTTCAGCTTGTTCTGCGTGAAGGTCTGCACGAACTGGCGCATGCCGCCGAAGGCGTGGGTGGAAACCCCGGCGAGCAAGGAGAACTCCGTCAGCCACGAGGCGCCGCCGTAGGTCTCCACGCGCATCCGATGGGTCTGCTCGTCGTGGGAGTGGAAGAAAGGATCGACCGAGCGGTCGTAGCGCAGCGTCGGAAACAGCGACGGCTGCACGACCGATTCCTCATGGATCAGAATGATGTGCGGTGGCTTGGCGCCGGCATTGCACGACGACGGAATGGCGAAGCCCGGGCCCGCCGCGGCCGCGCGCGGCGCCGCCTCGAGCAGCGCTCCCCGCCACAGCGCCTCGAGCGTCTCGCCCCAGGATGCGTAGAAGGAGGAGACGTAGAGGTTCTCGAAGTAGAACTGCATGTGCCGGCGCTCGCCCTTGGCGTCGGCCCCATACCAGGCGAGCACCACGCAAACAGGGAGGGCCACCGCCGCCCAGCGCCGGGACACGCGCGTGCCGTCGGCGCGATAGGCGAGCCATGCGGCGGCCGCCACGGAAAGCAGGGCACCGACGAGAGCCAGGAGGTAGCGGCGCTGGTCGCTCCACAGGTAGCTGATGGTCGACCAGGAGCTCAGATAGAAGAAGAGGTCGTAAGCGTGCATGACCATGTTCATGACCGCCCGCTTGACCGAGGAGATGGTCACGATCAGCACGACCAGCGAGGCGACCAGCGCGGTCGCGAATAGCACCCGGCGCGTCAGCAGGACTACGAAGGCGATCAACGCCAGGGTCACGGCCGTGGTGAAGACGATATTGGGGAATGTGCCTTCGTCGACCCAGAAATGGCGGGTCAGAAGGCAGACCAGCAGCGCCGCGACAGCCCAAGACGTCGTCGGACGAAGCTCGATACGTCGGAGGAATTGCGCTACCGTCGAGCGCAGGCGGGCATATCGAGGCCTTCCGGCAGGAAGGCCCAGCGTTTGATCCGTCATGGACCGACCGTTGGGACACGTCACGAAAGCTTCACAGAGCAGCACGCCGAGGATGAACCTGCAATGAAGGAAGCGTCGCAGGGGTAATCATGGACGGCGAAGCGTATGTGCCCCGGCGGAACAAGCGCCCTCAGGTGACGCATCAATTGTCGATAAGAACCTGATCTGCTACGACAAACACGGTGAGAGCACAACCTGTCGGCAATCGCCCGTGCCCGGAGGGCCGAGCGGAACCGGAAGCATACAGGCTGCGTTCATGTTTGGGCGGTTATCGAAGTATGAACCCGGCAGGCGTATCCAAGTGACTCAATCTGGTAAACCGGGTTTTCTCTGCAACGCTGTCACGCCGGCGATGCGGAGGAGCCGACTGGCACGTCGGCGATGCGGTGACGTGATCGAGCATCCCTGGGGAGGGAAGCCGGAATCTCTGCAACAACTTGTGACGCGGCGTCGCTGGCGCGTCGCCTTTACAAGACCCAAATTGTCGGCACATATCGCGCCGGCACGCCGTTTGGAGAGTTCGATGAAATCGAATGCCGTGACTTCCGTCGAGCTGGAGTTGGACTGGACAGCTCAGACGATCCTACCCATCGAGTTCAGAGGTCGGGAGTTGCAGCTCGAGGCGCGGGCCTACCAGGGGGCCGATCCCAACTTCCAGGCATTGGTGCTGGTGCATCGCGAGAAGCATGGAGCGCACGAGAAGCCGGTCGTCCGCGTCCACAGCGGCTGCGTCACCGGGGACATCTTCCATTCGCTGCGCTGCGACTGCTACCCGCAGCTGCAGGCGGCAATGAACACCATCACGACCAGCCCGCTCGGCATCCTGATCTACCTTCCCTTCCAGGAGGGACGCGGCATCGGCCTCGTCAACAAGATCCGGGCCTATGCCTTGCAGGACCAGGGCTACGACACGGTCGACGCCAACGTCGCCATCGGCGCTCCGATCGAGGCGCGCGACTACGATCTGGCGGCGCACATCCTGTTCGACCTCGGATATCCCGAGATCAAGCTGCTGACCAACAATCCCGCCAAGGTGGAAGCCCTGCGCGAGGAAGGCGTCGAGGTGCTCGAGCAGCTGCCGCTGATCGTCTCGCCCTCGCACTACAACAAGCGCTACCTGGCGACCAAGAAGGAGCGCATGGCCCACAAGCTGTAGGCCGGCACCGGTAGGCAGGTCAGGCCGAATTCGGGAAGGCAGCGACTCGCGTCGCTGCCTTTCGCTTTTTGCAGGCCGATCAATATGTGCGTGGCATGCCCAGCACGTGCTGGGCGATATAGGCCAGCACCATGTTGGTGGAGATGGGCGCGGTCTGGTAGAGCCGCGACTCGCGCCACTTGCGCTCGATACCGTACTCGCGCGCGTAGCCGAAGCCGCCGAAGGTCTGCAGGCAGGCCTCGGCCGCCTTCCAGGAGGCGTCGGCCGCCAGCATCTTGCCCATGTTGGCCTCCGCCCCGCAGTCGTGCTCCGCCTCGAACAGGGCGGCCGCCTTCTTGACGACCAGCTCCGCCGCGACCAGCTCCGCATGCGCGCGCGCGATCGGGAAGGCAACGCCCTGGTTCTGTCCGATCGGCCGGCCGAACACCACGCGCTCCTTGGCGTAGTCGGCGGCGCGGCGGATGAAGAACTTGGCGTCGCCCAGGCACTCGGCCGCGATCAGGATGCGCTCGGCGTTCATGCTGTCGACGATGTACTTGAAGCCCTGGCCCTCGGTGCCGATCAAGTTCTCGGCCGGCACCTCCAGGTTGTCGAAGAACACCTCGCAGGTGCTGTGATTGAGCATGGCGTCGATCTTCTTCATCTCGATGCCTTTGCCCTTGGCTTCGCGCAGGTCGACGAGGAACACCGACAGCCCCTCGGAGCGCTTGCGCACTTTGTCAGGCGCCGTGGTGCGGGCCAGCAGCAGCATGAGGTCGGACTGCATAACGCGGGAGGTCCACACCTTCTGGCCGTTGACGACGTAGCGGTCGTTGCCCTTCTTGTCGGCGCGGGTCTTGAGCTGCGTGGTGTCGGAGCCGGTGGTGGGCTCGGTGACGCCGAAGGCCTGCAGGCGCAGGGCGCCCGAGGCGATGCCGGGCAGGTACTTCTCCTTCTGCGCCTTGCTGCCGTGCCGAAGCACGGTGCCCATGGTGTACATCTGGGCGTGGCAGGCAGCGGCGTTGCAGCCCCGCTCGTGGATGGTCTCCAGGATGGCGCAGCCCGCCGAGATCGGCAGTCCGGCGCCGCCGTACTCCTCCGGGATCAGCGCACCGAGGTAGCCGGCCTCCGTCAGCGCGTTGACGAACTCCAGCGGGTAGGCGCTTTCGTGATCCTTCTTCACCCAGTAGGCGTTGGGATACTGCTCGCAGATGCGCCCCACGCCCTCGCGGATGTCGGCCCAGCCGGGATCGAGGGGAATGGAGACGGCTTCGGTGCTCTTGGTCATGTCGGGCTCGTCGGGTGTTGGCTCACGTGAAGCGATAGCGAACGCGCGGTGAATTGACCAGATGTAGGCGCGCAGGGGTGCGGTGCCTCAATGATCTCCTCAGGCTAGCTCCGGCGCCCGAAGGCGAACGGGCTGAAGTCGACGGGCTCGCCTTGGGCCGCCTTGGCCAGCAGCGATCCGCAGTAGGGCCCCATGGTCAGTCCGCTGGGACCCAGGCCGTTGCCGACCAGCACATTGTCGAGGCCGGGCACCAGGCCGAGCTTGGGGCGACTGTCGAAGGCGAGCGGCCGGAAGCCGATGCGAACCTCGTGCAGCGTCCAGGATGCCAGTCCGGGTGCGACGGCGAGACCAGCGTTCAGCACCTCGGCCACGCCTGCCGCCGTCTGGCGATAGTCGAACCCGGAATTGGTCTCGCGCGAAGCGCCGACGACGACGCGGGAATCCTCGAATGCCAGCAGATAGTAGCTGTTGAGCGGCATCAGTACCGGCCAGCGCGCGGTGTCGGTCCCGGGTAGGCGCAGGTGGATGATCTGCCCCCGCTGCGGCGCCACCGGCAACGCGACACCCGTGGGCTCGAGCATGCTGGGTGCCCAGGCGCCGGCTGCCACGACGACGGCGTCGGCCCCCATGATCTCGCCGCCGACGCGCACGCCCGAGGCCCGGTTGCCCTTCAGGATCAGTTCCGCCGATCCGCTCACGAACCGCGCCCCGCGCTTGACGGCTGCCCGGTGCAGCGCGGCAGCGACCCGCCGCCCATCGACCCGCGCGCCGCCCGACACGAAGAGCGCCGGCTGGTCGGGGCGCAGCGGCGGGAACAGGGCGCGGGCCTCAGACGGCGAAAGCCTCTCGGCGTGACCAACCGGCCAATCGGCGGCACGGGCGCGGACACGACGCTCGACGGCGTCGAGCTCACGCGGATCCGCGGGCACGTAGAGGCCGCCGACAGGCGCGTAGCCCAGGTCCTGCTCGCCGTCCTCGGCCAGCATGGCGACGAGACCGGGATAGTACCGCGCACCCCCTGCCAGCAGCGCATAGCTCGCCGCGTCCTCGCCCGGAGAGCCCCAGGGGCAGACGATGCCCGCGCCGGCCGCGGTGGCGCGGCCCTCGTCGGCGCGGTCGACCAGCACCACCTCGCAGCCTTCGCGCGCCAGATGATAGGCGGTGCTGGCGCCGAGGATTCCCGCCCCTACAACGATGACCTTCATCGCTCGCTCTCGTCGTCTCGATGGCGCTGCTGCCTGCCGGTCACGGCCGCTTCGGGATCTCCAGTCCACGTTGCACGGCGGGTCGTGCCAGCGCCCGCTCCAGCCATGCCGGGACATGCTTCAAGGTATCGAACTCGACCAGGTCGCGCGCGCCGTAGAAGCCAACCAGGTTGCGCACCCAGCCGAGCATGGAGACGTCGGCGATCGTGAACTCGTCGTCCATGATCCATTGCCGGCCGGCCAGGCGCGTCTCGAGCACACCGAGCAGGCGCCTGGACTCGGCGCGGTAGCGCTCGAGCGGCCGCTTGTCGGGAATGTCCTTGCCCGCGAATTTGTAGAAGTAGCCGACCTGCCCGAACATCGGCCCGATGAACGCCATCTGGAAGAACACCCACTGGATGGTCTCGTAGCGCCGCGCCGCGTCGGCCGGCACCAGCTTATGGGTCTTGTCGGAGAGATAGAGCAGGATGGCGCCGGATTCGAACAGGCCGAAGGGTGCCCCGCCCGGCCCGTCCGGATCGATGATCGCGGGGATCTTGCCGTTCGGGTTAAGCGACAGGAATTCCGGCGTCCACGACTCGTTCTTGCCGATGTCGATGGCGTGCGGCTCGTACGGCAGACCCATCTCCTCGAGCGCGATCGAAACCTTGACGCCGTTCGGCGTGGGAAGTGAGTAGAGCTGCAACCGGTCGGGATGCTTGGCCGGCCAGCGCTTGGTAATGGGAAAGGCTGAAAGGTCTGCCATGAGCGTCTCGGCCCGTTGTCCTTCATAGGCTGGGTCGAGCGTCAGCGATGACCCAACACGATTGATCGTTATCATGGACGGTGTCGGGTCATCGCTTCGCTTGGCCCAACCTGCGCTTCGTCGGCTTGCTATCGGCCCTTGTACTTCGGCTTGCGCTTCTCGTTGAAGGCGTTGATGCCCTCCTGGCGGTCCTCGGTGCCGACCGTGCGGTTGTAGGCCTCGATCTCGAAGGCGTAGCCGGAGTGGCGGTCGAGGTCATTGGCCTTGTCGATGGCTTTCTTGGCCTGACGCACCGAGACCGGCGCGTTCTCCGCGATGCGGCGCGCGGTGGCCATCGCATCGGTCATCAGCTGGTCGTCGGGGCAGACCTTGTTGACCATGCCCCACTCGTAGGCCTGCTCGGCGTTGAAGGGGGTGCCGGTGAGGATCAGCTCCTTGGCGCGGCGCACGCCGACCGCTCGCGGCAGGTTCTGCGTGCCGCAGGCGCCCGGCAGGATGCCGAGCGTCACCTCCGTCAGGGCGAAGCGCGCGGACCTCGCGGCGTAGACGAAGTCGCTGGCCGAGCGCGACCTCCATGCCGCCGGCGTAGGCCGGGCCGTTGACCGCGGCAATGATGGGGATCGGGCAGTCGTGCATCGCCCGCACCATCTGCTCGACGATGGCGTGCTGGCGTCGCCAGGTGGCGTCGGTCATGCCCTTGCGCTCGCGCAGGTCGCCGCCGCTGCAGAAGGCGCCTTGCGCGCCGGTGAGCACCAGGCAGGCCGCCGCGTCGTGCTCGACGTAGAAGTTGGCGAAGCAATCGCGCAGATCGGTCATCATCTGCGTGTTCATGGCGTTGCGCACCTCGGGCCGGTTCATCGTGACGATGCCCACCCGGTCTTCGCCGATCTCGACCTTGATTGTCTCGTAGTCCATGCCTGCCTCGTTCCAAGCGTTTCCGCTGCTTGTCGATCGCGTCTCTTGAAGCATCGCACGCCTCAGCGCGACGTGCGAGAGCGCGCGCGGATCGGCGTGCTTTCCGGCCTCGATAGAAGTGGCGCAGCGGGTGTCATCCCGGGGCTTGTCCCCGGGATCCACCTATCCGCATGCTCCGGAGCTCGAGGATGGCTGGATCCCGGCAACAAGTGCCGGGATGACCGTGGTGCTCGAGGTTACCGATTCAATCCGGTTGGAAGGTCAATAGCGGTAGTGGTCGCTCTTGTAGGGGCCGTTGGCGGGCACGCCGATGTACTCGGACTGATCGGGGCGCAGGGTGGTGAGCTTGGCGCCGATCTTGGCGAGGTGCAGCCTCGCGACCTTCTCGTCGAGGTGCTTGGGCAGCGTGTAGACCTTCTTCTCGTACTTGCCCGGGTTGGTGAACAGCTCGATCTGCGCCAGCGTCTGGTTGGTGAAGGAGGCCGACATCACGAAGCTCGGGTGCCCCATGGCGTTGCCGAGGTTCACCAGGCGTCCCTCCGACAGCAGGATGATGCGCTTGTTGTCGGGGAACGTGATCTCGTCGACCTGCGGCTTTATGTTGTTCCACTTCATGTTCTTGAGGCCGGCCACCTGGATCTCGTTGTCGAAGTGGCCGATGTTGCAGACGATGGCGCGGTCCTTCATGGCGCGCATGTTGTCGAGCGTGATGACGTCCTTGTTGCCGGTGGCGGTGACGAAGATGTCGGCGCGCGGCGCGGCATCCTCCATGGTCACCACCTCGTAGCCCTCCATGGAGGCCTGCAGGGCGCAGATCGGGTCGATCTCCGACACGAGCACGCGGCAGCCGGCCTGGCGCAGGGAAGCGGCCGAGCCCTTGCCGACGTCGCCGTAGCCGGCGACCATCGCCACCTTGCCGGCCATCATCACGTCGGTGCCGCGGCGGATGCCGTCGACCAGCGATTCACGGCAGCCGTAGAGGTTGTCGAACTTGGACTTGGTGACGCTGTCGTTGACGTTGATGGCGGGCCACAGAAGAGTGCCCTTCTTCTGCATCTCGTACAGCCGATGCACGCCCGTGGTGGTCTCCTCGGAGACGCCCTTGATGGATTTGCCGAGCTCGCCAAACCAGCCCTTGGGCTTTTCCTTCAGCGCCTTCTTGAGGAGGGCGAACAGGATCTCCTCCTCCTCGGAGCTTGCCTTGTCCAGGAACTTGGTATCGCCGCCCTCGGCGCGCACGCCCAGGTGCACGAACAGCGTGGCGTCGCCGCCGTCGTCCAGGATCATGTTCGGCATTCCGCCGTCGCCCCACTCGAACAGGCGCAGCGTGTAGTCCCAGTAGTCCTTGAGGCTCTCGCCCTTGATGGCGAACACGGGGGTGCCGACGGCGGCAATCGCGGCCGCGGCATGGTCCTGGGTGGAGTAGATGTTGCAGGAGACCCAGCGCACATCGGCGCCGAGCGCCTTGAGCGTCTCGATCAGCACCGCGGTCTGGATGGTCATGTGCAGGGAGCCGGCGACGCGCGCACCCTTGAGCGGCTGAGACTTGCCGAACTCCTCGCGGGTCGCCATCAGGCCCGGCATCTCGGTCTCGGCGATGGAGATTTCCTTGCGGCCGAAGTCGGCGAGGCCGATGTCCTTCACCACGTAGTCGGCCACGTTGTCAGTACGACGCGTCATAGGCACAAGCCTCCGGCAGTTGCTGTCAGGAGCCTCCTGTTGCGCTGCAGCATGGGAGGCGGCAAAGCGTCCGCTCCCTCAATGCCAGGCGGCGGGAGCTCGGCATGGCGCCTCTATAGCCGGTCATCGGCGAGGGCGCAATAAGGATATAAAGAAGTCTTTATGTCCCTCGAAAAGTCGGTGCGCCAAGCCCAGCAGGCACCGCCGAAATCAGTTCTCCTCGCCGAAGCCGGACTCGACGAGCGCGACAAGGGCGTCGATGGCTTCGGGGCCTTCCGGGCCTTCCGCCTCCAGCGTGATCACCGATCCCGGTCCGGCGGCGAGCATCATCAGGCCCATGATCGAGGTGCCGCCCACCGACTGGCCGTCGCGCATCACGCGCACGGTGGCGTCGAAAGTCTCGGCGCATTTCACGAACTTCGCGGACGCGCGGGCGTGCAACCCTTTGCGGTTGCAGATCGTCACTTCGGCGCTCGGCTTCTTGCCCTCTGACACAACTCGAGCCTTCAATGCGACGCTGCCTTCCCGCGCGCTCAAGGCTCTCCGGAGAGAACCTGGCTGGCAACGCTGATGTACTTCCTCCCGGCCTCCTTGGCCGCATTCACCGCCGCTGCCAGCGTCGCCTCGCCGCGCACGCTCGCCAGCTTGATCAGCATCGGTAAATTAATACCCGCCAGCACCTCGGCGCCCGTCTCCGCCATCACCGAGATGGCCAGGTTGGACGGCGTGCCTCCGAACATGTCGGTCAGCACGATGACGCCGCCACCGCTGTCGACGCGGCGCACGGCCTCGATCAGCTCCATGCGCCGTGCCTCCACGTCGTCCTCGGGGCCGATGGGCAGCGATTCGAGCTGCGCCTGCGGCCCGACGACATGCTCGAGGGCGGCCCGGAATTCTCCGGCCAGACCTCCATGGGCGACAATGACGACGCCGATCATCGTGTGATGCACATCCTCTTTCAGGGGACGCCGGCACGACGGCATGGCCTTTTGCAGCGCAGCCTGCCCGAGGCGGCGCATGATGATTGAGCCGCCCCTTACGAGGCAAGCGGAAAGAGGTGGTTATGCGTAAAGGATTAGCTGTGTTTCGCCCGTGCCAGGGCGATTGCCAGCTTGATGGGAGCGGAGGCCTCCCAAGGGAACAGTGCGATCCGGGGCACCGCGATACCCAGCAGCTGGGCGGTCTCCCCCCCTTCGGGCAGCCGCTCGATCTCGCGCGCCGGCGCCAGGTCCACCACCAGCGCCAAATCGGCCTCGATCAAGGACTTGACCTCGACGATGCCGATACCGCGCACCTCCATTTTGCCTCGGATGGTGTCCGGCGGCTTGGCCAGGAGATGCCCGCCGTTGCGCACGAGCCACACCTGGTCGTCGGCGACCAGAATCGGCGCCTCCAGGGCGGCCGGGCCCCGCCGGGCCAGGAACAGAAAGCGCAAGGCGAGGTCGGACTTGCCGGACCCGGAGGGCCCGCGCAGCAGGGCTGCGGTGCGCCCGAGCGCCACGCAGGTGCCGTGCACGAGCTCAGGGGCGTCGGGCAAGCGACGGCGCTCCCTTCGACGGTGCGTCCGCCGCCGGCAGCCGCACGATGAAGCAGGCTCCGGCGACCCCCGGCATGCGGCGGTCCCGCAGGTCGGCCTGCTCGTCTTGCCAGGCTGCCGTGCCTTCGGCCGGTTGCTTGCGATTGGTGGCCCAGATGCGGCCGCCGTAGGCATTGACGATCTCGCGCGAGATGCTCAGGCCGAGCCCGGAGTTTTTGCCGACGGTGCGGTCGGTCTGCGGCCGATCCGAATAGAAGCGCTTGAAGATGTCCTCGAACTGGTCGGGGGGAATGCCCGGTCCGTCGTCCTCCACGACGATCTCGATCTCCGGCCCTATCCGCCGCGCCCGCACGGTGATGACGCCGTCGTCGGGAGAGAAAGAGAGCGCATTGTCGATCAGGTTGGTGACGACGCGCCCCAAACGCGCCTCGAGGCCCCGCACCACGTACGCCGTCGGATCGTGCGGCTGCTCGGCGATCTCGAGCACGATGCGGCGCTCATCGCCGCCGATATCGCGGAACACGTCCGCAATCCCGTGCAGCACTGCGCACATGTCGACCAGCTCGGTCTCCTGCAGCGCCAGCTCGGCATCGAGGCGCGAGGCATCGGAGACGTCGGTGATGAGCTTGTTCAGCCGCTTCAACTCGCCCTGGATCTGGCGCACCAGCTCGGCCTGCTGCTCGGGGTTCTTGGCATAGGTCAGCGACTCCGCCGTCGAGCGCGCGGCGGTGAGCGGGTTCTTCAGCTCGTGGGCGACATCCTGGGCGAACCGTTCACTCGCCTCGATGCGGCGATAGAGCGACGCCGTCATCTCGCGGAATGCCGTCGCCATCTGGCCGACCTCGTCGACGCGATGAGCGAGCTCCGGCAGCTCGTCGCGCGCCTTGATGTTGCGGCTGACGTTCTCGGCCACCGCGGAAAGCCTGCGCATGGGGCCGGCTATGGTACGGGCGAGCAGGAACGAGGCGAGCAGCGTGGCCGCGAAAGCCGTGAGCGCCAGCGCGATGATGACGTTGCGCTCCTCCGACAGCACTTCGTCGATCTCGCCGGGACGCGTCGACAGCAGCAGCACGCCCTGCACCGCCTTGCGGTACTGGATCGGCACCGCCAGCGACACGATCTGCTCGCCCTTGTCGTTGACGAGCAGCATGGGCGTGGTGGAGCCGCTCAGGGCCATCCGCACCTCGGGATAGACGGTGCCGTTGGACGAGCCGATCTCCTTGTAGACGGGCAGGTCTCCCCGCATCAGCCAGGCCAGGAACTTGGTCCAGGCGCTCTTGACCTTGATACGACCCTGGTTCTCCTCGGGGACTGCCTCCGGGCGCGGCGCCGATCGCAGAGTAAGCATCTGCGCGGTATCGACGATCAGCGTGCCGTCCTGAGCATAAACGCGCGCCCGCGTGTCGGTCGCCGGCACCAGACGGCGCAGGATGGGTGTCACCCGCTCCGGCGCGAGCGACAGCTGGAGGGCCGCAAAGCCGTCATCGCGGAACGGGCTCTTGGCACCTTCGACCTCCGGTAGCCGGTCGGGATCCAGCACGATGCGGCCGGTCTCCAACGACGCGTTCGCGGCGATGGCGGCGGCGATGATCTCGCCCTGCGCGCGCAGGCTGTCGCGCTTCGCATCGATCAGCCATGCGTGGTACTGGCTCAGATAGAAGATGCCGCCGAGCAGGATGGCCAGACCGATCGTATTGGCGAGGATGATGCGACGCTGCAGCGTCCGGGTGAAGAAGCGTATGAGCGGACCGGAGGCGACAAGATCGTAGAGCCGCTGCCGACGCGCCAAGGCGCGCGCGTCGGCGATGGGCTTGGACAAATGGCCGGCAAGATCGTGGGCCGCGTCGCGGACAGCGCGACCGGAGACACCCAGCGCCGACACGCCGCGCCTCAGCGTATCCCTGGCACCGGCGCGAAAGCGCGAGCCGTCCGTCTCGACCGCCATTCCGTCTCCCGAGGCTTACGCCTCTTTGAAGCGGTAGCCGACGCCGTAGAGCGTCTCGATCACATCGAAATCGTCGTCGGCCTGCTTGAATTTCTTGCGCAGGCGCTTGATGTGGCTGTCGATGGTGCGGTCGTCGACGTAGACTTGGTCGTCATAGGCGGCGTCCATCAGCGCGTCGCGCGTCTTGACCACGCCCGGGCGCGTGGCAAGCGCCTGCAGGATCAGGAACTCGGTCACCGTCAGCATCACGGGATGATTGTCCCAGTGGCAGGTATGGCGCTCCGGATCGAGCCGCAGCTTGCCGCGCTCGAGAACGCGCGCCGCCTCGGCGGCAGCCGTGGTGGCGTCCTTGGGGGAAAAGCGCCGCAGCACGGCCTTGACCCGCTCCACCACCAGGCGCTGCGAGAACGGCTTGGCGATGTAGTCGTCGGCACCCATCTTGAGGCCGAACAGCTCGTCGATCTCCTCGTCCTTGGAGGTGAGGAATATCACGGGCATGTCGGTCTGCTGCCGCAGTCGGCGCAGCAGCTCCATGCCGTCCATGCGGGGCATCTTGATGTCGAGGATCGCCAGGTCCACCGGCTCCTCGCTCAGTGCCTCCAGGGCGGCGGCTCCGTCGCTGTAGGTGCGGACCTTGTAGCCCTCGGCCTCCAGCGCCATGCCGAGGGAGGTGAGGATATTGCGCTCGTCGTCCACCAGCGCGATCGTACTCTTCTCTTTCATGATCTTGGCACCCTCGACCCTGCCCACGTGTCTGCCGCTTTATGGCCTTGCCATGCGCAAATTGTGGCAAATCCATCGGCTTCGCGAGTATTGTGATCCCGAACGCCCCAGCCCTACAACCAAATCCCACAAATAGCAGGGGATTAAAGATGTCGGCCGATCAATCCAGTCCCGCTCGAGCGTCCGAGCCGGAGGATCCCGGGCATGCCTCGCGCCGGCTGATGCGCACGGCGCTCAAGGGAGCGCTGGGGACGCTCGACCGCGAGACCGGGCATCCATACGCCTCCCTGGTTCTGCTCGCAACCGAGCCCGGCGGGGCGCCCATCTTCCTGATCTCGCGTCTGGCGCTGCATACGCGCAACCTGGAGCAGGACCCGCGCGCCAGCATTCTGTTCGACGGCACCGGCGGCCTCGGCGATCCCCTGACGGGCGGCAGGCTGACGGTGACCGGGCTCGCCCGGCCGAGCGCCAGCGCAACCGCGCTGCGCCGGTTCCTGGCGCGGCATCCGAGCGCCGAAGGCTATGCCAAGTTTGCGGATTTCTCGGTCTATGAGCTCGAGGTCGCCCGCGGCCATTACATCGGCGGCTTCGGCAGGATCGTCGACCTGCCTCCTGCCTCCCTCTTGGCCGACGTCGCCGACGCGAGCGCGCTGGTCGAAGCGGAGCCGGACATCGTTGCCCACATGAACAGCGATCATGCCGATGCGATCAAACTTTATGCAACCGTGCTTGCCGGTTGCCCCGACGGGGAATGGCGCATGGCCGGCGTGGATCCCGACGGCACCGATTTGCTGCATTGCACAAGTGCGGTCCGCATTCCTTTCTCCCAGCGCGTGCGCACAGCGGGGGAAGCACGCGGCGCTCTTGTTTCGCTCGTGCAGCAAGCGCGCGCCCGGCAGCAAGAGCGCACGTGACTGTTGGCAACGAGAATTTACCGGCGCCAAGCTATCATGTTGCCGCTACAGTCCATTGCCAGACTATGCTCGATGACGCTACGCGGCGTTAACAAGGATATCCGATGCGGCGATTGCGCAGTTGTAGGGTTGGCGTCGCGTTTGCATAAGCTGGCGGGTCGGGAGCCGCTCGCGCGGCGATCGACTCGGAACGTGGAGCTGCGCCTGAGCATTTCATTTGCGCGCGCCTCGCACGGCAGGAGGGGGAAGCTTGCGCCGTGCCGGCACCGTGCCGGGGCAGCGTACGTGTTTCATTCAAGGAAGCGGCCGACCGATGACGAGTGAATTGTTTCCACTGAGCGCTCCCGCGAAGGTGCATCACAACACCCTCGAGGTCGAGCTGACGGAAGAGGCGATCCGGCGGGGCGAGGCGCGCTTTGCCGACTCCGGCGCGCTGGTGGTGGAGACCGGCGTGCACACCGGCCGTTCCGTGCAGGACAAGTTCACTGTCCGCGACGCGACCACGGAGAAGTCCGTCTGGTGGGACAACAATAAGCCAATGACGCCGGAGCAGTTCGACCTGCTCTGGGCCGACTTCTCCGCTCATGCCAGATCGCGCGAGTTGTTCGTGCAGGACCTCTACGCCGGCGCCGACCCGGCGCACCGGCTGAACGCCCGCATCTTCACCGAGTATGCCTGGCACGCGCTGTTCATCCGCAACCTGCTGCGCAGGCCGAAGGCCGGCGAGCTCGCGGGCTTCAAGCCCGAGTTCACGGTCATCAACCTGCCGAGCTTCAAAGCCGACCCGAAACGGCACGGCGTGCGCAGCGAGACGGTGATTGCCTGCAACTTCGCCAAGCGGCTGGTGCTGATCGGCGGCACGTCGTACGCCGGCGAGACCAAGAAATCGGTCTTCACCTATCTCAACTTCGTCATGCCCGATAAGGGCGTGATGCCGATGCACTGCTCGGCCAACGTCGGCCTCAAGGACGATTCGGCGATCTTCTTCGGCCTGTCCGGGACCGGCAAGACGACCCTGTCGGCCGACCCCAAGCGCACGCTGCTGGGAGACGACGAGCACGGCTGGTCCGGCGACGGCATCTACAATTTCGAGGGCGGCTGCTACGCCAAGACCATCCGCCTCTCCAAGGAAGCGGAGCCCGCGATCTGGGCCGCCACCAATCACTTCGGCTCCGTGCTGGAGAACGTGATCCTCGATCCCGCGACACGCGCGCCCGACTTCGACGACGGCCGCCTGACCGAGAATACCCGCTCGGCCTACCCGCTCGAGTTCATCTCCAACGCCAGCAAGACCGGCACCGCCGGCCACCCCAAGAACATCGTGATGCTGACGGCCGACGCCTTCGGCGTCCTGCCGCCCATCGCCAAGCTGTCGCCGAGCCAGGCGATGTACCATTTCCTGTCGGGCTACACGGCCAAGGTCGCGGGCACCGAGAAGGACTTGGGCAGCGAGCCGCAGGCAACGTTCTCGACCTGCTTCGGCGCACCCTTCATGCCGCGCCATCCCAGCGCCTACGGCAACATGCTGCGCGAGCTGATCGCCGAGCACAACGTCGACTGCTGGCTGGTCAACACCGGCTGGACCGGCGGCAAGTTCGGCACTGGCCGGCGCATGCCGATCAAGGCGACGCGGGCGCTGCTCGACGCAGCGCTCTCGGGCGCGCTCAAGCACCAGCCGATGCGCACCGATCCGCTGTTCGGCTTCCAGGTGCCGCTGTCCCTGCCGGGCGTCGAGCCTGCCATCCTCACCCCGCGCGAGACCTGGGCCGACAAGGCCGCCTACGACGCCCAGGCGCGCGCGCTCGTCGACATGTTCAACAAGAATTTCGCCAAGTTCGAGATCCACGTCGACGCCGACGTCAAGGCCGCCGCGCCCGCCCTGCGGCACGCCGCGGAGTAGGTTCGTCATGCCCGCGTCGTGTCGAAGACGCGCCTCCGGCACGAAGGCGGGCGCCCACGATCGCTCATCGAGCGTGCTTGGATAGCTGCGTGGATCCCCGCCTCCCGCGCGGGGATCACGTCACCCCTCCGCGCGGTAATGGACGCGGCCGTCGAACAGGCGGCGGGCGGTGCGGTAGACGGCAGCGTACTCGGCGTGGGGCTGGCCGCCTTTGGCCTGGCCGATCATGGCATCGACGACGATGACGCCCGAGGCGTGACCGATGCGTATCTGGCTGGCGCCCTCGGCCAGCCGCCGCGCCATCTCGTTGGGGATGGAGCCGGGCACGCGGGTCGCCACGGCGAGGCAGAGCGCGCCGGTCAGCGGGGTCGCCCGATGCGCCTGGCCGTTCGACATCATGCGCACGGCGATGTCCATGTCGGCGGGCGCGAGCTTGCGGCCCGACAGCACGGTCATCGCGACGGGAGGCGCCACGAAGGCGATGAAGGGCACGCTGAGGCTGCCGGCCTTCTCTAGGTCGGGCGCAATGCCCATCGCCACCGACGCCGCGCGGCGGATGGACTCCAGCCTGGCCATCAGCTGCGCGTTGCCCTCGATCGCGGCCGGCGGCTCGGTGGCGGTGGCGCCGATCGCCTCGGCCGGCACGAACACGCACGGATTGGCGGCATCGATCATGCTGGCGGGCACGCGACCGACACCCGGCACGTCGAGCATGTCCGCGGCCTTGCCCGTGGGCAGCAGCTTGCCGGTCTTGGCGCCGCCGGGCTGCATGAACTCGAGCCGGATCGGCGCGCCGGTACCCGCCACGCCGTCGAGCGCCATGTCGCCTGCGACCGCGGCCTCCTCGCCGTCCATGCCGAAGCGCGAGACGATGATCTTCTTGGTGTTGGTGTTGTGGATGCGCACGACGGCGTCGCCGTCGCGCGGCTTCGCCACCAGCCCCTCGTCGACCGCGAACGGGCCGATGGCGGAGGACATGTTTCCGCAGTTGCTGTTGTAGTCGACGCGGGCCTTGTCGATCAGCACCTGCGCGAAGGTGTAGTCGACGTCGGCATCGGGATGGCTCGGCGGGCCGATTACGCACACCTTGGAGAGCGAGGAGACGCCGCCGCCCATGCCGTTGAGCTGGCGCATGCTGGGATCGGGCGAGCCGATCACGGACAGGAAGATCGGGTCCCACTCGGCGCGGGAGGCGGGCAGGTCGCGGGCATGGAAGATGACGGCCTTGGACGTGCCGCCGCGCATGAACACGGCCGGGAGCTTCTTCTGCGGCATGGGTCCTCCGCTCAGTCGTCGGGCTCAGTTACCGGGCAGGCCGTGCAGCTCGCTCGCGAACACGTCCTTCCAGGTCGCCGGCTTCACCTTGAGCAAGCCGACGCGGTGCATGAAATCGGCGTAGATCATGATCCCCTCCGGCGCCAACGTAAAGCGCAGGTCGGGGTCGTCGATGATGCGCAGGATCTCCGCCTCCGGCGATTTCACGCGGGCGGCCTGCACGTAGATCCGGGCGGCCTCCTGCTTGTTGGCGGCAATGAACTCGATGGCCTCCTTCATCGCCGCCACGAAGCTCGCCGTCAGCTTGGGGTTGGCGGCGCGGAACTGCTCGGTGGTGAACGCCATGATGGTGGTGACGTGGCCGAACAGCTCGACCGAGTTGAAGACCTTGTGGATGCCGGGGCTGTCGAGCTCCATGTAGGAGAACGGGGCGGAGGCGACGTGGGCAGTGATCTGGCTCTTGCGGGAGAGCATGGCCGCGACCGCGTCAGGATAGGACATGCTGACGGTGAGATGGTCGAGCTTGGCGTAGTCCTTGTCGCCGAACTCCTTGGCTGCCGCCATCTGCAGGATGATGGCACCCAGCGAGGTCTTGATGCCCGGCACGGCGATGCGGTCGTTCTCGGTTACGTCGCGCAGCGATTTGATGGCGGGGTTGCTGGTGGTCATGATCATGCCGCCGGAGGCCGAGCCGCCCAGCCCGATGATCTCGAGCTTCGGGTTGCCCTTGGTCTTCGCCCACAGGGTGAGGAAGCCGCCGGTGCCGGTCGAGGCGATGTCGATGGAGCCGGCGAGGACGGCGTCGTTGATGTGGTTGCCGCCGTCGACCAGGAGAAACTCGGTCTTGATGTCGCCGAGGCCATTCGCCGTGGCCTGCTTCTGCAGCAGGCCTCTTAGCGTCCATGACGTACAGCGGCAGGTAGTGCACGCCGAAGCCGCGCGAGATGCGCAGCTGGCCCACTTCGGCCTGTGCAGAGATCGGGGCGCTGATGATGGCAAACAGCGCCAGCAACGACATGCTTAGCCATCGAATGCGCATGGCGCCTCCTCCGAAGGTTCACCCCACTGGTTGTCATACCGGGGCTTGTCCCCGGTATCCAGCGATCCGCAGGCTCCGTAGCTCGCGGTCGGGTGGATCCCGGGCACAAGCCCCGGGATGACAACGTCACGTCAGGGCAAGCGACTGCACGACGTCACCGGCATTCTCTACTCGCTCCAGGTTCAGAACCAGATCGACGATGCGCGCGGCGGCCGGTGCGGGGATGGCGTGGGCGGCGAGCTTCTGGAATTTGGCGACGACGTCGGCCTCGCTGGCGAAGGAGGATTCGCTGCCGCGCGGTGCCTCGACCGTCTGCTCCATGCGGGTCCCGTCCTTCAGGTGCACCTCGACGCGGACCATGTGGCGGAACTTCGAGCCGCGCGCGGTGATGGCGGCGTCGTGGCAGACCTGCACGCGTTCGGCCAGCGCCATGCGGGCTTTGTCGGCGACGATTGCCTCACGTGAACTGGTCGACGAAGCAGTCGCCCTCGATCAGCAGGGTGGCCACGCAGAACGGCAAATTCAGCTGGGCGGAGGTGAGGCCCTCGGGCCGGTACTTCCAGCCCACGTGGTCCATCGTCACCTGCGAGCCGTGCACGACGATGCGCTCGACATCGTCAGGCCCGAACGGATGCCGCCCCTGCATCGCGCGGATGGCGTCGAGCGTGGTGTGGTTGGAGCCGACGCAGGAATAGAACTTGAGCGAGATGCGCATGGTCTCCCAGCGCTCGCCGAGCCCCGCGGTCAGCTCCTCCAGGTTGAAGCGGTCGTGCGAGCGCGAGAAGGTCGAGCAGAAGCCGCCGTACTCGCTCTCGAACACGTCGACGATGCCGGTGAAGCCCTCGCGCGCAAGCAGCGCGCCGTAGAGCCCGCTCTGGGAGGAGCGCCCCGCGTGCATGCGCTTGACCATGGCGCCGTACTGCGCCGCCATCAGCCCGGCCGACTGGGTGCCGGCGATGCCGAGCGCGTGCACGGTCTCATCCGCGCTGAGCCCGAGCGCCGCGGCGGCGCCGGCCGCGGCGGAGAACACGCCCACCGTGGCACCGGAGTGCCAGCCCTGGCCGATGTGCTCCTGGCCCATGCACATGCCGACGCGCGGGCCGACCTCGTAGCCGGCGACCGCCGCCCGCAACAGATCGCGGCCGCTGAAGGTGCCGGCGTTGCGGTCGGCCATCGTCTCGACGGTGGCGAACAGGGCCGGCAGCGTGACGGCGCCGACGTGCAGCACGCCCTGGCGATGCACGTCGTCGAGTTCGAAGCCCTGCACGGCGGTGCCGTTCACCAGGGCGGCATGCGGCGCCGACAGCCGCTCTGCCGTGCCCCAGAGGATGGACCCGCGCGAGGTGTCGACTGCCGACAGCGAGCGCCGCAGGATGCGGCTCCACTCCAGGCCGGCGCCGAACAGGGCGCAGCCGAGCGAGTCCAGCATCAGCAGCTTGAGGCGCTCCCGCACCTCGTCCGGAATGCGCTCGTAGCGCAGGCCGCTGACGAACTCGGCCAGTCCGCGCGTGTAGCGGTTGTCGGCTCTGGCGTGCGCCATTGGCGGGCCTTTGCGTCTGTTCCGATGCGATGAAGCGGAACAGTGTTGCGCGTCGGAGCAGCGAGGGCAACGTGCGGCGGAGCAGGACGAGTGGGGCGTGTGCGGGCCTGCCGACCGACCTCACCGGCCCGGCAGACCGCGGGCGATGAGCCGGTTCATGCGGCTTGCGAAGGCTGCCGGATCGTTGGGGACTTCACCGTCGAGGATCTGGGCCTGGTCGAGCAGCAGCTCGGCCAGGTCCGTCACGTCGGCGTCGCGCGCGGCGAGCTTGGCGTCCGACACCGCCTTGACAAGGGGGTGGCGGGTGTTGATCTCGAGGATCGGCTTTGCGCCGACGCGCTGGCTCTGGCGCGCCAGCAGCCGCTCCAGCTCCCGGTCGGGCCCCGACCCTTGCGCAACCAGGCAGGCGGCGCTGTCGGTCAGCCGCTGCGACGGCCGCACATCGGACACCCGCTCTCCGAGAGCCGCCTTGATCGCCGCGACGATCACGGCGTCGTCCACCGCCGCGGTCGGCGGCTCGGCGTCGGGTTTGGCCTTGTCGTCGAGCAGGGGAACGAGCCCGAAATCGACGTCACCCTGGCTCAGCGACTTGAGCGGCTTGCCGTCGAACCCCAGCTGCGCCGAGGTCCAGAATGCGTCCACGGGGTCCGTGAGCAGCAGCACCTCGACGCCGCGCGCGCGGGCGGCCTCGAGCTTCGGGCTCGACTTGAGGCGCTCGGGCGTATCGCCGACGAGGTAGTAGATGGCGGTCTGGTTGGGCCTCAGGTCCGCCACGTACTGCTTGAGCGTGCGTGCCTCGCCGTCGTCCTTCGTGGTGGCGAAACGGGCCAGCGCCAGCAGCTGGTCGCGGCGCTCGAAGTCCTCGTAGATGCCTTCCTTGATGACGCTGCCGAACGCCTCCCAGATCTTGCCGAAGCGCTCGGCATCGTTGCCGGCCAGCGTTTCCAGCTCGGTGATGACGCGGCCGGTGACCGACTTGCGGATCTGGGCCACCACGGGATTGTTCTGCAGCATCTCGCGGGAGATATTGAGCGGCAGGTCCTCGCTGTCGACGACGCCGCGCACGAAGCGAAGATAGGAGGGCAGCAGATCGGCATCGTCCGTGATGTAGACGCGGCGAACGTAGAGCTTGAGGCGGCCCTTGCGCGCGGGATCGAACAGATCGAACGGCCGGGTCGACGGCGCAAACAGCAGCACGGCGTAGGACTGGCGGCCCTCGGCCCGGTAATGCAGCGTCATGGCGGGCTCGTCGAACGCGCCCGCGATCGTGCGGTAGGCCTCGGCGTAGTCCTTCGCCTCGAGCTCGGACTTGGACCGCTGCCAGATGGCGCTCGCCGTGTTGATCTGGCTCGGGCCGTCCTTGCCCCCGCCCAGCTCGATCGGGAAGAGGATGTGGTCGGAATAGGTGCGCACGATGCGCTCGATCGTCTGCGGCTCCAGGTATTGCTTCTGGTCGTCTTTCATGTGGAGCACGACCTCGGTGCCGCGCGGCACGCGGGCGGCCTGCTCCGCGCTGGCGGCAACCACCTCGAATCCGGAGCTGCCTGACGAGCGCCACACCCACGCTTCGCTGGCGCCCGCCCGCCGGCTCGTCACCTCGATGCGGTCCGCGACCATGAAGGCGGAGTAGAAGCCGACGCCGAACTGGCCGATCAGCCCGGTGCCGTCCTTGGCCTCGGCGAGCTTGCTCATGAAGGCGCGCGTGCCGGAGCGGGCGATGGTGCCGAGGTTGTCGATCAGCTCCTGGCGATCCATGCCGATGCCGGTATCGGCGACCGTCAGGGTCCCGGACTCCTTGTCCGGCGTCAGGCGGATGAGAAGCGGCCCGGCGTCGCCAAGCAGCGTCGGGGCTCGCGATCGCCTCGTAGCGCAGCTTGTCGCAGGCATCCGACGCGTTGGAGATCAGCTCGCGCAGGAAGATGTCGCTCTCGGAGTAGACGGCGTGCACCATCAGGCGCAGCAGCTCGGCTACCTCGGCCTGGAACGCGTGCGTCTGCGGGGCGGTCTGGGTATCGCTGCTCATGGCGTGCTCTTGGTCCAACGATCGAGATCAATAGCGCCGATATAGCGGCTGACGCGCCGGGCGCAAGGGCCGCCTTCGCATCTGTGCGGGCTATCGGCTGCGCCTTGATCGCCGGCTCTTTCGCCGCCACAGTGGGTCGGCAGTGCACCGAGACTTGGGAGCCCGCCCGATGCCCAGAAAAGCCAAACCCAAGGTAGCATCACCTTCACCGGCCGGGGCGTCCTCGAGCGCCAGGACCGGGCCCGCCTACTGGCTGTTCAAGACGGAGCCGGAGACGCACTCCTGGGAGCGGCAGAAGTCCAAGGGCAAGAAGGGCGAGCCGTGGGACGGGGTGCGCAACTTCATGGCGCGGAACAATATGATCGCCATGCAGTTGGGCGATCTGGGCTTCTTCTACCACTCGGGCGAAGGCAAGGAGATCGTGGGCGTCGTCGAGGTGTGCGCCACGGCGCATCCCGACCCAAAGGACGACACGGGCACCTGGAAATGCGTCGATGTGCGTGCCGTCTGCGACATGCCCAAGCCGGTGACCCTGGCCGACGCCAAGGCCAACCCGAAGCTCGCCGACATGACGCTGGTGCGCACCTCGCGTCTCTCGGTCCAGCCGGTGAAGCCGGACGAGTGGAAGGAGGTGTGCCGCATGGGCGGCCTCGATGCCAAGACGATTGCGGCCGGCAAGGGCTGAAGGTCGCCGCAAGCCGAGCAGCGCAAAGGAGGCACCATGCCGTCAGCAGCAACCAAACCGCTCACAGGCGTGCTGCCGATCGCGCCGACACCGTTTCGCGACAACGGCGACCTCGACCTCGACGGTCAGCGCCGCGTGCTCGATTGCATGATCGACCAGGGCGTCGACGCCATCTGCATCCTGGCCAACTACTCCGAGCAGTTCCTGCTGTCCGACGAGGAGCGCAACATCCTGCTCGGAGCTGTGCATCGGCCACGTGCGCGGACGCGTGCCGGTGATCGTCACGTGCAGCCACTTCTCGACCCGGATCGCCGCCGAGCGCGGCCGGCGCGCGGCTGCCGCGGGGGCGCAAATGCTGATGCTGATGCCGCCCTATCATGGCGCCCTGCTGCGGGCCGACGAGAAGGGCACGTTCGAGCACTTCGCCAAAGTGGCGGAGGCGGCCGGCATCCCCATCATGGTGCAGGACGCGCCGCTCAGCGGCGTCACGCTGAGCGTGCCGCTTCTGGTGCGCATGGCCCGCGAGCTGCCCCAGGTCGGCTACTTCAAGATCGAGCAACCGGGCACCGCGGCCAAGCTGCGCGCGCTGATCGAAGCCGGCGGGCACGCCATCGCCGGCCCCTTCGATGGCGAAGAGTTGATCACATTGATGGCCGACCTCGATGCGGGAGCGACAGGCACAATGCCGAGCGCGTTGCTGCCCGACCTCATCCGGCCGGTGCTCGAGCATCATCGTGCCGGCCGGCGCGCCGAGGCTGCGGCGGCCTACGAGCGCATCCTGCCGCTCGTCAACTACGAGAACCGTCAATGCGGCCTGCGCGCGACCAAGACCGTGATGGCCGAAGGCGGCGTGATCGCGAGCGATGCCGTGCGCCATCCGCTGGAGCCCTTGCATCCGGCAACGCGCGCCGGCCTGCTCGAGCTGGTCCGTCGGCTCGATCCCATTGCCGCGCGCTGGGGCAAGTAGGTCCCGGACGGTTTCTTCCTCGACAACCGATGACAAAGGAGGTCTGCACATGGCCACGCCGATGGCGAACTATCCCTCGCTCGCGGATCGCGTGGTGCTCGTTACCGGCGGCGGCAGCGGCATCGGCGCGGCCATCGTAGAGGGATTTGCCCGGCAGAAGGCCAAGGTCGGCTTCCTCGATATCGACGAGAAGGCCTCGGCCGGCGTGCTGTCGGCCATCTCCGGCCACGGTGCCAAGGGCCACTTCGAGGCCTGCGATGTGCGCGATACGGCAGCGCTGCGCCGGGCCGTAGACAACGTGCGCCGTGCGCTCGGCCCCGTCACCATCCTCGTCAACAATGCCGCCCGCGACGACCGCCACACAAGCGAGGAGGTGACGCCCGAGTACTGGGACGAGCGCATGGCCGTGAACCTCAAGCACCAGTTCTTCGCCGCCCAGGCCGTGCTGCCGGACATGAAGGCGGCTGGGCAGGGCTCGATCGTCAATTTCGGCTCCGTGTCGTGGATGGTCGGCCAGGGCGGCATGGTCGCCTACACCGCGGCCAAGTCGGCGGTGCTCGGCCTCACCCGCTCGCTGGCGCGCGACTACGGCCGCTACAACATTCGCGTCAATGCCATCGCGCCCGGCTGGATCCTCACCGAGCGCCAGCGCAAGCTGTGGCTGACGCCGGAGAGCCACGCCCGCCTGATGGAGGGGCAATGCCTCAAGCGCGAGCTCAACGGCGACGACATCGCCCGCGTGGTGCTTTTCCTCGCCTCCGACGAGGCCGGTGCCATCACCAGCCAGCACTACGTGGTCGACGGCGGACGATTGTGAGGGGCGACGGATTATTCCGGGGCAAGTTTGCAGCCATGATCTCCTTCAAGACCATCCGTGCCCGAGCCGCCAAGCGCAAGGGCGGTGACGAGGCGCTCGCCATGCTGCTGCCGAAGGTCGCCGACCAGAAGGCGCTGGCCCGCCTCACGAATGACCGCGTGCTGGCGGAGATGGCCAAGCGCATCTTCTCCGCGGGCTTCGTTTGGAGCGTCATCGAGAAGAAGTGGCCGGACTTCGAGGCGGCATTCCTCGGCTTCGAGCCGCCGCGGCTCCTGCTCCAGCCCGACGAGTTCTGGGAAGCTCTCGCCGGCGACAAGCGCATCGTGCGTCATCCGCAGAAGATCATGGCCGTGCGCGGCAACGCGCAATTCGTCACCGACATCGCTCGCGAGCACGGCAGCTTCGGCAAGTTCCTGGCGCAGTGGCCCGCCGGCGATCAGGTCGGCCTGCTCGACCTGCTGGGCAAGCGCGGCGTGCGCCTCGGAGGCCGCACCGGGCAGTATTTCCTCCGCTTCATCGGCAAGGACTGCTTCGTCACGTCGGCCGACGTCGTGGCTTGCCTGCGCGATGCCGGCCTCGACATCTCGGAAAGCCCGACCTCGAAGAAGGACCTGAGGAAGATCCAGGATACGTTCAACGCCTGGAGCCAGGAGACCGGGCTGCCGCTCACCCACCTGTCGCGCATCTGCGCCATGTCGATCGGCGAGAACTACGACGCCGAGACGCTGCGCAGCCGCGCCAGCATGGACGAGTAACGCCGCGCGCGCCGCGCCGGGCAGCTAGTGGTGTGGCTCAACCAGTCCATACCGTTGTCATCCCGGTGCTTGTCACCGGGATCCAACTATCAGCTCGCTCCGGCGCTCGCGGTTGGATGGATCCCGGCAATAAGTGCCGGGATGGCACCAGGACGCAGGTATTGGGTCGTCTCCTACGACGCGCCCGGCTGCTTGGCGGGGGCCGCCTCCAGCGTCGGCCTGGACTGCAGCAGGCGCGGATCGACGTCGAACAGCGCCCCGACCCGCCGCGCCCATTTCACGAACGCCAGGCCCTGCGCCGAGATGACGTAGCCGTCGCGCGTCTGCGCGATATTGCCCGACGTCAGCTGCTCGTGCATGCGTCGGTCGACCTGCCGCAGGTCGCCGAAATAGACCTCGTGCAGAGCCGTTTCGATCTGCTCCGCCGTAAAGGTGCGGCCTTCGTGCGCGGCCATGTGGCCCAGGATGAAGACGCTGACGGAGCGATCCACGGTCACGGGGGCGATGACGAGAACGCTCAGGTTCAGGCCCAGGGAAAGCGCGCCCGCCGCAATCGCGTCGCGCACCGAGACGCGACCCGTCCGGCGGCCGATGTAGATCAGGAGGGCCACGGTCAGGGCGAAGGCGAAGCCGCACAGCACGACGCCGCGATAGAACAGAATGTCGATGCGGCTCGCCACGCCGAGCTTGAACAGCGCGATCAACAGGACCATCCCGGCGGCGGCGCCGGCCGCGAACAGCAGGCATGCGCTCGAGATCTCGGCCATCACGCGATGCGCTTTATCGGACATGGGTCACGTCCTGCTTTGCTATGACGGCGTCGGTATTGGGACGCACGGACAGAACCCGCACGTGCGCGGTGGCGTGGAGGCTCGGCAGCGTCCACACCCATGACGCCGTGTCGTGCCAGGCGGCATCGCCGGCGGTGACCAGGGCGATGTCGATGCCGTTGCGCGCGAAGCGGCGCATGGCCTCGTCGGCAGCCATGGGCGTGGCGAACGCAGGGATCAGCTGATCGAGGCGGGAGGCGATCTCCGCCTGCGGTGCGCCGAACAGGCGGGCGTTATCGCGATCCGAGACGGCGACGCGCGACCGCCCATACAGGCCATATCCGAATGCGCGCTTGGCATCCGGGTTGTGCTGCACCACGAGACGCCGGTCGGCGTTGGAGGCGAGCCAGGTATAGGCGGCTCGCACCTCGCGATCGATGACGGGATCGCGGCGCAGTCCCTCCTCGCCTACCAAGCCCGAGTGGCTGGTAGGCCCGCAAAGCCACGAGATCGTAGACGACGCCGAGACAGCCGAGCACGCCCGTCAGCAGGAGTGCCCGTGCAGCCGGAGTGGAGCCACGCCGCAATGCGATAAGCGCGGGACCATCGAGCACGGCAACCGTCCAAAGCAGTGCCGCCAGCTGGGCGAACAGGACGACCCGCCAGCCCAGGTCGTTGTTGACGATCGTCGACTTGAAGAAGGTGGCGAGCACGAGCCCGGCGACGGCCGACAGCATCAGCAGGCGGCCGGCTTCGTTGCCGAATTCCCGTTCCGACGGCCTGCGGCGCCAGTAGAGATAACCGCCGACCAGGAAGACGCCGAATCCGATCAGGTAGTTGGCCGGAAGCGCGGCGAGACGCGCGAGAGTGCGGGCGAGGCCGTCGGCGAAGAAGACGTCGGTGAACGGGAACGTGCGCACGGTGAGCGCAATGGGTGGCGTCGCGCCGTAGGCACGATGGCGGATCAGCTCGATCAGATAGGGCGACGCGATCGCTGCGCTCAACAGCCCCGTGCCGGCGATCGCGAGGATGGCGCTCCAGCGGCGCTCGACGGCCAGCACGCCAGCCCAAAGGAGCATCGCGACCACTGCGCCGAGCGTGACCCAGATCGACAGTCCCGCCGCCGAGGCGAACGCGAGGGCCGCGACAACGATTGCGGTGCTTCGCCGCGATCGAGGGCCGGCGTTGTGGTCGACGATCTCGGCGAGCAGAAGAAACCCGACCCAGCAGGCAATCAGGCACGCCACGTGATGGGGGACCCATAACAGCGAGACCGGCCAGCTGGCGGCCTGGTCGCTCCACCAGTCGATCTGGCCGAGCCACAGGTGACCTCCGGCTCCGGCCATCACCACGGGAATGATCTGCAGGCCGGCCGCGCACATCAGGCCGAGGATGAGCGGCAGTCGTGCTCGGACAGCCAACCCGGCTCTCTCGAGCACCAGAGAGACGAGGCCGACGGTTGCGATGCCGGTCCAGAACACCTGGCCGGCCATGGCGGCGCGCGAGTTGATCCAGCCCGCGCAGAGCCGCTCCGCGAGTGCCGACAGCACATAGTAGAAGTAGTAGTAGCCGGCGGGGGCCTCGCGCATGAAGAAGGGATCTATCGGCGGCGCGAACCCGGTCTCGACCAGCGCGCGCACGGTCGCGGCGTGCTTGACGACGTCGAGCATCAGCAGGCTCGGATAGAGCCGCGCGCCGGTGTCGAGGTCGATCCAGGCGTAGACCAGCAGCGCCATCCAGATGCCGCATGCCGTCAGCGCAAGCCGGTCCGGCCTCGGCATGCCGGCGAGCCAGGCCACGCGCAGGCCATAGCCCGCCAGCAGGAGATTGAACGCCAGCGCCGCGCCGAGTCCGAGGAAGCGGGACAGGAGGCTGTCCAGCACCGGCAGGACGGCGTAGCCGAGGACGAGCGCCAGGGGGTAGATGCGCGCGGTCTTGATCTGCCGGAAGCCGAAGACGTTCGTGATATGGCCGATGGCCAGCCCGGGCAGGAGCAGGAGCGCGGCGCAGGCCGCGGTGCCGCCGATCACACCGACAAAATCGACGATGCTGTAGTTCATACGCCCCACCGCGGCTCGCGAGGCATACTTCTACCGGAGCGGTTTCGGAACGCTTAACGCGTGGCGTACGACACGGACTTGCGCAACCCCGTCCTGAGCTTGTCGAAGGACGGCCGAGATGCACGAGCGATGGCCACGTGGTTCGACAGGCTCACCACGGCGGGGTGAGCGCGTCAGTGGATGCTACGGCCGTGCGTTGCGCTTCAGGTCGTCCATGTCCTTCCACATCAGGAACTGGGGGCCCAGGCTGGCTATGTTGGGCGCGCCCATCTGCGCCAGGCCGCGGTCGATCTCATCCCTGAAGATGCCGAGTGCCCGGGTGGCACCCGGGACGCCGCCGGCTGCCACGCCGTACAGCGTATGCCGGCCGACGAAGACGAACTTCGCGCCCAGGCACAGGGCGACGATGACATCGGAGCCGCGGCGGACGCCGCTGTCGTACATCACCGTCATCTTGTCGCCGACGGCGGCATTGATGGCGGGCAGCACCTCGATCGGCGACGGCGCCCGGTCGAGCTGGCGCGCCCCGTGGTTCGATACCATCACGCCGTCGACGCCCATGGCGGCGGCGCGGTTGGCATCGTCGGGATGCATGACGCCCTTGAGCACCAGCTTGCCCGGCCACAGGCGGCGGAAGTTCTCGACATCCTTCCACAGCACCGGCGACGGCGTCTGGCTGGCAACGAATTCCGCGATCTGCGCCGTGGAGGACCCGGCCGGCGCATAGCGCTGCCAGTTGGCGAACAGGGGCATGCCGTGGCGCAGGTATTCGACCATCCAGTCCGGATGCAGGCAGGCTTCCATCTTGGTCTTGAGCGTGAGCTTGAGCGGACGAACGAACCCGTTGCGGATGTTGCGCTCGCGCTTGGAGTTGACGGGCACGTCGAGCGTGATGGCGAGCGTGGAGAGCCCGGCATCGCGGGCGCGGCGCACCATGTCCTCGGAGATGCCGCGGTCCTTGGCGACGTACAGCTGGTACCAGCCGTGGTCCGGGGCGATGCGCCCGAGGTCCTCGATCAGGCCGGTGCCCGTGCCGGACATGATGAAGGGCACGTTGGCGGCCTTGGCGGCCTCGGCCAGCATCATGTCGCCGCCTCGCCGGAACAGCCCGATGAGGCCGGTGGGCGCGATGCCGACGGGGCTCGAATAGGTCTTGCCGAAGATGGTGGTGCTCTGGTCGCGTGCGGTCACGTCGACGCAATAGCGCGGCACCAGCCGGTATTCGTTGAAGACGTCGTAGTTGCGGGCAATTCCAGCCTCGCCCTCCAGGCCGCCCTCGATGAAATCGTAGGCGATCTTCGGCAGGCGGCGCTTGGCCATCCGGCGCAGGTCGTCGTGGTTGACGGCGGCATCAATGCTGGCGGGCAAGGCGCGCTCCTCCCGATCGAGCTCAGTTTAGGGAATTTTGAAGCCGATCCGGCAGGATAGCACAAGTGCGCGCGATGGCCGGGCAGGCGTGCAATTCGAGAAAGGGACAGTTTCTGCCGACTGTTGCAGTCCGGACCCGCTACTTCCGCTCACGGCGCTTGCACGCAAACTTGCGCTTTGCAATGGCGGCGAAGCGGAACAGCATGTCGAGCACTGCGTTTTCGCCGTGAGCAAGCTCCGAAAAGTGAGCGTAACGGATGATCATGAGGCAAGACGATGCAGGCAACGTTCGAGGCGGAGGGCTTCTGGTCCGAGACCTACCGCGGGCGGGTGATCGCTACTCTCAACCATTGCGGTCGCTGGCTTGTCTACCTGGACCATGTCCTCCAGCCGCGCATGCAATTCGACACGCCGGAAGCGGCCGTGCACTGGTTGCAGCGTAAAGTCGACCGTCCCAAGGTGCGCTCGCGCCTGCAGTGAAGTTCGACAGAGGCTGAACAGCCAGGCGTCAGCGCCCGCTGAACCTCGCCTTGCGGCGCTCGATGAAGGAGCGCACGCCTTCGGCGGCGTCCTCCGTCGGCATCAGCCGCGACTGCTGGGCATTGAACTCGCGGATGGCGGCGTGGGGGCCGTGGTCGACCGCGATCCTCGATGAGGCCAGCGAGGCACGCACCGCCAGCGGCGCCTGCTCGGCAATGATCCCCGCAATCTCGAGCGCGCGCGCCTTCTGCCGGCCGGCCGGCACGACCTCCTGCACGAAGCCCAATCGCAGCGCCTCCGTCGAGCCGAACTCGTCGCCCGTGAGCAGATAGCGCTGGGCATTGCCCCAGCCGGCGCGCTCCACCATGCGCACGGTGGCTCCGCCCGCCGGCATGATGCCGCGCTTGATCTCGATCTGGGCGAAGCGGCAGTCATCGGCAGCGACGACGATGTCGGCCGCCAGCATCAGCTCGATGCCCAGCGTGAAACAGATGCCCTGCACGGCGCACACCAGGGGCTTGGTGCGGAGCGGCGGCCGCAGCGACAGCGGATCGACCAGGCCGACCGGAAACACCGTGCCACGCTCGCGCATGATCGGCGCCACCTTGTCGAGCTCCAACCCGGCGGTGAAGTTGGGCCCTTGCGCGAACAGCACGCCGACCCAGGCCTCCTCGTCGTGCTCGAGCGCCGTGAAGGCCTCGGCCAGCTCGACCAGCATCTTGGGCGAGAAGCCGTTGAGCTTCTTGGGCCGGTCGATGCCGATCGCCAGCACGCGGCCGAGCCGCTCGCTGGCGATGCGCCCGTCGGCTGGCGTGATGTCGGTATCGCTCATGTCGGCGTCTCCTCCTACTTCCGACCTTTGTATCCTTTGCGCTCTTGTGCGGCGAGCCGATAGCTGATGCTGTCGGAGACCATGGAAGACCCGCAGCAATTCATCCGCGCCAACACGAAGCTGCTGGCTGTGCCGCTGGTCCCGGAGATCCGCCTGCATATCGCGGAGGAGTCGGTTCCGATCTGGCAGAAGACCGAGGAGGAGCTCGGCCAGATGAACGTGCCGCCGCCCTACTGGGCCTTCGCCTGGGCAGGCGGGCAGGCGCTGGCGCGCTATCTGCTCGACGCCCCCGCCCTGCTCGCGGGCCGGAACGTCCTCGACCTCGGCTCCGGCTCGGGCCTCGTCGCCATCGCCGCGGCGAAGGCGGGGGCAGCGCGCGTGCTGGCGGCCGACATCGACGCCTTCGCCCTGGCCGCCATCAGCCTCAACGCGGCAGCCAACGGCGTCAATGTGGAGACGACCGCCGTCGACCTGCTCGCCGCACCCCCGGCCGCCTTCGACATCGTGCTGGTCGGCGACCTGTTCTACGAGCGCCCGCTGGCCGAGCGGGTGCTGGCCTTCGCCGATGCCGCTCGCTCACGCGGTGCGTTGGTGCTGGCGGGCGATCCCCGGCGCAGCTACTTCCCGCCCGACCGCTTCCACAAGCTCACCGAGTATTTGGTGCCCGTCACCCGCGAGCTGGAGGACGCCGAGATCAAGCGCACCGCGGTATGGCGTCTCGATCCCGTGCGTGGCTGACCCCACTAGAGCCTTTCCGATCCAGATGGAATCTCCGCGGACATTCCGAACTCATCGTTGTCGTCCCGACACTTGTTGCCGGGATCCATCGCGCTGCTCGCTCCGGTGTTTTCGGAGGGCTGGCTCCCGGTGCCAAGCACCGGGATGACCGTTGTGCTTATGGGTCTGGTTACGTCTGGAACGCAAAGGCGCTAAGCCGGTCGCACCCACACCGCTGTATCGTGGAAGCCGGCGCCGCCGTTGGGCGGCACGGGGTCGTCGCCGATCAGGGTGTTGATGGCGCGCTTCTCCTCGAAGGCGTCGGCCGGCCAGATACCCTCCACGATCAGCGTCGCCTCCTGCTGACCCTCGTCGAGCGCGGCCTTCAGCACCACCGATCCACGGCGATTGCCGATGCGCACGCGCGACCCTACCCCGACGCCGAGCAAGGCGGCCGCATCGGGATGCATGCGCACGGCCGGGCCGCCCTCCCTGGCGATGGAGGTCGGGGTCTCCGAGAAGGTCGAGTTGAGGAAGTTGCGCGCCGGCGGACAGACCAGCTTGTAGGGATGCTCGGCATCGCTCCGCTCGTAGTCCTGCGACCAGTCGACGATGGCCGGCATGCGCGCATAGCCCGGTCCGACCTTCTTCCAGTCCGGCTTGAAGTGGAACTTGCCGTCGGCCTGCGGGAAGCCGTCGAGGAAGTGCGCCCCCTCGAAGGGAAGCGCGCGATCGATCCAGCCGACCTTGGCAACCTCGCTCAACGGCGGCATGCCGCCACGCCGCAGGCCGTCGTCCAGCAGCTCCGAGTCCGTCATCGCGAAACTCGGGTGCGAGGCGCCGAGCCGGCGCCCCAGCTCTGCGACCACATAGCTGTTGGGGCGCGCCTGGCCGCGCGGCTCCACCAGCTTGGGGCCGTAGGTCAGGTGCGTGTGCCCCAGGCCGAAATACATGTCGTCGGCCTCCACGAACATGGTGGCGGGCAGCAGGATGTCGGCGAAGCGGGCGGTCGGCGTCATGAACTGCTCCTGCACGGCGAGGAACAGGTCCTCCCGGCCGAGCCCGCGCAGCACCTTGCCCGTATCCGGCGCCACCGTCGCCGAGTTGGCGTTCTGCATGATCATGGCCTCGACCGGCGGCCCGCCGCGCAGCGCATCGGCCTCGCCCGCCAGCACCGCGCCGATGCGCGACTGGTCGAGCATGCGGATGGAGGGATCGAGCACGTCCAGGCCGTGCAGCAGGGTCGTGTCGATGCCCCAATACTTCTTGTCGTAGGTGAGGAAGAAGGCGCCGCCGCCCTTCTCGGCCCAGGCTCCCGTCATGGCCGGCAGGCAGGAGACGGCGTGCATGGCGGAGGCGCCGTTGCGCGTGCGGGTGAAGCCGAAGCCGGCGCGGATGAAGCTCTTCCTTGTGCTGCCGTAAAGGCGGGCAAAAGCCACGATGTCGTCGGCCGCCAGGCCCGTGATCTCGGCGGCCCATTGCGGCGTGCGCGACAGGATGTGCCGCTCGGTCTCGGCGTCGAAATCGGTGAGTCTGGAAAGGTAGTCGCGGTCGACCATTCCCTCCGTCAGCAGCACGTTCATCACCGCCATCGCCAAAGCCGCATCGCTGCCGGGCTTCAGCACCAGCGCCAGGTCCGCCTGCTCGATGGTGGGCGTACGGTAGACGTCGATCACCACCAGCCTGGTGCCGCGCTTCTTGCGGGCCCGGGCCACGTGCGTCATCACGTTGACCTGCGTGGAGACCGGGTTGGCGCCCCACACCACGATGAGGTCGGCATCCTCCATCTCGCGCGGATCGGGCCCGATCAGCTTGCCGACGCCGGCAAGCCAGCCCGATTCGGCCGGCGTCACGCAGATGGTGGTCTGCTGGCGGGAGTAGCGCATGACGTTGCGCAGGCGATCCAGGCCGTAGCGCTGCAGGATGCCCATGTTGCCGCCGGAGTGGTAGGGCCAGATCGCCTCCGAGCCCGATCGCTTGGCAATGCGCGTGAAGTTTTCCGCGATCTCGTCGAGCGCCGCGTCCCAGCCGATCGGCTCGAACTGTCCGGAGCCCTTGGGGCCCTTGCGCCGCAGCGGCTGCAGGAGGCGGTCGGGATGCTCGATGCGCTCGGCGTAGCGGGCGACCTTCGCGCAAACGACGCCGAGGGTGTAGCTGTTGTCGCGCGCACCCGTGATCCGGCCGATGCGGCCGTCGGGCAGGACCGGCACCTCCAGCGCGCAGGCGCTCGGGCAATCGTGCGGGCAGGCGGATTTGGCAGTGCGTCGCACCAGCTGCTGCATGAAACCTCTCTTGCTTGGCGCCCGACCTTCAGGCTCCGGACGCCGCCCGCGTCTTCTCCCAGCGGGCTTTCTCGATGGCGCGCTCCAGCTGCTCCAGCCGGTCCTGGCCCCAGAAACGCTCGCCCTCGAAGAAGTAGAACGGCGATCCGAACACCCCGCGCCCGATGGCCTCCTCAGTATATCGGCGGTATTCGGCTTTGACATCCTCCGCGGCGGCCTCGCTGACAAGCGCGCCACCGTCGAACCCGGCGGCGGTGGCGACCTCCGCCACCGTCAGCGGATCGGATACGTCGCGGTCCTCCGCCCACACGGCGCGCATCATCGCCGGCACCAGCCGTCCCAGGAGCAGCCCGCGCCGCTTGGCGGCAATCGTCACGCAGGATGCGAGCTCGGCGCTGACGGGGAAGAATTTGGGCTCGAGATTGAGGGGGATGCCGAGTTGCTCGCGGAAGCGCCTCAGCTCGAAGAAGCGGTAGTCCTGGCGCTCCTTGGAGCGCAGCGGCAGCAGGATGCCGCCGGTGCGCGTGTAGATGTACGGCAGGTCCACCGGCCGGTAGTCGATGCTCACGCCCTGCCGGTCCGCGATCTGCTCCAGCCGCGGATGGCCGAAATAGGCCCAGTCCGACATGTGCCAGAAGTAGTAGTCGATCCTGCCGTTGCCGCTCATCGATTCTCCCCGCGCGAGGATCCGGCTGCCGGTTGCACGCAGCCGCCAAGTACCGAGAATGGGCTTGCCGGGCAGCGCGGTCCAGACCCCGCCGGCCACGCGCACCCCGATCGCAGGGGCTCCCGGTATGGACAAGGCTGCCGATCTCTCCTATTTCCCCGTCCTGGCAGCAGGACAGGATGAGTGGGAAGGCGTTGGCTGGGTGCCCGGGTTTGGCGCCAAGTCGCCGCTTCCTCGATCGCCCAGGGTCCTGCGTGCCCATGCGATGGCGGAGTAGCTCAGTTGGTTAGAGCAGCGGAATCATAATCCGAAGGTCGCCGGTTCAAGTCCGGCCTCCGCTACCAATAAAATCAATAACTTAAGGGGTAAGCTTCGTGGGTCCCTCCGCGTGAGGGAGCACATAGGGAGCAAAGTCCTGGTTCGTCCCTCGCGCGCGCGAGGAAGGCCAAGAAGGGGCGGGCAGCCTTGCAGGCAGAGCTGGAGCTGGCTCACGCCCGGTCCGGCATGCCTCCACCCCGAGCTGGCGTGGCCTCTACCCCCTCGCCAAGGACCGCGAGCAGCGGGACGGCTATCGTGAGGTTGGGCTTGAATGGCCAGCCTGGTCGTAAGGGCCGGCGCCTCAGGTGACGGCGGGTGATCTGCAGTAAGCGCAAATTGCGCAGAGCGGCCTTGCCTGGTGGGGTCACAGGTCACTCGGAGGTTGTATGCGAGGTGGGATCTTGTGCGTGCCGCTCTCCCAAATGGCCGACCCAGCTTGACCACCAAGCGCTAACTGTTCACCAGTCTGGGGGACTGGGGGTCGGGAGTTCAAATCTCCCCGCTCCGACCAATCGCAAGTGGCTAATTCTATTGATGTTTATCAGGACTTGCTGGCAAGCTGGCTTGCTGAATCAAAGGCAGCATTGAGCGATATGTCATGACGGTGTAATGCCCGGTAGCAATCTCGAACTCCGGTCGAACCGAAAGATGGTTCGATGGTGCGCTAACCAGGCTGCTAGACAGATCGTTAGTTGCAGAGACAAGACCAATCGAGGGTGGCACCCCGGGGGATGGGGGGTGGCCCTAGGCAGAAGAATCACACCTTCCGAGTTGCTGATAGAAATCGAGGACGTGACCCTAAAATTTGCACAGAAATTCTGCGATCTGACCCTGCCGTCCACTTGCAATCCGAGTTGTCCACTGAGTTCTGGGGAGAAGCGCCCGCTGACTGTTGAAAGAGAGCAGGACTCAGGTCACCCGTAGGAGACTGGAGGAGTTCTCGGAAGTTCTCAGCCACAACGGTGAAGCGCAGTGGAGCACAAGAGCCTATTCGCTAAAGCTGTTCCCTACTACGCAGTGGCAATCGCGTGGTACTTCCTGCACGCGAACGGGAACACCCCGGCTGAACGGGACGAATTAAATTTCTTCTGGGCTTCTGTAATCGATGGGAAGGACAGATTAGCGGACGACGATGACTTGTTCAATGCTGGCATGAAGGTATGCATAGATGCGGGCATAGTTGAGGCTTTGATTGATGAGTTCGGTCCTACCTTCTATACGAGGGCTGATACATTCAAGGAATATTGGCCTGGATTTCGCGGCTGAACACCAGGGACTACTTCGCAAACTCGAAAAGGCCGGTACGGATTGGTTTAAGCAAGCTTTAATCGAAATTGAAACTAGACAGGCTGCTCAGGAAGCGCCAACTAACGTCAAAGACGAATGGGCACCAATACCCGTTGAGCGGGAAAGCGTTGCGGTCCAGAGAGTAACTAAAGAGCTTGATCTTACAATCGAGGCCGTAAGAGCTGACAACGGCTATAGCGTAGCCCACCCGGAGGAAAGAAGGTTTGTCCTCGAAGCACTGAGGGGGCTTTCTAAAACCGTGAAAGAAGAAACTCAGATTTCCTGGATGTACCTAAAGGAGTTCGGTCTCAAACCTCTGGGTATTCTCATCGGAAGATTCCGCAAAGCAGCGGTTGGCCTCGCGGCAGAGGGAGCAAAGGGAGCAATCGTAGACTGGCTAAAATCCATCGGCCACAATCTACTCAGTAACCCACCCTAGGCAAGACGGCTGGTGGATGGGCAGGTCCAGGAAAAAATCTTGACCCCCCTGAGGATGCAGACCAGATAATATATATATTATAAGTACTTACATGGTCTGCATGGGGGTTCAAACCCTCTTGGCCCCCCCTAGCCTGCATTTCTCTCAGTAGTCATCTTGAGGACGACTTTTTGCAGGACTGACCGTCGGTGTAGTTATGTCGGCGACGGGCCGAGCGATATCTTCGCTTCCGAGCGGGCAGCGCGGGCAGGTTCGTCGATTTTCCTCTGTGGTTTTGGGTCGGGCTCGGGCGGGGCGGGCGTCGCGTCAGACACATAATCGACGTTGCGCCAGCGCGAAGTCCTCACGCGCGGGGCAGGCGGAGGCGAACGCCAGCTTCACGCGCCGCACGCTGATCGTAACCAGCGCACCGATCTTCAAGAGCTGCAGGCGGATGGTGCCGCAGGTGGCCCGCTCCATCTTGGTGCCGGGCAGGCCGATGCGCCGCACTGCGCACATCAAGATGTAGGCAAATGACGCCAGCCACAGCCTGAGCTGATTGGCGCGCATGGTCGGCGCCGGCGTGCGGTCGGCAAACAGCTCGCCCTGGCACTCTTTGAGCCGGTTCTCCATCTCGCCGCGCTGGCAGTAGACGGTTTCGTAGAGGAAGCGCGCATCGCCGAAAGCGGGATGCACGTTGGTGACGATGAAGCGCGGGTTCGCCGCGCCTTTCGTCCATTCCGCCTTGCCAATGACGCGGCGTGGGGCACGCCAGCTCTTGCGAGTGCGATACTGGAAGTCCGCGAACACACGCACCGGCTTGCCCGTCCTCTTGGCTTTGCGTTTCGCCTTTCGCATCTGCGGCGCGATCTTGGCCGAGAGACGCTTGTTGCCAGCCAAACCCAGGATGTATCTGACGTTGTTGATCTCGCACCAGCTCATCAGCTCGTCGCGGCAGAAGCCGCTGGTCATCTTCAAGGAATAGGAGCAGCGAAGGCGAGGGGTGCGTACAAGGGGAGGCCCCCAAAGATTGATGCTACCGAGATCAGGCGCCTGTTGGATGAGGGGCTGGGGGCATCAGAAGTCGCTAAGCGGCTCGGGATCGGGCGGGCAAGCGTATACCGCCTTGCGGGGGAGATAAGGCCACCCAAAAAGGACACTGCAGGAAGCAGACGCAAACGCGGCCACCTGACGGCTCGAATAGTCGATCTCGTGGCGTCGCTACGCCCGTACCCCAAAGGCCGCTGACCCCCGGTCAAACCCAGGTCCAGGAGTTTGAACCCCCGGTCAAGACCCTAGCCTGAAATTCTCCCACACGTGAGGAGCATCGGGGCTCCGACTTAGGCGAAGTTGTTGTGCCGCAACGACTTCGTTTGAGAAGGAGATGCTCCCCGATGTCAGGCGCTTTGGCTCTTCGGGTCGGACTTCCACTACCCAGGCGTCCCATTTGACGTCGGGCGGCGAGAACTTGGCTAGGTACGCGACACCCAAACCAACCACATTCCCCTGCCTGATCGCTATTGGGCTTCTTTGCTTGGCTTTCTCGGCCACCTGCCAGGACGTAGCGTAGAAGAGGAACTTGGTTTCACCTCGGATCTCTTGTTTTTGAGGCTTACCTAAGTGCGCGGTGACCTCTTCCTCGCTCATGCCGAGCTGGATTGTCCTGGAGGAGCACGCCCGTCCGTTGGGGAGACAGGACGTCAAAGCTCTCACAGCCGCCCGCTATCAGCCCGACCAGCAGCAATGAGGATAGTTGGCGCAACCCGGTTCAGTACCGATTGTCTTCGTCGTGATCATCGACCCATGGCTGAAGCCACGAGCATGCAGCCGCGATTACCCCGATAACTGCGGCTAATAACAAATACGTCATGGCATCCACCGAGGAAGCGAGACGCTGGCTTGGAAACGGCAAGACGATGCCTGAGTCGTAATCCCGCAGCAAACCAAAGGCCCCACCCCTGGCGATAGCTAGGAGTGGAGTCCTTTGGGCTGAGCCGCTCTCGTCCAATCCTCACTTCAACGGCGGCGGCGCTGCGCAACACTCGCCCCCGCCAAATCTGTAGCTCAGCCGGGCGGAAACCACGTTGAGATCCACGTCCCGCTTGCCGTTAGTAATGGCGCCGCCCAGAACGATGCCCTCGCCGTCCGACTGGAGGTTCGCTCGGAGGTAGTCAATCCCGACAGTGAAGTCTCTTGCAACGGCGTACTCAAGACCGCCGCCGAAGGCTATGCCATGGGCAACGTCTGACTTCTGCCACGTGATCGATGCAGCAGGAGCCGCCGCCGGGATGTTTAGCGTCAGTCTGTGATCGACGCCGGCCATCGCGTACCCAAGCGAGCCGTAGACGAGAAAGCGATCCCAGGCAAAACCGGCGCGACCAAGTCCAGTGCCCAGCCAGTTCACCTTCGTGTCGCAGTTGACGCCAACAGCAGGCGTGGTCAGGCCAGCGCAGTTCCCCGTCGAGCCATCGATATCGCCACCACTTAGAGCTAGTTGAGTGCCGATGACGAAGGAGCCAAATTGCTTCATCGCTCCGAGGTGAACGCCGCCCAGCCATCCATTGATACTGTGGCTATCACTGAAGGACGCCAACGGAACACCGGGAGGCGCCGCAATGAAGAAATCCTCGCGACTATCCGTGTCGCCCCAACCATAGCCAATCTGGCCGCCGAAATAGACGCCCGTCCAACTATAGGGTTGTGCGAAGAGCCTTGGACCGCCGACGACATACCCATCAGCCAGTGCGACGCCGCTCACCGCTAGTGAAGTACCTACTGCGAAACTCGCAAGCAACTTGCGCATGACATCACCTTTCCTAACTACGACCAGTCGCTGTCTGAGAGACGCAGAACCCGTTTAGTCGCGCGGCAACCTACTTCTCAGCCACGTCCTCTGGGAGCGCGGATGGAAGGAGCATCCACACGATCTGCACAGAAGACTTGATCGGGGAGAGAGATCACTTGCTCCGGCTGGCTGAAGAGCAACTGAACGCACGACGAGGTCCGCCTTATACGCAGAGCGCAAAAAAGAAGGCCCCGCCGGTCCTGTTGAGAAAGGACAGATGAGGCCAGACGAACGTCAGGGAACGACGTTGCCCTAGGTTGGGACCGGGCATGTGTAGGATAGCGGATATGGGAGATGTAGAAGCAAGCGGATCAGGGTTATCCACAAGGCAAAGGCTCCACCTATCTCGGACTGCGGGGTGAGCGAGACAGATGGAGCCTTAGGTGCTCAAGAACCAGACCGGAGGCAGTGCTTCCTCTTGTTCAGTCTTTGAGTACAGTAGAACGGGGGCACATTTGCTCTACAGGTCATAGGGTTAACTAGGAAGTCGGCAAGAAAAAGGCCCCAGGTTGCCCCAGAGCCAGTGACATCAGGGGTAAGGGAACGCGGTCTGCCCCCTTACGAGGCCAATCTTAGCACGCTGCCTTGCTTTGTCACCTCCAGCAGAATGAGCGCAGCACCAGCCAACTAGCTAAGGCACGCCCTATTAGATCGCCGCTATCGCTTTGATCGTTTTCCCATTCCGCTCGCGCGAAACAGTTCCGTCCTCGGCCCATCTCGGCTAGCCACCGGGATACCGTTGCAGGATCGCGGCCCCATCTTGCAGCGAGGTACCGCCCGGAGCCCGCCTCCCGCAGTCGCTTTAGGTCCTGCTGTGCTTCCTCCTTGGTCCAGGTGCGGCCCTGCAATGGTTGTGCAATGGTTTCGATTGCAGTGTGCAATGGTTGTGCAATCGTTCGATTGCAGGCGGTTGCGCTGTGGGAATGCTGCTGCAAAGAACAGGATCGAGCCCAGCTCCAGGAACAGCGGCAGCACCAAGGGATCGAGGGCTTGCACTATCGCCCTGACCTTCGCCCTCGAAGCCCAACAAAGTTGCAAGCCGTTGCAGTGCATCAGCTCGGGGATCAACTGCGACTGCACGCAGTGATGCCATCTCCGCGTCAACTGATCCACCCGGGCTTGCCACTGCTGGCACCGCGGACCGATCGTGAGCGCACTCTTTCTTGGCCCTCGCCTTAGCTGAGACCAGCTCCTCCTCCTTCAGGGACAGGGTGCGATTCTCGGCCATGGCATCGGCTTGCTTGTAGGTCCCGTGTCTCTGCCTGCCGACCGAGGGTGCCGTAGACGGTCGCCAGTGAGCCCAGGAGCGCCAAGCAGGAGGAACAGCAGTCCCGAGATGGGTCGCCAAGAACTTGAGGCCTCCGGTGAGCGTGAGACGGCTGCCAGGACAGTGCCCAAGTGAGCACCGGCATAAGGCTATTGGTGACGGTGAGATCGCCGCTAGCGCGAATAGCATCCTCCAAGCAGCAGGGCCGTGGCACCATCCACAGAGCATGTGCCTGCAAGGAATGGAACGACGCTAAGCGATGGTGTAGGCGTACGCATAGGTTTGGCTCCGTCAGATGGAGTTGAACTTAGGGGGCCCTCTGGACGCCAATCCTCGGGGTCCCCGCTTCAAACCTACGCTTGCTTGTTTAAGGAACGCTCCCCGTTCAAATCAGGAAGTCGTCCTTCTTGGCCTTGTTGCCCTTGGTCGCAGCAGTCATCCAGCGCGGCATACGGCCCCGGCCGGTCCAGGTATTCTCCGGGTTCTTGGGGTCGCGATACTTCACGGCGACTGTACCCTTCCCCTTCCTACCACCCTTGCCGAACAGATCACTGATTTCGAATCCGTGCTCTTTGGCGATCTCCAGGAGCTTTTGCCGGACTTCGGCCCGCTCTGCGTTCTGCTTGCCTACCTTAAGCCGTGCGATCTCGGCCTCTGCTTCGGCCAGTTCCGCATACGACATCTTGTCCAATCCACTCAGCCTTGCCATGTCCATCTCCCAAAAATTGAAGATTTCCAAGACTTAAATGGGTTAGGCTGCCCATTGTGACAACTTCAATCTGCAAACGGAGTTCACGAAGGCCTTCGAGTGTTGCATTCTCGCTGTGTAATTGAGCGCGTGAAATGCGTGCGGCCAGTAAGCGTCTTGCGGTGACGCTCCTCAGCTACTCGCCGTAAATGTTCACTCATGCTGCGGCACTCTTAGCGAAGGCAGTCTCACTTGGTCCACCGCCTTCTCCAAGACCGCGAGCCCCTATGTCAGATGCGTTACCGCCAGGGCCATCGAGCCATCGGCTCTTACCGCCGCCGCTCGTGTTGATCCTCGGCGCTACCCGGTGGGACAGATTTTATGCTCCTGAAGGCGACACCAGCTAGTGTCTCGGGCCTGAGGCGATCCATTCGACCGCTCTTACCTTTACTATTGCAGGGAAGCCGAATGCAACCAACGAAAGGTTAAAATGCAGGTTGCGTCCTGGATAACATCGGCGCGCGGCGGTTTCTGTGGCGATAAATAACTAGTGATTAATCCCCGGGGTGCGCAATGCAGTGCGGATCAGAGGTCAGCGCTTGCCCGCCCCGTCGATCAATGCACGCAGCAATACTTCCGGCGCTTGACCAATACGCAGCGCCTTAAGCAGGAGTTGGCGGTATTCAGTCCAAGTCATCTCGACAGCTTCGCCATTGCCGATATCGACCGCAATCATAGCTGGCTGCCTTTTTCTTATCACGCTTCTTTACAATCTTCGGCTGTTCCTACCCGCCAGCGGTAAGATCGCGGTTGGGCTCTGCCATCCCTCAGGAACGTTACTTTGCCACCAGCGGGCTCGGCAGGCGCCGCGTGAGCGGGAAGATGGGGACGTCGCCCCGCACGGGTCCCGGGCATCGCCAGGGGAGCGACCGCACGCGGCGAAGTGTTAGCTTAACTCCCGCTGCTCGAGCAGCTTCCGCTTGAGCCGGGTCTTAGACATGGCCTCTACGTGCCTACGTGTGGACCAGCCGAAACGCTGGGCGATTGAAGCGAGGTATCTAGGGTTTTGGAAATACTCATGGAAGGCGTCGTCGCGAAAACGCAGAACTTCCGCGGCGGACGCCTTTTAGTCGGCAGCGGTTTGCAATCATAGCTGTGCTGCGAATAGCCGCCCCAGGATTCGGGCAGCTCCCAGCCATTTTGCAGCGCGAGCAGATAAAGCGGTGAGCCAGGATATGCCATCGCCGAGTAGAAATTCGCGAACTCGCAGTTCAACTCCTGTGCGAGTTCCAGGGTTTGGCGCATCGATCTGAGATCGTCATCCGGCAAGCCAAATATGAAATTACCAATGACGAAGATTCCCGCCTTCTGGATGTCCCGCACGATGTTCACGATGTCCGTCTGGTCGAGCGACTTTTCGGCCCCATCACGCACATGCGAACTTCCGGACTCTATGCCCAGTGCGAGCCAGCGGATTCCGGCCTTGCGCAACAGATGCAGCCGGTCCGGACGCACTGTATCAACCCGCGCGTAGGCCCAGATGTTGAGCTCCCTTGCGTAGGATTTGGCGGCCAGCAGATTGCAAATGCCCTCGACGTGCCGATAGTTCAGCACGAACATCTCGTCGATGATTTTGAAGGTCCTGACGCCGTAGACCATCACGAGGTGGTCGATCTCTGCCACGACACTCTCGGGTGACCGCATCCGATAGCGGTTCGTGCCAAAAGGCGCGTTGATGCAGCAAAACGTGCACTTGTAGGGGCAGCCCAACGATGTATAGATCGAAGCATAGGGTTTGCGCCGCGAGAGGTCCTCGAAGCATTGCCAGTTGTGTGCGCGGTACTTGTCCATCGGCAGCAGGTGCCAGATGTTGCCGTGCATGTCCTTGTCCAAGTCCTTGATGAGCACCGGACTGGGATTCGACCGAATAGTGTCTCCATCCCGCCAGACCAAACCCTCCACAGTCGAGAAATCCGGTCTCTCGGCTTTGAGCGCATTAATCAACTGATCGATTGTGATTGGCCCCTCACTATTGCATGCGAAGTCAACCGCCTCTTCGCGCAGTGTCCGCTCCGGTAGAGCTGACACATGCCCGCCGACCATGATGGTCTTGGTTTTCGGTGCGGCGCTGCTAATGGTCCGCGCCAATTCACCAGCAGCAACCATCTGCTGCGTGGAAGCTGACGGTTGATGTCCAAACACGACAATTGCAGTCAGTCGCGGGTTACCCGCGTCCACCAACTCCGCGACCCTGGCGGGTCCAATACCCTCCGCTTCGGAGTCGATGACGGCAATTCTGTGTCCGCGATCCGCGCAATAGCCTCCGAGCAGGCGCACCCACAGTGGAGGCTCGACCGCAGTCAGCTCGGCACCGAGATCCTGGTAGATCCTTTCGCGTCCGCCTGGATTGATGAGCAGAAGATCGACGTCAGTACTCATGATCTTCCCTCTTAGCCCGCCCATTTGTGGCACACGCCGAGTCGCTTTCCTCGCCGCAAAATCGACCAACGTCTTATAAGGCAGCCTACACATAGGTACGCGAAATCCCTCGCTCTAAAGCCATCAACAGTGTCTCATGTCAACACTGGGCGCCGCGCAAGCAAACCGCTATTTTGCCACTGCGGCGGCCCAGCAACCCGGCCGCGACTATTACCACGGGAGTGACGCCGAACTGCCACACCGCAGTCGAGAACTTCGGCTTATCAGGGTTGTGTCGGGGAACCCGCCTTGAGGGGCTCATTCGGAGGGCGTCGGGACGCATGAAATACCGGAAGGACATCGACGGGCTGCGCGCCGTCGCGGTGCTTCCCGTGGTCTTCTTTCATTCGAAGCTGCCAGGCTTTTCTGGCGGCTTCGTCGGCGTCGACATCTTCTTCGTGATATCCGGCTACCTGATCACCGGATTGATCGCCGAGGACTGCCGGGTGGGCCGCTTCTCATTCGTGACATTCTACTTTCGGCGCGCGAAGCGTATCCTGCCTGCTCTCTTGTGCGTATACCTTGCGAGCGCACTGCTGGCCCTGACGCTCATGATGCCAAGCGACATGGCGACGTTCGCGCGGAGCCTGTCGAGTTCAGCGAAGTTCCTCTCAAATCACTTCTTCTACAGTCAGGCCGGGTATTTCGGAGGACAGTCCGACCTGAAGCCGCTGCTGCACACTTGGTCGCTTTCGATCGAGGAGCAATTCTATCTGGTTTGGCCCTTGGCGTTCATGGCGGTTGCCCGCTGGCGGTTTGCATTGGTGCCGTATCTCGTATGGATTGTGGGCGCGATCTCTCTCGCTGCCGCGGCAATCGCCGTTGGCCCGCACAAGGAGGTGGCCTTTTTTCTCGCGCCCTTTCGCGCGTGGGAGCTCCTGCTCGGCGCTGCACTGGCGCTTCTCACCTGGCGTCTCACGCTGCCCGCATGGGCGGCCGAGATCGCCGCTGGCGTCGGTCTATCGCTGATTGTCGGGTCGATCGTGCTTCTGGATGAGAGCCAACCGTTTCCGGGCCTCCTGGCGCTACCAGGCTGCGTCGGTGCTGCCTTGCTCATCCTCACGGGGATGGACAGCAAGCCGCTGGTAACGCGTATGCTTTCCCTGCGACCCGCCGTCGCCATAGGACTCATCTCCTACTCCCTGTACCTATGGCATTGGCCGCTCCTAGCCTTTGCCCGCTATCACTACGACCGCCCTCTACAATGGACGGAGGTCGCCGGCTTGCTCGGCGCCAGCCTGCTACTGGCCGTGGCGACCTACCACTACGTGGAGCGGCCAGCACGCCACCTGCGGCTGAACCTCGCGCCGCGTGTGGTCGGTGCCGGTCTAATCTCCCTGGCGACGGTTGCGGTAGGTGGAAGTCAACTTGCTGCCAACCGGTGGACTTACAACCTCGATCCGGAGCTTCGCAAGTTTGACGCGACCGCCACGCTGGGAAACATCTACCGACGCAATTGTAGCGGGCAAAAGAACATCTTCCGCGACGATGAGACCTGTACGTTTGGAACCGCACGCAGATCGGCGCCCTACGACATGGTCGTCTTCGGAGACTCCCACGCCGACCACTACGTCCCCGCCATGAGCCTGCTCGCGAAGAAAGCGGAAATGTCGGGCCGGCAGATCTCGATCGGCTCATGCTTAGCGCTTCTTGGCTACTTCGAAGTCACCGCGCCGTTTTCAACCGAGGTTGGGTGTCGTTCGCTTCGAGAAGCCATGGTCAAGTTCGTGGAGGACAACCCCGGTTTGCGACTGGCCGTTCTGGCGCACAACTGGTCCGTTTACACCGGAGAGACCGTTTGGCAGGACGAGAAGCCAATCTACGTGCTCGGCTCGAAACACGATGTGCGATCTCCAGAACGCTCGCTCGAGGTGCTACGGCAAAGCCTTGAGCAAACCCTCGATCTCTTCGAAAAACATGGTGTTCACGTCATCCTCCTGGGCGAAATTCCCCTTTTTAATAGCGATCCCCTACGGTGCCTCGCCGCCGCGGTTTCACGCGGACTCATGCATGGCTGCCGGATCGCCACCAAGGATGTTCAAGACCGCGTCGGGGTGATGAACGCGCTGTTGGCGGATCTCGCCCGGCGCCGCAAGAACGTGACTTTCTTCTCTCCACTCAGCACAATGTGCGACGAGAGTTCGTGCAGTCCCGTTGTTGAGGGAATCTTCATGTACCGAGACCGAGGCCACCTCAATCGGATCGGCGCCGAATATCTCGCGCGAACGATGCGTCTTCCGAACCTGTCACCTCGTCTGTGAGCAAGCTATGGTTGGATGGATGAAGATGTCAACACAAGTAGCGTGGCATCGATGCAAGCGCCCCCACTCTGGGATTTGGTTTCTCGAGCGTGATTGCGCACGTGTTGAACCTCAAGCAAGAAGGTTTATGAGCGCTGGCTGCGTTGCGTTTCGCGGCGCTCATGCTGTGGTCCAAGTCACCACTTCTTCTGCCATTCGACCAGCGGCAATTCACAAACCATGAAATTGCGCTCTTACGTCAGCGTTGGCCTTCGCCATCTTTCGCAGACAGCGAGGGCGACCCCTTCCGCGAAGCTACGGCTACCACGCCTAGCGTGGTTCAACGTGAAGCGAGCGCTGCGCATGCCAACCCGCGGCGACCGCAAATTTCTGCTCCAAGAGTTCGGTCGAAAGCTGGACGATGGCGCAATTGGAACCGGATGTCACGTGACCGTATCAGGGAGGCACGACGGTATGGGCTCGCAGGCTTTGGCGAGGATGTCCGCCATTTGTCTCGCTAAGAAATATGGCCTGACCTACGTACATACGCCATTTCTTGCCATGCAGCATGCCGAGGGTTTCAATCCCTATGAAGCCAACGAAGAATGGGCAGCTCGATGGGAGGGTATTCTAAATCTTGGGCACGGCGAAGTCTCCGCCGCAGAATGTGCATTGCCTCGCGTCGAGATCGACGATTTCATCGCCAATCGAAGCTGGTGGTCGTCTCCGTGCTTGCTTTCCGCAGGGTACTTTAACATGATCACCGACCGCATGCCGGACGCCTACCGTGACGTAACTCCGAAGCTGCGCGAAAAATATTACGTCGGCGCCGCGCCAAAACGCCGATCGGAGGTCGTGGAGGTGTGCGCCCATCTGCGCCGCGGCGTCGACGTAAGACCCGACAATCCGGAAACGGCCTATCGCTACGTCGACAACGACGTCATGGCGAAATCGATATTGATGACCCAATCCGTCCTCACCGAACTCGGGCTTGCAAGTCGCGTGCGCCTGTTCTCACAAGGAGAGGAAAAGGACTTCGCATCCATGCTCGATCTCGGCATTGAGCTGTGCCTCAACACGCCGGCGATCCCGACGTTTCGAGAGTTCGTGGAAGCGGATGTCCTTATTATGACCAAGAGCTCGTTCAGTTACGCCGCGGCACTCCTCAATGACGGCGTTAAACTTTACGATCGATATGCGCGTTCCCCGTTGTCGGACTGGATAGTTCGCGAAACCGACGGCAGTTTCGACCGCGCCAAGTTGCGCAAACCGTTCCAGAATGGTCTGGTGCGCCGAACTATATGAGTGCGCACTCGCTGGCGCAGGTTGCCGGGTGAATGCGCCTACCGATCATTGGGAATGCGCGTCCGTCGGGGATTTTTCTCGGCAACTCCGCGGTAACAAGATACTGATGAAGAAGCCGTGCTTGGTCCTTCTTCTATGCCGGCACCCGCGCGCTGCTCGTTTCGCACTGGGCTGTCGACTCGGATGCGACCGTCAAGCTCATCACCAAGACGCTGAGCACGATGGCCGCCGACAAGACCATTGGCCGCTCGGAGGCGCTGCGCCGGTCGATGGTGGCGCTCATCGAGCAGGGCGCGCCGCATGAGGCGCACCCGGCCTACTGGGCGCCATTTGTCGTGGTCGGCGAAGGTGGCGCTTCAACGCCATCGCAGCTCACGACGCGGGCCATCGCACCGGGGCCCACATCAATAGCGCCCCCCCCCGCAAAGGCGCCTGCACGCGCAAAGGCAAATTCCGGCAGGCAGAGGGACGACTGGGAGACCACGATCTGGAGGTAGCGGCGACTACGTGAGGCGCACAGCAAGGTGGGTTGCTTAGTTATAGCTTTATCCTTACGTGATCTGTTTTCTGCTGTATGTTAATCGACGTCGGTGTTTAACGCTTCATAGGTTAGTCTCTCATCTTCAAGTGTATCCTCCCCTGGTGTTTCGGCATCTGTGCTGCTTTGTTGTAAGGCTTGAGTGGGTCTTGGGTGTTCTATTTGAAAGCTTGTTGCTCCGGTCTGCCGCGCCCAATCATTTACGTTCGGGATTTTGGCAGGAACACGAATAACATACCTATGTTCCACTTCGGTTTTAACGGCGATACTCTCAAGCTTGGGTGTCTGCACTGGGAGAAGTTTTCCTGCGGCCTCCAACGCATGTTCTGAGGCATTCTGCAATGAGTTGAATAATTTCAATGCCTCTATGGGCTTACCCTGGTCTCGGGCGTTTTCAACTAATAATCTTAGTATCTTGGGGATTTTATCTCGCCAGAGGATCATTATTTCCTCTATTACCTCACGGGCGAGAGGAGGCTTAGGCTTATCTGGTGCTTCGGTTTCAGTTTGTGTCGTCGTTTCGGTCATGTGCTCATTATTATTTATTAATTGATGAGAGGCGCTAGGGTCGGAAAGCTGGGGCATTATAGCACACGCCCCAGAGGCTGCGTCAAGTGCGATTGCGGTTCGTAGTTATAAGGGCAATACAGATAGCTCAACCGGGGTGATTAATCCCTCGATATATTTATTCCAGGTAAGCATTGCTTGTTTTCTCTCAGGCAGATACTCGTATCGCTGGTATACTCCTTTAACACCGGATTGCGCATCACTCACATGGTTCAATATTCTATCTGCGATGTTATGATCAATTCCTAGTTCTGCGCACCCGGTGGCAAAGGTACGTCGCAAGTCTCGCAATTGGAAGGGCCTTAGAGACTTACCAAGGTGCTTCTGCATTGTTTGCTCTAAAATGTCCTTAGATGCACTAAATCCGCTCAACTTGTTCTTGTTATATGAAAACACGAATTGACTGCTCTTGCGCGACGCGCTGGCGATAATCCCAAGAGCCAAAGGGGATAGATGCACGATATGTGCGAGGCCATTCTTAGAGCGGTTAGCTGATAGAGTGAATATTTGGTCCGGGATGTTTAGTTCCTCGCGCTCCATGTGCGCTATTTCACGCAGGCGTTGGCCTGTTACCAGTAGGAGTTGATAGACATGACCAAACAGGCTTCCCTCCCGCTTCATGTCTTCGGTAGCCTTCCAGAACGCTACAAGCTCCTCTTTGGTAAGCACCCTGTCGCGTGACTTAAGCTTAGGCAACGGCGCCAAGTCCGCCATAGGATTTATCTTGATGATGTCCTCACGCACGCAATATTTGAAGAATGGGCGCAGCTGTGCTTCGGATTTCTTAGCTATAGACTTGTGAGTTATGCTTTTGAGTAGGTTTCGGATGTCGCCTTTAGAGATCTCAGTTACAGCCAAATTACCGAAATGGGGTATGAAGTACTTGTTATTATAGTAAAGTATATCAGATTCCCAATAATAACTTCCATCGGATCGGTGTTTTCTATATTCTTCGAAGATGTGGCTGAATTTTTTTGTTCTTGAATTTTCGGCCTCTGCTCTGCGTAGCTCTATTATGTCTCTGCGCTGCTTGGCAATGTTCAGGTTGGCTTCTACGTCCGCGATCAAAGATCGGGCTTTCTTGCGTGCTGCGGGGATCTCTAATTGCGGGTACTCACCGAACACATAGCGAAATTCTTTAGAGCCTCTACCCCCTGTGCGCTTCTGCACAAAATAGCTGACCTTGCCCTTGGGGTACTTAGTGTTGCGCGGGCCAACTCTAACTGCGAACCCACGTACATCCTCATCCCATAGGATCATAGGTGAAGGCTCAAAAGGAGCATTAGCTATAGCGTAGTCAATAGTCTGCTTAGTGAGATGGACGCGAGCCATGATAGCACCATGTAAGCACGGTTGAGCTAAGGGTATCAGCTATCTTTGGTGTGATGCAGAGAAAAATAGCTATATAAAGCATGATGTTACGGGAATTAGCATAACTTCCACATCCTTTTGCGCCCAATAATGAAATTCAGGGCCTTATAATAGCATATTAGTAAGGAATGTCAATGAATTAGACGAGAATTTGCGATGAAAAGCACGTGATT